>NZ_JBIAFT010000005.1:0-490849 GCF_042869455.1 Streptomyces sp. NPDC007025 | reverse complement strand
CGTTGACTTTTGGCACGCTGTTGAGTTCTCAAGGAACGGACGCTTCCTTCGAAACCATCTCACTGGTTTCTCCGGACGTTTGCCCTTTCGGTGTCTCCGACTCTATCAGATCCGTTTTCCGGCCCGTTTCCGTGCCGTCTTCCGAATCGGATTCCCCTGTCGGCGGGGCGCCTTCCGGCTGACCGCTACTTTAGAGCCTTTCCCCGCCCGGCTCCAAATCGAGCCGAACCACGAAAGCAATTCACCATGCCAAGGCACGACGAACAGACCCCCGCAAAGGGAGAGTGCTCAGTAGTAGAGGATCCGCCGGAACGGCGGGAAGTGTCACCAGAAGCCGTGACCGGCCGCTGACAACCCGAGGAACCTTACGGATCACTTGTGGCGGTGTCAAACGGCGTCAGGCCGGGACCTGGATGCCGTCGGTGGCGGACCAACTCCCTCCGGACGTCCGGCAGTCCACGGGCCGGAGGGTCCTCCCGGCGGCACCGGCCGTCAGTCGAGGTCGTTGAGACGGCCGCCGGCGTCGGGCTGGGCGTGCTCGACGCGGCGCAGGAGGCGGGTGAGGAGGTCACCCAGCTGTACCCGCTCCTCGGTGGCGAGGTCCTGGAGGAGTTCCTCCTCGAAGACCGAGGCCATGCGCATGACCTCGAGCCACTTCTCCCGGCCGGTGTCAGTGAGGCCGATGATGACCCGGACCCGGTTGTCCGGGTCACGCTCACGGGTGACGAGGTCCTGGGTGAGCATCCGGTCGATGCGGTGCGTCATCGCGGCCGGGGTGAGGCCGAGCCGTCTGGCGATGGTGCCGGGCCAGAGCTGGTAGGGGCTGCCGGCCATGACGAGCTCCTTGAGGACCTCCCACTCCGGGCTGCTGAGACCGAGCGTCGCGAGCTGGCGCCCGTAGGCCACGCTCATCCTGCGGTCCAGCCTGCTCAGTGCGTTGACCACCTTCTCCACCTGGGGGTCGAGCTCGCGGTACTCCCGCTGGTAGATGGCGATCTGCTCGTCGAGCGTCGGTTGTCGGTCCGGCATGTGCGCAGTATCGCACGGCAACTCATTCGCTCTAAACACTTGCGCTGTGTATTCTTTAGGATCGAACTTTAGCTTCGAAGTCTTCGTAGCTGTACTCCTTGTCCCTCCTCGACTCAGGTAGGTGAGTGTTGACCACGGCTGTCTCCTCGGCGTCCTCGGCGAAGGCCGCCGCGCTGCGGCGGATCCAGCTCGGAAACGCGCTGGCAGCGTTCGGGAACGGCTTCACGGTGCCGTTCCTCTTCGTCTATGTCGCACGGGTGCGGGAGCTCGGCGACGGTACGGCGGGCGCGGTGCTCGCCGCGTTCGCCGCCGCCGCGCTGCTCGTGCTGCCCTTCACCGGGCGCGTCATCGACCGGAGCGGCCCCATGGTGATGGTCGTCGTCGGTGCCGTTTCGGCCGCGCTGGGCGCACTGGGCTTCGGCCTGTCGACCAGTGCTGCTGCCGTGCTGGTCGCCTCCGCCGTGATGGGTGCCGGGATCGCCGTGCTGCAGCCCGCGCTCGCGACGATGATCGTGTGGTGCTCGACGCCGGGGTCCCGCTCGCACGCCTTCGCCACCCAGTTCTTCCTCAACAACCTCGGGCTCGGGGTCGGCGGGCTGCTGGGCGGAATACTCGTCGACGAGCACGACCCGGCGAGCTTCACCCTGTTGTTCGTCATCGAGGCGACTATGTTCCTGGTGCTGCTCGCGGTGCTGGTGACGGTGCGGATGAGCCGCCCGGCGGCCGGGGCGGCCGAGGAAGGCGCCGAGGCTGCCGGCGCGCGGGGCTCGGGATGGGGCGTGCTGCTGCGGGACCGGTCGATGATGCTGCTGTGCGTCCTGGGGTTCGTGATCTTCTTCGGGTGCTACGGGCAGTTCGAGTCGGGGCTGTCGGCGTACGCGGTGGAGGTCACCCGGATCTCGACGTCCACGCTGGGGATCGCGCTGGCTGCCAACACGGCGATGATCGTGCTGGCCCAGTTCGTGGTGCTGCGGCTCGTGGAGCGGCGGCGGCGCAGCCGGGTCGTGGCTCTGGTAGGCCTGATCTGGACGGTCGCGTGGTTGGCCGCGGGGGCGTCCGGGCTTGTGCACGGGGCGCAGGCGGTGGCCACCGCGCTGCTCATCGGCACCTACGCGCTGTTCGGGATCGGCGAGACCATGCTGTCGCCCACGGTGGCGCCGCTGGTCGCGGATCTGGCTCCGGCGCGTCTGGTGGGCCAGTACAACTCCGCTTTCGCGCTGGTGAAGCAGTTGGCGCTGGCCGTGGGCCCTGCCGTGGGCGGGGCGCTCGCCGCGGCGGGTGCCTGGTCGGCGTACATCGTGGTGCTGGTGCTGTGCTGCCTGGGCGTCGCCGGGCTGGCGCTGGTGCTGGGACGGCGGCTCAGCGATCGCGAGGACCGGCCCGGTTCGGTCATCGTGGCGCGCGGGGAGTCCACCCGCCCGGTCGCCGAGGAGCAGTCCGTCGGGGCTGCCTGCTGAGGTTCCGCGGTGCGCGGCGCTTCGGGGGCGGCCGGCCCGCGGGGCGGGAGCCTGGCGACGGAGAGCCGACCCCGGGGCCCCGGCCGCCGGGTCCCGTCCGGCCGTCCGTCTGCCCCGCCCTCCGGCCGTAGGCGCCTGTCCGCCGTATGCACTACCTGCCGGGCAGGGCGAACTCGCACCACACGGACTTGCCGCCGCCCGGAGTGCGGCGGCTCCCCCATGCCGAGGTGATCGTCGCGATGATCGAGATGCCGCGCCCGGCCTCGTCGGCCGGTTCGGCGCGGCAGCGGCGCGGTAGGTGGTCGTCGCCGTCGGTGACCTCGATGATCAGGCGGCGGTCGGTGCGGCGCAGCAGCAGTCGCATGGGCGGGGTGCCGTGCTGGAGGGAGTTGGCGACCAGTTCGCTGGCCGCCAGGACGCCGAGGTCGCGGAGTTCGGTGGGGAAGCGCCAGGAGGCCAGGACACCGGAGGCGAAGGCGCGGGCGCGCGGGGCCGCTTCGGTGCCGCCGAGCAGGTCGAGCGCCGCGTTGTGGAACAGCTCGGCGTCGGGGCCGGTCCGTGCGGGGTGCTGGAAGACGAGGAGCGCCACGTCGTCGTCGTGGTCCTCGGTGATGCCCAGGGCGCGCAGCAGTCGGTCGCAGACGATGTCGGGGGAGCCGGTGGCGCCTGCGAAGGCGTGTTCGAGTGCGGCCACGCCCTCGTCGATGTCGGCGTCCCGGCGTTCGATCAGGCCGTCGGTGTAGAGGACGGCGGTGGCGCCCTCCGGCAGCGGCAGGCTGCCGGAGGTGTGCAGCCAGCCGCCGGTGCCCAGCGGCGGACCGGTGTGCTCGGTGGCCCGCAGGACGGTGCCGTCCGCGTCCCGCACCAGGATGGGCACGTGTCCGGCGGAGGCATAGCTGAGGCAGCCCTCGTTGGGGTCGTGGACGGCGTAGACGCAGGTGGCGATCTGGGAGGCGTCGATCTCGGCGGCGAGTCCGTCGAGGAGTTGCAGGATCTCGTGCGGCGGCAGATCGAGCCGCGCGTAGGCGCGGACCGCTGTGCGGAGCTGGCCCATGACGGCGGCGGCGCGTACTCCCCGGCCCATGACGTCGCCGATGACGAGCGCGGTGCGGCCGGCGCCGAGGGTGATGACGTCGTACCAGTCGCCGCCGACGGCGGCGTCCGTTCCGCCGGGCTGATAGGTGGCGGCGACGCGCAGGTCGTCAGGCTGCTCCAATTCCTGGGGCAGCAGGCTGCGCTGGAGGGTGACAGCGGCCTCGCGCTGGCGGCGTTCGCTGGCGCGCAGCCGCTCCGCGGCCTCCACCTGGTCGGTGACGTCCGCGGCGAAGATGAGCACTCCGCTGTCGCCCGAGGTGCTGATCGGGGTGCAGGTGAAGGTGTAGTAGCCGGGGCGCCGTCTGCCGCCGGGCACGACCCGCTGCGGCGGGACGCGACGGGATTTGACCGTACGCGGCCGACCGCTGCGCCGGACCTGGTCCATCAGCGGGAGCAGGCCGAGTTCGACCAGTTCGGGCAGGGCCTCGCGGGCCGCCGCCCCGGTGGGGCGGGGTCCGAAGACACGGCTGTAGGCGTCGTTGACGAAGGCGATGCGATGTTCGGGGCCGTGCACGACGGCAGCCAGCGCCGGGACCTCCCCGAGCAGGGCGCGTACCGGGAGCGCGTCGATGGCCCGTCTGCGCTGCCACCCCGCCTCGTCGGACGCGGTCCCGGTGCCCGCCTCGGCGTCTCCTCCGGCATCTGCTCCGGCGCCGGTCCCGGGAGCGGCTTCCCGCCCCGGACCGGATACGGGGTCCGGCGCGGAGTCCGGCGCGGTCTCCGCGCCGGGGTCGGCGGGGGAGCCCGCTTCGGCCTCGGCGGGCGGGCGACTGCGGGCCGCGGGGACGGTGGGGTTGTCGGGGACGTCGTCGTGCGGGTGGGCCGCCCGGCCCGGCGCCGTCCGGTCGGGCGGCGCCGGGCGGCCGGAGCCGGAGTTGGCGGGCGGGGCGGCCGCGGGAGCGGCGGTCGGGCCGGTCGGCGGTTCGCCGCCGACCGCTTCCGCCTCCCCGTCCCCGGTGCCGCCGGCTGCACCGCCGCGGCGGGTGGTCCCGTTGCCGTCGTCCGAGCCGCTGCCGGAGGTCCCGGCCGACCGCGCTCGCGCCTTTATCGCGGCCTGGGCGGCTGCGGTGCGCCGCTGTGTGCCGGGCAGTCGGGCGCTCCAGCGCGTGAAGTTCACGTCGTCCGATTCCTTGTGTGGTTCGCGGTGTTCGCGGTGTTCGCTCGGTCGCTCCGGACCGCTTCGGGGTCACGCTTCGCAGGCGCGGGCCCACCCATGGTCACATGTCCAGTGTGGCCCACCGGGCCGGTGGAACCCTCAGCTCTCGTCGGGGCGCCGTACGGTGCCCGCCGCGGATTCGAACTCGGCACGGGGGTGCTCCAGCGAGCCGAGGGAGACGATCTCCCTCTTGAACAGGCCGGAGAGTACCCATTCCGCCAGCACCCGTGCCTTCCGGTTGAAGGTCGGCACCCGGCTGAGGTGGTAGGCGCGGTGCATGAACCAGGCAGGGTAGCCCTTGAGTTTCCGTCCGTACACGTGGGCGACGCCCTTGTGCAGCCCGAGGGAGGCGACGGATCCGGCGTAGGAGTGCCGGTAGGGGGTGGGTTCCCGGCCTTCGCTCACCGCCGCGAGGTTGTCGGCCAGGCTGCGGGCCTGCCGGACGGCGTGCTGCGCGTTGGGGGCACACAGCGGGGGCCCCGCGCCGTCCGCCGGCTCCGTGTCGGCGGTGAGGTCGGGGACGGCCGCGGCGTCGCCGGCCGACCAGGCGTGCTCGGTTCCCTCGACGCGCAGGGTGGCCGCGCACTTGAGCTTGCCGCGCTCGGTGACCGGCAGTCCGGTGCGGGCCAGCAGGGGGTGGGGTTTGACGCCGGCCGTCCACACCAGGGTGCGCGCGGGGTGGCGGGAGCCGTCGCTGAGGACGGCGACCCTGTTCTCGCACGAGTCCAGGCGGGTCTCCAGGCGGACGTCGATGTTGCGGGCACGCAGCTCGCGCAGCGCGTACCCGCCCATCTCGGCTCCGACCTCGGGCAGGATCCGGTCGCTGGCCTCCACCAGCAGGAAGCGCAGGTCGTCGGCGGTGATGTTGTGGTAGTAGCGGCAGGCGTAGCGGGCCATGTCCTCCAGTTCGGCCAGCGCCTCGACGCCTGCGTAGCCGCCGCCGACGAAGACGAAGGTGAGGGCGGCGTCCCGGAGGGCGGGGTCCCGGGTGGAGGAGGCGATGTCGAGCTGTTCGAGCACGTGGTTGCGGAGGCCGATGGCCTCCTCGACGGTCTTGAATCCGATGCCGTGCTCGGCCAGGCCGGGCACCGGGAGCGTGCGGGAGACGGATCCGGGTGCCAGCACGAGTTCGGTGTAGGGCAGTTCGAGGGTCCGCGGCTCGGGGTGCTCCCCGGGGGCCGCACGGGCGGCGTCGGCCTCCGCCGTGGCGAGTGTGCTGATGTGCGCGACACGGCGTGCGTGGTCGATGGTGCGCGCCTCGCCGACGATGACCTGGCAGTCCGGCAGTACCCGGCGCAGCGGGACGACGACGTGCCGGGGGGAGATCGATCCGGCCGCGGCTTCGGGCAGGAACGGCTGGTACGTCATATACGGGTCGGGGTCGAGGATCGTGATGATGACCCCGGCGGCGGACTCCAGTGACGAGGCGACGGGCGCGCCCGGGGTGCCCAGGGCGTCCGGTGCGTCCGGCGCGGCGGCCTCGACCACGCCGGCGGCGTGCTTGAGGCGCTGCTTGAGTCTGCGCTGGAGGCGCAGAGCCGTGTACATGCCGACGTAGCCGCCGCCGACGACGAGGATGCGCGCGGGTTCCGCAGGTTCCTTCGTGGCCTTCGTCACCTGACCATGACGCACCCTCGGCCCCTCGTTTGTCCACAGGACACGTCAATCATGTGACCAGGGCGCGCCGGGCGCCCGTGGTACGGCTGATGCCGTAGGGGGTACGGTCCGCGCAGGTCACGAGGGGTATCGAGCAGGTGGGCAGGGGGTCGGGCCGGAGTACGGCCGATACCGGGGTCCGGCTGTCGGAGGGCCGTGCCCGGACGCCCTCTTCTCTCTCGGGGTGGGCTCAACTATGTTCGTACCCCAGCGGGTGCGGCCTCTGGACCAGTGCGCCGTATCCCGGCCCCGCGGACGCGGGGGTCTCCGGGGGGAGACAGGGATTTACCGGGGGAACAACGATGCGCATTCAGGGTATGCACGGCTCTCGTGCGGGGGCGGCGCCGACCGCTGTCCCGACCGTCACGGAGGGCCAGGCCACCGCACACGCCACCGCGACCGCGGCCGCGCGGCGGACCGCTCCGCTGCGGGTGGACGCACAGCGGAATCTGGAGCACGTACTGCGCGCGGCGCGCGAGGTCTTCGGCGAGCTGGGCTACGGCGCGCCGATGGAGGACGTCGCACGCCGGGCACGGGTGGGGGTCGGGACGGTCTACCGCCGTTTCCCGAGCAAGGACGTACTGGTCAGGCGGATAGCCGAGGAAGAGACAGCACGGTTGACCGAACAGGCGCGGGCTGCGCTGGGCCAGGAGGAGGAACCCTGGTCGGCGCTCTCCCGCTTCCTGCGTACTTCGGTCGCCTCCGGGGCCGGACGGCTGCTGCCGCCCCGGATACTCCGGGCCGAAGGCCGGGCCGAGAGCGCGCTGCGGGTGCCTCCGCAGCGCACATCGGCGCCGGGCGAGTCCGCGGAGGCGCCGGCCCGTGCCGAGGGCGGCCACCCGGAGCTGCGGCTGGTGGAGCGTGCTCCGGCCGCAGCGGTGACCGCCGAGGGCGGTTCGGGGGCGGCGTACGACGGGCTGGAGGACGATCCCGGGGCGGCCGAGCTGCTCCAGGTCGTCGGGCAGTTGGTCGAGCGGGCGCGGGCGGCGGGCGAGCTGCGTCCGGACGTGACCGTCGGCGATGTGCTGCTGGTGATAGCGACCGCCGCGCCGTCGCTGCCGGACGCGGCGCAGCAGGCCGCTGCCTCGACCCGGCTGCTGGACATCCTGCTGGAGGGGCTGCGCTCCCGCAGCGTGCGCTGATCGGGCACTGACTGGGCGCTGAGCAACCTGCCGTCCGGCGCACCGCTTCTCGGCGGGCGTCGGCCGGCGCGCTGTTCGAGGGCTGTCGGACTGCCCGGGGGCCGCGGACGGCTGACGGTCCGCCTCGGCATTCGCAGAACCGTACGGAACAACCCGAACGAGTGGTTGGTCTGCTTGTCGGGTTCCGGTCCGCCGGGGCTGTGCCACTCTGACGCGATGGTCAGCACGCAGGGCGAGTACGGAAGTCGCGGCTATGGGTGGTGACAGGGAGCAGAGGCCCGGAAGGTCCGGCCCGGACCCCGCACTGGGGCGGCCCGGGAAGGCCGCCGGGCGCCAGGTGCCCGAGCAGCGGCGGCGGCCCGGCCGCTCGGAGGACCACGGAAACCGCTGCGATGCCGGCCGCCCGCCCCGCGGTACCGAGCGCGGTGTACGGAGCGGGCACAGCGGTCGCGGTGTCTCCGACGTGGAACTGCTCGCCCGGATGCGGGAAGGCGACGACAGGGCATACGAGGAGCTGTACCGGCGGCACGCCGAGCCGGTGCGCCGCTACGCCCGGACCTGCTGCCGGGACGCGGACACCGCGGAGGACCTCACGGGCGAGGTCTTCGCGCGCACGTTGCAGGCCGTGCGCGGCGGCAAGGGGCCCGAGGCGTCGGTCCGCGCCTATCTCCTCGCCTCCGTACGGCGGGTGGCGGCGGACTGGGCACGGACCCGGCGGCGCGAGCGGCTGGTGGACGACTTCGCGGCATTCGCGCAGGCGGCGGCCGGCACCGCGGCCGACGAGGGCGAGACGCTGGCGCCCGGTGCCGAGGTGCGCGCGATGCGGGAGGCGGAGCAGAGGCTGATCGTCCGGGCGTTCCGCAGCCTGTCCGAGTACGACCGGATGCTGCTGTGGCACACGGCCGTCGAGGGTGTGCCGCCGCAGGAGGTGGCACCGCTGCTGGGCAAGTCCCGCGGCGCCACGGCGACGGCGGCCCACCGGGCGCGGGAGCACCTCAAGCAGGCCTATCTGCAGGCCCATGTGAGCCAGGCGCTGACGACCGAGGGCGGAGAGTGCGCGCGGTACGCGGACCGGCTGGGCGCCTATGCGCGCGGTGGGCTGCGGATGCGGGCCGAGCGCGGACTGGCCCGGCACTTGGAAGAGTGCCCGGCCTGCCGCCAGGCGGCGTCGGAGGTCCGGGACCTGAACGAGCACATCAGGCTGCTGGTGCCGGTGGCTCTGGTCGGCTGGTTCGGGACGACGGGCGGCGCCCAGGCGTTCGGCGCGCTGCTCGGCACCGGTGCGCCGACGGCAGGCGGCGCGGCGGCCGGCGGAGCGGCAGCGGGCAGCGGCGCTGCGGCAGGCAGCGGCGCCGCGGCGGGCGGCAGCGGAGGTGCCGGTGCGGGCGGTGCGGCCTCCGAGGGGCTCGGCGTCCCGGCGAAGGCCGGCATCGGGCTGGGGGTGGTGGCGGCCGCCGGCGCGGTGCTCGCGTACGCGCTGAGCGGCGGCGCCGACGAGCCCTCCGGGAAGCCGGAGGCTCGGCACCCCGCACCGACCGCCGCCCCCGGCAGGCCCGGTGAGCCGAGCGAGTCGCCGCGGAAGCCCGGCCCGGCGCCGCGGCCCGGCAAGCCGGGACCAGAAGCTGCCGCGCCCGATCCGGCGCCGCCGAGGAAGGAGGCGGAGGAGCCGCGCCCCGCGACGAGCCCGGCGCCGGCTCCCGCGACCGAGCCCGGCAAGCGGCCGGAGCCGCCGCGCCGGACACCGCCCCCGGAGCCCGCCCCGGCGCCTCCGCGTCCCGGCCCGCCCCGTCCGGTGCCGCCGCCCGCACCGCCCGCTCGGCACGTCGTCGAGATCACGCGGGACACGGTGACGCTCAGTTCCGGCACCGGCGACCGCACGGTGCGGCTGGTGGTGAAACGTCACCCCGCGACGGTGGGCGGCGCCGTCTCCGTGGAGCTGTCGGCGCCGAACTGGCCGCACAGCTCGGCCAACCGCGCGACGGCCCGGGCACCGGTCAGCGGCAGGCGGCGGGCGGCCGTGCCACCGGCTGGGGAGTAGGCGCGGACGGTGCGGTCGAGGCGGAGTTCGGGAACGCTCGCGGGCGGCGAACCGGCCGCGGCGTGCTCCTCGGCCTGCCCGTGGAGCACCCGGGCCGAGACGAGGTCCCCGGCCTCGGTGGCGGCGACCGCGCGGAGGAAGACACCGAGCGTCAGCGCGTCTCTGATGCCGAGGCGTTCGGCCTCCGCGACGGCGCGGCGTGCCAGCCGGTCGGCCTGACCGGTGTCGCCACGGCGGAACCACACGTCGGCGATGCGGGCGAGCAGCAGCGGCACCTCGGTGAGGGCACCGAGGTGTTCCGCGTACCGCAGCGCGGTCTCGAAGTCCGCCCGGGCGTCGTCGTAGCGCCCCTCCTGGAGGGCGTTCTCCGCACGCAGTCCGCACAGCTGGCCAGCAGCCAGCGGTCGCCGGTGCTCGCGGCGAGGGAGCCGATCTCGGGCAGGTCGTCGTGGGTGAGGGACAGCCCGCCCGGGCGGTCGATCCGCGCGTGGGCACGGAAGAGGAGTGCCACGGCCAGTCCCCACGGCTCGCTGTGGCGGCGGCAATTGGCGACGGCCAGGTCCGTCAGCGGGGCCACGGCCCTGCTGCCGTCGGCGAGGTGGCCGGTGAAGGGCCAGAAGATGCCGGGGAAGCGGGTGGCGGCCGGTCCCGGTTTCCTGAAGGTGGCGACCAGTTCCTCGGCGACGGCCCGGTGGTGGGGATCGGAGAGCAGCGTCTGGGTGTGGTGCTCGGACAGCAGGAAGTAGTCCAGCAGTTGCAGCTCCCGGTAGAGGGTGTCCTCCTCCGGGTCGCGCTCCTCCGCGTGGGCGGCGAGCAGCGCACGCAGTCGCTGCCCGCCCAGCGGAAGAGGCCGTCCGGCCTCCACGCGCTTCGCTCGCCCCCAGGATCAGATACCGCACGGCCCCATTGTCCCTGTCGGGGCCGAACCGCCGGAGGCAGTTTCCGTGCGGCGTCCCGCTCCCGGCAGGACCGTCCGGGGCCGTGGTGCCGATCGCCGAACCGGCTCGCGGCCCACCGGGGCCGCTGCGGTCGGAGGCTGGGATCGAGAGTCTGCCGCTCCTGTCGCTCACGGCAGTTGCCGGACGTCGTCACCCCGCAGACACCGAGCGGAACGTGACCCCGCGGCGGGCGGCGGGCGCAACCCCCAGGTCGGCGAGAGGCCGGTGGCCGGGGAGAGGCGTCACGCGCCGGTGGGCGGGAGGATCCGTTCGTAGCGGCCGTCCGGGTGGACGCCCGCCGCCGCGGCGCGGTGGCGGGGTGCGGCCGACCCCGTCCAGCAGGTACCGCGTCGGGCCAGCAGCCGGCCCAGCCACAGCTCCGTGGAGACCAGGTCCGCGATGCCTTCCACGGGCAACTGCTCGCCGCGCGCGACCCGCTGGACGGCCTGGCGTACGACCCGGGCCTCCACCAGTCCGGCCTCGGCCAGCAGCGGCGCCCGGAAGAGTTCCAGCAGTTGGCCGGCGGCCAGCCGCACCCCCGCGCGCAGGGCGGCATGGTGTGTGGCGTGGGTGGGGGCGCCCCAGCCGGGCGGGAGTTCGTGCACGCCCGCGCCCGCGAGTGCGGCCCGCAGTATGGAACCGCGTGCCTCCGGGCGCACCCGGAGCGCTTCGGGCAGTTCCCGCGCCGCACGGACGACTTGGTTGTCGAAGAAGGGGGCGTGCAGCCGCTGTCCGCGGATCTCCACCGCCTGTTCGAGGACCCGGTGGTCGGCGGCGGCGCGGGTGAGTGCGGCCCGGGCCCGTCGTTCGCCGGGGCGTTCGACGGACGGGCGGGCCTGCGCCGCGCCCTCCAGCCGCAGCGAGACCTCCGCCAGGGCCTCGCCGGTGAGCCAGCGCGCGGCCGGTCCGGGGCGGCACCAGGTGAGTGCGGCGACGGAGGCGTCCACGGCGCTCTCGCCGCCCTCGGGGTACGGCGCGAAGGCGGCGGCGGTGAACGTGCTGTCGCGCAGCAGCGCCGCCGCCTCCGTCACCCCGTCGCGGTAGGAGGTACGGGCCAGCCTGCGCGCCGCGCGGTAGATGGTGACGGGCACCAGCAGGGAGCGGCCCGCGGCCTGCCCGCCGCTCTGCCCCTCGGCGCGGGCCAGCGCGGCGACGGGCCGCAGCAGATGGCGGCGGCGCCGGTCCAGCAGCAGGTCGGCCAGCCGCGCCGGGTGCGCGTCGACGACGTGGCGGGCGCCGGAGCCGAGGAAGTGGTCCGAGCTGCCCGCGGAGAGCCGGCCGCGGTGGCGCTCCGCGGTCACCAGCGAGGGGCCCGGCTCGTCGGTGAGGGGGCCGCCGGTCAGGTCCGCGTAGGGCAGCGCCTCCTGGCCGCCGGTCACCACGACGTGCCGCAGCCGGGGGTTCTCCGCGATGCTGTGCGCCCGCTCCAGCTCGGCGAGATGGCTGTCGGTGCCTGCGGTGTCGTGCGGGTCGGCGGTGCGGTTCGCCAGGGTGAGGTCGTTGAAGGTGACGGCCAGCAGCCGCTCCCCCGCTCCGGCCGCACCCGAGCCCAGGACGGTGCCCGGCGTGCCGGGCAGCCCGGCGGCGAGCAGGGCCAGGGTGCCGGAGGCGGGTCCTCCGGACAGGTCGGCGCCGACTCCGGGGGCGGGGCCGCCGCGTGCCCGCTGCCGGTCGGCGGGGCCCATGCCGGGCACCGGGCCCGGATCGCGTACGTCGGTGTCGTGTTCGGCGGCGTGGCGGGGTGCGGTGAGCCGGACGCGTACGGCGTCCACGAGCGCGTCCCGCACGCCGGCGACCGCGGTCTCCGGGTCGACGGGCGGGGCGCCGACGACCAGCGAACCGGAGGCCTCGTAGCCGGCGATCTCGCGGCTGCCGCCGTCCCGGACGATCAGCGCGTGCCCCGGTGGGACTCTGCGTACGCCGCGGAAGGGGGTGCCGTCGCCGAGCGCCTCGGGGGCTTCCGGGCAGGCCAGCCGGACGGCGAGTTCGCCGAAGTCCAGTTCGGCCTCGATCAGGTCGGCGAGCGGGAGGGCGGCTGTCGCGTAGGCGGTCCCTCCGGCCCAGGGCGCGTGGAAGACGGGCCGGGCGCCCGCGAGGTCGGCGGCCACCGTGATGCGGCGGCCCACGGAGGCGACGGCGGTGTAGCTGCCGGGCCACGCGGTCAGGTGGCGGAACGCTCCGCCGCGTGCGGCGATCAGCCCGAGCCGCAGTTCGTCGTCGTCGGCGCCGCAGCAGCCCAGTACCGCGAGCCGGTTGCCCGGCTCGGACTCGACGACGCGGATCTCGTCGGGCCGCCAGTCGCCGACGGCCCACAGCGGATCGGGGCCGCCCCAGAGCACTTGGGCGCCGACGGGCCGGAGGGCGCCGTCCTCTCCGTCGGGTACGTGCGCGGCGTGCGGGGCAGCTCCGGCGGGGTCGTACGGGCCGGGGCCCGGGGAGCCGTACGAGTCGGCACCCGCGGAGTCGTACGGGCCGGACCCGGTGGAGCCGTGCCTGTCACGGCCGTTGGTGGTGCGGACGGGACCGCGGCGGCCGTCGGAGGTTGCCGCGGCACTGCTCCACCCCACCAACCAACGCATCGCCGCCCTGCTTTCGCGTCACTCCGCTGTGTGCCCCACCGCGCGGGCGCCCTCGCCTCACCGCGCGGGACACCTGGTGCGGATGCCCTGCGTCGGAGAAGCCGCTGCCGTTGCTGCCGGGGCAGCCGCTGCCGTTGCGGCCATGGTGCCATGAGAGTGGCGCGCGGGCGGCGTACGAGGGGGCGCGGACCTCGGCGCATCCGGCGGCGGCTCCGCGCCGTGCGGCGTTCTCAACCGCCGGGAACCTCCGGGCGACGGGCGGCATATACCCCCGGCGTGCCCACCCGGCACCGCACACGCGACCGATGTCATTCGGCCAAATATGAACGGCTGCGGCAATCCGGCAGAACCTTTTCCTGCGCTCCGCCGTGCAACCCCGAACGGACGGCGTACTGAAGGCAGCAGGGGCGAGCCCGACAGCCCCACGCGATCCGCACACGACGTGCGCGCAGGGCGCACGGACCCGTCGCACACGCGGGGCACAGCAGCGCAGGAAGGGCACACGAACACGGGGCCCCGGGTCGGCCGCGTACCCGGACGGCGACCGCGGCGGGACCGGCACCCCGCCCAGCACCCGGCCCCGGGCACCGCCCCCAGCCGGCATCCGGCCGGTGTCCCGGACCGCCGCGCGGCACCGCATGACAGGCGTCCACCGCGGCCCGCAACCGGGGCCCGC
The DNA here is from genome assembly GCF_042869455.1 of Streptomyces sp. NPDC007025. Taxonomy (NCBI): domain Bacteria; kingdom Bacillati; phylum Actinomycetota; class Actinomycetes; order Kitasatosporales; family Streptomycetaceae; genus Streptomyces; species Streptomyces sp. NPDC007025. Next base: position 477,083 of record NZ_JBIAFT010000005.1, on the reverse strand, counting down.
CGGGGCGCGGCCCGTCGCGCGGCACGCCGCGGCACGTCTCGGGCAGTCACCCACGCTTCGCCGGAAAGCCCACGTCCGGGCAGGTGCGAAGGGGCTGCGGCACAGGATCGCGGGGACGTCGAACGGCACTGCCGGGTAGCTGCTCCGCGCGGTCGGTCCGGCCGGCTGCCGGTTCCCGAACCCCGCCCGGGCGCCGTCTCGTTGCCGGGCCGGGAGGCGCGCGACGCACCTCCCGGCCCGGACCGCCGCCCGCGGGGAATGAGACGGCGGTGTCCCCCAGCCCACTGATTTCTCGGTGCAGCGGGCCGACCCACGCGACTCCCATCGAACCCCTCCCCTTCCGTGCCGGGCAGGCGCATGCATGGGCGCACGGCCACACGCCAGGAGCACAGCATCGGGCGTCCCGCAAGACGGCCGTTTCCCGCACGGCGCGCATGATTCCAGCCGCTCCGCGCAGGGCAGTATCGGGATGGCACGTGACCCCTGCACGTACACGCGTACGGACACATATCTCGCCATCCGGCAGGACGCCTCTTAACGGTCGGGATCCGTCGAACTACGCTGTGTTCCCAATGCTTTCCGCGCCGCGCATCCGCGCAGTCGCGGGAGGGGCCCCGCGCCTCAGCCGCGGGGCGGTCGTCGGTGTGGTCAGGGGTGCGCATGTCCAGGGAGTCACGCGGGCCGAATGAGAAGCTCGGCACCGTCCTCGCCCTCGCAGGGATCAGCAACGCCGGACTCGCCCGACGGGTCAACGACCTGGGGGCCCAGCGCGGCCTCACTCTTCGGTACGACAAGACGTCGGTGGCCCGGTGGGTGTCGAAGGGGATGGTGCCGCAAGGAGCGGCGCCCCACCTGATCGCCGCTGCCATCGGCAGCAAGCTCGGCCGTCCGGTGCCGCTGCACGAGATCGGCCTCGCGGACGCCGATCCGACGCCCGAGGTCGGGCTGGCCTTCCCCCGCGACGTCGGGGCCGCCGTCAAGTCGGCCACCGACCTCTACCGCCTCGACCTCGCGGGGCGGCGCGGCGGCGGCAGCATCTGGCAGTCCCTGGCGGGCTCGTTCGCGGTGAGCGCCTACGCCACTCCCGCGTCGCGCTGGCTCATAACCCCCGCGGACAGCTCGGTGGCGCGCCACCTCGAACTCCTGGAGGGGACGCACCCGTCGAACAACGGCGCCGAAGCCGGCCCCGAAGCCCCCGCCGAGAGCGCGGCACGGGACGCACAGGACGCGCTCGACGGGCAGGAGAACCGCGAGGGCGGCGCGGACGCGGACGAGGTCGGTACCCCGCTGCGGGTCGGCCACACCGATGTCGCCAAGCTGCGCGAGGCCGCGGACGAGGCGCGCCGCTGGGACTCGAAGTACGGTGGTGGGGACTGGCGTTCGTCGATGGTGCCGGAGTGTCTGCGGGTGGACGCCGCTCCGCTGCTGCTGGGCGCCTACACGGACGAGGTGGGCCGCTCGCTCTTCGGCGCGACGGCCGAGCTGACGCGGCTCGCGGGATGGATGGCGTTCGACACCGGGCAGCAGGAGGCCGCGCAGCGCTACTACATCCAGGCGCTGCGGCTGGCCCGCGCCGCCGCCGACGTTCCGCTGGGCGGCTACGTGCTGGCCTCCATGTCGCTCCAGGCGACCTACCGGGGCTTCGCCGACGAGGGCGTCGACCTCGCGCAGGCCGCACTGGAACGCAACCGGGGGCTGGCGACGGCCCGCACGATGAGCTTCTTCCAGCTCGTCGAGGCCCGCGCGCACGCGAAGGCGAACGAGGCACAGGCGTGCGCCGGTGCGCTGGCCGCGGCCGAGAGCTGGCTGGAGCGCTCCCGGGAGGGCGACCCCGACCCCTGCTGGCTCGACTTCTACTCCTACGACCGGCTCGCGGCCGACGCCGCCGAGTGCTACCGCGACCTGAAGGCGCCCCGCCAGGTGCGCCGCTTCACGGAGAAGGCGCTCTCCCAGCCGAAGGAGGAGTTCGTCCGCTCGCACGGGCTGCGGCTGGTGGTCTCCGCCGTCGCCGAGCTGGAGTCGGGCAACCTCGACGCGGCCTGCGCCGCAGGGGTCCGCGCCGTGGAGGTCGCGGGACGCATCTCCTCCGCGCGCACCACGGAGTACGTACGCGATCTGCTGCACCGGCTGGAGCCCTACGGGGACGAGCCCCGCGTCGCCGAGCTGCGCGAACGGGCCCGGCCGCTGCTGGTGGCCCCGGCATGAGCGGGCTCCGTACGATGCACGGCACGTGAGGCGGGGAGGGCACCTGAGGCGGGGAAGCGGAGGCAGTTCATGATGGGGGGCGTGTCCTCGACGTCCGTAAGACTCGACTGCGACGTGCTGGTGATCGGCGCGGGCATCGTCGGCCTGTCCACCGCCTACGCGCTCACCCGCCGGTCGCCCGGCACCCGGGTCGTCGTCCTGGAGAAGGAGCCCGGTCCGGCCCGGCACCAGACCGGGCGGAACAGCGGGGTGATCCACAGCGGGATCTACTACCCGCCCGGCTCCCTCAAGGCACGGTTCGCGCTCCAGGGCGCGGCGGAGATGGTGAAATTCTGCACGGAACACGACATTCCGCACCAGGTGACCGGCAAGCTGATCGTCGCCACCGAGCAGCAGGAACTGCCCCGGCTGCACGCCCTCATCCAGCGCGGCAGACAGCACGGCATCCCGGTCCGGGAGCTGGGACCGGCCCAGATCGCGGAGCACGAGCCGCACGTCAGAGGTCTGGCGGCGATCCACGTCGGGACGACCGGCGTGGCCGACTTCGTCGCCGTCGCCGAGCAGCTCGCCCGCTCGGCGCGGGACGCCGGCGCCGAGGTCCGGTTCGGCACCGCCGGCCAGGTCGAGGCGATCGACCGCCGCCCGGGCCGAGGGGTCGCCGTCCGCACGGCGGACGGTGCGGTGCTGCGGGCGCGCGCCCTGGTCAACTGCGCCGGGCTGCACTGCGACGCCGTCGCCCGCCGCGCCGGGGACAGCCCGCAGGCCCGCGTCCTGCCCTTCCGCGGCGAGTACGCGGAACTCGCCCCCGAGCGGGAACACCTGGTCCGTGGGCTCGTCTACCCGGTACCCGACCCGGCCTTCCCCTTCCTGGGCGTGCACCTGACCCGCGGCGTGCACGGCGGCGTACACCTGGGCCCGAACGCCGTTCCGGCCGCGGCCCGCGAGGGATACACGTGGCGCACCGTGCGCCCCGGCGAGCTGACCGGACTCCTGACCCACCCCGGTACCTGGCACATGGCACGCCGCCACTGGCGCTACGGGGCCGGGGAGGTGCACCGCTCGCTCTCCCGCCCGGCCTTCACCGCGGCGGTACGGCGCCTGCTGCCCGAGGTGGAGGCCACCGACCTGCGCCCGGCACCTGCCGGGGTACGCGCCCAGGCCGTGTTGCGGGACGGCACGCTCGTGGACGACTTCCTCTTCGCGGAAGGCCCGCACACCGTCCACGTCCTCAACGCGCCCTCCCCGGCGGCGACCGCCTCGCTGCCCATCGGCCGGGAGATCGCCCGGCGGGTGGCCGGAGCGCTGGCCGAACGCTGAGGGACGCTGCGCCGCTGTCCTCCGGCGCCCCGTAAAATCGAGACCATCGTGTCCGAAAGCAGCAACTTCTCCCAGAGCGACGAGCCCGCCCACGACGCCCCCGCGCCCACGCCGGGGCCGCCTGCCGACGGCTCCGTGCCCGCCGGCTCCATGCCCGCTGACCACGTGCCCGACGGCCGCGTGCCCGACGGCTCGGTGTCCGGCACCGGGTCCGCGCGCCGCTCCGACGGCGAGCCCGGTCCAGACGGCGAGCAGGAGCAGGGCGGCGAACCCGGTCCCGGCACCGGGCAGCTGCCGGGGCAGGGGCAGGACGGCGGCGGAACCGGCCGCGGCGGCGAGCAGGCTCCGCGGCCGATGGCGCGGATGTTCCCGCCCGGAGCCGGGCCCTCGCCCGACCCGGCCGGGTCGCACCACGAACGCCGCATCCGCAGCTTCCAACCCCGCCGCAGCCGCGTGACCAAGGGGCAGCGGCTGGCACTGGAGCGGCTGTGGCCGCGCTGGGGCTTCGACGTGGACGGGCTGCGGAAGCTCGACCTCGGCGCGCTCTTCGACGACCCCGACCTGCCCGTCGTACTGGAGATCGGCTTCGGGATGGGCGAGGCCACGGCCCGGATGGCGGCCGCCGACCCGGCCACCGGTGTCCTCGCCGTGGACGTCCACACCCCCGGCCAGGGCAACCTGCTGCGCCTCGCCGACGAGCAGGGCCTCACGAACGTACGGGTGGGCAACGGGGACGCCATCATCCTGCTCCGGGAGATGCTGCCGCCCGACTCGCTCGCCGGGTTGCGGCTCTACTTCCCGGACCCGTGGCCCAAGGCCCGCCACCACAAGCGGCGCCTGCTCCAGCCCGAGTTCCTGGACCTGGCGGCCCGCCCGCTGCGTCCGGGTGCGCTCGTGCACTGCGCGACCGACTGGGAGAACTACGCGGAGCAGATGCTCGACGTGCTCAGCGCCCACCCCGCGTACGAGAACACCCAGCCCGACGGGGGGTTCGCGCCCCGCCCCGGGAACCGGCCGCTCACCCGCTTCGAAGGGCAGGGCCTGGACAAGGGCCACAAGGTGCGGGACCTGCTCTTCCGGCGCCGCTGAGCCCGTCCCGAGGCAGATCGGTCGTCGGCGGCGGTGGCCGACGTGCGACCGTCACCCGGCAGCGGTTGCGGCGGTGCCGCAGCGCGTGTCACCCACACTGGTTACTGTCGATGGGTGTATGACGAGGCAACCGGCGCTCCCAGCGCCCCGTCGAACCCGATGACGCCCGGGCAGTCCGGCGCTCCGGCACCCGTTCCGCCCGCCCGGCCGGCCGCACCGCAGAACTCTCCGGGCCCGGACGGGTCCGGGGGCGTCTCCGGAGCCGAGGGACCGGCCGAGGGGCCGATACCGGAGCCGGAAGACGAGGCTTCGGGGCCGCAGGAGATCGCGGACTCACCGACCCGGGCCATGCGCCGACGCCTGCCTCCGTCGCCACCCCCGGCCGCGCACCCTCCGGCACCGGCCGCCGGGGCACCGCCCACCGGGACGCCCTCCGCCGATGCACTCTTCCCCGGAGCCCCGGCCGCCCGGCAGCCCTCCGGCGAGGCACCGGCGCCGCCGTACAGACCCGAGCCGCCCTACACACCGGAACCGCCATACAGGCCGGAGCCGCAGGACGTGCCCAGCAGAGCCCCCGGTGCCGCCTTCCCTCCCGCGCCCGCCGCCGCACAGCCGCCGTACGGCCCGACACCGCCTCGCACGCCCGCCGCCGCCCCGCAGCCGCCCGGTCCCGGACCCGTGGTCGGCGGCCCGGACCCGGTCGGTGGCGTACCGCAGGCAGGGCCGCACTATCCGGAGGTGGCCACGCCCCCGCACGGCGCCCACTCTCCCGAGCCCCCCGCGTCAGCCGGATCCGCCACGCCGCCCCCGGCCCCCATGTCCGGCTGGGGAGCCCCGCCGCACGACGCCGGGCACGGCGGAACGCCGCACAACGGACCGCCGCACAACGGACCGCCGCACAGCGGGATGCCCCACAGCGGCATGCTCCACGCCATGTCGGCCCATCCGGTGCCGTCCTGGTGGCAGCGGAACCAGCGCACGCTGCGCGCCGCTTCGGTGATCGTGCTGCTCGCCCTGTGCGGACTGATGATCCTGGCGCTGGTGCGGGAGCAGACCGGCACCCGGGGCCTGCTGGTCGGATTCGGGCTCGCGCTCTTCCCGGTACCGCTGCTGCTGGCCGCGTTCCGCTGGCTCGGCGCACCGCAGCCCGTCCCCTGGCGCACCCACCTGTTCGCCTTCGCCTGGGGCGCCTGCGCGGCGACGCTCGTGGCGATCCTCGCCAACGGCTTCGCCACCGACTGGCTCGCCTCGTCCGTCGTCGTCGACTCCCCCGACCAGGCGGACACGCTGGGCGCCACCGTCATCGCCCCCGTGGTCGAGGAGACCACCAAGGCGGGCGCCATCCTGCTGATCTTCCTCTTCCGCCGCCGCCACCTCGACAGCGTCGTCTCGGGCATCGCCGCGGCCGGCATCACCGCCGCCGGGTTCGCCTTCACCGAGAACATCCTCTATCTCGGCACCGCCTACGGGAAGGACACGCTGCTCAACCCGGACGGCTTCGCCGGTTCGGTGACAGCCGGCACGTTCGTCATCCGCATCGTCTTCGCGCCCTTCGCCCATCCCCTCTTCACCTCGATGACAGGCATAGCCCTCGGCATGGTCGCCGCACTCCCCCGGCGCCGGCGCGTACTGCGCTGGACGCTGCCCCTGCTGGGCTGGTTCACCGGGGTGCTGCTGCACGCCATCTGGAACGGCTCGGCGTCCTTCGCCAACTACACGTTCCTCGCCGTCTACGGCCTCTTCATGATCCCCGTCTTCGGCGCGCTGACCTGGCTGGCGATCTGGTCCCGCATGCACGACCTGCGCCTGGTACGGAACACCCTGCCCGCCTACGCGGCCGCCGGATGGTTCAGCGAGCCGGAACCCTGGTCGCTCTCCTCGATGCGCGCCCGCTCGATGGCCCGCGCCATGGCACGCCGCAGCCACGGCCCCGAAGCGGCCCGCACCGTCGCCGCCTACCAACAGGACGCCGGCGCCCTGGCGATCCTCCGCGCCCGCGCCGACAACGGGGCCACCGCCCCGGACTTCGCCTCCCGCGAGCGCGCCCTCCTCCAACGCCTCTGGACCAACCGCCCCCTGGCCGGCCCACCCACCACCAGCGCGGCCCTCGCCCTCAGCCGCCCCCCGGCCCCCCGCTGGACGGGGCGTCCGATGCCGCGTTGAGCATTCGCTAGCACCGGCGGCTCGCCCGCCCCGCCCCACCGTTCCGATTGTTTAGGCTCTGCGTGTGTCCTCATCCAACGTCGTCAAAGCTGAACCGCTGCCTGAGGGCTCATGGGCGTCCTCCGCAGCGCGTCGGCGGAACATGCAGGCCATCAGGAGCCGTGACACCACTCCGGAGCGGAAAATCCGCCAGCTTGTGCATGCCCAAGGCGCCCGGTACCGCGTCAGCACACGCCCGCTACCCGACCTCCGGCGCACTGCTGACATGGTCTTCCGGCCCGTAAAGGTCGCGGTTTTCATCGACGGGTGCTACTGGCATGGCTGCGCTGAGCATTACGTGCCGCCAAAAACAAATTCCGGATACTGGTCAGATAAAGTCGCACGCAATATCGCGCGCGACCGTGACACCGATCAGAAACTCAAGGAAGCTGGCTGGCTCGTGCTCCGTTTTTGGGAACACGAAGAGTCAGGCGACTGTGCCGACAAGATCCTCGCCGAGGTCAGAGAGAGACGACGCAACAGCTGAGGCGGAGGATTCAGCGGCTTCTTCCTCGATTTCGTCCTGTACGAACTTAGGCGCTTCGCGATCGACGCTGAGATATTCGACTTCAAGCCCGGAAAGGATTTGATCCTTCGTCTCTGGACGCAGGATCGAGGAAATGGCCTTCCCTAGCGCTCTGGCAACCGGTGGCGGGAATGCATTTCCTACTTGACGATATTTCGCTGTCTTGCCGCCCGAGAATTTCCAGTGACTCGGGAAGCTTTGCACTGTGGCGGCCTGTCGAACGGTCAGCATGGGCCCTTCAGGGCGCAGGAAATCCCTTGTGAGATCCTGGACGTCTTCGGGTTCATTCGCAACACCCATCGCGTTCACCCCAAAATGAAGCCAGCTCTTCTTGGCACGGTTGGGGCCGAGGTCCGCACCGCCATGCTTCTTTGAGCCGCCGACCAGGGTAGGTGCGGTGCGTGCGTTGGCCTCCGCCCTGCCCGCCCACCTTTCGTACGCAGCTTTGATCTCAAGAGCACGAGCCGGAAACCTCTTTAGAAGTTCGTCACGCCGCCTGACCATTTCCGGCTGGAGAGCTTCAAACAAGTCGGCTCGGGGCCCCGCGACACCGACCGGCCATGGAAATTTCTCGTTCTCCGCCATGACGTCTTCGCGGATGGCGATAAGGACAGACCTAGGCCGCAGTTGTGGGACCCCGTAGTCACGGGCCTCCAAGAGCCGCCATCCGCAGACAACGTACCCCTTTCCTATACCGGAAAGCTGAGCGATGATCTCTGAACGATAAGTATCAAATTTCTGGTCCAGGATCCCTCTCACGTTCTCAATGAGCACTGCACGAGGGCGAAAATCATCGACAAGTTGCAGCATGCGAGGAAAAAGATCCCGCTCATCATCCCGCCCCAACCGCTGCCCAGCGACCGAAAATGGAGGGCACGGCACACCACCCGCTAGCAAATCAAGCTCACCCTGTCGAAGAGGGCGCCCAACCCCCTGTTCCCCGGAGTTGCCAAGTGCTGACATCGAGCGACGAGAGTTGAATTCTTTCAGGTCTTCCTGAAGAACCTCACAACCCGCCCATTCTGCATCATCACCGACATTCTTTTCGAGTGTGGCGCATGCGTACTTATCGATCTCGACGAGGGCCAAGTGCCGGAAGCCCGCCTGATGCAGTCCGATCGCCTGTCCGCCTGCCCCGGCACAGATCTCTACCGAGGTCAGCAGCTCATGCGCATCGCGATCGCTCGCGCTCATCGACGTGGTCCCTCCCAGCGTGACTTACAGCAGGTCACCTAGTTTCGCAGAAGATTCTGGCATCACTAGCCTGCCCGTTTCGACTGGGAGTGCCGAACTGTCTCACCACGCCATACCGTCGTCGCGTGGGCTGCCTACCGTCACAAGCTGGCACAACCGCGGCCTGGCGCTTGGGCCGGGCGACTCCGGCTTCTTGGGGCGTGGATGGACAGAGGCGGTGGTGCTGGTCAGGCAACTGGCCCCGGCAAGACAGCGAGGCGGGCGAGCACGCTCACGAGACAGTCCGACCACAGGATAGAATCCCCCCAAGCAGAGTAGGCCAGACAAAGCCCCCAGCCGACACCAAGGGCTTCGTTGTTGGCTATGTGACCTACGCAAGCCCAACAGCTGCCCCGAAGCCCGGCCCGGGGAGCGAGCGAGGCCCCCGACGCTGCATCAGTCGCGCAGCGCGCCAACGTTCCCCCGCGCTTGGTCCAGCACCGTACCGTCTGCCCTACACCATCACGGCAATGCAGGGCCCAGACCGCTACCTCTTCCCGATGTGCTTGAGCACGGCCCTTACGTCAGCACTGTCCAGGCCGCCGATTCCTGTCGGCGCATCCTGGAGATCCCCCAACTGCTGCACTGCAGGGTCGTCCAGAACCTTCGACATAAACTCCAGTTTGTCTTTCAGCCGGACCTCAACGACCTCGTCGATGGTGTCCCGAGCGGAAAACACCGTAATCCGCGTCTCCGCATCCTCTGCCAACCCGAGCCGGTGGATGCGGTCCAGGCTCTGTAGATAACGACCGGCCATAAAATCCCGGTCCACATACACAGCATCGTGGCAGACCTGGTGAAGGCTGATACCTTCGCCCAGCGTCGCTGGGTTCGATATCAGCACCATGCAATCGGGATCCTCCCGGAACCGGCGGATCTCCTCTTCCCGGTTCGGCGTACCTCCGTACACAACTGCCGCGGGACATCCCTCGTTCTCCAGCAACTTTGCCAGAGACGTCAGGCTACGCACAAAGGTAGTCCAGACCAGGGTCTTACGGCCGCGTACGGCGTTGGCGGTCACGATTGACACCGCCTCCCGGTATTTGGGAGACAGTTCGTAGTCCGGCAGGTCCCAAAGCAGTTGGTAGAGAGAGCCGCCCTCAGGGATCTCCAACGGGGGCAATCGGTACTCAACCGGCTCGTGTTTGCTGGTTCCTTCCAGCAAGAGAGCGGGGTTGGTAGCCGCCATGAGCATGCGGAGCGCTGACTTGCCCAGCGCTGCGAAGTCGTCCGAAGCCGCTTCCGCCCGCGCTGACAGGTCGCCGACCAAAGCCCGGTAGATCTCGTCATGCAGCGGAGGCAGGTCCACCCGCTTTATGTGCGCCCTTACCGGTGGAAGTCCTAGCTCCTGCTTGGTTGTCCGGGTGAAGAGCGGGCGCAGGACAGCGCTTGCATGACCAAGGTCTCCGCCGGCCACTGCTTGGGTGACCACACGCTGGCCGTGCCCGGGCCAGACGAAACCCAGCAGGTTCTCAAGGTCCTTCGCCCCATTCGGCGCCGGCGTACCAGTCAGAATCAAGCGGCGCTTCGCGAGGGGGCCAAGTGCCATACATGCGGCACCGTAGGTGCCTTTAGCACCAAGCTTCATCCGATGTGCCTCATCGAGGATGAGCATCGACGGCTCTTCTCTCAGCCAGGAAGCAAGATAGACAAGGTTGCGGTCCAGACGCTCGTAGTTTGCAATCAGCACCTCGGCGTGTGCATCTTCGCCGCTTTCCATCTTGCAGTAGCGCAGACCTGGGGAGAAACACGCCCCCGATTCAAAAATCCACGACTCGTAAGCAGACTTCGGGCTGACGACGAGAAGCCTCCTCGCTTCACCCTTGTTCCGCATCACAGCGTAAAGCCCCAGCGCTGCCCTCGTTTTTCCGGCACCGGGGACGCTGAAGTTCGCCCCGTGCCGCAGCGCGAGAAGCTTGCTGATGTCCCGCCGCTGGAACTCAGTCAACGGCGCCGACCAGCAGGGGCCGAGGAGAACATCGAGTTCCTCTCGGACCAGAAGACCGGCATCAGTGTCAGGGGACCCGAGCTGCTTCTCCGCTGTCTCCGCGTCCTGCAAGCTGGACACGACCAACGCACTCAGGTCCGGGTCCCACTGCACTCCTTCGGGAGCCGGCCAGCTGCCGAGGGTATTGATCCCAGACAGAAGATCCTCAAGGTCAAGGAGCGCCGAAGTAGGGCCCAGCTGCCTCCCGGTACGGAATCGGGCGACGAGCTGGACGAGATCGGAGCGGTGCTTCTCCGGAACCCGAAGCTCCGCCTTGGTCCGGCTCACGTCAAAGCCAAGACGGAGTGAGGGCTCCCCTGCCGGCACGGTCACTCGTCCTCCTTGACGGCTGCGGCCTTCAGTAGCCAGGAGACGCCGACTGCGGGCTCCTCGTTCCCCCTGCCTAGCTGGCTGGCCAACTGACGGAACACTGTGCGGAACTGCAGTGCGGCCTCAGCGAAGTCTTCCTCGTCGAAGACCCGCGCGCCCTTGGCCTTCACGATCTCCCCGATGCAGAGTTCCAGAGAGGCTGTCGCCTCCTTGAGGCGCTCGGGGGCAAGTTGCTTCCGCTTGCGCAAGCGTGCCACTCGGCCCGCGGATGTCAGCGCCTCATCAAACGCCTTCTTCGCCTCAACCTGTGTGCTGTACGCCTCACGCTTCGCTCCTTCATCGACCTGCCGGGAACTGAGCCGGGCTGTGGCCTGCCGTACCTGCCTCGTCACGCTACGGGCGGTCTCAACCCGTGGGGACTCGGCCGGCATCGCGATGTCCAGGCCGGGAATGGCCACCTTGGTGTCTGACTTGCTAGCCGTGGCAGGCATCAGGCTCTCCGGGAGCTCCTTGGAGAGATGATCATCGAAGAAACTCTCATCGATGAACCGTACATCCGTCTTCGCAAAGTCAAGCAGAATGGCAGACGTTCGGTACTCCTTCAACGCCTCGGCGCCATCAGGGTTGGTCTTCGCCAGGTTCATATAGTCCCGCTGCAGCTCCTTGAGCCGCTCTTGCTTCCCCTCGAACGCCACGAGGGGGAGTGCTACGCCCTCCGATTCGCTGCGGGCAATCTGGTCCCTGATGTGCTGAAGAATCCACACATGCTGGTCGACGGTCTTGGTCGTGCACCGGAATTCTTTGGCGATTGCCTCGCGGGAGAGACCGAGCCTGATGCGTTCGTCAATGGCGAGCAGCCGGTTGATGTACGAGTACTCACGACGGCTGTCGTTTCGGAGCTGCAGGGAGAGCTCCACAGCCGTGATGTCATCCCATGTGAAAGAGGCCGGCAGGACCCCGACACGGATAGTCGTGACGCGCAGTTCTCGCAGTGCGGCAGCGCGGGTGTTTCCGTTGACGATGATGCCATGGTGGGTGACAAGCCCCGGCTCATTCTGTCCGTATTCCCGAAGATCCTCCTTCAGCTTGTCAAAGTCCGGATCCCGCTTTGTGGGCTCCGTTGGCATGGCCATCAGCAGGTTTGCAAGATAGTCCTGGCTCTCTGTATGCCATGGCTCGGCCTCAAGCATTCGCTGTCGCCTACGGTCATGACTGCACTGTGCGCGAATGCGGTGTGTAGCGGGGTTGAAGAGGAGCTCATCGAGGGGCAGGTCAATGACATCGACATGCAGCGCCTTGCCATTCCAGTCCACGGTTACGGTCTCCCGGGTACCGCCCGCCTTAGCGGCCTCGTCCAGTCGCAGCTTCAACAACCGGTCGAACCGCTCGTTTCGCGGCGGAAGCGGAAACTCCGGCAGTGCACTCATTCGTCTCAACCCTCCGGCGTGACATCGTCGATCACTGCGGCGGCCAAGACCGCACGCGATTCTTCGGGAAGCGCCCGGTACTGCCCCCACAGCCGCTCCAGCGCGCTGGGCATCCGCCGGTCTTCGCTGATCCAGCCTGCCAGCGCACTCTTCTCAGTGCCCGAGAGTGCCTTGACCTCCGTCAGCAGGGCGCCGAGATCCTCCTGCCGCGAACGTCCGCCGATGCGGCACCTGTTGCACTCAGTTACCAGTTCAGTCTTGACGGTACCGTCAAGCAACCGGACCTCGCGGCGGGCGATATCCAACTGTGCCCGGACGCCCTCGTCACCGTATGCCTCACCGGAACCAACGCCGCATGAACGGCAGAGATAGTTGTCCTGCCGCAACACGGCGGACCGCTGAGTTGCCGTGAGGCTGGCCTTCGACTTCGCTGCCGCCGCCTGTCCCGGGACCCAGACCTCGGCCCCCTTCTTCACGTACCGCTGTTCGTCCAGCTTCAGGGTCGGGTCCTCACGCCGGGTATCGATCTGCCAGCCGCGAGCGCGGAGGTCGCGGATCCGGCGGTCAATCTGTGCTACGTCCGCAAACGCGCTCCGCAGCGCGGTCTTGGTGAAGATCCCCCCTTCTTCCACCTCTGTCTCCAGCCAGAGGGCCGCGCGGATCATGCTGCCGAATTCCGGGTCCTGCCAGTCCGGGAGTGCCATCCACTCTCCCCAATCATCTGCGGTCTGGGAGGGGGTGACACTGACGACGCAACGACTACCCCCAGCCAGGTTCGCAAGGATGCGAACCTGGCTCTACAGATACCTGAGCGACGGACGAGAAGTCCAGGAGAATTCATCGCATCAGCCGGTCTTTCCAGTTCCGCAGACATGTTTCCAATTCCTTCGGCGGTTGCCAGTGTTTCCAGTCAACGGGAAACACTGGCAATTTCGGCAGCCATATGGATTTCCCCTGTGCCGTCTGATACTTGTTGAGGTTCCGTCTTCTACTGGGGGAACGAGCGGGGACACCTGGCCTTTGACAGACGCCGCAGGTCACCAGCGCAGCCACGCGGTGGCGCGTGGCTGCGCTGACGTCTGCGTCTGAGGTCAACGGGGAGTCCCATTCGTCCCGGCTCCACCGGCAGAGAGGCCACTTATGCCCAGAAAGAACCAACGTCGCCCTATTAAGCGCACCTTCCCCAGTGAGGTCCAGGCGTACCTCAACGCGCTGCGCGATCTGGTGAACGCGACAGGCCTGTCCGATAAAGCCGTCGCCGTGGAGATGGGCCGCAGCCCCGGCTACCTGTCCAAGCTGCTCTCTGGCGATCAGATGTTCTTGGCCCGCGCGCTGTCGTTGCACGCCGCCACACATCGCCTTACTGGTCAGGCCCCGATCAGCCGTCAGGAGCTGCTACGGCTGCACTACAAGGCGGCCTCCAGCAGTCCAGCCCGGTATATGAAGGAGCATAGGCGAGCAGCAGAGAAGACCGGCCGGGGAGAAGAACACCTGCCGGTCCCTGCTCCGCGGGGGGACCGGCAGCTGCCCACCTCGTCACCCACCCGCTCGGAGCTCTTCCTTGCCGATCTGCTCCGCCGAGAGGGACGGGGGGTGCCCGAAACGCTGGAGATTCTCCACGCGGGGGCTGACGTGCTCGGCCCACCCGAGGTGGCGGACGTCATGGCCAACCTCCGACACCGAGGGGAAGAGGTACTGGCCGCTGACTTCGCGCAGATCTATGGGCGGGAGCAGGACAAGTCGAAGGTGATTCATGCGGCCCGCGATCTCCTAGACCCCTTCGGGCTCCCCAGCATGGCTTCCAGACTGCTTACCGCGGCGATGTCCCGGAACCGCGCCGGCAACGCCCCTTAGACGCTGGAGGCATGGTCGGCTCCCCAGCCGACATCTCTTGAACTCCCCCTTGACTCGCGACCTTCATTCGTCTGCAGGAGTTGGCTACATCCTTGAGGGGAGTCGGGAATCATAGGCGTGTGCCGCGTCTTCAACGAGGACAATCTCCGGGAGGACCCTTATGGCCAGCTCGACCGGCGCCGACGGTGACGGCGCTCAGCGGAACGAGGACGCGCTGCTCGCTCTGTTGACGGAGTACGACCGAGGCGTGCTCGTCACGTTGCGGCGGGACGGTCGTCCGCAGTTGTCCAACGTCAATCACACGTATGACCCGGACAAGCGGCTGCTGCGGGTCTCGATCACGGCGAACCGGGTCAAGTCCCGGAACCTGGCCCGGGATCCGCGGGCCAGCTATCACGTGACGAGCGGCGACGGGTGGGCGTGGACGGTGGTGGACGGGACGGCGGAGCTGACGCCCGTCGCGCAGGAACCGCACGATGCGACCGTCGAGGAGTTGATCGAGGTGTACCGGGCGATCCGGGGCGAGCATCCGGACTGGGCGGAGTACCGGGACACCATGGTGGCCGACCAGCGGCAGGTGGTGCGGCTTCCCGTGGAGCGGGTGTACGGACAACCGCAGCGGGGCTGAGTGGCTGCCGGTGGCGTGTCCCCGGTGTTGGGGCTGCTCTCGTGCCACCGGTACGCGCGTGTGTCTCCGGTTCCCGTCGCCCGGGTGGACGATGGGAACCGGAGCCTTCCGGCACGGCCGTGCCGTCGTGCGGGCGCACCCACCGTGTCCCTCGTGCAGCCCCGCACGCACGGCTGCCCTGCCGCCGCGCGGCCTGGTGCCGTCGCCGCCGTGCGGCCCTGCCGGCGAGGAGCTACGCGGACGCGTCCGTCAGCAGGCGGAGTTCGTCGTTGGTGAGGCGCAGATCGGCGACGGCCAGCAGCGCGGGGAGCTGGTCGACCGCGCGGGCGCTGGCGATGGGGGCCGTGACGGTCGGCTGCGCGGCGAGCCAGGCGAGCGCGACGGTGGCCTCGGACGCCTGGTGCGCGGCGGCGACGGTGGTCAGTGCGGCCAGGACGCGCTGGCCCCGCTCGGTGGCCAGCAACTGGGCTGCCTTGCCCGCGCGCGCTCCTTCGGGAACGGTTTCGCCGGGACGGTACTTGCCGGTGAGGAATCCGGAGGCCAGCGCGTAGTACGGCAGGACGGCCAGCGACTCCCGGCGGGCGAGCTCCTCCAGTTCACCCTCGTAGGTGTCGCGCGAGACGAGGTTGTAGTGCGGCTGGAGCGCCGCATACCGGGCGGCGCCCTCCCGGTCGCTGAACGCGAGCGACGCGGCGAGGCGGGCGGGCGAGATGTTCGAGGCGGCGATCTCGCGGACTTTGCCTTCCCTGACCAGGTCGTCGAGGGCGGAGACGATGTCGGAGACCTCGACGGATTCGTCGTCGAAGTGCGTGTAGTAGAGGTCGATGCGATCCGTCCGCAGACGGCGCAGCGAATCCTCGCAGGCGGCCTTGATGGTGGCGGGGGCGAGGCCCATGTGGTCGGGGTGGCGGGCCACCTTGGTGGCGACGACGATGTTGTCGCGTACGGAGGGGCCGCGTGCGGCGAGCCACTCGCCGATGACGGTCTCCGACTCGCCGCCCCTGTTGCCCTCCACCCAGGCCGAGTAGCCGTCGGCCGTGTCGATGACGTTGCCCCCGGCGTCGGTGTAGGCGTCGAGCACCGCGAACGAGGTGGGGGTGTCGGCCGTCCATCCGAAGACGTTGCCGCCGAGCACCAGCGGCGAGACGGACAGTTGACCGATCTTCCTGTCGGCATTCATCTGCATGCCGCGACCGTAGCGCGGGCGCGTGTGGTCCTGCGGGCGCGCACACCGGGCGGGCAGCAGGTCGTGCCCCGGTGCGGGTCCGCTTCGGGGCACGTGCGCGGGGGCTCGGCCCCTGACGTCCCGGCCTGCGCTCAGATCTCGGCTCCCTCGGCTCCCAGGTCTCCCTCGGCTCCCGTGCCGATGCTCAGACCTTGACGCCCTTGTCGCGGAGCCACGGCAGCGGGTCCACCGGGTCGCCGCCGTGCGGGCGGACCTCGACGTGCAGGTGGGGGCCCGTGGAGTTGCCGGTGGAGCCGACGCGGCCGATGACATCGCCGGTGCCGACCTTGTCCCCGGCCGACCTGGTCATGGACGAGAGGTGGCAGAACCAGAGTTCGGTACCGTCGTCGAGCCGGAGCACGATGCGGTAGCCGTACGAACCGGCCCAGCCGGCCTCCTTGACCGTTCCGCTGTGGACGGCCTTGACGGGGGTGCCGTTGGGGGCGGCGAAGTCCTGTCCGGTGTGGTCGCTCTGCCACATGCCGCCCGCCTGGCCGAATCCGGCGCTGAGCTGGAAGGAGGCCAGCGGTGCCGTGTAGCTGCGGGCGAGTTCGGCGCGGCGGGCCGCCTCCGCCTTGCGCTTCCGCTCGGCCTCCGCCTTGCGCTCCTGCTCGGCGGCCGCCTCGCGTGCCCGCTGCTGCTTCGCCTCCTCGGCAGCGGCGGCCCGTTCCGCGGCCTCCGCCGCTGCCGCGCTCGCGGCCTGCTGGGCCGCCTTCTCGCGGGCTTCCTCGTCCGCCGCGGTGCGGTGGCGTTCGGCCTGTTCGAGGATGCGGGCCCGCAGTGCCTCGCCGGCGTCGGTGGGGCCCGCCGCCCTGTCCTCGTCGGAGAGCCCGGCCTGGGTGAGGGGGGCGGCCTGCGCGTCGCCGGCGCCGCCGGAGTCCGTCGTGGCGTCGGCGGCGTCGGAGAAGAGGCCGCCTATGCCGGGCAGGTCCTCGGCGTCGGGCAGCCGGTCGGGGATGCTCCGGAGCGCGTCGGCCGCGGTGTCCACGTCGGGCACGGATATCGTGCCGGGGTCCCGGTCCTGGGCGGTGGCCATTCCGCCGGCGCCGACGGCTGCGATCATGCCGACCCCCAGGACGGTGCCGCCCCGCGCCACGCCTCCGGCGCGTTGCTTGGCGACTCGGTGCCGGCCGCGTACCGGAACCGTGGAGTCCGCTGAGGGGTTCCACTCGTCCCACGGCTCGTCATCGTCGGCACGGGCATCACCGTCGGCAGCGGCGCGGGCCTCCCCGGCGTCGCGCGCTTCGTTGTGCGGCGGCATGGGGCCGGGGCCGCCGGAGCCGGTGGCGAAGAAGTCGTACGTGGCCCCCGGGACGGAGTTCTGGGGCGCGGCCTGGCCGTAGGGCGCTGCCGGGCCGGCGTGGCCGGCGGGTGGGGCGTACGCGTCCGCCTGGGGCGGATGGCCGACGAAGCCCTGGGATCTGGAGGCCACGGGGGCGCTCTCCTTTCCTTCCTTCTCGCCTACCGGGTTAGCTGACGGGTTCGGAGCAGGAAGGTCTCCTACGGGCGTCCTCTCGCAAGGGCGTCCGATTCACCCCGTCCTCCTCGTCCGGCTGACGAGAAGGGGTGGTTCCCCGGTTCCCACGGTGCTGTGCGGCCGATCGGGTGCTGCTGTTGCACCGCGTGCGGGATTCGGCGACGGAGCACGGTGCCGTCTTCCGTGACGGCAGTGACAACCGTGCTGCGTTATCGGACGTTAATAGAACTGCGGCCGGGATTCCAAGCCGTTCCCCGTAATTGACGTGAGTCCCGCCCGGCTCCCCACCCGCCCAGGCCGTGCTGCTGCCCGGCCTGCGCGGTGTACGACCGGCCGGCGCGCCGGCCGACCGCACCGGGCTCAGGCGTCGCGCGGAGTGCCCTCCCCTGTGTCGCCCGGGGTGTCGTGGGCGACGGCGAGCAGGGCCATGTCGTCCGCCGACCGGCCACCGGTGTGGGCGGCGACGTCGACCAGGATCGTCGCCAGCAGCTCCTCCGGATCGGCGAAGGAGGCGCGGGAGAGTCGCTCGGCCGGCTGGTAGAAGTCGCCCTCCGGGTTGCGGGCCTCGGAGAGGCCGTCGGTGTAGAGGAGGAGCTGGGCGCCGCGCGGGAAGGCGTACTCGTCCAGCTGCTGGGGCCATACGCCCAGGTCGGTCATGCCGAGCGGGAGGGCGGGGGTGGTCGGCTCCAGCAGCACGGCCCGGCCGCGGTGCAGCAGCACCGGAGCGGGGTGGCCCCGGTTGACGACGCGCAGGACGACGCGGTCGCTCGCGGTGCGCCCCTCCGCCACCGCACTGTCCGGTCCGCCCGGGACATCCGGTCCGCCCGGTGCTCCGGGGTCGCCCGGTACACCTGGTCCGCTCGGCCCTCCTGGCCCGGGTGCGGAGGGAGTCGGGGACTGGGTGCGCGGGTCGACGACCTCGACCAGCACCGCCGTGCTGAAGTCCTCCAGCCGGGCCGCGCCCTGGAGGCGATGGGCGTCCCGCTGGAGAGCCCGGTCGAGGCGGGCCGCCACACCGGGGAGGGTCGCCTCCTGCTCGGCCGCTTCCCGGAACGCCCCGACCAGGAGGACGACGGCGGCCACCGCGTCGAGCCCTTTGCCCCGTACGTCGCCCAGCAGCAGCCGAACGCCGTACGGGGTCTCCTCCGCCGCGTAGAAGTCCCCGCCGATCCGGGCCTCCGCCTGCGCCGCCCGATACCGGGTAGCCACCCGCAGGGCACCGACGCGGGAGGGCGGTGTGGGCAGCACGGCGTACTGCACGGCCTCGGCGATGCTGCGCGCGGAGGCCAGCCTGCTGCCGCTGCGGATCAGGACGTAGTTCACGCCGACGGCGAGTACGGAGACGGTCACGATGGTGATGGACCGGGCCTCGGCCTCCAGCACATTGCCGGAGTCGTGGAAGGCGGAGAACAGGATGGTCGCCCCGGAGGAGAACATTCCGGTGAGTACGGTGCCGCGGATCGTCAGAAAGGCAGCGGCGGCCAGCGGGGCGGCGGCGAACGGCGCCGAGACGGTCACGTCCCGGGGCGTCGCGAAGTCCAGGACGATGCCCAACGCGCACAGCGCGGCGGGCAGCCAGCGCGCCAGGCGCCACAGCCGCCCCACGTCGCCGCCGTCCACGTTCACCGGCTGTGTCCCGGCCGCCCTTTCCCGCACGGTTCCAATCTGACCCGGTCGGGGGCTCGGGGCCAGTCAGGAGGGGTCGAAGGGGGAAGGAGCCAGGCGGCACACCGGAGCCGGGCGGCCCCGGCGGCAGCCGCCAGGGTCAGCCGTTCCGTCTCCCCGCTCCCCTACCACGGAAGGGGCGGCATCGCCTGTCGAAAGCCGGCGAAGGGCCCGCGAAGGACCGGCGAAGGACCGGGAGACGCCGGTTCGGCTGGGTGAAGGTCCGGCAGGGCGGCGGTCCGGCTCGCCGGATTCCGGTGATCGCGAAGACGGCGGCGCCCCGGAGACAGCGGCGGCGCAGCGCAGCCCTCCGGGATGCATGTCCCGGAGGGCGGCGCCCCGCCGGGAGGCCGGGCCGGGACCGCGCCCGGAGCACGGCCGCCCGGCCTGCGGGGCCACCCGGCCTGCGGGGCGTGGCGGCCTGGGAGGGGCGGGCCCGACCTCAGCCGCCGGCGCCGGTGCCCGAGGACAGCGGGCCGATCTTGGGCACGGACGCCTTGCCGGTGTTGGTGACCGGGCCGCCGGACCAGTCCACCCGGAGGGAGCCCCGCTCGTCGGGCGGGGTGACCTTGGCCGCGCTCGGCGTGACGGTGGTGACGTTCGTCATCTTCGGGTTGGTGAAGGAGAGCGGGGCCCAGGCGCTCCTGCCGGGCTTCAACTCGACGGTCCTGACCTTCCCGTCGGTACGGTGCGGGTCGAAGGAGACCTGCTCACCGGCGTCGTTGACGAAGGCGAGCCCGGGATAGCCGCGCACGGTGCAGGTGTCGTCGGACCGGTTGGTCAGCACCAGCGCGAAGTTCTCCTGCCCGGCTCCCGGGTGGTTGTCACCGAAGGACGCCTTCAAGTCGCTCGTGCCGCACCGGGAACCGGAGGACGAGCCCGACCCGCTCCTGCTGCCCGACGAGTCGGCGGAGGACGACCCCGACGCCTTGGAGTCCGACGCGGAGGAACCCGAGCCGCTCCCGTCGCCGTCCTTGCCGCCGGTGTCCGCGCTGCCGTTCTTGCCGTCCCCGTCCTCGGAGTCGCCGGACTTGTCGCTTCCGGCCGGGGCGGCGTCACCGCCGACCTTCTCCGGGGCGGGTTCGGGGTCCTTGCCGCAGCCGACCACCAGCGCGCCCGCCGCCAGTACCGCGGTCGCGGCGGCGGCGACGCGCGTCACCCGGCGCCGCCTGCGGTGGGCGGCGCGCGGTGCGCCGGGGGCCGGGGCTTCGGCCTCGGACGGGGTCGTAGCGAGCTGCGCGGTTGTCGGGTCCTGGCGCTTCGTCATGGCTGCCGTCACTCCCTGGTCATGCTGTCGCGCGGTCGTTCGGCCTCCCCGCGGCCTCGTGTGCGTGCCGGTTCTCGTCTCCAGCGTGCCTCGGGGCTTTCGCGCCGTACACAGCATTCGATGGCCGATCGCGCGAAAAAGTTCACGGCCGCCCGGGATTTTTTCGCGGTCGGTCGTGACGGAAGGGGCCGGACGCGGAACGCGTGCATCGGTCGAGGTCGAGGGAAGGTACGGCCGCCCCTGCGGACGGTCTCACGAGGCGTCGGCGGTGACGCGCAGACTGTCCAGCACCTTGTCGGTCTTGTCGGAACAGCCCCCTTCGCAACGGATCTGCACATACACCGGAGACGCACCCTTCTTCGTCGGCTTCAGGCCGATCTCCTCCAGCGAGTACCCGGAGGCGCAGGAGGACCACGTACGGATGCGCCCGCTCCAGCCTCCTCCGCTGAAGGTCCGGCTCCCCGCGTAGTCGCACTCCGAGTGCTTGATTCCGGCCACCTTGTCGGGCAGGGCCTCCGCGGCACCGTCCGCGCCGCTCGCCCCGTCTCCGGCGTCCCCGGCGTCCGCGCTTGCGCTCTCACCCCCCTTGCCCTCCGCTGACCCGAGGCCGACGAAGACCCCGCTGGTCTTCGAGGTGAGGTCCTGCCAGCCGTGCACGTCCTCCGCGACGAGCAGTCCGGGTGCGTGCTCGGCGGACAGCCCCAGCGAGGAGGGGTTCCAGCCCGAGTCGGTGAACTCCCGCGCCCAGGTGCCCGGCACCCGCACACTGATCCGCCCGCTGGTGTCGCGCACCTTCACGGTCGAGGGCGTCCGCTGGGGGTCCGGGGCCAGCGCCGTGGCGGCCACTCCCACCCCGGCCAGCACGACGACGGCCGCCCCGAAGGCCAGCGCCCGCGTCCGGCGGCGGCGCGCGGGCCGCGCGGACGCCGTGCCGGCCGACGACGGGTGCCCCGCGGCGGGGTCGGACGCCGAGTCAGGTGCGCCGGCTGCGGACACCCCGACCCCGGACATCCCGGGCGCGGACATCCCGGGCGCGGCCGCCTCGGAAGAGGAACCCACCGCGGAGGAACCCCCGGCAGACTGCGCCCCCTCCGGCAGGGCGCTGTCCGGGGCGCGTCCCGGGGACGCGTGGGAGCGCCCAGCCGAAACGGGCTCCCCGGCGGCCGAACCCGACGAGTCGGACCCCGGCGCTGTCGTTCCCGAAGACGTCGTCCCCGAAGACACGGACCCCGACGACGCGGGCTCGGCGCGGTCCGGCTCCGTCACGGCGGGCTCCGCCGCGGCAGGTTCAGCACGATCCGGCTCCGCCGTGCCGGGGCCGGACCCGGGCCCGGCCCCGGCGGAGGGCGCCTCCGGCGCGGTCGGACGGCCGGCGCCCGCTCCCGACGTCCGGGAGGGCGGCTCAGCGGCCACAGTCGCCGGCTGAGCGGCCCCCGGGGAGGCCGGACGCACCGTGGACGGCATGGCGCTCGGGGACGCCCAGGACGGCGCGCCCGAGCCGTCCTGGCCTTCCGCGTCCGAGGCGGACTCCCCCGTACCGGGCGCGGCCTGCTCGTCCTCGGCGTGCTCCAGCGTCTCCCCGATCCGGTCCAGCTCCCGCGCCAGCGCCGCCGCGGTCGGCCAGCGCTGCTCGCGGTCGGGTTCCATCGCGCGCCCGACGGCGGCCCCCACCCCCGGCGGCAGCCCGGGGCGCAGTTCGTCGAGCGGCATCACCCGGTCCGGCGTTCCGGGCGTCGCGCCCGAGACCAGGTGGTAGAGCACGGCCC
The DNA here is from genome assembly GCF_042869455.1 of Streptomyces sp. NPDC007025. NCBI lineage: Bacteria > Bacillati > Actinomycetota > Actinomycetes > Kitasatosporales > Streptomycetaceae > Streptomyces > Streptomyces sp. NPDC007025. Next base: position 454,885 of record NZ_JBIAFT010000005.1, on the reverse strand, counting down.
CGAGGCTGTAGACGTCCGCGCGGGCGTCGATGCCCTCGAAGGGTTCGGCCTGTTCCGGCGCCATGTAGCCGACCGACCCGGCGACCACCGTCAGCCCCGACGCGTGGGCGAGGTTCTTGGCCAGGCCCAGATCGGCCACCAGCACCCGCTCCCGGCCCCGCACTCCTCCACTGGTCAACAGGACGTTGGATGGCTTGATATCGCGGTGCACCACCCCGGCCTCGTGCAGGGCCTCCGCGCCGCGCGCCGCCTCCGCGGTGAGCCGCACCGCCTCGGCAACCGGCAGCGGGCCCAGGGTCATCCGGTCGGCGACGGTGCCCTGGTCCGCGTATTCCATGACGAAATAGGGGCGTTCGTCGTCCAGCTCTCCCACGTCGAAGACCTGGACCACGCCACCCGAGGACGCCTTGCGCAGCAGTCGGGCCTCGGCCAGGAAGCGGTCCCGGATGTCCATTCTGTGCGCCCAGTTGTCGGCCATCACCTTGACGGCGACGGGTGCCTCCAGACGGTCGTCGTGTGCGAGCCACACGACCGCGAAGGCGCCGGAGCCGAGACGACGGTCGACCCGGTAGCGGCCGATCTGATCAGGTGAAGGCATGCCCCTTATGATGCCTGGATGTGCCCACCGTCCTGCTCCCACGCCGTGAACCAGCCATCCGGGCAGCCTGAGCCGACCGGCACCGGAGCGACACCGGAGCCCCTCGACCCGTCGGCGCCCGCCGACACCGAAGCCCTCGCGGCCCGGGCGGCTGCCGGGGACGGTGCGGCCCTCGACGCGCTGCTGCGCACCATCCGGCCCGACGTGGTGCGGCACTGCGGCCGCTTCCTGCTCTTCCGCGAGGACGCCGAGGAGGCCGCGCAGGACGTGCTGCTGCAGGTGTCCCGGCACATCGAGCGCTTCCAGGGCCGCAGCCGCTTCAGCACCTGGCTGCACACGATCGTGGCCAACTGCTCCCGCCAGAAGTACCGCGAACTCAAGCGCCGCGCCGTCGAGCAGCCGACGCTCCCGCACCAGGCGAGCGCCCCGGAACAGCGCCCGGACCCGCGGACGACGAGCGTGATCGCGGGATCCCGGGTGGACCTCCTGGAGGCCCTGGAGCGGCTGGAGCAGGAGAGCCCGCATCTGGTGGCTCCCCTGGTCTACCGCGACGTGTGCCAGATGGACTACGCCGAGATCTGCGACCGTCTCGGCATCCCGCTGGGCACTGTCAAGTCCCGGCTGCACCACGCCCGCCGGCAGATCCGGCCGTGGCTCACCTCACAGGAGCTGTGAGCGCCGCGCCGCGGCCGGACGCCGCAGTGCCCGGCCGCGCGACGACCTCGGCCGGCGGCTGGAGGGCGACAGCGCCCTCGGGGACGGGAACAGCGGCGAAGATCCGGTCCTGTTCGCGCTGCAGCTCCTGCGCCCGGGCCGGGGAGGTGCTGGGCAGCCGCTGCTCCTCGTGGAGCTTGTGCGTCCGCAACCGGGCCTGCTTCCCGGCCGGGGTGTGGAACTGGACCTCGAAGACGTGGCCCGACCGCGGCGCCGCCCACGCCGAGTCGACGGCCTTGTAGCCCTTCTCTCGGCCCCAGGCGTTGGACCAGTTCACCGTCGGGTTGCCCCAGTCGGCCAGGGTGGCGGCCGCGACCGTGACGCCCCCGGGTGTAGCGGGCGTCCGGCCATTGCAGGGTGCAGCGGACGGAGTCGTTGATCCTGGCGAGCGCCTCCTCCAGCGTCCGGCCCGGCTTCTCCTCCATCGACGTGGCGACCTTGCGCTTGAGCGAGTCCGGCGACTTGAGACGCGCGTCGAGCCCGGCGAGTTCCGCCCCGCCGAGCCGGGCCGCCGCGCGGATCTGCGGGCTGATGGAGCGCTCCGCCCGGCGGGCGCGGGCCAAGGAGGCGTCCGCGGCGCGGTTGTCGGCGGCGTTCAGGCTCAGGCTCTCGGCCTGCCTGCCGCCCGCCTCCTTGCCGGGCCCCGGCTCGACGGGAACGGGAGCGCCGCCGGTGCCGGCGGGCCGGGGGCCGGCGGCGTCGGCGCCGGGAGCGGGCCCAGTGCGAGGAAGGCGGCGGTGCAGGCCGCGGCGACCGCGGTCCGGGCCGGACGGACTGTCCGGACCGTCCGGCCCCCGCTGCGGTGCTCGGTGGGGTCGTGGCTCATGGCGTTCCTCTCCGGGACGGGTCGCGTGCGCCCGCGCGCGGCACGGCCGGGTACGGCGCACACGGAACCGGCATTCGTCGGTGCCCGAACGCCTACCGCGTCCGGCCCGGGATCGGCACGGGGCCGGAGGGGTCGTGGAGGCCCGGCGACGTGCGGCCGGGGCGGGCCGGAGCGGGGTGGTGAAGCGGGGTGGCCGAGCAGGTGGCAGGGCGGGGCATCGAACAGCGGCGCGGGGCGGGACGAGGCAGCCGGCCCGGTCGAGGCCCCGTAGGGTGACCCTGCGAGCCGTAAGGGAACTGGAGACCCGTTGTGACAGCTGAACCGGGGGCCCGGCGGAGGGCGACCGGCCCGGGAGCCGCCGCCTCACCCGGCACCGTACGGCCCGGAGGACGTACGGCGCGGGTGCGCGAGGCGGTGCTGCGCGCCGCCGGGGACGCCCTCGCGGAGCACGGTTTCGCCCACCTCGACCTCGCCGAGGTGGCCCGCCGCGCGGAAGTGGGCAAGACGACGGTCTACCGGCGCTGGGGGACGGTCACCGCGCTGCTGGCGGATCTGCTGGACGACATGGCCGAGCAGTCCGAACCCCGCACCGAGACGGGCGCGCTCCTCGACGATCTGACGGCCAACGCCGCACTGGTGCGCCGCACCCTGACGGATCCCCGGCAGGGCGCCCTGTTCAAGGCGGTCATCGCCGCGGCCACCTGCGACGCGCCCGCCGCCGAGGCCCTGCACCGGTTCTACGCGGCCCGGATCGCGGAGTGGGCGCCCTGCGTGCGGCAGGCGGCCGAGCGGGGAGAGGTACCGTCCGACACGGATGCGGAGGAGGTCATCCGCGCCGTCTCGGCACCGCTGTACTACCAACTGCTGACCACCGGCGCCCCCGTGGACCGGGCAGTGGCCGAACGGGCGGCGCTGGCGGCGTACGAGGCGGCCCGCGCGGGCGCGTTCCGCACCGGCCGCTGAGCCGGAGGGCACCCACCCCGGACAGTAGGACAATCCGCATGGATCGGGCGCTGTTGACCGGTGTCGGCGGGGATCGGGTTCTTACGGAGCGATGACACGGTGCCGCCTACCGTTGCGCGGCGCCCGTGCGCCTCTAGCGTGGCTGTATGCGCGTTCTTGTCACCGGCGGTGCCGGATTCATCGGTTCCCACGTCGTGGAGGCCCTGACCGAAGCGGGCCACGAGGCGGTCGTCCTGGACGCCCTGCTGCCGTCGGCGCACGGAGCGGGCGCCGCGTCCCCCGCCGCCGCGCCCGGGGTGCGGCAGCTGCGCGGCGACGTGCGCGACGGGGACGCCGTCGCCGAGGCGCTGCACGGCGTGGACGCGGTGTGCCACCAGGCGGCGATGGTCGGGCTGGGCAAGGACTTCTCCGACGCCCCGGAGTACGTGAGTTGCAACGACCTGGGCACGGCGGTGCTGCTGACGGCGATGGAGCGGGCCGGGGTGCGGGCACTGGTGCTGGCCGGTTCGATGGTCGTCTACGGGGAGGGCCGCTACACCTGTCCGCAGCACGGGGTCGTCCGGCCGGGGCCGCGTGCCGTGCCGGATCTGCGTGCCGGGCGGTTCGATCCGCCGTGCCCCGACTGCGGCGCCGCGCTGCGCCCCGGACTGGTCGGCGAGGACGCGCCGCTGGACCCGCGCAACACCTACGCGACCACCAAGCTCGCCCAGGAGCACCTGGCGGCGGCGTGGGCCCGCGCGGTCGACGGGGCCGCGGTCTCGCTGCGCTACCACAACGTCTACGGGCCGGGGATGCCCTGTGACACGCCGTACGCGGGAGTGGCCTCGTTCTTCCGCTCGGCGCTCGCCCGCGGGGTGGCCCCCACCGTCTACGAGGACGGGGCGCAGCGCCGGGACTTCGTCCATGTGCGGGACATCGCGGCCGCCAACGTGACCGCGCTGGAGGCGCTGGGCACGCCGGGCGCCGACCGGGCGCCGGGGTCCTTCGCCGCGTACAACACCGGTAGCGGCGACCCGCACACCATCGGCGAGACGGCGAGCACGCTGGCCGAGTTCTACGGCGGGCCGGACCCGGTGGTGACGGGCGAGTTCCGGCTGGGCGACGTACGGCACATCACGGCGTCCTCCGAACGGGCCGCGCGGGAGCTGGGATGGCGCGCGCAGATCGGTTTCGCGGAGGGTATGAAGGAGTTCGCGGCGTCCGACATGAGGGCGCCGTCGGGCCGGGCGTAGCGGACCGTTGCGCCACCGTGCCCGCTCCCGCGCCGCCGGGTGCAGCCGCTTCGCCGGGTGCAGCCGCCCCCTCGCGTGCTGCCGGTCCGCCGGTGGACCGCTCGGCGCGGGCTCAGCCCGGCCCGGCGGTCGGCAGGGTGAGTTCGAAGCAGCAGCCGCCGGTCACGTTGCGGACGGCCGCCGTGCCCCGGTGGGCCTCGACGATGCCCCGGACGATGGCCAGCCCCAGGCCCGCGCCCGGGGGCGTGCGGGCGTGGGTGCCGCGCCAGCCGGTGTCGAAGACGCGCGGCAGGTCCTCCTCGGGGATGCCGCCGCAGCCGTCCGTGACGGAGAGGACGACCTGTTCCTGGACGCTGCGCACATGCACCGCGACGGTGCCGTCGGCCGGAGTGCGCCGGATGGCGTTGACGAGCAGGTTCCCCAGCACCCTGGTCATCTCGCGCGGGTCCACCTCCACCGGCACGTCGGTCAGCGCGTCGCCCACCAGCCGGACCCCGCTCTGCCGGGCCAGCGGGTCGGCGCCGGCCAGCGCCTCCGAGACGAGTTCGGCGGAGGCCACCCGGTGGGTGGTCAGGGCGAGCGCGCCCGCGTGGATCCGGGAGAGCTCGAACAGGTCGCCGACCATGGAGTTGAGCCGTTCGACCTCGGTGCGGATCTGCCGCAGGCAGCGGCCGGTGTCCTCCACCATGCCGTCCTCCAGCGCCTCGGACATGGCGCGCAGTCCGGCCAGCGGGGTGCGCAGGTCGTGCGAGATCCAGGCGACCAGCTCCCGCCGGGAGCTCTCCAGTGCCCGCTCGCGGTCCCGGGAGGCGGCGAGTTTCTCGCTGGTGGCGGCCAGCTCCCGGGTCAGTGCCGCGAACTCGGCCGGGTCGTCCGCCTCGGCGGCGCCGGGTGCCGGGAAGCTGCCGCCGTCCCCGAAGGACCGCGCCGCGCGGGTGAGGGCGTGGCTGCGGGACGCCACCCAGCGGCCCAGCAGCAGCGCGGTCGCCAGCGAGACGACGGCCGCCATGGCGACGACCGTGGTGATGACGAACAGGTCGTGCCGGGAGAGGAACATGGCCCAGGCGACGGCCAGCGTCCCGGAGAGCATGGCGGTCACGGCGACGGTGGAGACGACCGTCAGGGACACGGCGAGCGAGCGGTGCCGCAGGGCGCGCAGCGCGAGGGCGCCCAGCAGTCCGGCCGCGGCGGCCCCCAGGAAGGCGAACAGGGCGATGAGCAGCATGTCGTGCACGGTGGTTCAGTCCTCCTGCGCGCCGGCGACCGGGTCGAACCGGTAGCCGACCCCCCACACGGTCTGGATCAGCCGGGGCTGCGCGGGATCGTCCTCGATCTTGGCGCGCAGCCGGCGTACGTGGACGGTGACCGTCGAGAGGTCGCCGAAGGCCCAGCCCCACACCTCGCGCATCAGCTCCTCGCGGGAGAACGCGCGGGCGGGGTGCCGCAGCAGGTGGGCCAGCAGGTCGAACTCGCGCACGGTGAGCGAGAGCTCGGTGCCGTCCCGGCAGGCGCGCCGGGCGAGGGGGTCGACGGCCAGCCCTCCGGCGCGCAGCACCGAGGCGGGCCGGGGGGCCTCTTCGGCGCGGCGGCTGCGGCGCAGCACGGACTCGACGCGCAGCACCAGCTCGCGCGGGCTGAACGGCTTGGTGACGTAGTCGTCGGCGCCGACCTCCAGGCCCAGCACTCGGTCGCCCTCGTCGCCGAGTGCCGTGAGCATGATGACGGGCACGGGTCCCCTGCCGCGCAGTTGGCGGCAGACCTCCAGACCGTCCATGCCGGGCAGCATCAGGTCGAGCACGACCAGGTCCGGCCACCGGGCCGCGGCACGCTCCAGCGCGTCGGGGCCGGTCTCCGCGCGGTCGACGGCGTATCCGGCGCGCTGGAGGTACCCGGTGATGACCTCGGCGACGGTGGGGTCGTCGTCGACGACCAGGACACGCCCGGCGGGTGGTGGCTGCATGGCCTCAGGGTCGCACCGGATACCGGAGCGCGGGAGGCGGGTCGGCGGCAGCCGGGGCGATGTCCGTGTTTCGTAAGAACGCGAAGTCTGGAATGTCGCGTTTGGCTCCGTAGGGTGTGCGGAGCGTGATCGAACCTCGTCCGAAGGAGGCCGTGCCCGTGCCCGGTGTCGATGTCGTACTCCCCTGCCTCGACGAGGAAGAGGCACTGCCCTGGGTGCTGGAGCGGATCCCCCCGGGCTGGCGCGCGATCGTCGTCGACAACGGCTCGACGGACGACTCGGCGGCCACGGCTCGCGGACTGGGCGCGACCGTCGTGTCCGAGTCCCGGCGCGGCTTCGGCGCCGCCTGCCACGCGGGGCTGACGGCCGCCGAGGCGGACATCGTCTGCTTCTGCGACTGCGACGCCTCGCTCGACCCCGCCCTCCTGGTGCCGTTCGTGGAGGCGGTGCGGGAGGGCCGCAGTGACCTCGTCCTGGGCCGCAGGCGCCCGCAGACGCGCGGCGCGTGGCCCGCGCACGCCCGCGCGGGCAACCTCGCGCTCTCCAGGATGCTGCACGCGCGTACCGGCGTACGGCTGCACGATCTGGGCCCGCTGCGCGCGGCCCGCCGCGAAGCGCTGCTGGGGCTCGGACTGACCGACCGGCGCAGCGGATACCCGCTCCAGATGGTCGTGCGGGCGGCGGACGCCGGGTGGCGCATCGAGGAGCGCGACGTGCCCTACCGCCCGCGCACCGGCAAGTCCAAGGTGACCGGCACCTGGCGGGGCACCTGGCACGCGGTACGCGACATGCGGGCGGTGCTCCAGGAGCCGCCCGTCACCGAACAGGAGGCTGCCCGATGACGACGCCGTCCCGTCCTGCCGGGGAAACCGACCCGGAGGGAGCCATCCCGGCAGGAGCCGCCCCGGAAGAACCCGCCCCGGCGGGAACCACCACACTGCTCGTCATCGCCAAGGAGCCGCTGCCCGGGCGGGCCAAGACGCGGCTGTGCCCGCCGTGCACCCCGCAGCAGGCGGCCCGGCTGGCGGCGGCCGCGCTGCACGACACGCTGGAGGCCGTGCGGGCCATGCCCGCCGCGCGCCGGGTGCTGGTGCTGTCGGGACAGCCCGGCGCGTGGCTGCCGCCCGGCTTCGACGTCGTGCCGCAGTGCTCCGGCGGCCTGGACGAGCGGCTGGCCGCGGCGTTCGCCGCAGCGGGCTCCGGCCCGGCGCTGCTCGTGGGGATGGACACCCCGCAGGTGACCCCCGCACTGCTGGAACCCGCGCTCGGCCCGGACGGCTGGCAGGAGTGCGACGCCTGGTTCGGGCCCGCACTGGACGGCGGCTTCTGGACACTGGGGCTGGCCCGCCCGGATGCCGCACTGCTGCGCGGGGTCCCGATGTCCACCGCCACGACCGGCCAGGCGCAACTCGACCGGCTCACCCAGGAGGGGCTGCGGGTGCGCCGACTGCCCGCGCTGCGCGACGTGGACACCGCCGAGGACGCGGTGCGGGTCGCCGCCGAGGCACCGGACGGCCGGTTCGCGGCCACCGTGGCGGCGGTACCGGAACTGCGGCCCTACCGCACCGGCATCCCCGCGGGCCGGGCCCCGGAAGAGGCCGCGCCGCACCGGACGGCCGCCCCATGACGGCCACCACACGCGCCACGCCCCCGCACCAGGCGGCACCCGCGGACGCGGCGGCCCCGGCGGGCACCGCCGCGGCGCCCGAGAAGAAGGACGCCCCGGGCACCCCGTGGGGCGCCGACCCGTACGCGGACGCGCTCCGCAGCGGCCGCGGCCCGCTCTTCCTGCGGCGCAGCGACGGCTGGCTGCTGCCGCTGGAGGTGGAGCGCTGGTGCGCGAGCGCGGACTCCGCCGACATGTCGGTGCTGCGCCGCTGCGAGGGCGCGGTGCTGGACGTGGGGTGCGGGCCCGGCAGGCTGGTGGCGGCCCTGTCCTCGCTCGGCCACCGGGTGCTGGGCATCGACGTGAGCCCGGAGGCGGTCGCCCGCACCGTCGGTCTCGGCGGTACCGCGCTGCACCGCTCGGTCTTCGAACCGCTGCCCGGGGAGGGCCGGTGGGGCAGCGTGCTGCTGATGGACGGCAACCTCGGCATCGGCGGCGCCCCCGAGGCGCTGCTGGAGCGCTGCGCCCGGCTCCTGGCGCCGGACGGGCTGCTGCTGGCCGAGACCTCGCCGCTGGACGTGGACGAGCGGGCCCAGGTGCGCATCGACGACGGGCGCAGCGCGCACCACGCGCACCCCGGCAGCGGCCGGCCGTTCCCCTGGGCCCGGCTGGGCACCGCGGCCCTGCTGCGGTACGCGGCGCCCGCCGGGTGGACGACGGCGGGTCAGTGGGCGTCCGGCGGGCGCTCGTTCGTCGCGCTGCGGCGTCCCTGAGGGGCCGGCTGCCGGTCCCGGCGGCCGCGCAGGGTCCGCACGGCCAGCCACAGTCCGGAGGCGGCGAACAGGCCGACGGTCAGCCACAGCCAGTGCAGCGCGTAGCCGTTGTTGCCGGGCGGCCGTCCGGTGAGTCCCGCGTACCGGTCGGCCGGTCCGGTGATCAGCGGGAACCAGACCAGCAGCAGCAGGAGGGAGAGCAGGGCGGGGATCCGCAGGTGGTTGACGTACCGTCCGGCGAGCCGGGGCACCCGGTCGGCCAGCGTGTACAGCGGCACCAGCACCAGGTCGTGCAGCAGTGCCGCGCCCACGAACCAGACCGCGACCCCGAGCCAGTCGTCCGCCAGGAAGCGCGCGCCCGCGTATCCGGCGAGCACGAACGAGGCCAGCAGCAGGACGATCTGGAACGGGCTGCCCAGCAGTCGGCGCAGCCCGGCGGCTCCCGGCTGCCGAGCGGCTCCCGGCTCCCGGTCCGCTCCGGGCTCCGGGTCTGCTCCCGGCTTCGGCCCTGCTCCCGGCTCCCGGGCGGCCTCCGCCCCGGCACCCGCCCGGCCGTCCGCCTCGCCGCCCGCGGCGGCTTCCTCGGGGCCGCCGCTCATCGGTCCGCTCCGAACGCCAGCCGCTGCACCCACTTGGTGTTGTGCACCCCGGGCGCGGCCGGAACGATGACGCGCGCCGGGTAGCCGTGGTCGAGGGAGAGATCCTCACCACCCACGCGCAGCGCCAGCAGGGACCGCGGGTCGCGCACCTGGTTGTCCCGCAGCGCGGCGTGCCGGAAGGCGCCGGAGCGTTGCAGGGAGGCGACGAACACCCCGGGCATTCCGTCCCGGGGGTCGAACCCGGCCAACTCCGCCAGGTCGCGCAGCCGCACGCCGCTCCAGTGCTGGTCGGAGGTCGACCAGCCCTCCACGCAGGCGATCGGCAGCGCGGCGGTGTGCTGCGGCATGGCCAGCAGATCGGCCCGCGAGAGGCGCTGCGTGCGTCCGCCCGGGCGCTCCAGGGTCAGCCGCCAGCCCGCTCCGGTCTCCGCGTCGGTGACGCCGACGGCGGCAGCCGTCTTGTTGATCTGGAAGGCGTTCGCGCCGGTCCCCGGCTCCGGCCCGCCGTGCGGCGCCAGCAGAGCGGTGCGGCGGGGCAGTCCGTCGAAGTTCTGGCCGACGGTCACCGCCAGCAGCAGCACGGATCCGCCGCCCACCGCAGCGAGGGCGCCGCGCCGCGTCAGGGTCGGCGCCGCCGGACGGGGCGCGACCAGCCCGGTGTCCAGGTCCGGCTCGCGTGCTCCCGGATGGGCGCGCTCGGGCGTCCCGCCCACGGCCCGCCCGCCGGGCCGGTGGTACTCCTCGGGGCCGTCCTGCTCCCCGCCCTCGTCGTACTCCCCGGCGGCGGTCCGCTCCTCCGCTCCGCCGGACTCGTCGGCGGCGGCGCGCTCCTCGGCCTCGCCCGGCTCGGACTCGCCCGGCTCGCGCTCCCCGGTGCCGGCCCGCTCGGCGGCCGCCTCGTACCGGCGGGCCGCGCGCTCCTCCCGCCCGGCCCGTCCGGCGCCGGCCGAGGCGACGTCGCGCGGCGCCCCGTTCCGCAGCGCCTGGAGGGCCTTCGGCAGCCGCAGGACGACGTGCACCACGAAAGCGGAGATGAACACCCAGGCGCCGTAGAAGTGCAGCGGGTAGAACGAGCCGGGGAACAGGTAGTCGAGCTGGACGTTCAGCAGTCCCGTGACGAACTCGAACAGGACGCCCCCCACGAGCAGGAGCAGCGAGATCCGCTCCAGCGCGTGCGCCGCCGAACGCGCCGGCGGCAGGGTGAACAGCTTGGGGACGACCGACCAGAGCTTCGCCAGCAGCACGGGGACGAGCACCACACCGAGTGTGACGTGCACTCCCTGGGTGAGCCGGTAGAGCCAGTAGGGATCGGTCGGCCAGGCGAACAGGTAGAACCCCAGCAGCCCGCGGTCCGGTGTCCGGTCGTTGGGGGCCGCCAGGTCCGGGTTGTAGGCCGCGTACGACAGCAACCCGGTGACGAACAGCACGGTGATGCCGAGCAGCAGCACGACGCCGAGCAACGCCGTCAGCCAGGGGCCGCGCAGCGGACTGCGCCAGAAGCGGGGATCGGTGGGGAGCCGGGGGGACGGGGGTGGTCGAAGGGTGCGGTGGTCGCCCATGCGGCGACCGTATGCGCACGCACGGCTCCGCGGGGGCCCGGAACCCATGACGAAACGCTGACATCCTCCCCTGGTGGCCCCCGTACGGCCCCGCGCGGCCTAACGTGCCCCTGTGGCTGCCGAACCCTCCTCCACCCGCCCGGACAGCGCCGAGGCCGGATCCGCACCCGGAGCCCCGGACGCGCCCGACCACCAGCAGGGGCGCACAACGCACGCCCCGGGGGCGCGCGCGCCCGGCGGCGCCCGGGCCCCGCACCAGCGCGGGGCCGGGACCGTCCCGCGCACCCGCTCCCGGTGGCGGGGCCCCGGGGCGTGGCCGCGCGGGCTGCGCCCCGACCTGGCCGTCGTGGCGGCGGCCGGGGCACTGGTGACCGCGGCCGTCGTCATCGGCGGCGCCATCGAGCGGGAACACGGCACCCTGCGGGTCCACTGGCCGCCCTACTACGCCCACCTGGAACCGCACGTGGGCCCGGGTACGCCGGCCGCGCTGCTGGTGGCCGGAGCCGTGCTGGGCTACGGGCCCGCGCTGGCCGCACGGCTGCGGTGGCGGCGGCTGCTGCCCGCGGTCTGGCTCGCCTCCATGGCCTGGATCTGGTCGCTGGCGATGGTGGACGGCTGGCACCGGGGCGTGGAGAACCAGCTGACGTCAGCCTACGAGTACCTCCAGGAGATCGACCGGTTCGCGGACGCCGGTGCCGCGCTGCGCACCTTCACCGATCACATCCTGCTGCACTCCCCGGACAACTGGGTGCCCCATGTGGCGGGCCACCCGCCCGCCGCGGTGCTCACCTTCGTCGGACTCGACCGGATGGGGCTCGGCGGCGGCCCGTGGGCCTCCACCTGGGTCATCACCGTCGGCGCGTCCGCCGCGGCCGCCGTCCTGGTGGCCCTGCGCGCACTCACGGACGAGGAGCACGCCCGCAGCGCGGCACCGTTCCTCGTCCTGGCACCCACCGCCGTGTGGGTGGGGGTCTCCGCGGACGGCTACTTCACCGCGGTGGCCGCCTGGGCGCTGGCCCTCCTCGCCCTGGCCGCCCGCTCGGGTACCGGCACGGTCCGCGCGCCGCGCTCCGTCGCGTTCGCCGCCGGGCTGCTGTTCGGGCTCACCTGCTACCTGTCGTACGGACTGACCCTGTGCGCCCTGCTCGGCCTCACCGTGCTCGCGCTGTCCCGCACCCTGCGGCCCCTGCCGTGGGTGCTGGCCGGGGTCGCCGTGGTGGCGGCCGCCTTCACCCTCGCGGGCTTCAACTGGTGGGAGGGCTACCGGCTGCTGACCGAGCGCTACTACGAAGGGGCCGCGCGCATCCGGCCGTACAGCTACTGGGTGTGGGGCAATCTCGCCTGCGCCGTCACCGCTTCCGGCCCCGCCGCGGTCGCCGGGGCGCGGCGTGCGCTGGTGTCCGCGGCGCGGACCGGGCGGCGGGCCGCCGTACGGCTGCGGGCCCGGCAGCCGGACGGCGAGCTCGCGGCGGCCGGTCCGGACAGCCGGGCGCGGCTCGCGGCGGTGGTGGCCGCCGCGGTGCTGACGATCGCCGTCGCCGACCTGTCCGGCATGAGCAAGGCCGAGACCGAGCGGATCTGGCTGCCCTTCCTCACCTGGCTGCTGCCCGCGGCGGCGCTGCTGCCGCGGCGGGGGGCGCGGTACTGGCTGGCGGCCCAGGCGGCGACCGCGCTGGCGGTCAACCACCTGCTGCTGACCGGCTGGTGAGCCCGCGGCCGACCGCTGGCGAGCCGACGCTGACCGGCCGGCGAGCCGCACCGATTGTCACACCCCTTCCCTAGGCTGGCCGGTCGAGCACTTCCGTTGCGCCGGCCGGCGCGGGTCGCCGGCCGGGAACCTAGGAGAAGCAGGATGCCGGCCCAGAACACGCCGCTGACACCCGCCGACAACCACACCGTCATCGAAGTGCGCGGAGCGCGCGAGAACAATCTCGCGGACGTCTCCCTCGACCTGCCCAAGCGCAGGCTGACGGTCTTCACCGGAGTCTCGGGGTCGGGAAAGTCCTCGCTCGTCTTCGGAACGGTCGCGGCGGAGTCGCAGCGGCTGATCAACGAGACGTACACGGCGTTCGTCCAGTCGTTCATGCCGAGCCTGGGCCGCCCCGACGTGGACAGCCTGCGCAACCTGAGCGCGGCGATCGTCGTCGACCAGGAGCGGATGGGAGCCAACTCCCGCTCCACCGTGGGCACCGCCACCGACGCCTACACGATGCTGCGGATCCTCTTCAGCCGCCTGGGCACCCCGTACGTCGGCCCCGCGACCGCGTTCAGTTTCAACAGCACCGAGGGCATGTGCGCCGAGTGCGAGGGACTGGGCCGGACCACGACGATCGACATCGAGCAGATCGTCGATGCCGGGCTGTCCGTACGCGAGGGAGCGCTCACCGCACCGGGGTTCGCGGTGGACAGCTGGTTCTGGCAGGTGGTCGTCAACTGCGGATTCTTCGACCCGGACAAGAAGGTGCGCGACTTCACCCCGCAGGAGTGGGACGCGCTGCTGTACCAGCCGATGACGAAGGTCAAGGTCGGCACCTCCAACCTCACCTACGAGGGTGTGGTCGCCCGCATCCGGCGCACCTACCTGTCCAAGGACCGGGAGGCGTTGCAGTCCCACATACGGGAGTTCGTCGACCGGGCCGTCGTCTACACCGACTGCCCGGCGTGCGGCGGCAGCCGGCTCGGCCAGGCGGCGCTCTCCTCCCGGATCGGCGGGCGGAACATCGCCGACTGCGCCGCGATGCAGATCAGCGACCTCGCCCCGTTCGTCCGCGGACTGGCCGACACCGCCCCGGGCTCCCGGCCGTCCGGGGATGGCCGGGACTCCGGGGACTCCGGGGACTCCGGGGACTCCGGGGAAGGGGAGCAGCACGCGTCGAGCGGCGGGCACGCCAACGTCGCACCGCTGCGCGACGCGCTCTGCCAGACGCTCGACTCCCTGGTCGACATCGGGCTGGGGTATCTGAGCCTGGACCGCCCGGCCGGGACCCTCTCCGGCGGCGAGGCGCAGCGCGTCAAGATGGTGCGCCACCTCGGCTCCAGCCTCACCGACGTCACCTACGTCTTCGACGAACCCACCATCGGCCTGCACCCGCACGACATCCAGCGGATGAACGAACTGCTGCTGCTCCTGCGCGACAAGGGCAACACCGTCCTGGTGGTCGAGCACAAGCCGGAGGTCGTCGCCGTCGCCGACCACGTCGTCGACCTCGGTCCCGGCGCGGGCACCGAGGGCGGCCGGATCTGCTACGAGGGTGACGTGCCCGGGCTGCGCGCCTCCGGGACGCTCACCGGCCGCCATCTCCACCACCGCGCCCGGCTGCGCGAGACCGTCCGTGAGCCCAAGGGCGCGGTCCGGATCACCGGAGCGGATCTGCACAACCTCAAGAACGTCGACGTGGACATCCCGCTGGGCGTCCTCACCGTCGTCACGGGCGTGGCGGGGTCCGGCAAGAGCTCCCTGATCCACGGCTACCTCTCCGGGCGGGACGGCGTACGGGTGGCCGACCAGTCCCCCATCCGCGGCTCCCGCCGCAGCAATCCGGCCACCTACACCGGGCTGCTCGGGCCCATCCGCACGGCCTTCGCCAAGGCCAACGGCGTCAAGCCGGCGCTGTTCTCGGCCAACTCTGCGGGTGCCTGCCCGAACTGCAACGGCATCGGGCTCGTCTGGACGGATCTGGCGATGATGGCCGGCGTCTCCTCGGTGTGCGAGGACTGCGAGGGCAAACGCTTCACCCCGGCGGTGCTGGAGTACACGCTGCGTGGCAAGAACATCAGTGAAGTGCTGGGCATGTCGGTGGCCGAGGCGGCCGCGTTCCTCCCCACCGGGCAGGCCGCCGCGATCCTGGGCCGCCTCACGGACGTCGGCCTGAGCTATCTGCGGCTGGGGCAGCCGCTCAACACCCTCTCCGGCGGCGAGCGCCAGCGGCTGAAACTGGCCATCCACATGGCCGAGAAGGCCGCGACCTACGTCCTGGACGAGCCGACGACGGGGCTGCACATGGCCGACGTCGACCAACTGCTGGCGCTGCTGGACCAGCTGGTCGAGGACGGCAACTCGGTCGTCGTCATCGAGCACCACCAGGCGGTGATGGCCCACGCGGACTGGATCATCGACCTCGGTCCTGGCGGCGGGCACGACGGCGGGGAGGTGCTGTTCACCGGATCGCCCGCCGAACTCGTCGCCAAGGGCGACACCCTGACGGCGCAGCACCTGCGCGCCTATGTCGGAGCGCAGGCCGCACAGCCCGCCGACTGAGCCGATCTGGGGCGCTCACCCGGCGCTCCGCGCTCCGCGACCGTGCGGGGTGCCGGCCAGGTCATCACCGGGACCGGGTCCGGGCGTGTCGGCCAGGCACCAAGGGGCCGGGTCACCACGAGGGCGAGGTCACCACGAGGGCCGGGCCGACACCCCGCCGTCCAGCACGAGATCGTGCCCGTTGATCCAGCGGGCCCGCGGCGAGGCGAGGAACACGCACGCGTCCCCCACGTCCTCCGCGGCACCCAGCCGCCCGTCCGGCGCTGCCGCGCGCCAACGCCGGACCCCTTCGGGCCACTCCTCCTCGATGCCGTCCCGCGCCACCAGTCCCGGCGAGACGG
Organism: Streptomyces sp. NPDC007025; assembly: GCF_042869455.1. Classification (NCBI taxonomy): domain Bacteria; kingdom Bacillati; phylum Actinomycetota; class Actinomycetes; order Kitasatosporales; family Streptomycetaceae; genus Streptomyces; species Streptomyces sp. NPDC007025. The sequence goes on along the minus strand of NZ_JBIAFT010000005.1, from coordinate 439,456 downwards.
TGTTCACCCGCACCCCGAGCGGCCCGTACTCCAGCGCGGCGGCCCTGGCGTGCGCGACGATCGCGGCCTTGGACGCGGCGTAGTGCGCGTGCCCCGGCGCGGGCTGCGCCGCCTCGACGGAGGCGATGTGCGTGACGCTGCCGCCGCCGCGCTCCGCCAGCAGCGGAGCCGCCACCTGAGTGCAGGAGAAGACGCTGGAGAGGTTGGTGTCGACGACCGCGCGCCACTCCTGGACCGTCATCCCGGCCAGCTCGCGCACGGGCTGCACCCCCGCGTTGTTGACCAGCGCGCCCAGCCCCGCGGCGCGCCACCCGGCCGCCTCGGCCACCACGGCGCGGCAGCCCTCCTCCGTGGCCAGTTCACCGTGCAGGGCCAGCGCTTCGCCGCCGTCCCGCTCGATCGCGGCGACGGTCGCGCGGGCCCCCTCCGGATCACCGCGGTAGTGCACCGCCACCGGTGCGCCCGCAGCCGCGAACCGCAGCGCGATACCGCGCCCGATGCCGCCGGAGGCGCCCGTCACCAGCACCGTGCGCCCCGGCGCCGCGCTCATCGGGCCAGCTCCCGGATCAGCCCGGCGTGCTCGGGGTACGCACGGACCAGGGCCTCCGCATCGCCGTGCTCGTAGTCCGCATCGGTGTAGCCAGGGGCCATCGTGCAACCGAACAGCGTCCACGCGCCCGCCCGGCCCCGCGGCTCGCCGGGCCCCGGCCCGCCCGCTCCCGACTGGCCCGGTCCCGGGTCGTCCGGTCCCGGGTCGTCCGTCGCGCGCCGGGCGACGCGGGCTGCCATCCAGGTACCGGCGGGCACCGTGAACTGCACATGGTGCCCCGCACCCAGCACGTCGGACCCGAGCACCGACGTCCTCGCCGTGCCCTCGGGCCCGAGCAGCAGCAACTCCAGCGGGGAGCCCAGATAGTGGTGCCACACTTCGTCGGAGGGCAGCCGGTGCAGCGCGCAGTAGTCGTCCGGGGCATCGGTCAGCAGCAGCACGATCGCGGAGCCCTCCGGCCGGCCGTCGCCCCGTTCGGGACCCGCCCACAGCCGCCGGAACCTGCCGCCCTCGCGCGGCAGCGGCTCCAGTCCGTAGTGCGCTGCCAGTGCCTCCGCTGTCGCGCGTGCCTCGTCTCCCGCCTCGCGTCGCATTCCTCAGCCCTGCCCCGGCGGCACATCCGCCATGCGCCCTCCATGCGCCCCTCCCGGCTCCGCAGCACCCTGCTGTCACTCGGACGGGTGAGATCGAGGCACTGAAGGGTTCGGTGTCCGCACTCGTGCCTCAGCAGCCCCGGGACATGTTTAGAGTGCACATGTTCGGCCCCGGACCCGGCCGAACGGCCGTACCGCCGGACGCGTCGCGCACGTACGGCCCGATCGGCGCCCGCGTCGCACCACCACCCCTCATCTCCCTCGCCCCCTCACCCCGTCGCCCCTTGTCCTGTCGCCGCACCACCCGCCCGCTCCGCCCAGCCCTCCGTACCGCCCGACAGTGGAAGGGGTCTTCGATGGTCGCCGTCCCGCGCTCCGACACCCCGGGCTCCGCCCGGTTCCGGACCGTACGCGCGAGGGGCGAACTGGACATCGCGACGCTGCCCGAGCTGGAGAGCGACCTGGTCCGGGCCCTCTCGGACACCGTGCCGCCCCGGGTCGTCCTGGACATGCGGGACGTGACGTTCCTGGACTGCTCGGTGCTCCGCGTCCTGCTGCGGGCCCGCTCGACCGCGCTCGCCCGGGAGGGCTGGCTGGTGCTGCTCTGCGGGCAGATGCCGGTCGGCAGGCTGCTGCGGCGGCTGGAACTGGGCCGGTCCCTGCCCCGCTACCCCTCCGTCGACGCCCTCGACGCGGCCCTGCCTCCCGCCGAAGACCTGCGCTGAGCCCCCGGCCCCCGCCTCCGCCGCGGCAGCGGGCCGGAGGAGCCACCGGGCCGCGCACCGCCGCACCACCCTCCCCGTACCCGGCCGGCACCCTGCTCCGGCCGCCCCGGGAACGGGACCACAACGACCACAACGACCAATACTTTTCTTGCTGTACGAGGGCAGACACCGCCCCGCCGCCCGGGCAGCATGTGGGCCTTCCCCACCTGTCCCCCCGGACTGCCTCGGAAAGGCGGTGTTCCGCGTGCGCTCGCGCGCCCTGCTCTCCCCTCTGGCCGCCGCAGCGGTCGTACTGCTCGTACCCCCGCTGATCACTTCCGGCAGTGGTGCCTCGGGCGGCACGAACATCCCCGGTCTGCGCTTCATGGTGCCCAACACCCCCGGCGGCGGCTACGACATCACCGCCCGTACGGCGGCGAAGAACGCCGAGGACGCCGGCCTCAACCACAACATCGAGGTCTACAACCTGCCCGGTGCCGGCGGCACCGTCGGCCTCAGCCGGCTCGTCAACGAGCGCGGCAACGGCAAGCTGACGATGTCCATGGGCCTCGGTGTGGTCGGTGCCGTCCACACCAACGACGCGCCCTCCACCCTCGCCGACGCGACACCCGTCGCCCGGCTCACGGAGGAGCCCGACATCGTGGTCGTCGCCAAGAACTCCAAGTACAAGACGTTCCGGCAGCTCCTGGCCGACTGGAAGAAACACCCGGGCGCCATGCCGGTCGGCGGCGGATCCTCACCGGGCGGACCCGACCATCTCGCACCGATGCTGATGGCCCGCGCGGCGGGGATCGGGACCAAGGAGGTCAACTACGTGCCGTTCGACGGCGGCGGCGAGCTGCTGGCCTCCGTGCTGGGCGGCAAAGTCGCCTTCGGCGTCTCCGGCCTGGGCGAGTACCGCGACCAGATCGAATCCGGCGAGCTGCGGCTGCTCGCCGTCACCGGCCCGAAGCGGGCCGCGGGCTTCGACGCGCCCACCCTCAAGGAGTCCGGCGTCGACGTGGAGTTCACCAACTGGCGCGGCATGATGGCGCCGCCCGGGCTCTCCGAAGCCCAACGGGACAAACTCGTGCGGTTCATGAGCGAGTTGCGGCGCTCCGAGCAGTGGCGCGCCTCGCTGCGGACCAACGGCTGGGAGGACGCCTGGCTGCCGGGCGACAAGTACGGCCGCTTCCTCAAGCGCGAGGACGAGCGCGTGAACACCGTCCTGAAGGAGCTGGGACAGTGAGCGACGCGAACAGCACCCGGTCCCCCCGCCTCCCGCGCAGCCCGCGGGCCGACCGGCAGCAGGGGAGAACCCGAACCGGATCCGGCGCCGCCCGGCGCCGCGGCTACTCCGAACTCGGACTGTGCGCCCTGCTGCTGGCCGTCGGCGTCCTCGTGCTGGGCGACGCGCTCACCATGGACACCGTCGCCTCGGCCCGCGGCCCGGTCGGCCCCCGCACGGTCCCCCTCGTCGTCGGGACGGCCCTGCTGGTCGTCTCCGTCGTGCTCACCGTCGACGTCCTGCGCGGCGCCACCGAAGACACCACGGCCGGAGGCGGTGCGACGACGCTCCCGGAGCCCGGGGACGCGGAGGCGGAGACCCCGCACCCGGAGCCGGGGTGCGAGGCGGCCGCGGTACCGGAGCAGGGGAGCGAGGCGGCCGCGGTACCGGGGCAGGGGAGCCCACGCACCGCGCAACCGGACGCGGAGGACAGGAAGGACGGGAAGGACGCAGCCGGAGCGGTCGACGCGGAGGAGGACGAGCCGGACGACTGGCGTACCGTCGCGCTCCTCGCCGGAGTCTTCCTCGCCTTCGCCGCGCTGATCGAGCCGCTCGGCTTCCCCCTCGCGGGCGCCCTGCTCTTCTGGGGCTCGGCCTTCACGCTGGGCAGCCGCCGCCATGCCCTCACCCGCGACCCGCTGATCGCGGCCGGGCTGTCCCTGCTGACCTACACGGTCTTCCACCTCCTCCTCGGCGTCCATCTGCCGGGCGGACCCCTGATGGGAGTGATGTGACCATGGATTCCGTCAACTCCCTGATCGACGGCTTCGGCACCGCGCTGACCCCGCTCAACCTGCTGTGGGCGGCCGTGGGCGTGCTGCTGGGCACCGCCATCGGCGTCCTGCCGGGCATCGGCCCCGCGATGGCTGTCGCGCTGCTGCTGCCCGTCACCTACGGCCTCGACCCGACCGCCGCGTTCATCATGTTCGCCGGGATCTACTACGGCGGGATGTTCGGCGGCTCGACGACCTCCATCCTGCTCAACACCCCCGGGGAGAGCGCGGCGGTGATCGCCGCCATCGAAGGCAACCCGATGGCCAAGGCCGGACGCGGCTCCCAGGCCCTGGCCGCCGCGGCCGTCGGGCACTTCGCGGGCGGCATGATCGGCACCGTCCTCCTCGTCCTGCTCGCCCCGACCGTGGCGAGCCTGGCGGTGGACATCGGCGCCCCCGACTACTTCGCCATCATGGTGCTGGCCTTCATCGCCGTCACCTCCGTCCTCGGCTCCTCCCGCGTCCGCGGCTTCGCCTCCCTGCTGATCGGCCTGACCCTGGGGCTGGTCGGCCTGGACCAGATGACCGGCCAGCAGCGGCTGACCTTCGGCAGCCTGCAACTCTCGGACGGCATCGACGTCGTGATCGTCGCGGTCGGCCTCTTCGCCATCGGCGAGGCCCTGTGGGTCGCCGCGCACCTGCGGCGCGACCCCGGCACCTCCATCCCGGTGGGCCGCCCGTGGCTGGGCCGCGACGAACTGCGGCGCACCTGGAAGCCGTGGCTGCGCGGGCCGCTCATCGGTTTCCCCTTCGGGGCGATCCCGGCAGGCGGCGCGGAGATCCCCACCTTCCTCTCCTACATCACCGAGAAGCGGCTCTCGAAGCACCGCAAGGAGTTCGGCAAGGGCGCCGTCGAGGGCGTCGCCGGACCCGAGTCGGCCGCCTCCGCCTCGGCGGCGGGCACGCTCGTCTCGATGCTGACGCTCGGGCTGCCGACGACCGCTGTCGCCGCCGTGATGCTCGCCGCCTTCCAGCAGTACGGCATCCAGCCGGGCCCGCTGCTCTTCGAGCGGGAACCCGAACTGGTGTGGGGGCTGATCGCCTCGCTCTTCATCGGGATGGCGATGCTGCTCGTCCTCAACCTGCCGCTGGCGCCCGTCTGGTCCAAGCTGCTGCGCGTCCCGCGCCCCTACCTGTACGCGGGCATCCTCTTCTTCGCGGCGGTCGGTGCCTACGCGGTCGGCGGCCAGGCCGTCGACGTGGTCATCCTCCTCGTCATCGGGCTCCTCGGCCTGCTGATGCGGCGCTACGGGCTGCCGGTGCTCCCCGCGATCATCGGCGTCATCCTCGGCCCCAACGCCGAGCAACAGCTGCGCAGGGCACTCCAGATCAGCGACGGGAACGTCACGGGACTGGTCGACACCCCGTTCTCCGTCACCGTCTACACGGTGATCGCGACCGTCCTGCTGTGGCCCCTGCTGAAGCGCCTGCTGCCCGCGCGGCGCGGCGGTCCCGCACCGTCTGCGGACACGGACGGGGAGGGCGCCACGCGCGTGGACGGGACTGGCGGGAAGAACGAGAAGGACCGCGCCGTGAGCGGGGACTGAGTCCCCCGACGACGCATCCCGCTGAGCCAGAGCGTCCCGTCCCGGTCCCCCGTCCGGGACGGGACGCGGTCTGCGCACCCCCAGCGCGTACGTGGCTCACCCACGCGGCTCACGTGCCCGTGGCGCGACTCGCCTGGAACGTCCGTTCCTCGTCCACTCCTCGTCCGGCCCGCCTCCGACCCGCATCCGGGCACTTCCGGGCACTTCCGAGCCGTCGGACCAGCGCGGCAGTCGCCTGGCACGGCGACCGCGAGGCCGGCCTTGAGTTGTTCTCCGGCACCCTGACGCCCTGACCCCGGCCTCCTGAGCAGGGCCGGGCTGCTCGGGAGTGCGAGGACCCGGGCCTCCTCGGCCCCCTCAGCCCCTCAGCCGATCCGCCGGACGTGTCTCAGCGGCGGGCGTGCCGACCGCGCCCGGTGCGGTTCTGGGGAGCGGACGGGTCCTCGGGCGGGGCGGGCGGGCCCTGCGGCGCCGCGCCGTCGTCGTACGGACCCGGCGCACCGCCGTGCGGGTTCTGCGCCCCCGCACCCGCGCCATAGGGGTCCTGGGGAACCTGGGAGCCCCCAGGCGCCGCGCCGCCGTACGGAGTGCCCTGCGGCGCGCCGCCGCCGGAGGCGCCGTACGGGACCTCGGGCGGAAGCGGATGGCTGCTGCCGTACGCACCCGAAGCACCCGGAGGCATCATCCCGCCGCCGGGTCCGTGGCCGGGCGCCGCCTGGCCGCCCTGGCCCTGGTACGGACCGGGTCCCTGATACGCGCCGTGCCCCTGGTACGGGTCCTGACCCTGATATGCGCCTTGGCCCTGGTGCGGTCCCTGGCCGGGACGGCCCTGCCCCGGTCCGCCGGGGGCGCCCGGGTGATTGCCGACGGCGCCCGGATGGTGTCCGGAGGCGCCATAGGGAGCGCCGGGCGCGCCAGGGGCCGGAGGGTGGTCCTGCGCGCGGCCGGGGGAGCCCGGCGCCTCGTCCTCGGTGTCGGCGGCACCGCCCTTGCGGCGGCTGCGCAGGTACTCGATCACGATCGGGAGGACCGACAGCAGCACGATGCCGACGAGGAACGACTCGATGTGCTCGTGCACCAGGTCGATCTGTCCCAGCGCCGCGCCCAGCAGGGTGACACCCGCGCCCCACAGGGTGCCGCCGATGACGTTGAAGAGGACGAAGGACCGGTACCGCATCCGGCTGACACCGGCGATGATCGGGGTGAACGTCCGCACGATCGGTACGAACCGGGCCAGCACCAGCGACTTCGGGCCGTGCTTCTCGAAGAACTCGTGCGCCTTCTCGACGTTCTCCTGCTTGAAGAACCGCGAGTCGGGCCGCTTGAAGAGCGTCGGCCCCACCTTCTTGCCGAACAGGTATCCAGCCTGGTCGCCCAGCACTGCGGCAAGCACGATCAGCAGGCACATCAGCCACAGCGGCATGTGGAGCTGGTCGGTGACGATCAGGAGCCCCGTGGTGAACAGGAGTGAGTCACCGGGCAGGAAGAAGCCGATGAGCAGGCCCGACTCCGCGAAGACGATCGCCAGGATCCCGACCGGGCCGAAGGTCTGGATCAGGAAGTCCGGATCCAGCCAGCTGGGTCCTAGTGCGAGGTTGGTCACGGAAGGCTCCTGATCAGGGGCGCGGGGCGGGGGTCTCCCGGCCGGCGGGCCGGCGGGCGGCGCGCAGAAACGGCACACAGGCGGTATCGGACGCTACACGCTACCAACGCGGTTCCCCGCCCCCTGCGTTCCCGGCCCGGGTTCCCGGGGCCGCACACCGGAGCCGGAAGCCGGGACCGTGAGCCGGAACAGGGGCCGGGACGGAAGTCCGAACGGGTCGCGTACCCGCCGGGCGACGCGGCGGTACACGCACAGGCGTTCCCTCGGGGCCCGTCGGCCACTAGCTTCCCTCTCACCGAGTCCGCGCGTCCGGATCCCGGACGCGCGGGCATGGAGCACCAGTGAGCACCACACGCCGAACAGCCGTTCCCGAAAGGACCACGACTGTGTCCGTACCGCTCCGCTCCCCCCGCTCCTCGCGCGCGCTGCGCCACAGATCCGTGGCAGCCCTGGCCGCGACCGCGCTGGCCACCCCGCTGCTGCTGATCTCGTCCCCCGCAGCCGCTGAGCAGTCCGCAGCCGACCGGAAGCCGCCCCGGCAGTCCGCGAAGCAGTCCGCGAAGAAGGCCGACAAGCTGGCCAGGAAACTGGTCCGGCGCACCAGCGGGCACGGTGCCCGCAAGCACCTGGCGGCGCTCAGCGCCATCGCCCACTTCAGCGACGGCAACCGCGGCGCCGGCTCCGCGGGCCACGACCGCTCCGCGCGCTACGCGGGCACCCTGCTCAAGGCGGCCGGCTACAAGGTCACCTATCAGAAGTTCGAGTTCACCTTCCGCGAGACCCTCGCCGAGAAGCTCTCCGTACTCGGGCCGAACCAGCGCGACGTCCCGATCACGCTGATGACCTACACGAAGAGCACCCCCGAGGGCGGCGTCGAGGCCCCGGTCGCGGTGGTTCCGGTCGACGCGGACGGCACCACGGGCTGCGAGGCCGGCGACTACGCACAGGGCGCGTTCGACGGCAGGATCGCGCTGATCAAGCGGGGCGGCTGCACGTTCGCGCAGAAGCAGGCGACCGCCGCCGACGCGGGCGCGGTCGGCGCGGTGGTCTACAACAACGAGGAGGGCGCGCTCAACGGCACCCTCGGCAGCCCCGACGCCGCCCGCATCCCCACCGGCGGCATCACGCTGGCCGACGGTGAGGCGCTCGCCGGGCAGGCCGCGGACGGCGACGTCACCGTCAACCTGGAGGTGCGCGAGCACCAGGAGCAACGCACCACGCAGAACGTCGTCGCGGAGACCCGCGGCGGCGACCCGGACAACACGGTGATGCTCGGCGCCCACCTCGACTCCGTCCCCGAGGGCCCCGGCATCAACGACAACGGCTCCGGCTCGGCGGGTGTCCTGGAGACCGCCCTCCAGCTGGCCAGGGCCGACCACAAGGGCAAGCACGCGAACAAGGTCCGCTTCGCGCTGTGGAGCGCCGAGGAGCTGGGTCTGCTCGGCGCCGAGCACTACGTGTCGGAGCTGTCGGCCGCCGAACGCGGGAAGATCTCGCTGTATCTGAACTTCGACATGATCGCGAGCCCCAACTACGGGATGTTCGCGTACGACGGAGACGACTCCGACGGCACGGGCGCGGGTCCCGGTCCGGAGGGCTCGGCGGTGCTGGAGAAGGATCTGGTGGACTTCCTCGCCACCCGCGGGACGGAGACCCGCGGCACCGACTTCACCGGCCGCTCCGACTACGGTCCGTTCATCGAGGCGGGTATCCCCTCGGGCGGCACGTTCACCGGCGCCGAGGGGATCAAGACCGCCGAGGAGCAGAAGCTGTGGGGCGGCACGGCCGGAGAGGCCTACGACGGCTGCTACCACCAGGCATGCGACACCCTGGGGAACGTCGACCCCCGCGCCTTCGACCTGAACGTCAAGGCCATCGCGAACGCCGTCGGCCACTACGCGTGGGACACCAGTGCGCTGCCGCGCGGCACCGACCGCCCGGCAACCCAGCGTCTGGCCGCCACGGAGTCGGCCGACAGCGCCCCGTCCGCGGCCGGGAAGCCGGTCACGGGCCCGTACAAGGGCGCCCGCCTGATCCGCTGACCCGGGCCCGGCGGTCCGCGTGCGGCGCCGGGCGCTCGGCGTCCGGCGCCCGTACGGCCGCGCCGCCGCATTGTCCACAGGCTGTGGACAATGCGGCGGCGCCGCACCCCTCCTCGCCCCGGCGGATTCGCCATGCGCTTCTCCACCGCCCGTCCACGGTCTGCCCACTTTCTCTCCGCTTTACCGGCGAATCGCCCGGATTGCACCACCGGCACAGGGCTGCGCCCGGTACCGGTGGCCCGGTAGGCTTTCCGTGTGATCTTCAAGCGAATCGGAAACGGGCGGCCGTACCCCGACCATGGCCGGGAGAGCACCCGTCAGTGGGCGGATGTGGCCCCGCGCCCGGTGCGCCTTGACCAGCTCGTCACCACCAAGGGCCAGCTCGACCTGGAGACGCTGCTCGCGGAGGATTCGACGTTCTACGGCGATCTGTTCGCCCACGTCGTGAAGTGGCAGGGCGACCTGTATCTGGAGGACGGACTGCACCGCGCGGTGCGCGCGGCGCTCCAGCAGCGCCAGGTGCTGCACGCACGCGTCCTCGAACTGGACTGAGCACAGCTCCGCGACCGAGCCGTCCACCGCGCCGCCGGCCGCCGCGCTGCCCGCGGCCGCGCCGGATCAGCCACCCACGAGCCGCGCCCGAACCCTCCCGGCCACGCTCTCGATTCGGCAACCGGAGGCTCCTCGCGTTCCTCCGTTCGGGTACGCGTCGCGGGCGCGGCGAGAAGCCTTTGATCATCTAGTAGGCAGTACTGCATCCGGCCACTACCCTGCGCACATGAGCATGCTCACTCCCCCGGGCCTGGGCGGGAAGTACCGCATCAGGGGTGACCGCTACCCGCGGATGCGCAGACCGCGCAGGTGGGGGCGGATCGTCGCCGCCTCACTGGCCTCGGTGCTGGCCGCGGCGGTACTGGGATGGGGCGCGCTCCAGGTCATCGGCATCTTCGCCGGCAGCGGCCCGGCCAAGGCCGCCGACCGCCCGGGCAAGGGGGCGAAATGCGCCTCGGCCGCCCCCGCCGCGGAGGCCCGCACCAGCGGCAGGAAGGCCGCGGAGGGCAAGCCGGAGAGCAAGAAGGCCGCGGGAGGCGAAGACCTCCCCGAACCCGGCGACATCACCGTGAACGTCCTCAACGCCACCTCGCGCAGCGGACTGGCCAAGGACACGGCCGACGAGCTGAAGAAACGCGGCTTCAGGATCGGCAGGATCGGCAACGCCCCGCCGGAGTTCGACAAGAAGATCAAGAAGGCCGCCTTCCTCGTCGGGGCCCCCGGCGCGTCGACCTCCGACCGCATGCACGTCCTGGGCACCCAGCTCGCGCACACCGAGACCCGGTACGACGAGCGGGACGGCAAGGACGTGGACCTGGTCCTCGGCAACGGCTTCGAGGACCTGGCGAAGAAGAAGGCCGCCACCGCGGCCCTGGCCGAACTGGCCGGGCCCGCGGCGGGTCCGGGAGAGCCCGGAAAGCCGGGAGCGTCACCCTCGGCCTGCTGAGCCCCCGCCCCGCGGGCCTGCGTGACGCGACCGGCCGCGTCAGGCTTCCGGGAGACGCGCGCCCCGGGCGGGAGCCACAGCCGAGCAGCCGGGTCCGCGATCGGCCGCGGCCGCAGGGACCTGCCGGACGGGCCGGACGGACGGATCAGACGGACGGACGGACCGCCCGGACGGACGGACCGGTCAGACGGTGCCGTACATCCGGTCGCCGGCGTCGCCCAGGCCCGGCACGATGAAGCCCTGTTCGTTGAGGCGCTCGTCGACCGAGGCGGTCACGACGGTCACCGGTGTACCGGCCAGGTCCCGTTCCATGACGGCGACCCCTTCGGGCGCGGCCAGCAGGCACAGCGCGGTCACGTCGTCGGCGCCGCGCCGGATCAGCTCCTGGATCGCGGCGACGAGTGTGCCGCCGGTGGCCAGCATCGGGTCGAGGACGTAGACCTGCCGCCCGGACAGGTCGTCGGGCATCCGGTTCGCGTAGGTCGACGCCTGGAGTGTCTCCTCGTCGCGGATCATCCCGAGGAAACCGACCTCGGCCGTCGGCAGCAGCCGGACCATGCCCTCCAGCATGCCGAGCCCGGCGCGGATGATCGGCACCACCAGCGGGCGGGGCCGGGACAGCTGCACGCCGGTGGTGTCGGTCACCGGCGTGGTGACCCCGACCTCCTCGACGCGCACGTCGCGGGTGGCCTCGTACGCCAGCAGCGTCACCAGCTCGTCCGCGAGGCGGCGGAAGGTCGGTGAGTCGGTGCGCGCGTCGCGCAGGGTGGTGAGCTTGTGCGCGACCAGGGGGTGGTCGACGACCTGCAAACGCAAAATGTCCTCCAAGGGCCTGAACAGCAGCGAAGGCCGCGCAGCGGCCCTGGGTCTCCAGGTTACCGAGCCCCCGTGCGCGGGCACCGGCCGACCGCGCACAGCAGTTGCGTACGCGCTCGGCGATCACGCACCACGGCACATCCGCCCCGCCCGTCGGCTGTCGAGGAGCGCCCTGCTCGGCGCGGTCACGGCTCGGCCGCGACCCGGGCACGAATCACCGGCTGCGGCCTCCGCCCCGCAAGCCGGACGGCCCGGCGGCGGCATCTTCCGCCCCGTCCTCCCGCCTCCCCGGCCGGCTTTCCGGACGTCTTCCCCTTCGTCGAAAGCGGACCCGAGGCGGGCACAGCACATGAATGAACGGGCAATCCTTCATTTCTTTTGGGGCATCGCTCCTGGCAAATCGAAGCGACCGGGCAACAAGCAAAACAGGACGGCAGTACCCGGCGATTGCCCGACACCCCCCGAGAGTTCCGGGATGAACCACCCCGAAAGTTCCCGGCTCTATCGATCCATTAACTTCCTTTTATGGCACAGGAGTTGCTCGCGCGCTTCACTCCACATACGTTGAATGCGACATCAACCCGTACCGCCCGGGAAGTCGAATGCGTTGTGCACGCGACGCGTTGACGCCTCCGCGCGGAGCGGAGACGACATCTCCACTTGTCTCCGGCCTCGACCGTCAGCGGCCACACCAGGCCGGACGCGTCCATGCGCAGCGTTTTCCCCGGCGTCGCCCGGACTCCACGAGGATCCGTTCAGGCGCAGCCCGGGGCGGTCAGCGCATCGCGGGCGGGCACAGGGACGCAATCCAGAACTGGAGAAGAATGCACACGACGAAGCGTAAGGCCGCCCTCGCCGCAGGCAGCCTGGCGGCGGCCATGGGAATCTCCCTGCTCGGCGCCGGCGCCGCGGCCGCGTCGCCGATCAGGCCCTGGACAGGCGTGATCGGCGACGGCAGCTACCGGGCCTGTCTGGAATACGGCAACACGATGGCCCAGAAGGGTGCACTGCACGGCTACACCTGCACCCAGCTGTCCAACGGCAAGTACTTCTTCCGCTGGTACTGACAGACCCCCACGGGCTTGCCCGGGCACGGTTCGAGCGAGGACAGCTCACACGACTTCCGTGCCCGGGCAAGCCCGTGTGCCGTGGCCAACCCGGGCTGTCCGGGGTGTGGCTGATCAGCGGCCCGGCAGCGGCAAGTCGTTCGTCGCAGGCGGACCACTGAGGCACGTGGCTCCCTCCGGCACCCGCCTACCCGGTACCGCGGCGCCCGGCGCACCCACCCGGCGCGCGCCGTACCCAACCGCGCCGGGGGCCGGGGGCGGGGATGGCACCGACCGCTACGCGGTACGCACCATGGCCGGATGCGCCGGGGCGCACTGGCATACGCCCGGCGGACCGGGGAAGGTGGCTCTACACCGGAGGTGCATATGTCAGAGCCACGTGAGCCCGGGCAGCGAGCGCGCCGACGTCCGGGAAGGCCATCCAGGCCGCACCCGGGATCGGGCGCCCGCACGGAACCCGACCGCCGCGGGGACCCTCGTACGCAGTCGGAGCTCCGGACGGAGGGGGACCGCGACACGGACGCCGAGCGGCTGCGCCGCCGCGCACGCTTCCTCCGCGAGCTGAACGAGGCGAAGGAGCTGCGCGAACGCGTCCATCCCCGCCGGTCGCGAGCGGTGCGCCGACGCCGGCAGGCGCTGCGGATGCGAGCCTTCCGCTGGTGAGCCCCTCCGCCGCCGAGCCCCTCCACGGACGAGGACCGGCCCGCGGCGCGACGGCCGCCCACAGGGCCCCGCCACGCGGCACCCCGGCGACACAACCGCACGAACCGCACTGAGTGGCGGCTTGTCACACTGGGTCGATGCAGGCGAGCGCGGGGTAAACGTTTGGGCAACAGTCGGGCAAACAGCACGACGACGCACTGCCGAAGACCCTTCGCACGGCGCAGGTTTCTGCCACGATTCCGATGGGGCGGGGCACGGTCCTCGTCAGCACTCGGGCACATCTTGAATCAGTGGGAGAGTCACGGTGTATTTCGCCGCACTGCTCGCGCGCACCGAAGACGGGTGGGAAGCGAGCGACACGGAGCTGGACGATGTGGAGACCCTGGCCGACTTGGCCGACCTGGCCCGCGAGGCCACGACAGACGACGAGACGGTACTGGTCTGCATCGAGCAGGACGGCATGTGGTTCGGCGTCGTCCGCGTGGACGGCGAGGACGACCCGCGGGTGTTCGTCTCGGACGCCGCGGCGGCGATGCGCAGCTCATACGGCGAGATACTGCTGTCGGACGAGCTGCTCGGCCGCCAACCGGAGGATCCGTCGGCCCTCGACCAACTCGTGGACCTGGACGGCACGGAGGACGGGGAGCCGGAAGGCAGCGAGGACGACGACGGGACGGCCGAACGCGCCGCGGCAGCCGACGTGGAGGGCGCACCGGCGGGACCGCTGGGCGACGCGGACCTCCTCAGCGACCTCGGCATGACGGAGAAGGTGCTGCTCACCCTCTCCCCCGAGGACGCACTGAGCGAGGTCGCCGACGCGCTCGGCTGCACGGATGTACTGGAGGCCGTCCGCTGAGCCGGAGCACAGCAGGCGCCACACTGGCACCATGACCCCCGCGACCCCCGCACCCGGCGACCGGCCGACCGCCGCGTCCCCCGCCCCCAGCCCGGACACCGCCTCCGGGCCGGGGGCCACTCCCGGCGACCCCGTACGCGATCCCTGGCGCGCACCCATGCGGCTCGCGCTCGCGGAAGCCGCACGGGCACCCGGGACCGGGGACGTGCCGGTCGGCGCCGTCGTGCTCGGGCCGGACGGCACCGTACTGGGCCGGGGGCACAACGCCCGCGAGGCGGACGGGGACCCCACCGCCCACGCCGAGCTGCTCGCCCTCCGCGCCGCCGCCCGGGCCCGCGGCGGCCGCGACTGGCGACTGACCGGCTGCACCCTCGTCGTCACCCTGGAGCCGTGCACGATGTGCGCGGGCGCGGCCGTGCTCTCCCGCGTCGACCGCGTCGTCTACGGCGCCCCGGACGCGAAGGCCGGCGCCGCGGGCTCCCTGTGGGACGCCCTGCGCGACCGCCGCCTCAACCACCGCCCCGAGGTCGTCAACGGCGTCCTGGCCACCGAGTGCGCCACCCTCCTCACCAGCTTTTTCCGCCCCACCGGCCCCACACCCCCCACGGCACAGGGCACCACCCCGGATACCGATTTCGACCCCGGGCCCTCAGTGGGCTAGAGTTCCTCTCGGTAGCGTGTCCGAGCGGCCGAAGGAGCTCGCCTCGAAAGCGAGTGAGGGGGCAACTCCTCCGTGGGTTCAAATCCCACCGCTACCGCTTCTGAGCAGGAACGATGGAGGGCCGGACCCCAGCAGGGTCCGGCCCTCCATCGTGCTCCGTCTCAGTTCACGTCTCAGTTGACTCGGCACCCGGTGCTCCGGTCTAGATCTCGCACCACGCTATGTCAGAGGCCTCCCGTTGTCCGACACAGCATGACCCGACAGCCTCGTTTCTGGCGTCGCGAACTCTCTTGGACTAACGGAACGCATCCGACCGCTTCGGGCGGGCTTGGCATGGTGGCGCCCCCTCGGGGGCAACATGGATAGGATCAGCACGCCTATCACAGAATAGGAGATCCCCTATCTTGGAACCCGTACTTGTAGCATCCTTAATAACCTCTTGCGTCGCCCTGGTAACAAGTGCTGCAGGTTGGGTTATAACTAGCCATCAAACAACCCGCAATATCCATATTGAGCGGGATCAATGGCGGCGCAAAATCCGTGGGGACGCATATGTCAACTTGATAACAGCGTTCCGGCGACTCCTGGAGATCTTCCAAAACACCCCCATGGCGAAGGGCCTGGAAGAATCCGCCGACGAATACGTCACGCCTGAGATGGACGAGGCACTTGCCGATTTGCGCCTCAAGGCTCTAACAGTCAAGTTCGAGGGGCCTGAGACGATGCGCAATCTCGCAGGGGGCGCCGAAACGTGCGGCAACCGTCTGATCCAGGGATGGCAGCATGAATACTGCATTGGCGAATCGGAGACCAATATCTCCCTGGAAGAAGCTCTTCAACTAGCTCGATCTCACGAGAGTGAACTCATGGCCGAAGCAGAGTCAATTCTCCATCGAACGTAACTAAGGAGCACAGAAGTCTTTTACCATCAGAATGGAAATGGGGCTGACTGGCGTCAGGGTCAGTGATCTGCCCAATTTTACAACCGAGGCCTACGAAGTAAACGCACACCTTCCCGGGATTTCCAGATAGGCGATGGACGGTCCGGTTGCCATGCACGTCGAGTGACGAATTCCCCCCACAGAGGGATACTGATGCAGCGGGTTCGCTACAGGGACGTCGTACATGAAACATTCCTGCACGACATGAGACTCCGAGCTCCGGCGGAAAGGCGTCGAATATGGAAATTCATCGACGCCATCTCGCCGCTATCCGAATCCGAAAAGCGACAAATTCAGGCCTCGTACATGCGGGCCTGGCGTCGCGACCAGTGGCATAGCAGCACTTTCTATCGAAATATTTCCTTTGGACTACTGTCTGTCACCTATCTGGGCTATGCCTCTTTCGTGGTGATCGCCGATCACGCCGGGGCAGGCTTTTGGGAAAATTATTCAGGCCTGGCGAACACGGCACTGGCAATCACAGTACTCGTCACTATTAATTGCCTGGTAGCTATGCGACGGTATGAGCGCAATAATTTCGCGGGCCCCAGAGCTCGCCGCTCGGACCTTCTCTTGAAGTTCCTCATTGAGATTACCGGCCAGGCCCACACAGTTAGACAAACGTGGTGGGATAATAGAGAGTGCAGAAGAGTAATGTTTCGCATCGACTTTGCGGCGCGGAACATGAAACTCACTCGCGTTCGATTAAGACGTACCGAGGTTTGGACGGACCGATCCTTCCGCGCCGAGATTCGCCTGGAAAACAGAAGGATCGCAGAAGTCCTACGCGAACACTCGCGTGCGCTCTCGAAGGCAGGGAATCAGGCGGAGTACGAGAGAATTCTCGACTCTCTACGCGACGGACTTACCGCAGCGGCCATTGACGACTGGGACTCCCTCCTGGAGAATTCCCCCAGCATCACTCAGAGTCCCATAGCACTTCGCATATTCGCCCGACTTTGGCCGTCCGGCCTGCTCCTTGGCACTGCCGCATTACTACCAATGGTCCCAGGGTTCGAGTCGTCGGCGGATGACATTCGAAAATTCCTCACCCCAATGGGCGTACTCGCGGCCTTGGGCGCCTCAGAGACGGTGACTAGCTCTGTACGTAACGTTCTTGACAAGGTCGTTTGGGGCTCGAAATAATTCGCGGCCCGTACGGGGTCACTACTCAAAAGCGACCTGCACCTCGTAGACGATCTCGACTTCCGCAGCGGGTACCACGATGTCGGCAGTTTCGACTGGAAGTCCTTCGTGGTCGTAGTACGTGCGCTCGATACGCGTTACAAGCGCACCACGTTGGATACCGAGGAGTTGGGCTTCCGCTACCGTCGCCTGTCCCGGATCCGGCTGCTCAATTGCCCGGCTGATCTCGACATCGATCGCAGCCATGCGCTCGACAACTCCGCGGCCAGCGTATGGCCCGCCTTCCGGTAGGACGATGATTGTCCCGCCCGTCAGGGCGTATGGTTCCCAACTGGTCGAGAGCTGTACCGGCTTGCTGTCCGACAGGAACTCATACCGCGTACGGACGCACAGGTCACCCTCGGCGATGCCGAGACGGGCCGCGATATCCGGCGGCGCTGGCACCTTCGCATCCGTCTGATGCTCCCATGAGCCGCTGCGGCCGAGCGCGGCCATGTCCGCGCGGAACGGTGACCCGCCCCGACGCTCCCGACTGAGCGAGCGCACCATGCGCATGCGCCGGCGAGGCTCCGAGACGTACGTGCCCGAGCCCGCACGACCCTCCAACAGCCCCTGAGAGATCAACAGCTCCTGAGCTCTGCGGATGACGTTGTCACCGACGCCGTACTCGGCGCCCAGAGCGGAGCGGGACGGGAGCCGGTCGCCGGGTGCCCAGTTGCCGTCAGCGATGCGCTGCCGGAACAGGTCGGCGATGCGGAGGTAGGGCGGCTGCTCAGGCATGTGGAAAATCTAGTCCACTAGCTCTAACCTAGTTAACTAGCTTTACTCCACGTGACTGACTCGTGGCGGAGGATCGCCGTGCCTCAATCCATTGTTCGAGTCCGTTCGATCGCGGCACGTCTCTCCGCCCTCGGGCTCGAACCACACCTCAAGCGCGATCGTGAGTGCGTTCGGATCGAGGTAACGCCTCCCAGCGCGCCGACCTCGGCAACCTGGCTGGCTCTCCTGGCTGCGCTGGAGCAAGGCGACCAGTTCGGGCTCCACACCGACGGCCATGCAGCCGTCGCGTGGGCCCTCGTCGTCAACGAGGGTCCCCCTGCGCCTCCGGCGCAGCGAGCGGATCCGCAGCCATAAGGAGCTGCAATTATGCGCGACTGCCTTCGCCGAGCATTCGGCCGGCTTCTGTGTCGGTCCTTCGACCCCACAGGCCGGTCCCACCAGGACGACGCCCCCTGGGCGCCCCCGTCCGCACTCCCGTGCCGCCCCCGCTCTTCTCACTGGCGGCCACCCCTCACCCCGGTCTTCGACGACGGCGCGCTCGTACGTCCGTACGTCCTGGCGCACGAAGCTCGCATGCGGGGGGCCACGCTCTCTCCGCTTCCGCTCGGCGGTGAGCGACCGTGAGCTACCGCTCTCCCGCGTGCGGGCTCGGTCGGCACCACGAATGCCGTCACGGGAACCCTAAGCAGCCGCCTCCGCACAGGGGCGTGTTCTTCGAACCGTGTGACTGCCCGTGCCATCGGGGGCGGCCCAGCTTCCCGGCCAGGGAGAGGACTGGTCATGGCGCGGAATGAGCAGCAGGTGGCTGTCATGGTCGACGGCGGATCGCTCCGACGAGGGGACGTCATCCACATAGGCGGTCAGCCGATGGCCGTATTCGATCTCCACCACGTCGCCGGCGGCGCGAAGCGCATCGCGTTCAGGAGCGGCGACGTACTCACCATCACCCCCCGGACGGCCCTGGTCGTCCTGCGCACCGTAGCGGGCTGGGAGGGCCCCCAATGCTGATCTACGACCGAGACATGACTCCTGTGCCCTCATCCGAGCTCCGGCTCCTGCCCTGGACAACGGAGACCGGGAAACCCTGCTATCTCAACGGCAACGCCAACTCCGGCCTGGCGCTGTACGCCGACGAGATGGAAGAGGCCCACCTCACTATGGGTGGTGACGCCCTCAAGCGGGCCGTGCAGGCGCTCGAAGCTCTGGCGGTCGAGGAAGAGAAGGAAGAAGCATTCCACGTGCTGGAAGCCGCAGCCGTCGCCCTCAGCAACGCCCTCCGCGTCGCCGACAGCAGGGGTGCACGCCTGCCAGGCCACGAGGGCACCGAGATCATGTGCGGCACCGTCGATGACGACCAGGACGACGGCGACGGCCCTCAGCTCCCCGCCGAATCCTTCGGCTGAGCTGCACCGATGCCAGCAGCCTCCGTCTCAGTTTCCGTCTCATTCATCCCCGTCCGGGCTCGTTCATCGGTGTCCGCCACCACCCCAGCACCGCTCCTGAGCAGCACCAGCGAACGGCCCTGAACGACCCCGTACACCCTCCTCTCCGCCCCGAACAGACCTCGAAAGCGAGTGAGGGGGCAACTCCTCCGTGGGTTCAAATCCCACCGCTACCGCTTCTGAGCAGGAACGATGGAGGGCCGGACCCCGGTGGGGTCCGGCCCTTCGTCGTGGGGCCCCGGTTCGGTTCTCAGTTGGCCGGTACGCGGGCTCCGCCCAGGCCATCGTTGTCCGGCGTGCCCCGTGACCGCTCCCAGATCAGCCCATCGACATGCTCGGCGATGCACGTATGCCCTGTGTCAAGCATGCGCTGATACCGGGCGGCCATCGAGGTTGGGAGCCAGCCCATGGGGCCCATGGCCGCTCACTCGGGTGCGCCGGGCAATCCGCAGCACGGTGGCGACGGTGTGAGTTCGTCATGCGGCGGCCGATTCTGGACCTTCGCGCCCCGAAACGGCTCCACAAGCTGTGAACAGTCCTGCCGCTCGACGACCGGCCCGCGACATGGCATCTGCTGTCTCCGGGTTGGTCCGGCGGCGCTGGGGCAGTGGTCGGACTTGAGGTCGCACGTTTCATCGCAACCATACGCGCAGCTTGGGCGCCGCCAGGTGCTGCGGACCCACAGGAGGCCTTCGACTGGGCTGCTCGCAACGACTTAGGACTGAGTGAGGCGGCGGGCTCAGGCGTGGCGGGGTCGCGGGGGTCGCCGGGAACTTCATCGCGCCTGTCTGGGGCCACTCCTGTCAAGAGCGGGAGGGGTCGCTGCCTTCCGGTGCTTCGTAGCAAGGCGAGACGAGGGTAATGCTGATCTGTGGCTTGAGGTCGCCTGAGCGCTTCTTGAGTGCCTCGATTGCCACACGATGTCCGGATGTGGTGTGTACCGCTTTGATCTCCGGATTGCGGGCCATGCTGTTCTGGGGCCCGTCCTTGGTGATACGCCAGCCCATACCCGGAAGTCGAGAGCGCAGGTTCTCCATGGCGGTGTCGATTCCGGGTCAACGGCGTCACACGGTCCGGCGGCGGCGGGAAGGGTACTTGGGGTGCCGGGGATGCCCATGGCCTCCAGCAGTCGGGACGAGATCCGGTTGACCTCATCCTCTGCTTGGGGCACCGCGCGCACCTCCGGTGTGTATCCGAGGATCTTGCGCACCTTCGACGGTTTGGCGACCGGTCCGGAGCCAGTGCTTTCCATGAGCGAGCATCCCCTCAGCAAAATCAGGATCAGCAGGGTGGCTGTAACGGTAGCTTTCCGCTGACCGGTCACTCTTCGAGCGTGACGTTGATGTAGTCGCCAACCACTACCTTGGACATGTTGCGCAGACTGACCGTCGGGTCGCCATCGGATTCCTCATCCCAGTACTTGCCATGGCCCGTGGCTCCTCCCCATGGGCCATAGTCCATGACGTTGCCTCCGAAGCGCTCGTCGGTGGGTATAGCCCGGTCCGGGCCGCCGCCGTGGAAGGCGCGCCCTCCCTGGCGCACCGTGGTGTCATCGACCGTGTTGTCGGCGCCGACGGCCCATACATGGTCGGCGCCGACACCGAGGTCTCCCGCGCGGCGTACGTGGACGCCGGGAGACCCCTGGAACATGATGTCGTCGGCCGGGAGTCGGTGGCCCTTGGCGGCTTCACCGACAACGGCGGAGCCGTGATCGGCGGTGTCGGGGTTTCCGTTGGCCAGGATGATCCGCCCGTCTCCGCGGCCTTTAGGGTCGAAGCCGAGCAGGTATGCAGCAGGGAGTCCTTTAACACCGGTTCGGTCGAAGCAGCTCTCGACGGCTTCGATGCCTTTTAGGGTGTCATTGATGTGATCCCTGCGGTCTCTCCAGCCGCGCGGTTTTTCTGCTCCCAGCTGGTCGAGTTCGGTCTCATAACGGCCTTTGGTCATGGCCATCTCGGCACGATTGGCTTCGTCGCGTATGTCAGCAGGCAGTCCGTCGAGTACGCCGATTTCTGCGGGATAGAGGGCGAGGTAGTTTTCCCTGTTCTCGTCGCTGAGGAGGTTCCACCACTGTTTGTTCTCCTGTGGATCACCTCCCTCGGGAGGAGGTGGAATGGAGGGTCCGCTTTGGGCGGCGGCCTTTCGAGAAGCTTTGGTGTCGGCAGCAGTGTCGTTCCAGTCCCCGGACGAGACGTATAGGTCGTCGTCTGCTTTCAGACGCCGCAGGACGCGAGCGTATACTCTGTCGGCTTCGGTTGCTTGCCCGACGGCCTCGGCGATTTCCTGGGCTACGGCCAGGGCTCTGCTCTTCTCAGGGTCGGCGCCGTGGGCTGTGCCGCCGTCGGGTTGGTTTCCATCGTCGTCGCCCGAGCTGGCGGCGGAGTGGGAGACCGAGCCGTCGAATTCGACGGTGAAACCTTCTCTCTTAGCTTCTTGCAATGCCTGGTTGAGCCTGACCTGGGCTTTACTGAGAACCTCTTGCAGCAGCTCGATGTTGGCGCGTATCAGTCCGGTCTGCACTTGCATGTAGTGGAAGTTATCTGACAACCGGCCCACTTGACGCAGGGCAGCATCGGCGGCGCACCCCTCAAGCTTGCCTCGAATTCCAGGAGCCACATTTTTGTTGAGCCTTTCCTTTCCCTGATCTCCGGCGGAAGAGAGGCTCTTGTAGAAGTCGGCGGCGCGGCCTAGGTCTTCGGTGTCAAGCTTGGCAAGCGTCTGCCATCTCACCTTCTCTCACCGCCCGGGGGTATCGCGGTAGCGGCGTGCGAGCCGGTCGAATTCGCTGCGGCGTTCCTCATCGTTGTCGTGCTGCATGGTGCCCGCGTTCTGCATGATGCCGGCAAGGCGAACACAGCGGTCTGCGAGGTTTGCGGCGTACTCATTCCAAGAATTCCGCAGGGTACCGGTAATAATACTGGCGCACTCGAAGTCCCCGTCGTCTCCGTCTATACCGAATAGCATGTTGACGGCCGTTTGAATTCCGACACCGATGAGGGGGCGCTTGAGCTGATCGGTATCGTGCGCGGCTTTGCGCCAGGTCGCCCGGTCGGAAATGGTCTGTCCGTCCGAACCTGTCCCGTGCGACTGTTGCGGGAGGTGGCTCGCCAGCTGCAAACGCGCCGACCCGGAGCGGTGGGAGGATAAGTCGTTGATCGCCGAAGAGCCAGGATCGACGATTGCACGCGGGTCGGATGCTCCGACCACATCGGAGATCGCCGAACGCTCAACCACGTGTTGCCCCCGTACCCTCTCGCTGGTTGAGTGAACCTGCCGGAAAGCAAGGCACCCGTAGGACGATGAGAACCATAGTTCGGAACCTGTCCAGTCGGCGGTTCTTCGGGCTGTTTGAGCCGAAGATGAGTATGTGCAATCAGGCGCTCTGCGTCGGTGGGGAACAGTTGGCCACCGGTTTCCCGTCGGCGAGCGAGGGAGGAAGACCTGTTGACCAGGTACAGGCGGTACAGCACTGTGGCGCGGTATCGGCTTTCGTTTCCAGCAACGCTGTCGCAGGCAGACGGAAGGGGCGGAGTTCCTATCCTGCCAATGGAAATCTTCGAATGGTGGTCTGTCAGGAGCGCACGACGGGGCTCATTCGTGAGCCTCCGGGGGCCATTCGTCGAGGTAGACGCGGACCACCGACCGGTGTCCTGAACGACCCCGCACCGCCCCCTCACCAGCCCGAACGGACGTCGGGAAGAAGGTTGAGGGGGCAACTCTCCGTGGGGCCGGCCCTTCGTCGTGGAGACCGGGGTCAGCTCGGGGTCGGGAAAGCGGGCAGGGTGAGGGCCGAGTGGGTCGGTCGGCCCTCCGCGGGGGGCATGGTGTCGAGGTTGCGCAGCATGTCGTTGCGCCGGGCCAGGGCCTGGGCGGTGGTCGGGAAGAGTACGGCGTCGCCCTCGCCGACCAGGTCCTGGTTGGCGGTGACGAACTCGCGGGTGTGCTGCTCGTATGCGGCGAAGCCCGCGGTGTGGTCCTGGTCGGCCAGGGCGGCGGCGAGCATGTACGCGCCGACGAGGGCGAGGCTGGTGCCTTGTCCGGTGAGGAACGAGGGCGCGTACGCGGCGTCGCCCACCAGCGCGACTCTGCCGCTGGACCAGCGGGGCAGGCGGATCTGGCTGACCGCGTCGAAGAAGAGGTCGTCCGCGTCGTGCAGTGCGGCGAGCATGCCCGGGACCTCCCAGCCCGCGTCGGCGAACACGTCCGCGACCAGGTCGCGTTGGGCCCGCGGGTTCCGGAACGCCTCGAACGGCGGTTCCGGGTGGGCGAAGTTCAGGAAGGCGTGCACCCCGTCGCCGCCGCCCGCGGCGGAGCCGTTCCCCGCGGAGCCGCCCTCCGCAGCGCCGTCCCCGACCGCGTACAGGACCGCGGCCCGGCCCGGGGTGTTCCAGATCAGGGCCTCGCGGGAGAGCCCGAGAGGGTTGCGCATGGTGAACCCGGCGAAGCAGTAGCCGAGGTAGCGGTGGAACTGCTCCTCGGGGCCGAAGAGGAACTCGCGGGTGTGGGAGTGCAGCCCGTCGGCGCCGAAGACGAGGTCGAACATACGTGTGTCGCCGCTGCGGAAGGTGACGTCGACGCCGTGGTCGGACTGGTCGAGGGTGTCGACGGAGTCGTCGAACACGAACTCCACGTCGTCGCGGACCGCCGCGTGGAGGGCGCCGACCAAGTCCCCGCGCGGCACCTCCAGATCGCGTCCCTCGACACCGCCGGTGACGGTGTGCGGGTGGATCGCCGCCACTTCGCCGCCGTCCCCGTCGAGGAAGGCCAGCCGGCGCAGGTCGATGTGCGCGTCCCGCAGCCGCGGCAGGATTCCCATCCGCCGCACGACCTCGAGCGCGGTGCCCCGCACGTCGATCGGGTAGCCGCCGCCGCGCAGCGCGCTCGCCTTCTCGACGACCGTCACCGCGAATCCACCGCGGTTGAGCCAGTAGGCGAGGGCGGGCCCGGCGATGCTCGCGCCGGATATCAGGGCGGTGCGGCGCGATGCGGCAGCTCCCGTACGTGCGGTGCCGCTCGGCAGGTCGGTGCGGGTCATTCGGTGACTCCCTTGCTCATGGTGCGGGCGACGAGGAGGGACAGCGCCGTGACGGCGCCGGCGAGGACGAAGCCGGTGACGAAGGCCGATTCGGCCGGGACATGCGAGCCGGAGGGGGTTCCGGCGGTGAGGATCGCGCCGCAGGCCTGCATCCCCACGGCGTAGCCGAGCACGCGGGTGACCAGGACCAGGCTGGTGGCGATGCCGGTGTCGCCGTGCTCGACGGAGGTGGCGGTGCTGGTCACCATCGCCGTGACGCAGAGGCCGCTGCCGAGCGCGATCGCCGTCTTGGCGACGACGAGGTGCCAGATCTCGGTGTGGACGGCTGCCAGCACGAGCAGCGAGCCGGCCATGAGGACGATCCCGGCGGTGACCACGGCACGCGAGCCGAACCGCCGCGCCCCCATCCCGCCGAGCGGCCCGGCCACCGACGCGGCCACGGTGCCGGGCAGCAGGAAGAAGCCGATCTCGGTGGCGCCGGCCCCGAACCCGTACGCGTCGGTGGGCACGTCGAAGAGCTGCGGGACGAGGTAGAGCGCCCCCGAGGTGCCGACGCAGATCATGAACGTCAGCACACACGACTTCCACACCGCGGGCCGCGCCAGCATGCGCAGGTCGACCAGCGGTGAGGCGGCTCGGCGCTCGGCGGCGATCCATCCGGCCACGAAGGCGGCCAGCACCACGACGAGCGCCCCCAGCGCGAGTGGCTGCGAGCCGGCTTCGGGCGCCAGCTGGAGCACGAGCATGAGCGTGATCAGCGTCCCGCTCAGCAGGACCAGGCCGGGCCAGTCGATCCCCGTCCCGTCCGACCGAACCGGCGGATCCTGCGGCATCAGCCGGTTCACCAGCAGGGTCGATCCGATGACGGCGAACGTCGGCAGTGCGAACATCCAGTGCCGGGACAGCCCTTCCGCCACGGGCCCGGCCGACAGCGTCCCCGCCATCCCGCCCGCCACGAACAGCCCGCTCACCACCCCGATGGCCACCTTCGACTCGCCCTCGGGGAGGTGCGCGCGCACCAGGATGAACGACAGCGGCAGCGCGCCGACCATCGCTCCTTGCAGCAGTTGGCCGAGCAGCAGCACCGGCAGGTTCGGCGCCAGCGACGACACCATTCCTCCGACGCCGACCACCGCCATCAGCCGGACTAGGACCCGCTTCCCGCCGTACCGGTCGCCGAACGTGCCTGCGACCGGTGTGACGAGCGCGCCCGTGATGAGCAGCATGATGCCGAGTAACGCCCCTTCGGCGGGGCTCATGTCCAGCTCGCGCTGCAGGAGCGGCAGCGTCGGTGTCACCACCGACTCCAGAGCGCCGGAGGCGACTGCCAGCAGGCCGAGGGCTGCGACAGCGGGCTTGCCGATGCGGATCGGGGGAGCCGTCGTCATGGTCATGGAGATCCTTCCGTCGGTGCCGGACGCGTTGTCGGCGGCGGGATACGTCGTCGGCGGCCGGATACGTCGTCGGGGCCGCCCGGTGGGTGGTCCCGGAAGAGCGATGGCGGGGGTCGGCCGATGTGGGCGCAGCTCCGCCGGGCAGGACGGTGCACGGGGCGGTGCGGAGGAGCAGTACGCGCCGCGATCCGAGAACTACACTACACGGTGCAGTGTAGACCGCTAGGATGTGCCCATGCCGACCACGAAGACACTGCGCGAGGGGTCAGCGCAGAAGCGGGCCGCGATCCTCTCGGCGGCCCGGGAACTGTTCCTCGCCGACGGCTTCGACCGGTCCAGCGTCGACGCGGTCGCCGCACGGGCCGGGGTCTCCAAACGGACGGTCTACGACTACTTCGGCGACAAGCAGACGCTGCTGCACGCGGTCGTCGACACCGTCGGCCAGGCTCTGATCACCACGGTCCGGAGCACACTGGACGACACCCTCACCGACCGCACCGGGACGGCCGACCTCGAGGACGCCCTGGTGGCCTTCTCGATGCAGATCGCGACCGAGATGCTCGACTCGGCAGAGTACGCGACGCTGCTCCGGCTGGTCCGGACGGAGTCCGGCCACCTGCCGCACCGGGGCTACAACCCCATGGCAGACACCCCCGACGAGGCGATCGGCGAGCGGTTCGCCGCCTTGGCGGACGCCGGACTGCTGGACGTCCCCGACCCGCGGCTCGCAGCCGACCAGTTCCTCGCGCTGACCTTCGGCGTCGCACTGGACAGGCTCGGTTCGGCGAACGCGGCGGAGGACGCCCGCGTCCGACCGCTCGTCGTCGAGGGAGTGCGGACCTTCTTGCGGGCATACCGCACCAGGTAGGCATACCGCACCCGGACGGCGCCGCCCTACGGCCGCCGGGACCGCTCTTCGCGATGCCCTCCGGTGTGTTCATTCGAGTTCGGTTCGAGTTCGGCGACGTTTCCCGCTGTGCGCTCGTGTTCGCCGCGAAGATCGATCGTGATGAACCGATGAACGCGATCTTCGCGTGACGATGATGTTCACGATTTCTCCATCGACTTCTCCGGCGACGCTTGCCGATGTCCGCCGGTGTTTATCGGTGTCCGTCGATGTTCACGGAAGTTCGCCGACGTTTCGGGTTCGGCGCGCACCCACCGCCACACCGGGCGAGACGCCACGGAACTCCGACGAAAATCCGTGCGAAACCCCGTGCGGAGGGTCGGATTCCGCGCGGTTCGTGCCGATAAGCGCGCGCGTGTTCCCTCTCGTCACCCGATACTCGCCGGTTCCGGCAGCCCCGGGTGGCGCGGGAACTGCGCGCGCATCACGATCCGGAACCGATCAAGTGGTGCGGCACCGGATTCCCTCGCCAGAAAGCGCTCCGTTTTCCTAAGCTCCAGCCCCCCGGCCCGAAAGTGTGACCGCGTACGCGGTATGTACCAAAGGCGCTCCGCAGCACAGGGAGTAATACATGATCGCCCTGACCGTCCCCGTCATGATCACCTTTGGCGTCTTCTTGATCGCGATGGTCATGGTCGGTGTTGTGACGCACGAAGAAACGACCACATTCGATGATTTCACCGTCGGCAGCCGTCGGCTCACCGCACCGGTGGCGGCGCTGTCCGCCGGAGCCGCCGATATGTCCGGCTGGCTCTTCCTGGGCCTGCCGGGCGCTGTGTACATGGCCGGGATCGGCGCCACCTGGATCGCCGCAGGACTGATCGTCGGCACGTATCTCAACTGGCGTTTCGTCGCACCCCGCTTGCGGATCTACACCGAGCGGGTGGGGGCTGTGACCCTGCCGTCCTATCTGGAGGAGCGGTTCGAGGACGGGAGCAGGGTGATCCGGCTGCTGTCGGCCGTCGTCACCGTCGTGTTCTTCACCGTCTACGTCGCCAGCGGACTCGTCGCCTGCGGGCTACTGGCGGACGAAATATTCGGCGCGGGCTTCGAGTTGGGGCTCACCGTCTTCGCCGTGGTGATCGTCATCTACACCATTCTCGGCGGATTCCGGGCCCTGAGCGTCAGCCACTCCATACAGGGAACACTGATGTTCCTCACGGCGATCGCCCTCCCCGCTATCGCCCTGTGGCAACTCGGCGGCTTCGGCGCGCTGCACGACCGGCTCACCGCCGCCACCCCGGCACTGCTCGACCCACTGGCCGAGGCGTCCTTCGCCGACAAGAAGTGGACATCGGGCCACTCGCTCGGGGCCGTCGCGACGATCTCGCTGCTCGCCTGGGGCCTGGGCTACTTCGGCCAGCCCCACATCCTGACCCGCTTCATGAGCATCCGCAGTACCCGGGACATACCGCTGGCCCGCCGACTGGGCGTCATGTGGGTGGTCGTCGTCCTGACCGGCGCCTCGCTCGTCGGACTCGCCGGGATCGTCGCTCTCGACAAGCCGCTCGACAACCCGGAGACCGTCTTCATCGCCCTGTCCACCCAGCTGACGTCCCCCTGGCTCGCGGGAGTCCTGCTGGTGGCGGTGCTGGCCGCGATCAAGTCCACGGTGGACAGCCAGCTTCTGGTCTCGGCCACGTCCCTCACCGAGGACCTCTACCGGGCGTTCTTCCGACGGCGGGCCCAGATCTCGGACACGATGCTGCTGCTGATCGGACGGCTGAGCGTGGTGGCCGTGGCACTGGTGGCCTATGTGATCGCGTTGAGCGGCGGTGCCGTGCTCGACATCGTCGCCTACGCCTGGGCGGGATTCGGCGCGGCCTTCGGTCCGGTCATCCTCCTGTCGCTGTTCTGGCCGCGGATGACGGCGGCCGGTGCGAAGGCGGGCATGCTCACCGGAGCCCTGACGGTGCTGCTGTGGAAGCAGATCGACCCGCTCCTCGGGCCGCTGCAGACCGGCATCTACGAGATGGTGCCCGGCGTGCTCGCCGCCACCGCGGCGGCCCTGTTCTTCGGCACGTTCGTCGGTCGCCCACCCGCGCTCGACTGGTCGAGGGTGGCGGAGGAGCCGCTGGGCACCGAGCCGCGGCACCCCGACGAGCAGCAGGTGGCGGGGCAGGTCCCGGGTCAGCCGCAGGGCCGGGAACAGCGGCAGGGCCAAGGCGCGTGGCAGGGCCAGGGCGGATGGCAGAGCCAGGAGCAGCGTCGGCCGCAGCGCCCGCAGCAAGGGGCCTCGCATCCGGGTTCTCCTCAGCCGCCTTCGTATCCCGCATATCCCACGTCGTATCCCTCGTCCTGGCCCGCACCGCCCGCGGACGGCGGCGGCAGCCCGTACCCCGGGCCGCCCGCCGACGGCTCCGGGAGGTGACCCGGCAGCGGGGGCGGTCCCGGCCCTGACGGGCGGCCCGTGAGCGTGCCGCCGACGGCGCGCCCGGGCAGGCCCTCCGCGGCCCGGCCCCGACACGGCCGGTCAGGCGCGTTCCGTACCGAACGCCTCCGCCGGCGCGGCGGGCGTCAGGACGCGCGGGAAGGGGAGGACGACGAGGGCGACCGCAGCGGCGAACACCAGGAACGCCGCCCGCACGCCGCACCATTCGGCCAGCAGGCCCATCAGTCCGGCCCCGAGCGGCATGGCACCCCAACTGAAAAGGCGGCTCACGGCGTTGTAGCGGCCGAGCATGCTGTCGGGCACCAGGTGCTGGCCGATCGTCCGGAAGTTGACGGCCCACAGCGTGCCCCCGGCGCCTCCGGCGAACGCCGCGGCGGCGACGCCCCAGACGCTGGTGGTGAGCGCCGGTACGGCCATCGTCACGAAGGTGCCGACCGGGTCGGCGAACATCACCCGGCGGCGGCCGAGGAGCCGGTTGGCCCGAGTGACGACGAGGGCGCCGACCAGGCCGCCGATCCCCAGCGCGCTCAGGATGGCGCCGTACCCCTGCGGACTCACCCCCATGGCATCGGTGGCGAACAGCGGCATCAGCGCCAGCCAGGCGCGCCAGCAGGCGCACAGGACGGTCAGGATCAGTGCCATCGTGCGCTGCTGCTGCCAGAGATGGCGCAGCCCGTCGGCGATCTGCCGGTTGACGCTCTCGGGCCGGTCCGGCACCGGCGTCTCCCGGGCCGCGCGGAAGCGGCCGACGAACAGGAGCGCCACGAACGAGACGGCCGGATAGGACACCCAGGTCGCCCCGAGGGCGACTCCCGTGCCCGCAGCGAGCAGCAGACCGCCGACGAAGGGGCCGCAGAACTCGTTGCAGACCGCCCACGCCCTCCGGAACCCGCCGAGCCCGCCGAGCCCGCCGGAGGAGCCCGGGGGGACGGGGGGCGGGGGAGCCGGAGGGAGCCGGAGGGAGCAATTCACGCATTGCCGGGATTGCCATTCGACAATTCGCCGGAACAATAATGGCGTTTTTCTTCGGGATGTGCTTGCGCGTTGCTGTATCGTCATCCCAACCTCCCTTTGAGAGGGGGTGAGGAGAAATGGCCGGTGCGGGCTGGAAGTCTGAACCGGCGAGGACGACATTGCAGCGTTTCGCTGATCTCGCACGAGCGATCGCCGGCCTCTTCCAGGCGGTGTACTACGCCGTCCGGACAGAGCAACTGTGGTAGTTCCCCTACGAGATGATGGGCCCACCCCCGGCACGGGATGAGCCCATCGGAGGTCCTCGTCCGCGGCCCCGCTCTTCGTTCCGACAAAGGTGCGGGGTCCGCATCCTGCGGACCGTCAGCAATGACGCTGCTGGCTGCAGACTAGCATTGTTCCCGCCCTTTATTCGGTACGGATCCGGTTCCGCCTCGCGCGGAATGCCGCTGCCCGGAGAGAACCCGCCTCTTTCCCGGACCCCCTGCATACCCCGCGCCTGCATACCCCGCGACGGCGCGCAGCGCCGGACGCCTGCTGCGCGCCGCCGAACGGCAGCTCGCCGCCGCTCGCCCCCGCTTCCGCACCCCGTTCCGCGCCGGATTCGCCGGTGCTCTGCGGGGGGCTGTGTGCTGTCGTACGTTGAGAGAGGTCCGCTGGTCCCAGGGGGGAGCAGGGAGGCGCGGTGGATGCGTGCTGTCGGTGTACGGGAGCGGAACGGGCGGCCCGAGATCCTGCAGGCGAGGCGGCCCGAGCCCGGCGAGGGCGAAGTGCTGGTCCGGGTCGTTGCGGCAGGCCTGAACCCGCTGGACTGGAAGATCGCCGAGGGCATGCTGGAGAGCCTGGTCCCCTACGACTTCCCGCTCGTCATGGGGGCGGACTTCGCCGGGACCGTGGAGAGCTGCGGCCCCGAGGCGTACCGCTTCACCCCGGGTGAGCAGGTCTTCGGCCACGTGGTGAGCGAGCCGGTGGGGGGCGGGACGTACGCGGAGTACGTGGTCGTCAACGAAGCGGGCAGTATCGCGCGCGCCCCCACCAGCATCCCGCTGACCACCGCGGCGGGCGCCCCCACCGCGGGGATGACGGCACTCGGCATCATGGATTCCGCAGCGCTGCGCTCGTACGCGAGCGTGCTGATCATCGGAGCCGCGGGCGGCGTCGGCACCTTCCTCACCCAGCTCGCGGCGGCTCGCGGACTGCGCGTGGTGGCCGCCACCCACGGCCATGACCGGGCCCGGATGGGCGCCTTCGGCGCGGCGTCGGCCGTCGACGTCCGTACGACGGACCTGGCTGCGGCCGTCCGGGAGGAGTACCCCGGCGGCGTGGACGCGCTGGTCGACCTGGGGTCGACGTCGGCCGCGGAGTTCGCCCGGAACACGGCACTGGTCCGGGACGGCGGCGTGGCCGTCTCCACCCTGGACGCGGCATCGCTGGACGCCCTCCACGGGCGCCGCATCGAAGGCATCAACTACCACCTCGCGGCCTCCGCCGAGCTGCTGGAACGGCTCGGCGAGGAGATCGACAGCGGGCCGCTGACCGTGCCGATCGAGGTCGAGGTACCGCTCGACGAGGCGCCGGGGGCCGTGGCACGCAACCGCGCGGGAGGCGCGCGGGGAAAGACCGTCCTCCTCACCTGAGCCCACCTGCGCCACTCCCCGGCCCGCGCCGCGTCCGCCCACCCGCACGGCCGTCCACCCGCGCCGCCTGCGGCCGTCCGGCTCACGTCCGGGGTCCGCCGGCTCCCCCGGATCGTCTCCCTTCCCCTGCCCGTTCCCGAGACCGGAGGGAGCCGGAGGGCCGGAGGGAGGAGCCGGCGGGGGAGCGCCTGCCTGCCCGGATCTGCCCCCAGGGCCCCTGGCCAGCTGTGAGCCGACCGGAAGCCCGCCGCTGCCCTCCCCTGCGTCTCCTGCGGGCCCCGCGCCTCCCGCACAGCCTCCGACGCCCTCCTACGGCCCCGCATGCCCTCGCACAGCCCCGCGAGGCCAGCGACGGAGCAGCAGAGCGGCGAGGAGCGAACAGTGGCCCCGAGGGGCCACGAGAGGCGGCGAGGGGGAAGGCGGGAGGGAGCCGGACCGGGAAGCAGGGGGGCGGGAGAGCCCGGAAGCTCCTGCGCCTGCTGGCCGCTCACTGTTCCCGCTACACTCGCACCGCCACATCGGTGGACAGGGTGTCGATGATCGAACACCCGGGGGTCGGAATGCCCGGGGGAGGGACAGCGCGATGGCGCAGACGAAGAAGATCGCGGGTTATGTGCTTGTCGTCTTCGTGCTGTACACGATCATCACGTCCCCCGAACGCTCGGCCGGCTTGGTCCAGATAGGTTTCGAAGGCATCTCCAGTGCCGCGCAGGGCGTCGGCCGGTTCATGACCTCTCTGGTCAACTGAGCCCACGCTCCGTCCGTCGCTCCCGCGGCTCGCGAACACCGCCGGACCCCGTCACGCCCCGGCGTGTCCCGCCGCGCCCTGCCGTTTCCCGCCGCGGCGCACGGACCGCCGCTGCGGCCTGCGTCCTCCTCGGCGATGCGACCGGCGTGCGCCCCAGCGCAACTGGTAGGCAACACGGAGTCATTCGGTGCTTGCACACGGTGCACATGTCTTGTGATGCTATGACCGCTTTTTGGCTGATGAATCGTGCCCGCACCGACACCGCGGGTGATACGGCAGGGGCACGCCGAGCGAGGGCAGCATGCGACGCGGTCCACGTGATCGACCAGGACAGATCTGCACCGTAAGGGGTGGTGGCTGAGTGGACGGGACCCGTACCCCCACCCAGACTCCCTCCGGCGACGCCGAAGCGCCCCCCTCCCCCGCCGAGGCGCAGCGGGAAAGAGCCGCGCGGACCCGGGCGCTGACGCAGTCCCTCTTCGAGCAGCTCGGCCGGCACGAGCACGGCACGGCGGAGCGCGAGCGGATCCGTGCCGCCCTCATCGAGGCCAATCTGCCGCTGGTGCGGTATGTCGCTGCGCGGTTCCGCAGCAGGAACGAGCCGATGGAGGACGTGGTCCAGGTCGGCACCATCGGCCTGATCAACGCCATCGACCGGTTCGACGCGGGCCGCGGGGTGCAGTTTCCGACCTTCGCGATGCCGACGATCGTCGGCGAGATCCGGCGCTACTTCCGGGACAACGTGCGCACGGTGCACGTGCCGCGCCGGCTGCACGAGATGTGGGTCCAGGTCAGCGGCGCCACCGAGGATCTGACGACGCTGCACGGCCGGTCCCCGACCACGGCCGAGATCGCCGAGCGGCTGAAGATCAGCGAGGAGGAGGTGCTGGCCTGCATCGAGGCCGGACGGGCCTACCGGGCCACCTCGCTGGAGGCCGCGCAGGAGCGCGAGGACGGCATGCCGGGGCTGCTGGACCGGCTCGGCTACGAGGACCCCGAGCTGGACGGGGTGGAACACCGGGACCTCGTACGCCATCTGCTCGTACAACTGCCCGAGCGGGAGCAGCGGATCCTGCTGCTGCGGTACTACCGGAATCTGACGCAGTCCCAGATCAGCGCCGAGCTCGGGGTCTCCCAGATGCACGTGTCGCGGCTGCTCTCGCGCAGCTTCGCGCGGCTGCGCGCCGCGAACCGGATCGACGCGTAACCGGATCGAGCGACGTCAACTTCTGTCCCATCGCTCTCAACTGTGCAGTTTTATCGACATGAGGCTACGTCGCGTTGCCTACTTGTGACATTCTGCAAGAGCTGCGTTTGCCGCAGTGGCGTGCCCGGTATGGAGGGGGAGGTGCTTCTCTCCGAGCCGAGGGCGCCGCAGCGACCGTCCGCGACCTCAAGGGGGTGGCATGTCCGTAGAACTGGGCAGCTCCAAGGTGCTCGCCGAGAACACGTCCCCGACCCCGGGGGCACCTCCCGGGCCCGCCGAGCCCGGCAGTGTGCCACCGATGCTCGACGAAGTGGCGCCGGACGACCTCGCGGCGGAGGCGCCGGCGGAGCTCGCCGGAGCCGCCACGGCGTTGCCGGGCAGCGACACGCTCGACACCCGCACCCTGTCCCGCTCCCTCTTCCAGCGCCTCGCCGCGCTGGACAGGGCGGCGGCCGACTCCCCGGGCGCGGCCAACACCGCGGAGCGGATGTATGTACGTGACACCCTCATCGAACTGAACCTGCCGCTCGTCCGCTACGCCGCGGCCCGCTTCCGCAGCAGGAACGAGCCGATGGAGGACATCGTCCAGGTCGGCACCATCGGTCTGATCAAGGCGATCGACCGCTTCGACTGCGAACGCGGCGTGGAGTTCCCCACGTTCGCGATGCCGACGGTCGTCGGGGAGATCAAGCGCTTCTTCCGCGACACCTCGTGGTCCGTGCGGGTGCCCAGGCGCCTCCAGGAGCTGCGGCTGGCGCTGACGAAGGCGAGCGACGAGCTGTCCCAGACCCTGGACCGCTCCCCGACCGTGACCGAACTCGCGACCTGCCTCGGCGTCTCCGAGGAGGACGTGGTCGACGGGCTGGCCGTCGGCAACGCCTACACCGCCTCCTCGCTGGACTCCCCGGCGCTGGAGGAGGACGGCGGCGAGGGCTCGCTCGCGGACCGGCTGGGCTACGAGGACAGCGCGCTGGAGGGCGTCGAGTACCGGGAGTCCCTCAAGCCGCTGCTGGCCAAGCTCCCGCCGCGGGAGCGCCAGATCATCATGCTGCGCTTCTTCGCGAACATGACGCAGTCACAGATCGGCGAGGAGGTCGGCATCTCCCAGATGCATGTCTCCCGGCTGCTGACGCGCACGCTCGCACAGTTGCGCGAAGGGCTGATCGCGGAGGACTGACCGGAACGGGGGCGGAGTGGCACGGGGGACACCGGCAGGGACATCGACCGGGACACCTGCGAAGACATCGACGAACACATCGACGGACATCTCGACCGTGCCCCCGGCAGCAGGACCGCGACGCACTTCTCGCGGCACACCTGCGGGGATGTCGGGGAGGCGAGTCGCCGGAACGCGGAGAGGGGCACCAAGAGGGACCGGGGCGACGAGAAGCACCGCGGAA
This sequence comes from Streptomyces sp. NPDC007025, assembly GCF_042869455.1. Classification (NCBI taxonomy): domain Bacteria; kingdom Bacillati; phylum Actinomycetota; class Actinomycetes; order Kitasatosporales; family Streptomycetaceae; genus Streptomyces; species Streptomyces sp. NPDC007025. The sequence continues at coordinate 404,794 of NZ_JBIAFT010000005.1, read as the reverse complement.
GGGACACCTGGAACCGCCGACAGTGGCCGCACTTCTGACAGGGCGTCAGTACCATTGACGCCCTGCGGACCCAGGGGAGCACGACACGAAGCCGTCGAGGCAGCGGGATAGCCGCCTCGGCGGCTCTCGTCCGTCTCGGGCGCGTGCCGCTTGGCATGCACATCGAGACTCGCGAGGTCCGGCTCACCGGCTGGCAGTAGCGGGATACGGGCTCGGACCGGGCACCCGAGCCTGCCGGGACCGGAGCCGGGCGGGACCGGAGTCGGGCGGGACCGCCCGAACCGCCGGTGCCGTCGGGGCGTCAGGTCCGGACCGTCGGACACATCACCCTCCGGCCCCCGGCGAAGGCGTCAGGTCGTCAGAAGGCCGCACACCACCAGTACTTCACAGAGCGCGCCGGACGGTGCCGACGCGTCAGGCGTCACACCGTCGGCACCTCACAGGGCGCCAGTCGGCGTCACGCCGTCACCCCGTCAGGGCATCCGCGCCGTCAGGGCGCCTTCGCCGTGCGGGCGTTGCGCCGCCAGTCCGTCGGTCAGCCCGCCAGGGGAAGGCGAGGTCGGTCCGTCAGGAGAAGGCGAGCCAGGCGACACCGGCGAGTACGACGAGCGCGACGACGACGCCGACGATCAGACCGATCCGGGGACCCGCGGGGGCCGGTGCGGCCGCCTGCCTGCTGCCGGGCCGGGGGCTGCCCTCGTCGACGAAGGCGCGGAACATCTGCGTGCTGCCGGCCGGGTCGTGTCCCTGTCCATCGGGACCCTGCGGCGCCTGCGGGTTGTGAGCCATGCCCCAGGACCCTAGCGAACCCTCCCCCGGATGGCACAGCCGCACCGGGGCAGACACTGTGCACTCGCTCACACCCGGCCCACCGGCGGCCATCCCGCCCTCCTCTACATCCTCTTCCGGACTTCCTGTACACAGTCGACCGCGCTCCGTACCGGAGAGTCGGTCCACTACAGCAGCTCAGCCCGTACCCCGGGGGCGCACACCGGGAGCACACACACTCTTTACCAAGCGTTTGCCTGGGTTGTCCGAAATCAATTTGCCTACAGCAACCAACCATCCTTATGGTTGCCCTAAGCAACAAGTATCTGAGGTGCAGATGGCCGAACGCAGTCAGTACGAGGAGCTGGCCCGGCAGATCAGCGCCATCGGCGCCGTCAAACGAGAGATGGCGCGCGGCCTCCCCCCGGAGTGCCCACCCGCCTCGGCGGCCGTCCTGGCGCTCCTGGACAAGCACGGGGAGATGCGCACCAGCAGACTGGCCGAGCTGATGGCGATCGACATGTCGGTCACCAGCAGACACGTCACCCACGTCGCCGACCGCGGCTGGATCGAGCGCCGCCCCGATCCGCAGGACGGCAGGTCCCGACTGCTGCGGATCAACGAGAGCGGCGAACGGTTCCTCGCGGACCTCACCACGCATCTCGTCGAGGCGTTCGCCTGCCACCTGCAGGACTGGAGCGACGAGGACGTCGCCCGGCTCAACACCCTGCTCAGCCGGCTCCGTACCAGCTTCGGGGACTGCCGCGCCCGCGGCGGGACGCCCCACGAGACAACACCGACCGCACCACCGAGTTAGAAGGACGCCGAATGGCAACAACCCGATCCCAGCCGCCGGCTGGGGGGTCCCGCGACGCCGCGCCGGGAGCCGGCGGTGGGGCCCGGCACGCGGCGCACGCCGCGTCGTCCGGCCGCATCCAGACCGCCGGGGCCGAGTCGGCCGCGGCGGCGGGCACCACCGCGACGGCAGCCGAGCGCACGGCACCGATGACGCACCGGCAGATCATGGAGGCGCTCTCCGGGCTGCTGCTCGGTATGTTCGTCGCCATCCTGTCGTCGACGATCGTCTCCACCGCACTGCCCAGGATCATCTCTGATCTGAACGGCAGCCAGAGCTCCTACACCTGGGTCGTGACCGCGTCGCTGCTGGCGATGACCGCGTCGACCCCGCTCTGGGGCAAGCTCGCCGACCTCACCAGCAAGAAGCTGCTGGTGCAGATAGCCCTGATCGTCTTCGTGCTGGCCTCGGCCGGAGCCGGCCTGTCGCAGAACCCGGGGACGCTGATCTCCTTCCGGGTCGCGCAGGGCATCGGCATGGGCGGGCTCTCGGCCCTCGCCCAGATCATCATGGCCGCGATGATCTCCCCCCGGGAGCGCGGCCGCTACAGCGGCTACCTCGGCGCCACCTTCGCGATCGCCACCGTCGGCGGCCCGCTGCTCGGCGGCGTGATCACCGACACGAGCTGGCTCGGCTGGCGCTGGTGCTTCTACGTCGGCGTCCCGTTCGCCGTCATCGCGCTGATCGTCCTGCAGAAGACCCTGCACCTGCCCGTCGTCAAGCGGCCGGGCGTCAAGGTGGACTGGGCGGGCGCGTTCTTCATCGCCGCCGCCGCCTGCACCCTGCTGCTGTGGGTCACCTTCGCCGGGGACAAGTACGACTGGCTGTCCTGGCAGACCTACACGATGGTCGGCGGATCGATCGTGCTGGGCCTGATCTTCGTACTCGTCGAGTCGAAGGCCAAGGAGCCCATCATCCCGCTGCGGCTGTTCCGCAACAGCACCATCACGCTGGCCGCGGTCGCCTCGCTCTTCGTCGGTATCGCGATGTTCGGCGCGACGGTCTTCCTCAGCCAGTACTTCCAGCTCGCCCGGGGGAAGTCCCCCACGATGGCCGGCGTCATGACGATCCCGATGATCGGCGGACTGTTCGTCTCCACCACCATCTCCGGGCAGGTCATCACCCGGACGGGCAAGTGGAAGAAGTTCCTGGTCTCCGGCGGCGTGCTGATGGCGGCGGGCATGGGCCTGCTGGGCACGCTGCGGTACGACACCGAGTACTGGCACATGGCGATCTTCATGGCGCTGCTCGGCCTCGGCGTCGGCATGATGATGCAGAACCTGGTGCTCGCCACCCAGAACCAGGTGGCGGCGAACGACCTCGGGGCCGCCAGCTCCACGGTCAACTTCTTCCGTTCCCTGGGCGGCGCGGTCGGCGTCTCCGCACTCGGAGCGGTGCTCTCCAACCGGATCACCCACTACATCGAGGACGGCTTCGCCAAGCTCGGCATCAACCCGGGCGGCGCCACCGGCGGTGGCGGCAGCGCCCTGCCGGACCTGGACGAACTGCCCCCGCCGGTCCGTAGCGTCGTCGAGAGCGCCTACGGGCACGGCATCGGTGACATCTACCTGTACGCCGCGCCGGTCGCACTGCTGGCGCTGGTGTGCGTGCTGTTCATCCGGGAGGTCCCGCTGCGGACCACGTCCGCGAACCAGGCGAGCGCGGACGAGGACGCCGCCGCGGCGGCGGAACACCCCGCCGACGCGGTCGCGGACCCCATCCGGGCGGTCGAGGCCCCCGTTCCGGCCGCGGCGGTGGCCGGGGCGGCCCGCGGAGACGCACCGTCCGACCCTGCCGTGCCGCAGGACTCCGCGGCAGCCGCCCCCGCCTGGGCACCCGCGGGCGCCGCAGCGGGGGGCGACTCCCAGCAGCTCAGGGAGTACGCGGCCATGGCCACAGCACAGCCCCCGGCACCGATGCCGACCAGCGGCTACGGCGTCTACGGCACCGTCCGCAACGCGGAGGGCATCGGCGTCGCCCGTGCGGCCGTCACCCTGATCTCGCTCAGCGGGCGGCAGCTCGGCCGCTCCGTCGCCCACGCGGACGGCTCCTACGGACTGGACGCGCCCGGAGCCGGCTCCTACGTGCTGATCGCGGCCGCCGACGGCCACCAGCCGCAGGCGTCCACGGTCGTGGTCGGCGAGGAACCGCTCAGCCACGACCTGCTGCTCTCGGGCACCAGCGGCCTCTCGGGCCAGGTCCGCGGCCGGGCCGACGGCGCCCCCGTACAGGGCGCGATGGTCGTCGTCACGGATGTCCGCGGCGAGGTGCTCGCCACCGGAGTCACCGGCGAGACGGGCGAGTACCGGTTCGACGAACTGGTCACCGGCAGCTTCACGGTCGCCGTGAACGCACCCGGCCACCGGCCCACCGCGCTCCCGGTCGAGGTGCAGGGCCAGGGCACCACCCGGCTGGACGTCGACCTGGCCGCGGGCGCCCGGGTGACCGGCACCGTCCGCGCCGGGAGCACGCGCAGGCCGCTGCCCGACGCGCGGGTCACGCTCGTCGACGCGGCCGGCAACGTCATCGCCACGTCCACCACCGGTGAGGACGGCGCCTACGCCTTCTCCGACCTGGACGCGGGCGACTACTCGGTCATCGCCGGCGGCTACCCGCCCCAGGCGAACGCCCTGCATCTGACCGGGCCCGGAGTGGACGCATACGACATCGAGTTGCACCACCCGGACGAATGACCCCCCGGTCCTGGCGGCGCGTGAGACGAGCGGAGCACGCGCCGCCGGGTCCGGTTCGGGGAAGGGCCCCGGCGGCCCGGATCAGCGCGCTGCGCGAGCGCGGGCAAGGGACGGCCCGCCGCCGGGACGCCGGGGCCCGTCATCCATGAGGCTGTTGAGGCCGTGAGGCTGCGCGGCCATCAGGCCATCAGGCCACGGTCCGTCTTCGCCCGAGGGGCCGTGGTGAACGACACCGGGGAACCGGCGTGTACGTCGCCGGGGCCCGCCGTCGCAGGTGAGAGAGAGCTGGGAGAAAGATGACAGGCGGGGCAGACGGAACGGACCCGGGTGCGGCCGACGGCGTCACCGGCAACGGGGCCGACGGCGGTACCGGAGCCCGGGCCGGGACCGATTCCGCAGCGGTGGCCGAGACCGGGGCCGGGGCCGCGAGTGGCGGGGTACGGGCCCGGGTGCGCACCCGGGACGGATGGGCGGTGCAGCACGCGGTGCTCACCGTCACCGACATGACGGGGGCCCAGGTGCTGCGCGTCGAGGCCGACGAACACGGCGTCGTACGCAGCGGGCAGCCGCTGCCGCAGGGCGCGTACACGGTCATCGCCACAGCCGTGGGCTACGCGCCCGCCGCCTCCACGGCGATGGTCACCGCCTCCGGGCGCGCGGACCTGGGGGCGGTGGTACTGGCCAGGCAGGGCGGCGTCGAGCTGCCGCCACCGGGGCCGTGGACCATCGACCCGATGCACTCCACCGTGGCCGCGAGCGCCCAACACCTGGGGATGACCAGCGTGCACGGCCGCTTCACCGAATTCGGCGGCCGCATCGAGATCGCACAGGACGCGGAGAAGTCGTCCGTCGAAGCCGTCATCAAGGCGGAGTCCATCGACACCGGCAACGCCATGCGCGACCAGCACCTGCGCTCGGGCGACTTCCTCGACGTCGAGAACCACCCGGACCTCACCTACCGGAGCACCGGCATCGACACGGCCGGACCGGACCGGTGGACGGTGCACGGCCGTCTCGAGATGCACGGCGTCGTGCGCGAGGTGGACCTGGACCTCAGCTACCTGGGCAGCGGCCCCGACCCCTGGGGCGGCCTGCGCGCCGCCTTCCGCGCCACGGCCGAACTGCGGCGCTCGGACTTCGCGATGAACTACAACCAGGTCGTCGCCGCCGGGATCGCCGCTGTCGGAACCACCCTGAAGGTGGACCTGGACATCCAGGCGGTACAGGGGGAATCGCTGCCGTTCTGAGACCGGTTGCCCGGCCTCGGGAGGCGCCGAGGGCGGTCCCCCGGCGCTCGGCGCCCACTCCTGCGGTTCAGCGGTCCTCGGGAGCCGGAGGCTGGGGCGGAATCACGGGCGCGACCCGGTCCTGCGGGGCCGGGCCGCGCCCGTACCGCGCCATGGCCTCGATACCCGCGATCACGCAGCCCAGCGCGACGCCGAAATCCCGCTGCTCCACCGGGCGTACGGCCTCTCCGCGCAGGCCCGCTCCGCACTCCGCGTACTCGGGGCGCGCACCGACCGTCGAGCGCAGCGCGTCGACGCAGTCCTGCGAGCTGACGCCCGCCTCACTGCACCGGCGCTGCCAACTGGCATCCACCGCGGCGTGCCCGTAGACGAACGAGAACAGCGCCGCCAGCGCCCCGTCGGCCTGCTGCTCGGACAACCCGGAGCGCAGCAGCACGCGCCGCACCCCCAGTTGGAAGGACATCGCGCTCGGCCCGACGTTCAGGAAGCTGCCCAGCGTCCCCGACGCCCACGGGTGACGGTGCAGCAGCCCGCGCAGCGCGTAGGCCGACTGCCGCAGCTGCTCGCGCCAGTCCGCCCCGGCAGCATCCGCGTCCGGCACCTCCAGTTCCCCCTCGACGGCGTCCAGCGCCAGTTCGAGCAGGTCGTCCTTGCGGTCCACGTACCAGTACACGGACATCGCGGTGACGCCCAGACGGGCCGCCAGGCGGCGCATGGAGAACTTCGCCAGCCCCTCGGTGTCCAGCAGCCGTACGGCAGCCGCCGTGATCTTCTCCCGGTCCAGCCCCTCGGCCTGGCCGCTCCCGGTGGCTCTGCGGCGGTTCTCCGTCCGCTCCTCCAACCACACGCTGGTCCTGCGCATCCGGCTCGTGCGGCTGCCGTCGCTCATGGCACGCGCTCCTTGGGGGCCGGCCCCACGGGCCGGTCGGAAGACGGAACGGGGCGGCAACGGCCGAGAACAGCACGGACCGTCACCCCTCGATGTTAATCCGTATCCGACCCTTCATCCGCCTTCGGCGACCGGTACGCCGGTATGACGGACTCGCCGGGTTTGAAGACATAGCCCGCCCCCCGCCGCGTGTGGATCAGTGGCTGCCCGCCCGTGTCGATCTTCCGTCGCACGTACGAGATGTAGATCTCGACCAGGTTGACCCGGCGGCTCACGTCGTAGTTCCACACCCGGTCGAGGATCTGCGCCTTGCTGAGCACTCTGCCCGGGTTGCGCATCAGGAAGCGCAGCAACTCGAACTCCGTCGCGGTCAGCCGGATCCACGCCCCGCCACGCCGTGCCCTGCGCTTCTCCTCGTCCAGCGCCAGATCCCCGACGACCAGCATCCGCGCCGCCTCCCGCCGGGCCGGGTGCCGCTGCGGAGGGTTCCGCTGCTGCGGGGCTGCCTGCTCCCGCGGGGGTGCGTGCGTACGCGGGGCGGTTCGCTGCCGCGGGATGCCGGGCTCCCGCAGGGCACGTCGCTCCCGCGGGGCACGCCCGGCCTCCGGTGGCGCCCCCTCGGAGCACCCGGCTCCCTCCGCCCGCGCCTGCTTCCTCGTCCCGGCCCGCTGCGGTGCCGGTGGCTGCACCGGCACCGGCACCGCACTCGCTCCACTCCGCATCATGGGTTCACCTTCGGGCGCGGGAGTGAGAGGGAGCTTGCCGCCGCATGTGAATTGCCTGAGAAACACTCGGGCCCGGCCCCTCAGCCGGCCGGCCGGGGAGGGCAGAAGTGAGTGTCGTACCACGGCCCTACATTCCTCCTATGAAGCCCGAGATCCTGGAGAAACTGGACCGGTTCCGGCAGGAGGCGTTCGCGCGCGATGTGCCGCCCGCCGACGTGGAGCGGTGGCTGGCGACCGCGCGTCCGTGCGCGACGCTGTCACCGCACGTGGACGGCCCGGTCGTGGGCCGCTTCGGCGGTCCGCTGACGCTTCCCGTCGGCGCCCCCGGTCCGGAGCACCTGGACGAGTTGCACCTCATCGCGTCCCTGGATCTCGCCGCGCTCCCCACGGACGCGACGCGCCTCCCGCTGCCGCACGAGGGCCGGCTCCTGCTGTGCGCCCATCCCGACGCGCTGGACACACACGGCACGGCGATACACCTCCCCGCCGACACACCCGTGGAGGAACGTCACGTGGAACGCGACCACAGCGCGAGCGACGTGTTCGCCGAACTGGACGCGCAGTTGCTCCGCATGGGAGAGCTGCGGCTGCGCCACGACATCTCCCTGCCGGACCACGACTCGCTCGTCGACCCCGCCGAACATCCATACGCCGGAGAACTGCGCGAGGCATGGCGCCAGGTGCGGGGCGCGGATCTGCACCTCACCAAGTGGTCGCAGATACAGCTCGACGGCTACGCCATGGACGCGTACGGCGAACTGGACCCCGTCCAGGCCGCAGCCCGTGCCGCGGCAGCGGACCACCCAGCGCATGTCGACGTCGCGCGGCCGGAGGACTGGGTGCTCCGGGCCCAATGGCAGCCGGACATCGACGACTGGGAGAGCGCGGTGGTCCACTGGTCCATCGCCAGGCAGGACGTGGCGGCCCGCCGCTTCGACCGGACGGACGTCTCCATGTTCTTCGCCCCCTGACCGCCCCCTGACCGGCCGCCCACCGCGCTTGCCGCATACGTCTGCCATACGACGCCAGAGGGTCCCCCTCGCCCGCCCAGCCGGAGCCGCGGCGCACCCAGCCGACGCACGCCCGCCCGCGCCCCGCAACTGCCCGCACCGCGGGACGCCCTGCCCACGGGCCGGAGCACGCCCCAGGGCCCAGGCTTCACGCTGCTCATCCCCGTGCCTGAAGTTCCGCCCACACGACCTTCCCCCACCGCCGCTCGTCCGCGCCCCAGCCGACCGCGAGCTCCTCCACGAGCGCGAGCCCCCGCCCGTCTTCGTCCCCCTCGCCCACCGCGCGTGCCACGGGCCGCGCCCGGGAGAAGTCCGCAACGGCAACCCGCACCGTCCGCAGGCCGGTCCGCTCCACCACCACACGGATCGACTCACGCCGAGCATGCTGCACGGGCCACCAGCTCGGAGACGACCAAGGCGGCGTCGTCGGCCACAGCCTCCAGTGCCCATGCGGTGCAGGCGGCTCGGACCAGGCGCCGGGCTCTGGCGGCGCTCTCGGGCTCGCGCGGCAGGGTCTCGCTGTAGCCGGGGTGCCCGGTCGGTCGGGATGTGGTGGTCGCGGTCATCTGGACCCCTCGTCGATGGGCGGGAGGTGAGGCCCACCCCGACGGGAACGGGCCACGCCAGCGGCCGCACGGTCCCTCCGGTAGCGGCCTGCACCCAGTGAACGACGGGCTGTGACAGCACGTGAGGAAACATCGGGCTGCCGTACAGCGTGATCGACCGGAAATTTCGCGCCCGCTCCAGCCCGGCCATCCTGCTGTCTCGCTACCTTGAAGCCGTGGAGGCGAACAAACACCTGGCGGACGCCCTCGATGAAGCGGGTTTCACACAGGTCGAGTTGGCAGAAGCCGTGAACGACTACCTTCGGTCCCTCGGCCGGGAAGGCACCGTGAGCGACCGCACGGTGCGCCACTGGCTGACCGGGAAGACTCGCTGGCCGCACCCCCGACAGCGCGAAGCCTTGGAAGCCGCTTTCGGCCGTAGCGCCGAGGACCTCGGGTTCCGGCTCCCATCAGGTCGACGAAGCTCTACCAGGACGGAGGACCCTGTGCACCGCAGGAACTTCCTCACCGCGGCCACCGGCACGACCGCCGCCGCCGTGCCCTTTGTGGCCGCCCGGCCACACTCGGTCGGCACCACCGACGTGATCCGGCTGCGCAACGGCCTGGACACCCTGACGGCCCTGGACGCCGCCAAAGGCGGGCACGAAGCACTGGAGCGGGCCGCGCTCGCCGGTGCCGCCGAGGCGCTGGAGTTGCAGAAGCGGGCCGCCTCGCAGCGCATCCGGCAGCGCCTCTTCAGCGTGGGAGCGAACTACACCGCGTCGGCGGCATGGTCGGCCGTGGACGCCCGCCGGAGCGCCCGTGCCCTCAGTCACCTGAACCGGGCGCTCTACCTGGCGGGCATGGCGAAGGATCCCGTAGCGGAACTGCGCGTATGGAACTCACACGCCATGCTCGCCCTGCATCGCGGAGAGTTCTCACAGGCTGTGGACGCAGGACAGGCCGCACAGGCAACCGCCGTGACACGCCGGGACCCGCTGTTCGCCTCGCTCGCGCAGGCCCGTACAGCCATCGGGCATTCCAGCGCCGGGGACCGGCGGGGCGCCCTGCGCTCCCTCGGGTACGCGCAAGAGGCGCTGACGAAGGCGTCCTCGGAGGAAGCCCGGCCGTCATGGGTGGCCTTCTACGGGCCGGCCGAGCTGCTTGCCATCACCGCTATCGTCCGAGACGAAACCGGGGACCCGGCGGGCGCAGAGGCAGCCTCGCACTGTGCCCTCTCAGCCATCCCGCAGCACTACCGTCGGAACCGCGCGCTGACCACCCTCCAGCTCGCTACGGCTCAGCTTCATCAACGCGATGTGGACCAGGCGTGCGGCACCGCCGACCAGGTGTTCGTCCTGATGGACGGCACCACCCTCCCCGGCCGGATGCGCTCCTACCTCGGAGGCTTCTACCGCGACTTGACCACCCTCGCACCGGGCTCCAGTACCGCGCGGGAGTGGAAGGACCGCTACCGATCAGAATGGAGCCAGGCTCGATGACCTCAGCTCTGGAGCTGCGACACTACGGCCACGACGACCTCTCGGAGATCCGGCAGACGTTGATCGACGTACACGCGGACGTCCACGCCGAGCGGATGGCTGACGACGAGTTCCGGCAGAAGTTCCCCTGGTTCGTCGATCACTGGGGCAGCAATCCGGGCTTCGCGTGCGTGATCGCCTACGACGGGGACGAGCCCGCGGGCTTCACCTACGGCGCCCCCGGTCCGGAAGGCCGCGAGTGGTGGAGGGAGCACCTGGACCCGGCACCGGAGATGCCGCGCACCTTCCACTTCTCCGAACTGATGGTGCGTGAGCCATGGAGGAAGACAGGCACCGCCGAGCAACTGCACCGGGCGCTCATGGACGCCCGCGACGAGGCATTGGCCGCGCTGCTGGTCGACGTGACACATCCGAAGGTGGAAGCGCTCTACACGTCGTGGGGGTACCGAAAGGTGGGGGAGGACCAGCCGTTCCCCGACTCTCCCGTGTACGCGGTGATGATCGCGAACCTACCGCTGGACTGACCCCTTGAGGCGTTTCCCATGCGGCGAGACGGTCTGCGGTCCGTCGTCGGGGTACCAGGGCCTCCGAGGTCCGCACCGCGACGTTCACCGCTGGAGCAGCGGGCGGGATCACGCCCCACCCGCCACGCGGTACGGCCACCGACAGCTGACCCGCTCGCCGCACTTCGCTGCCGCATGACACACGAAAGAGCCCCACTCCGATGATCCAGAGCGGGGCTCTCGCTTGCTGCGCGCTCGGCAGGATTCGAACCTGCAACCTTCTGATCCGTAGTCAGATGCTCTATCCGTTAAGCTACGAGCGCTTGTCGTCCGGCGGTTTTCTTGCCGGTCGGCGTTGCGGGAACAACATTACATGACCTGCGGTCCCAGGCGAAATCCATTACCCGCAGCCCGACTGACCTGCGAAAATGCACCCACGAAGGGGCTTCGGGTGCGGACCGGTCCCTTGTCGTCCCAGTCGCCCGGCAGGGGCTCGGAGGCGTGAAGGTGGCGGGGAGACTGCCCCGGAACGAGTGAAGCCCCGGACGGGGCCGGGGCTTCGGTGATCTTGAGGTCCGTATGCGAGCACGGACCCGTAGACCTCAAGCGGAGGCTGAGGGATTTGAACCCTCGATCAGGGGGTTACCCCGAAACCGCATTAGCAGTGCGGCGCCATAGACCAGACTAGGCGAAGCCTCCAGACACACTCCGAGCGCCCGCAGGCGCGACAAAGTGTGTGCTGATGATGGCACAACCCTGGGGGCTGTCTCCAATCGGCTCCCACCGTACTCGGTCCGCGGACCCCTGGGCAAAGCACTTCGGCGGCCGGCGGGGAGGGGAGGCGCGGCCGGCCTCCGCGACGCTCGCCGCAACACGCCCCGGCCGCGCGCCCCGGCCGAGCGGCTCCGGGCCCTGCGGCGGGGGCACCCGCGCCGGCGGTGCGCCCATCCGGGGCGCGTCCCGGGCTCGGACGGGGCCGGACGGGTCCGTCCGCGCAACGGCGAGCCGGAAGCGGCGTTGAACACGGCGGGGGCGTACTCGCGGCGCCCCCGTCCCCTCGCCCTCGCGGAGTCGCCCCGTCCGGCCGGGCGGGAGCGCTCCCGACCTCTGGAGCCAGCCATGCCGCGCCGCACCGCCCCCGTACTCCTCCGCATCCGCCCTCTTCTCACCCTCACCGCGGTCACCTCGGCGACGGCCGGACTGCTCGCCCTCCTCGGGGCGCCCGAGGCATCCGCTGCGGGTCGGGCAGCCGCCCCCGCGACCGCTCCCGGCGAAGCCGCGGCAACTGTGTCTCCCGCGGACCGGCGCCCGGCCGCCGATCTGACCTTCACCGTGACCCGCAGCGGGCGGGCCGCGCGGGACGGGTCGTACACCCTGCGCTGCCACCCGGCGGGCGGCGAGCACCCCGCGCCGGGCCGGGCCTGTGCCGCGCTGGACCGGGCGGCTTCGGAGGGCAGGGACCCGTTCGCGCCCGTACCGGGGGACGCGGTCTGCACGATGATCTACGGCGGCCCCGCGCAGGCCCACGTGACGGGCACCTGGCGCGGGCGGAAGGTCGACGCCCGGTTCAGCCGGACCAACGGCTGCGAGGTGGCGCGGTGGAACCGCCTCGTTCCGGCACTGCCCCGGACCTCCTTCTGATCCTCCCCGGACCTCCTTCTGGTCCTCCCCGGGCCCCCTCCGGATCTCCTCCGGGCGCGGACAAAACCCCTCCACCCGGACGCCAAGCGGAACGACTAGCTCCGCAGCGTCCGGAGGAAGCGTCCGGCGGAGCCGCGTCCGCGCCCCGCCCGAGCCCCGGACAGTGGCCACGACGCAGCCGCGGACAGCGGCCGGAAGTCACCCCTGGCCGGCGACCGGAAGCCGCCTTGGCGGAGGTGCCCGGCAGAGGCCCCGGCGGGGGACCGGAAGGGTGGTCCGGCGGCGCTCGGCGTACTCGCCTCCGTGCGCCGCCCGTTGGGCACAGAGCGCTCCGAGGGCTGCCGCCCGGGCCCCCGTACCAGGTGACCTCTCTCGCATCCGGCGCCGCGCCCGAAAGGGTGGCCCGTAGACTCCCCCTAGTGACACGCCCGGGGTGAACGGCAGACTGGCAGCCGTGACCTGACCGGACCAACTGGGAAGAAACGGGCGGAAGGTCACGCGCACCTGAGGTCAGCAGGAGGGAATTGTCGCCGTGAGCAGCAGGCCATCCCGAGGCGCTGCTCGCCTCGCCGCCATACTCGACGCACTGCCCGACGCGCTGCTCCTGGTGAACTGCAACGGCACGGTGGTGAACGCCAACGCCATCGCGCTGGAGACCCTGGAGACGCCCGGCACGGCGCTCGTGGGGCGCGGGCTGCTGGACCTGCTGCCCGAGTTCGACTCGAAGCGCATCCCGGGGTCGATGCGGCGCCCGGACGAGGCCGAACAGGGTCAGGGGCGGCAGAAGCCGACCCGGATGGTGGCGCGGCGTACCGACGGCAGCGAGTTCCCGGTCGAGGTGACCAGCGCGAACCTGGAGGACGGCCGGACGCCCTACGCCTCCGCGATCGAAGCCGCCTTCGCCGACAATCCGGGCGGCGGGTACACCGGCGACGAACTGCTGATGCTCGTCGTGCGCGACCTCACCGGCACTCTCGACACCGAGGCCGAACTGGCGCGGCAGCAGCGTCAGACGGAGATGATCCTGCGTGCCGCCTCGGAGGGTGTCGTGGGGGTGGACTCCGAGGGCCGCGTGGTGCTCGTCAACCCGTCGGCGGCGCAGATCCTCGGCTACCGCGCCAGCGACCTCGGCGGCCAGGAACTGCACCCCCTCGTGCACCACTCGCGCCCCGACGGCACCCCGCTGCCGTTCGAGGAGACGCCGTTGGCGGACAGTCTGCGCTCGGGTCGCAAGCACCGGGTGCGGGCCGGGCAGGTGCTGTGGGCGAAGGACGGGCGCGCGGTGCCGGTCGACATGACGACGGCGCCGGTGCGGGACGGCGAGCAGTTGGTCGGCGCGGTGCTGACGTTCACCGACCGCCGCCCCTACGACGCGGTCGCGGGGCGGCAGGCGCAGTTGCGGGCCGTGCTGGAGGAGTCGCTGCGCGGGCCGCTGGAGCAGCTCCGCCAGGAGCTGTCGGGGCTGTCGTCCGACCCGGCGGCGCAGTTGTGGCCGGAGGCGAACCAGATCCTCCACCATCTGTCGGCGGGCTACGCCCGGATGACGACGCTGGTCGACAACGTGCTCGGCTACCAGCGGCTGGATTCCGGCCAGGAGCGGCTGCGGACCGAGCCGGTGCCGATGGACGCGGTGGTCTCGGCCGGCGTCGAGGGCGCCACGGAACTGATCGGTCCGGGGCGCGCGCAGTTCGCCGTGCACGCCCCGCCGATCGAGGCCGAGGTCGACCCCGAACGGCTCGCGGTGGCACTGGCGCACCTGATCGCGGACGTGGCGGGCGTGGACGCGACGGGTCGTGCGCAGGTCGCGCCGCCGCCCGGCGCCGACCCGACGATCGTGGTCGCGGCGGCGCAGCGGGGCGAGGTGGTCCGCATCGAGGTGCGCGGCCCGTACAGCGGTGGCAGTCCGGTGCACGAGCCGCTGGTGCGCGGCATCGTCACCCGGCACGGCGGCGTGCTGCAGACCCACGAGGTACCGGGTTCGGCGGGCGGCAGCGCGTACGTGCTGGAGGTCCCGGTCAAGGCGGTCGGCAACACGGCCAGGCAGTCCGGCAGCCGCGCCCGCAGGGGCGGCCCGGCCGACATGGACGGGTCCGGGACAGGCGACGGCCAGGGCGGCACGTCCGGTGCGGGCCGCGCGGCAGGCGGCGGTCACACGGCGGGCGGCGACTCGACCGGCGGCGGCGGCGCCCGCGGCCGTACGGGCAGCCACGCGCGGGGCGGTGGCCGTGCCCGCGGGGGCGCCTCGCACGGCGGCGAGGGCGGCGCCTTCGGAGTGCCGAGCGTGCTGCCCGGTGCGGAGCACGGTGAGACGACGGTCATGCCCGTGCCGGCGGCCCCGGCGCGGGGTGTCGTGGGGCAGGCTCCGGAGGGCACCGCCCGAGGCGGCCCCCCGGCCGCGCTCCCGGCACCGATCGAACGCCCCGGCGCGCAGGGCCTGACCGAGAGCCAGGGCCAGGGCCAGGGCCAGGGCCAGGGCCAGGGCCAGGGCCAGGGCCAGGACGACAATACGTCGGCGGCGGCGCTGGAGCCGGTGACCGATCCGCGGCAGGCGCGAACCGGGCCGGCCCAGGTGCCGGACCCACGGCAGAGCATGGAACTCACCGCCGGCCCGGGTCCGTCCGCGCCCGGCGGGGAACCCGGTGGCGCTCCCGGGGCCGTGCCGCCCGCGCTGGGCCCCGTCCCCTCCCCCGAGGGCGCCCGGCCGGGCGCCGGGAACGCGCAGCCGGGAACCGGGGGCGCACAGTCCGACGCCGGCGGCAGCTCCGAAGCCGGGCCCGTCGAGGGCCTGTCGGCGGTGCCCGGCCGTCCGGTCGCTCCGGTGCCCGCGCAGCGCCCGCACCAGCAGGACCCCCACGACGACGGCTCCGGCTCGACTTCTGACATGCCCCGGCCCACCGGGCGGCGGCGCGGACGCCCGAGTCCGGCGGAGGAGCAGCTCGCACAGGCGCCCTACGGGGGCGAGGCGGGCGCCGGCGGCGGATCCGGAGCGCTCGAACTGCCCGCGGGCGCCCCGAGCGGGAGCGCCTCCGTGCCGGTGGCCGCACAGGGGACCGGTAGGCGCGCCCGGCGTGCGCTGGGAGAGCGCACGGAGACCGCTCACGGCCCGCATGAGGTTGCAGGGGCGCAGGCTGCGGCAGAGGCTGCCGGTGTGGTGCCCGGACAGCCCGAACTGCCCGGACAGCCCGGCCCGCAGGACACGAGCGGCGCCGGGGCCGAAGAGGCCGCGGGCGGTCCGGAGCTCTCACCGCCCGACGGCGGGCGCAGGGCACGGCGCATCGCGGCGGCTCGCGCGCGGGCGGAGGCGGCGGAGGCCGAGGCCCAGCAGGCTCCGCGCCACGCGCCGTTCGCACTCCCTCCGGCCGCCTCGGAGGCGGGCCTCGCGTCCCCGGTCCAAGGTCCCGGTGCCGAACCCGGAATCGGTTCCGGTGCTGACGCCGGCGCCGGTCGGCCGCCCTCGGGAGCCCCGGCGGAAGCCGCGGGCGGGGACACCACTCCCCCTCCCGGCTCGCTCCCGGGACTCCCCGGAACGACCCCGGGGCCGGCCCCGGCGCCCGGCGCAGAGCCGGGGGCTGCGGCGGACGATCCGGCGTACGCCCCCCATCCAGCGCCCCCCGCACCCGACGGCGCCGGTCCGGGCACGTCGCCCCAGGCCGCCCCCGGCATGTGGGCGGCTCCGGGAACCGGCGCACCGGAATCCGCAGGCCCTGATGCCGCGGGCCGGGACGCCGCAGGCCCGGAAGCCGCAGGCCGCGACGGAAGCGTGCCCCCTCCCGGAGGCCTGCCCGCGGACGGAGGCGTGCCCTCCGGCGGACCCGCGGACACGGGCGGGGCAGCAGATACCCCGGACCCGCGCGAGGAGAGCGGTGAACCGCGGCGCGGGGACTCCTCGGTGGTCGCCGCCAGCCCGATCCTGGGCGGCGGGGCCCTCCCGGACCAGCAGCAGGCGGGGGCGCAGCAGGCGCACACGGCCTCTTCCCGGCGGGAGCAGGGACACCCGGGTGAGGCGGGCTCCTACGAGACCGGCCCGGGCCCCCGTGTGCGGACGCTGGGGCAGGGGGTCCCGTTCGCCGAGCGGATGGCGGAGCAGTCCGCGGCCCAGGCCCAGCAGTGGCCACCGACGCAGCATTCGACGCCCTCGGCCATGTCGGCCATACCGTCCACCCCGTCGACCCCCGCGCCCCCGGCCGGCTCCGGCCGCCGCCGGAAGCTGGCCACCCCGGAGGAACGCACGCAGGGCACCTCGCCCGGTACCCAGGGGGGCGCTCCGGCGGGCGCGCCCCAGAGCGGCGGCCCGACCGGCGCGCCGCACGGCGGTGCCGGCTCGTCGCCGGAGGCCCCGCACGGGCTGCCCCGTCCGGATACGGCTCCCGGCCAGGGCCGGTCCTGGCCGGGGCTGCCGGGACAAGCGCAGGCT
Organism: Streptomyces sp. NPDC007025; assembly: GCF_042869455.1. Classification (NCBI taxonomy): domain Bacteria; kingdom Bacillati; phylum Actinomycetota; class Actinomycetes; order Kitasatosporales; family Streptomycetaceae; genus Streptomyces; species Streptomyces sp. NPDC007025. The sequence goes on along the minus strand of NZ_JBIAFT010000005.1, from coordinate 388,001 downwards.
CAGGGACAGACGCAGGCTCAGGGGCAGGGACAGCCACAGCCCCAGGCACCGGGACAGGCCCACGCGCAGCCGCACGGGCTAGCGCCGCCGCAGGGGCAGTCCGGCGCCGTGCCGGGGCCACTGCCACAGCCCCAGGCAGGTCCCCCAGGAGCGCCCGGTGCCCCGGGGGCAGGTCGGCCGGGCCCGGACCAGGCCCAAGGACAGCTCCAGGGGCAGAGCCAGGACGGACAGGTCCCCGGCCAGGGCGGCCCGGCGCAGGTCGGGCACGGTGGTCCCCAGGAGTTCGCCGTCGGCGGCCCCGGCGGCGGGCCGGGCGCGGAACTGGCAGAAGGGCCGGAACCACTGGACGGTCCGGACAGCCCCGTCGAGGTGACGGACGGGCGGGGTTTCGGCGTACCGCCGCACGCCCTGGACGACGAGCTGCCACCCGAGCCGCTCGACAACCCGCGGCGGCTGCTGGTCTGGCCGGAGCCGGACGTCTCCACCCAACAGGCGCTCTCGGACCGCGGCTACCGTCCCGTCCTGGTGCACTCGCGCGAGGAGGTGGACGCGCAGATCGCCGCGTATCCGGCCGCGCTGTTCGTCGACCCGCTGACCGGACCGATCACCAGGACGGCGCTGCAGTCGCTGCGTACGGCGGCAGTGGCTGCCGAGGTGCCGGTACTGGTGACGGCGGGGCTGGGCCAGGCCACCCGGGAGGCGGCCTACGGCGCCGACCCCGCGGTGCTGCTGAAGGCACTCGCGCCGCGCGACAGCGAGCAGCATCCGCCCCGGGTGCTGCTGGTGGAGGAGGAGCAGGCGATCGCGGCGGCCTTCGCCGCGACCCTGGAGCGGCGCGGCATGCAGGTCGCGCACGCGCCGACGGACGCGGAAGCGGTTCAGGTCGCCGCCCAGGTCCGGCCGAACCTCGTGGTGATGGATCTGATGCAGGTCCGGCGTCGGCGGGCCGGCATCATCGACTGGCTCCGGGTGAACGGGATACTCAACCGGACTCCGTTCGTCGTCTACACCTCGGCCGGTCTGGACCCCGACGAGCTGCCGCGGCTGGCCTCGGGCGAGACGGTGCTCTTCCTGGCCGAGCGCTCGACCAGTGCGGAGGTGCAGGCGCGGATCGTCGACCTGCTGACGAAGATCGGCGCGAACTGATTCACCGGGATCGGCCCGAACCGCACCACCAGGATCGGCCCGAACCACCAGGATCGGCCCGAACCGACCCCCCGGGGGCCGCTCCGGGTCCGGCCCGGGGCCTCGGTGCGGCCCCGGGGGCGTCCCGGGCCGGCGCGCCCTCGGGCGAGACCGTCGAACCGGTGCGCCTGACCATGCAGCTGCTGGCCGGCTCCTACCGCCACGCGCGGGACTACGCCGAGGTACCCGACACGGCACCGCGCCCCACATCATCAGCGCCCGCTACGCCCTGCCCGACGGCACACCCGAGCCGGTGCCGACCCGGCCCGGACCATCTGCCCCCACCCGGCGAAGCGCCCGCACCAGGCGCGGTGTGACCGCCCCCGCCGTTCTCGGATCCCGAGTGTGCGCCGAACTGCTGCGCCAGGGCAGGCCCGCGCCTGCATCGAGAGCATCCTGCACTGGGTCGACAGCATCGAGGGCGCCCCCGGACGAGGGCCGGGGGCGCCCTGCTGGGTGCTCTCTCAGACCTTCACGACCTGCAAAGCCCCCTCGGCGAAGCGCCCCCGCAGCACCTTCTTGTCGAGCTTCCCGACGCTGGTCTTGGGTACCTCGGCGATCAGGGCCCAGCGTTCCGGCAACTGCCAGCGCGCGATTCCCTTCGCTGCGAGGTGGTCACGGAGGGCGGCGAAGTCGGCCGCGGCACCGTCGCGGAGCACGACCGTGGCCAGCGGACGCTCGCCCCACTTCTCGTCCGGGACGGCCACGACAGCAGCCTCGGCGACGTCGGGGTGCGCCATCAGCGCGTTCTCCAGCTCGACGGAGGAGATCCACTCGCCACCGGACTTGATCACGTCTTTGGCGCGGTCGGTGAGCGTCAGATAGCCGTCCGGGCTGATGACGCCGACATCGCCGGTACGCAGCCAGCCGTCCGGGCTGAACTTGTCCTCGGGGCGCGAGGAGTCGCCCTCCACCCCGCCGAAGTACGCGCCCGCGATCCACGGGCCGCGCACCTCCAGCTCTCCGGCCGCCGCCCCGTCCCACGGGAGCTCGGTACCGTCCGGCCCGATGAGGCGCCCCTCGACACCGGCCGGGAACCGGCCCTGCGTCAGCCTGTAGGCGAACTCCTCGTCGGAGCCGGGTGCCACCGTGGCCGGCGGCCGGGCGACGGTGCCGAGCGGCGAGGTCTCCGTCATGCCCCATGCGTGGCAGACCCGCATTCCGAGGTCGTCGAACGCCTTCATCAGCGAGGGCGGACACGCCGACCCGCCGATCGTCACTTGCGACAGCGTGCTGACATCTCGCGGATTCGCCGTCAGCTCGGCGAGCAGACCTTGCCAGATCGTCGGGACGGCAGCAGCGTGCGTGGGCCGCTCCCGCTCGATCATCTCGGCGATCGGTCCGGGTTGGAGGAAACGGTCGGGCATGAGCATGCTGACGCCGGTCATGAAGACCGCGTGCGGCAGCCCCCACGAGTTGCAATGGAACTGCGGAACGATCACCAACGTGAGGTCCGCGTCCGTGAGGCCCATCGACTCGGCCATGTTGACCTGCATGGAGTGCAGATAGATGGACCGGTGCGAGTACGCGACACCCTTCGGTTCCCCCGTGGTGCCGGAGGTGTAGCAGAGGGACGCCGCGCGCCGCTCGTCCAGCTCGGGCCAGTCGTAGGCTGTGGGGCGCCCCGCGAGCAGTTCCTCGTACTCGTGCACCCGCACGCCGGAAACCCCGGCCAGCGCCGTCCGCGCCTCCTCCGCCATCGGCCCGGAGACGACCACGTGTTCCAGCCCCGGCAGCTGCGGGAGCAGCGGCGCCAGCAGCCCGACCAGCGACCCGTTCACCAAGATCACTTTGTCGCCCGCGTGGCGTGCGATGTAGCCGAGCTGGTCGGCAGGCAGCCGCAGGTTCAGGGTGTGGAGCACGGCGCCCATGCACGGAACGGCGAAGTACGCCTCCACGTGCTCGGCGTTGTTCCACATGAGGGTCCCCGTTACATCCCCCTCCGCGACGCCCAATTCCGCCAAGGCGTGCGCGAGCTGCGCGGCCCGCTCGCCGATCTCGGCGAAAGTGCGCCGCTGGGGGGTGTCGGTTCCCGTCCAGGTGGTGACCGTCGATGATCCGTGTACCCGTACGCCGTGCCGCAGGATGCGGCTCACTGTCAGCGGGGCGTCCTGCATGGTGCTATGCACGGTGGCCTCCCGAGATCACGCGGTTGCGACGGTTGCGGCGGGCACGTACGGCGCGGCGAGCCGCCCGCGCGGAGCGCCGCCTCGGCGGTGGGCGAGCTGCGCGGCGCGTTCCCCGGTCGCCCGGAAGGCCGCGCGGTGCGGCCCGGCCCCGCCGGTCCACGTGGTGATCCGCGCGTCCCCGTGGACGGTCATTCCGTGGCGCAGGATGCGCGAGATGGTCAGCGGTACGTCGTCCTGCATCGTGCTCAGCACCGGGGCCTCCCCATGGGCGGTGGATACGCGGAGCGGACGCACGCCGTGCGGTGCACACCCGATGCACTCACGCAGGGAAGCGGTTACGCACAGGTGTGGATTTACGCACGGGTAATGCGTCGGTTTCGCGGAAGCCTGCCACCGACCGCTCGGTATGTCACGGGGTCCTGTGCGGATCCGTCGCCGATCCCGGATCGCGGACCGCCCCCGACCCCGGTCGCGGGCCCGTCTCCCGGGCTCGTCGTCTCCCGGGCTCGCCCCCTTGTCCCCCGGTCCCCGTGTCCCCGTGTCCCCCTGTCCCCCTGTCCCCCTGTCCCCCTGTCCCCCGGACACCGTCCAGGAATTCCCTTCCGGCCGCCCGCCCGGCGGGGCGCCCCCGGCCGGCGGCCGGCCCACCCCGGGCTCAGGCCGCGACAGCCTCCTGGGCCGGGGTCTCGGCCGCGGTTCCGGTCACGGGGGCGTCCGCGCGGACGTCGGCGGCGAGCTGCGGGTCCTCCCGCAGCTTGGCCAGGGCACGCGAGACAGCGCTCTTGACCGTGCCGACGGAGACACCGAGCACCTCGGCGGTCTGTATCTCGCTCAGGTCCTCGTAGTAGCGCAGCACCACCATGGCGCGCTGCCGGGCGGGCAGCTTGAGCACCGCCCGCCACATGGCGTCCCGTACGGCCTGCTGCTCGGCCGGGTCGGGCGCGGGCAGCGGGTCGGGCTCCGGCAACTCCTCGCAGGAGAACTCGTCCACCTTGCGGCGGCGCCACTGCGACGTGCGGGTGTTGACCAGCGCGCGGCGGACGTAACCGTCCAGCGCGCGGTGGTCCTCTATCCGCTCCCAGGCCAGATAGGTCTTCGTCAGTGCCGTCTGGAGCAGGTCCTCGGCGTCACTGGGATTGGCGGTCAGGGAGCGGGCGGTGCGCAGCAGCACCGGGCCGCGCGCTTGGACGTAGGAGGTGAACGTCAGTGGCTGTCCCCCGGAGCCTGGCTGCACCGCAAGGGACCGCGCGTGCTTCGCATTGAAGGTCCGGGGAGTCCGAACTGTCCCAGGCGTGGTCATGGCATCCACGCTAGGAGTCGACCGGCCTCCCCGGATCGCCCGAAGGTCCCGATGCCGCGTCCGCCTCAGGGTGTAGTGGTGGTGCTTCCTACACCTCCTGAAGGTGGAGAGAATCCACCAGGCGGATCAGGGTGGGCCGGGGCCGGTCATCCGACGACCGCCACCGGCGCGTCCACGAGGTTCTCGTCGATGTGCACCGTGTGGCCGCCGTAGGTGCGCTTCACATTGCCCGTGTGCTGGTGGATGCGGCGGTGCGGCTGCCACGCCTGCGGATCGAGGTTGCGCTCCCCGTCGATGGACGGCTCGGTGCGCCAGCGGGCGAACCACACCGCCGACGGCAGGCCCCGGGCGCCCGCGGCGCGGGCCTTCTCCAGGTGTGCGACGCCGAAGTCCGCGCTGCTGTAGAAGCCGGCGACGTACCCCTCCGCACGCACCGCGCTGTTCCACCCCTGGATGAAGCGCAGCGTGGTGTCGGCGCACTTCTGCTGCTTGTACCGGTATGCCTCCATGTCGAGGTAGACGGCGCTGTTCCGGCCCATCCCGAGCTTCTCCGCCTGGCGTACCGCGTCCAGACCCTCGCGCTTCCCCTGCCCGTAGGGGTCCTTGTCGGACATCCGGAACCTGCGCTTGTTCTTGGCGATGACGCAGGGCGCCTGCGAACCCACGTAGACCGGCATCAGCTTCCAGCCCTGCTGGTCGACCGTCCGCACCCAGTCCGGGCTCAGATGCTTCTGCTTCGGGCACGCTCTGCCGCGGCCGCCGATGTAGACGCCGACGGCACCGAACGGCGAGGTGCCGTGCCAGGCCCGCATGGTGTCCGCCGAGGGAGCCTGGCAGGTGTCGAAGGCGTTGCCGCGGAAGATCTGCGCCCCGAAGTCGCGGGGGTCGCCCCGTACCAGGGAGGGCTGGTCCCCCGGGCCGGCGCCGAGTGCCCCCGGGTCGGCGGGCGCGTCCGGCGCGGCCGGGTCGTCCAGCCCCCGGGAGTCGCCGGGTTCGCTTCCGGCTTCTCCCGTTTCTACCTTCTCTCCCGTTTCGCGCGGTTCCCTTGACGCACCCGGCTCCCCGGGTGTCGGCGCTCCGCCACCGGGGGCGGGGTCGGACGGGGTGCCGTACGGGGCGGGAGCGGCGGGGCGGTAGGCGGCGGAGTCGGGGGGAGCGGGTTCGGCACCGGAGGCGGGGACAGCGCCTCCGGTGAGCACAGTGGCGAGCGCGGCCGACAGCAGGGCGGCCCGTCGCATCATCTGATTTTTGGTCGCCATGGGCCGAGTGAACGAGCCGGAACCCCCGGAACCGGTCAGGCACGCCCACCGCGCGCCACGATTCAGCCATCTGCCGCGCGCCTCCGGGGCTTCTCGCCTCTGCGGAACGCCGCCGGAGCACCGGCGGAGCACCAGGAGTTCCCGAGGAGGACCGGGAGCGCTCGGAGGGAGTGCGCAGCGGTCACCGGCACCAGTTCCGGCCGAGCATCCCGATACCCGCCATGCCGAACACCCGCGCGGATCCACCCGCCTGGTTGACGAACGCCCCGCGAAGCCGACGGGCCGACGAGCCCTGACGCCTTTCTCTCCACCTCGCACTACCTGATAGCGCGTCAGGCATGATGGGCCATCACTCACACGCACAGACTGCTGCTGACCCAGCGGGGGCGGCACAGGTCGAGCGCAGCACGGCACTGCGCGGCGCGGAGAATCCAGGAAACGGGGGCGCGAACGGCGACCGCGCGTCCGCGACAGCATCGCGAACGCGCGGCCTGAGCCCATCCCCACGAGCGACGGCCGCTCGATGCGAGCGGCCGTCAGCTCGTCACCACATGTTGCTGAAGACGACGGTGGCGGTCTCGTTGTGCGTCTCGTTGACCTGGTTCACGACGGCACCGTTCCCGTTGACGGTGGCGTTGTTGGCGTTGTTGGTGTTGTTCCCGTTGCCCACCGCGCCCTGCACCTGGGAGCTGGAGCTCGCGTTGGAGTTGGATCCGTCGTCCGCGAGGGAGCCGTTGTCCGCCTGGGCCACGCCGGACATGACGGCGAAAGCGAACGGAAGGGCGGCGGCCGCCGCGATGACGCGGGCGGTACGGATGCGTGCCATGTTCATTCCTCCAGGAACGGTAAGTGCGCCACGAATGGCGCTGCACCGGAAGTGCGTTGCTGCCGTGCACAGTTGGCCCACCGTCCACGGCTTCGCTTGCGACGTCGCGGGTCCAGAGTTGCCCACGGCACCCGGGGCGGATTCGCCCGGACGGCCTCATTCCCCCGCACGTATGACGAGCTGTCGATAAACCCCCTGTACGCCCCCAAGCCTGTGCTTTCCGCCCCCTGCTCCCCGTCCCGGTACGGCCGTTCCCGCACGTCGGAGCGAGATCGGCGACCGGAGCCCGGCCGTCGGCGAAGACGACTCCGCGCGGGGTCGCGTGCGCGTACCCGAACGACGGGGGCAGGGCTGACCGATCCGGAGCGCGTCCGGCGGCACCTCACCGCCCGCGACCGGCAGGCGGGAATCCGTGCGCCGACCCCGTCACCCGCCCACCACGGCACGGAGAGCACCCGCCGACCGCCACCCCTGCCCCCACGACTCGGACCCGGCGCTCGCCCCACCGCGCGCGCCGCCGTCCGAGCGCCGCCCCGAACCCCCACCACCCCGCGGGGACCTACGCCGAACGGCACCCAGGTGCGCCCACTGTCAGGCCGGAACCTCGTCGGGACGGCGCGCGTCGTCGGGACGGCGCGCGTCGTCGGGACGGCGCGCGTCGTCAGGACGGCGGCTCGTCAGGACGGCGGCTCGTCAGGACGGCGGCTCGTCAGGACGGCGGGCTCCAACCCGGATTCCGCCCGGCGAGGCCCACGATCCTGTCGAGCAGCGGGGCGTCCGCACCGACGTGCACGACCGGCCCGAAGATCCCCTGCTCCCCGTCCTCGGTGACCGCACCGGCCAGGAAACTGTGGACGGCGCGCAGACTCGGCTCGTCCAGCTCGTACTCCTGCCCGGTGGCCCGCGCCAGGTCCCAGCCGTGCACCACGAGCTCGTCCAGCGTGACCAGGCCGCCCTCCGTACCCGTCAGGGTGATGCCGCCCGCCTGCGTACTGCCCGTCCAGGCGTCGGGCGCCGACCACGCCACCGCCAGGTCCGCCAGCGCGTGCGGCAGGCTTTCGCGCCAGTCGTCGGGGAGCTGCTCTCCCGAGGAGGCGCCCGGAGCCCGGGCCGTACCCTCGCCCACCTCCTTGCGCGCCGTGCGCTGGAGGCCCACCGCCAGCAGGCCGATGTGCCGGAGCAGGTCCCGTACGGCGAACTCCGTGCAGGGCGTGGGGGCGCCGAGCTGGTCGTCCCCCACGCCGGTCACCACCGCCGCCGCGCGACGCGCCGCCGGACGCAGGTCGACGGGGACGTCCTCCCCGCCGCCCGGCCCGGCCCCCGCCCCGGACATCGCGTCACTGACACCGTCCACCATGCCGCTCGCCTCCCGTTCCGCGGATACGTCGCTGCCGCCAGAGCGAGGTGCCCGCGCGACGCGGTCGCCGCGCCCCGGCGCCGCCCCTGCGGACCGACGCCTGGGCCGTACAGCCGTGCGGCCGTGAACACCCCGTGACAACAGCCTCCGCCCCTGCAGACCATCCGGCACGGCGGAACTCATCGCCCCCGGGCCCGGCACCCTCCGGTGCCGCCTGTCGCCCCGGCTCGCGGGCGGGTGCTGTACGGCCGCCGCGCGGGAAGAGCCCTTCGCGGGTGCTCCGCCGTACGGGTGGATCAGCTACCGCCACACCCGCGGAGCAGCGGAGCTGCGGGCCGCTGCTCGCCCGCGCCCTCCGGCGGCCGGCGTACGCGGCGTGCCCGTATTCGGGCCCCCTTACCGTTTGGCAGTGATCTGCGCGGGAATGATCGACCCGCGGGGAGTATCGGAGCACCGGGGGGAAGCTCATGGGGGATAGGTCGCGCCCACGTCGCACCGACGCCGAGGCGGACGCAGCAGACGCCACAGGCGCCGCAGCGGGCGCCGGAGCCGCGGCGGAACGGGCCTCGATCCGCACCGGCGCGCGGGCACCGCTCCCGCGGCGCGACCCCGATCGGTTCGCCGACGGGCCTCCCGACCCACTCGCCTCGCTGCTGGCCAAGGTCACCAAGGGGGAGACGGTTCCGGCTCCCGGGAGCAGCACCCCCGGTGCCCATCCGGACGGCGAGGAACGCGACCCCCGCGAGGAGGAGTGGCGGGAGCACGACCGCCGCGGCCCGTACGGGCAGGGCCGTCGCCGCAGGAACTGACGGGCGCTCCGTTCTCCCCCCGTCCCCCGTCCCGACGGACCGCCCGCTGCCGGGGCCCGTGCGGCATGTCCGCCGGGCTTATACAGGGTGTTGCGGTCCCCGTCGAGACCTGCTTGTGCGCACGGCCGACCGGTCCACCGGAACAACCCGGAGCCGCACGGATCCCGCGGCTCCGTTTCAGAATGCTTCGGGGGTGGAGGTGGACACGATGTAGACGGTTTCGCCGGCACCTCGCGGGTCCACCAGGACGTCGCACCCGCTTCCGTTCCCGGTGAGGAAGTCGAGGTGGTGTTCATAGGTGACCTGCCGGTTCATGGACAGCCCGAAGGTCTCCATCACCTCCTTCCGGAAGGGCGGCCGGTACGGCGACACCGTCTCGCCGTTCGTGGTCCCCCTGACGCGGGAAGGCCATTCGAGGCCCCGGTCGAAGTCGACGCTGTGTGCCGACAGGTAGCTGTGCACGCACTCTTCCGAGGCGCGGAACCGGAGGAGCAGCTGGTGCCTCCAGTCGTCGGATTCGCCTCCGAACCTCACCCCCTCCACGTCGCAGTCGGGCAGCTGCAGGGCGAAGCTGCTGAGCATCTTCTCGAGGGTCTCGCCCCGGCCCGTGCCCGGAAGCGCGCGTGGGTCGTCGCTCTCCATGGAGCACCCGCCGAGCGACAGGCACACGAGTGCGGCTGCTGTCAGGGCCGTGCCGGCGCGGTTCTGTGCGGGTCTACTGCGTGCTGCCATGGCCGCGACTCCTCTGTGTGAGCGGTATTCCCGTCGATGTTCTCCGGGTGCGGGACATCGACGTGCGGGGAGCCGGTTCCGCCGCCGTCACGTCAGGCCCTTTCACGCCGTGCCCCGGGGCCGGCGAACGCGGCGCGCAAGCCCCCCGTCCGGTCCGGAACACCAGGTACACGAGGGTCACGTCCGGGACCGCCCGGCCTCGGTCGGCCCCTAGGCTGAGTGGGTGAGCGAACGTGACGTTGGGGATGTGCGGGGCGGAGTGCCGGCGTACGCGATCGAGGTGGGCACCGAGGTTCTGGCCCGGCCGGCGCGGAACTCGGTGGGCGGCCGGCCCTTCCTCGACGAGGGCCAGGAGTGGCCGCAGTGTTTCTGTGGCGTGCGGATGGTGCTGTTCTTCCAGCTCGACGTCCCTCCGGACCTGAAACCCTTCGGCGGAGACCATCTGTTGGTCTTCCACTGCCGCGCCCACAACGACGCTTCCAGCCCTGAGCTGTCCGACGGCCGACTCGTCCGCCGTTACTGGGACGCTCCCCAACCGCCCTATCCGCGCCCCTTCTGGCGGGTACTGCTCCAGCGTGCCGCGGCACAGCCGGCGGCCGAGCCCGAACCCTCCCTGCACGCCCTGCCCGTGTCGCTGCGCCCCTTCACGGACACCCCCGGTGAGAGGGAGCGAGGGGCCCGCACCTTCAAGGTGGGCGGCGTCCCCTCCTGGGCACAGTTTCCCGAGTCCTACCACTGTGCGTGCGGCGCGGAACTGGTGTACCTGTGCCAGGTGCCGGAGGACAGGGAGTTCGCCGCCTGTCCCGGTCAACCGGAGCAGCCCCACAGCGTAGGCATCGACACGTACCAGCTGTTCCTCGGCAACGAGGTCTACCTGCTGGCCTGCCCGGCCCACTGCGATCCGGCGGCGGTCTGGCCGGTGAACCAGCACTGAGGCAGACCGGGAGTCGGGCGAGCGCGTCGGTGCCGAGCCCGTGACTTCGCCACCGGGAGAGACCGGGGCCGTCCCGGAGGTTCGCCGGACGGCGGCCGCGGACGGCTTCGCCCCTCATGTGTGTACTGCTGAGCGCAGCGCCGTCGGGCACGGGATCCGGAGCGTTCCCCGCTCGTCACCGACCGGGGACAACCGGTCGCCCCTGGCCCCCGTATGGCCCGCACGCGCTGGTCAGCGCTGGCACATGAGGGAAACGGGATGCGACACGCACGCGCGGAGGGGGTTCCTCTCCGGCGGAGGAACCCCCTCTGACCTGCACGCTTTCTAGCTGTGCGGAGGCGGTGGGATTTGAACCCACGGAGGTGTCGCCACCTCTACGGTTTTCAAGACCGCTCCCTTCGGCCGCTCGGGCACGCCTCCAGGTGTCGTCGCGCGTACGACACGGGAACAGCCTAGCGTGTGATCAGTCGTCGCCCTTCCGGGATCCGAGGGTCAGCTCGACGGTCTTCTCCTTGCCGTTCCGCTCGTAGGTGAGCTTGACCTTCTCGCCCGGCTGGTGGGTCCAGATGGTGCCGATGAGGGTGGGCCCACTGTCGATCAACGTGTCGTCCAGCTTGGTGATGACGTCGCCGGGCTCGAGGCCCGCCTTGTCCGCCGGTCCGCCCGGGGTGACCGGGTCGGCGCCGCCCTCGCCGGTGTTGGAGATCGTGGCGCCCTTGCCGTTGCCGCCCAGCTGGACGGTCGCGCCGATCACCGGGTAGACCGGCCGGCCGGTCTTGATGAGCTGCTTCGCCACCCGCTTGGCCTGGTTGGAGGGGATCGCGAAACCGAGGCCGACGCTGCCGGACTGGCCACCCTCCATGCCGCCTCCGCCACCGCCCGGCTGGATGGCCGAGTTGACGCCGATGACCGCGCCCTGGGCGTTCAGCAGCGGGCCGCCGGAGTTCCCGGGGTTGATCGAGGCGTCGGTCTGCAGGGCACTCATGTAGGACGCCTTGCTGCCCTGGCCGTCGCTGGAGGCCACCGGACGGTTCTTCGCACTGACGATGCCGGTGGTGACCGTGCCGGAGAGGCCGAACGGGGCGCCGATGGCGATGGTGGCGTCACCGACCGCCACGTTGTTGGAGTCGGCGATCGGCAGCGGGTCCAGCTTGCGGCCGCCGAGACCGCTGAGCTTCAGCACGGCGATGTCGTAGCCCTGCGCCTTGCCGACCACCTGGGCGTCGTACTTCTTGCCGTCGGAGAACGTCGCGGTCAGCTTGCCGCCCTGCGCGCCGTTGGCCACCACATGGTTGTTGGTGAGGATGTGGCCTTCCTTGTCGAAGACGAACCCGGTTCCGGTGCCCTCTTCGCCGCCGCCGGAGGAGCGGATGGTCACGACGCTCGGCAGCGCCTTGGAAGCTATGCCGGCGACGGACTTGGGCGAGCGGTTCAGCTTCTCGGGGTCGCCGGAGGAGCTGATCGTGGTGGCGCCGCCGTCGCTGCGGTCGGCGGCCCAGAAGCCGATTCCACCGCCGATCCCGCCTGCCACGAGGGCGGCGACGAGGACACCGGCGAGCAGGCCGCCGCGGCGCTTTCTGCCGCCCGGTTCCGGGCCGGGCGGGCCGGACGGCATCGCCCAGGGGTCGTGCGGGGGCATTCCGCCGCCGCCCGGACCTCCGGCGCCGGGCCCCCCCGGGCTCCCCGGGCCCGCCGGACCACCGTAGGGCGGCGGCGGAGGAGGCATCGGGGTTCCCGTTCCGCCCTGGCCCCAGCCGCCGGACTGGCCCGCATCGGACTGCCCCGCGCCGGACGGGCCCGAGCCGGGGCCCGGGTCCCGTGCGGCACCGGCGCCCGGGTCGTCCCCGGGCTGCCGCGGGCCGCCGGCCTCGGTCGCCACCGGGCCCGGCGCGGCGGAAGCGGGCGGCGCGGGCGGCGTTCCGGGTGCGGCGGGAGCCGCTGCCGGGTCGGGGGCAACCGGTGCGTCGGCGGGCTGCTGCGGGGCGGGGATCCCCGGGTCGTCCGCCGCGGAGTGCCGGGCGGGGGGCGGCGCGTCCGTGTCCCCCTGCTGTGGCTGCACCAGCGTGTCGTCCATGGACTCCCTCTTCGATACGACCGTGTCCTGGACGTCCGGACCCTTCTGCGTACGGGCCGCGTCGGTGGCGGTGTCGGCGGAAGCGGGGGCGGAAGAGTCAGGGGAGGGCAGCGAGAAGTCGCCGTCCTCGCGGCTCGTCGGGGCGCCGGTCGACGGGGCCTGGACCGGCGCCGGGGGCGTGGGACCCGGCCCCGCCGCAGGCGTCACGGCAGCGCCCTCGTTCTCGGTGCTCACAGCTCACTCCTCATCAGGTACACGACATCGCAGAGATGGGCGTGTTCACGTACGCGGGTATCCAGAGACAGCTTTTCCCATCACACATCAGACGGGCGTAAACCGACGCTGAGCGTCCGCACCCCCTTCTTTACATCGGGCCAAAACCGGACAGAGCACTCTATTCTCCCCGCAGCTCCCGGATTTCCAGCCGCTGTCGGGCGCGCGCGGGTCGACTCCGGCGCGACGTCACCCACCCGCGTGATCACGGCACCCAGCCTAGGCGCGCCCGCTCCGGACCGCCCCTCGGCGGACCCGGCCCGAACCGTCCCTCGGCACACCGGAACCGGACCCACTGGATCCGGGCACCGGCCCGAAACCCCGCGACCGCCGGCGAAGTGCTCCGCAGAACCCTGCACAGTGTGTCCATTCGGCCCGGTGGCACGATATCCCGGTGAGCAACGAGATCCGTGCCGGGTCACGCCACCGCCCCGACCACCTGCCGTCCGTCATCGCCCATCGCGGTGCCTCCAAGGCGGCACCCGAGCACACGCTGGCCGCCTATCGCCGGGCCATCGAAGAGGGCGCCGACGGGCTGGAGTGCGACGTACGGCTCACCGCGGACGGCCATCTGGTCTGCGTCCACGACCGCCGGGTGAACCGCACCTCCAATGGACGCGGCGCCGTCTCGGCCCTGGAACTCGCCGACCTGGCCGCACTCGACTTCGGCTCCTGGATGGACCGGCACGCCGACCCGTACGAGTCGCCGGACAGCGCACTGGACAAGGACGCCGCCGACGCGCACGGCGGGAGCGCGGCCCCGGCCGCCGCCCCCGAGGCCACCGAGACCCCCGACCGCCGTGCCGGGACCCCGGTACGCCGCAGCGCGACCGGACACCCCCGCACCGCCGACCGCCCCGGCCCTGCGGAACCACCCGGCCCTGCGGAACCCCTCACCGCGGGGAGACCGCTCGGCGCGGCCGGACCACTTGGCGCGGCGGGACGGCTCGGGGTGGCGGCGGACCCGGAGAGCACCTCCGTCCTCACCCTCGACCGCCTGCTCACCCTGGTCGCCGAGGCACCGCGCCCGGTCGAACTGGCCATCGAGACCAAGCACCCCACCCGCTGGGCAGGGCAGGTGGAGGACCGGCTGCTGGAGCTCCTGGACCGGCACCGGCTCCGCACGCCGGTCCGCGTCATGAGCTTCTCCGCGCGCTCCCTGCAGCGGATCCGCGTCGCGGCGCCGGACATACCGACGGTGCTCCTGACCCAGTTCCTGCTCCCCCGCCACCGGGACGGCAGGCTGCCGTACGGCGTGCGCACCGTCGGCCCGAGCATCCGCATCCTGCGCACCCGTCCGGAGTACGTGGCCCGGGCGCACCGCGCGGGCCACGAGGTGCACGTGTGGACGGTCGACGAACCCGAGGACGTCGAGCTGTGCGTGCGGCTCGGTGTCGACGCCATCATCACCAACCGGCCCCGCCAGGTACGCGCCCAACTCCGGCGTGGGCTCGCCGGTTGACCTCGCGGGCGCCGGTCGGAGGGTGTGCCCCGGCGCACCCGGTGCTTATTGCAGCCGCGCGGGTGCGTCAAGAGAAGGGGCGTGGCCGGTTTCCGCCGCACTCTGCTGGGGCATTCATCCCGATGGCGTGGGGCAAAGGAGGTCTCGGGGGTGGCGTTGGTGGTGGCACAGGAAGTGCCTACTTCGTCGACCATGGCCGTGCCCCATGGTCCGTCGGGAGTACGCGTCGCACGGCGCAGGATGCGCGAGGAACTCCTCGCGTGCGGAGCACCCGACTCGGTGGTCGATGATGCGATCTTGATTCTTTCCGAACTCCTCAGCAATGCGTGCCGTCATGCGCGGCCGCTGCACGAGGAGACGACCGGAGCGAGCAGCGCGAGCAACCCGGTGGAGACCGTCAGGGCGTCGTGGCGCAGGGACGTACGAGGTGAGGTGACCATCGCGGTCACGGACGGGGGCGGCCCGACCCGTCCACTTCCGGCCAAGCCTTCCGTCACCGCCCGCGGCGGCCGAGGGCTCGCCATCATCACGGCTCTCGCCCGTGACTGGGGGGTGCGCTCGGAACCCGGCACCCCCGCGGACGAGCCACCCGGGGTGACGGTCTGGGCCGTGCTGCGACCGGACAGCTCGTTCAGCGGCCGAGTCGCCGCCAGCCTCGGGGGTGGGCTGAGCGGCGAGTTCGATCTGGCCTCCGTGGAGGAGCTGCGCTAGCCGGGGCGGCCCTCGACCGCCCCGCCCGGCAGCCGCCGGCCCGGCCCGGTCGGTCCGGGGTCGCCCGGGTCGACCCGTGGTCCCTGTCGGCCGCGTCGGTCCGTGTCGGCCCGTGGCCCGCGTCGGCCCATGCCGGCCCGTGGCCACTCGGCGCCAGGTGTCCGCCCGGCGCCACGGCATGCCCCGGCGCGCGACGAGCCGCAGCGGACCTCCCGATCGCCCCTGTTCGGCCATCGGACATCCCGCACGGAGCGACGCCCCCGCCCCCAGGCGGTCCGGCCGCGCCGAGTGCGGACGGCGGCGGATGCCGTCGAGCCACTAGGATCGCGGACTCCACAATCGCCGCACACCTGGAGAACCGCTCGCATGGCAAAGAAGCGCCGACCCCAGACAGCCGCCGCGGCGCCCGCCGGAACCTCCGCGGGCGCGGCAGCAGCCGGAGACTACCCGGTGGTGGGAGCCCGGCAGCCCTGCCCGTGCGGTTCGGGCCGCCGCTACAAGGCGTGCCACGGCCGGGCAGCAGCGCAGGCGGCCACCGAACTGGTGCGCCGCCCGTTCGAAGGACTTCCGCACGAGAGCGACTGGGTCGCGATGCGTGAGCTGGTCCCGGCCGCCACGGCACGCCTCACGCTCAAGGGGGGCCTGCCGGAGGGGGTTCCCGCAGTGACCCTGGCGACGGTGCTGCCGATGGCCTGGCCCGCGCTGCGCCGCGACAGCGGCGAAATCCTGCTGGGCCTGCAGAACGACACGGCGTCCGGCGACATCAGCCGCGATCTGGCGGACACCCTGAACCGGGCGCTGGCCGCCGAGCCGGGCACTCCGGTCGACGCGGGCCGGCCGGCGCCGGACGGGCCGCGGCTGCAGGACCTGCTGGATCTTGAGGCGCCGTTCGTGCCGGAGGTCCACTCGGGGTTCGAGTTCTGGCTGGACGGCGCGGAGCAGGCGGCCGGTGAGGTGGCGGCCTCTCTGGAGAGTGCCAACGAGGCGGTCATCCCGACCGCCAGGCTCGCGTCCGTGGCGGGCGCGTACTGGTGCGAGGCGCCGGAGAAGAACCATCTGCGCTGGGTGATGACCCACCCCGAGGAGCAGCTCCTGGACGCGCTGGCGCGGCTGCACGCGGCCGGTGCCTCGTCGCTGGGCGAGCCGGGCGACGGTTCCGGGGAGTCGCGGCTGGTGGGTTCCTTCCGCGCCCACGGGCTGACGGTGCCGGTGTGGGACCTGCCGCGCGGTATGAGGTCCGAGGACTGTGAGAAGCCCGCGGCGGCGTTCGCCGAACGGCTGGCGGAGGCACTGGCGGTGACGGCGCCGCTGACGGCCGAGGAGCGACGGGCGCGGAGCGGCCTCACCAACCGTCAGGTGACGCTGAGCTAAGGGGTTTCGGCGGATACCTGTGTGGATTCGGCGAAGGTTTCGTGACCGTGACTCCCGTCACACTGGCACCTCAACTCGCCCTACCCACAGGTAAATCGGCGTCCGGATCTGGGCGATCGAATTTGCTAACCGCCGATCTCTTGTTACCGTTCTAAGAGCCCGGTCGCTGGTGCATCCCCCGTCGCCAGCGACCGGGTTCTTTTGTGCCCGATGTCGGACGGCTGCGCCGGCGCCGACGAACTCCTCGTGCAGCACGGCGAGTTGACACCCCGTCGAGGGCTAGCGATGGCTTCCGGCACGCAGCAGCCGGTCCCCGTTCACCGAGCTGACCTCGGCCACCGCGGAGTACGCGTGCGCCGCCAGCGGCGCACGGTCATCCGAGGTCTCCGGGATCCCGCCGCGGGGCGTCTCGCAGACGCCGCCCTCGTGTCCGCCGCGCAGGACGCAGCGCACGCGCGCCGTCCACCCGTCCGGACCGTGCAGGGTGAGAAGAGCGGGCAGCCGGCTGCCGGTCGGGTTGCGGTAGTACGTACGGGCCCAGGTGTCACCGCCCTCGGTCAACACACAGACGCGGGCCGCCACTCCGTGGGGCGAGACGATTTCCAGCCCGCACGAGGTGGCCGGATTCCCCGCTTCGGGCGAGGGAGGGGCGGAGGAGTGCGCCCCGGGCGTTCCGTTCCCGGTCTGCCGCGGCTGGGAGGCCTGGAAGACTTCCGCGGCGAGGCGCGCGTCCTGGCCCGCCACCGCCGCCGCGAGAGGCACCGCGGCGACGAGCGCCACCACGCTGGCGAGTGTGACCACACGGAGCCGGGAAGCTCTCTGTTGCGGCTGGTGCATGAGGGAACCCACCTGGGACGCGGAGAGGACCGGACCGACTGATGAGGTGAACATATCGGGACCGAGGGGCCACCGAGGCACTACAGCGGCCCGTTTCCCCCGCAACTCCGGTCGGCTCCTACCCGTACGGGTGAATTCACCCGCTGCCGTACCGCCGCCGGTGAACCGGCGCGGCGGTACGAGCGACGCCACGAGCCGAGTACGGACGACGCTGGGCGACACCGAGCCGCCCACACGCCCGGGACAGCCGGCTCGGACTCCTCCGGCTCGGGCCCGTCCGCCTCGGGCGCCCTCGGCTCGGGGGGGCAGTCGGCTCTGGCACAGGCGTTCGGCGCGGTCGGTGCGCGGCGCGCACGCGCCGCGCACACGTCGTCAGTAGGCCAGCCGGCTTCCGCTGTCCGGGGAAGCGGCGCTCTCGGCGACCAGTACGTCGAGCAGCGTCTCCATCCGGGGCAGCCACGGGCGGCCCGCTTCCGGTCCGCCGGGCTCCCGCTCCCAGCGCACCTTGCCCGCGCCGGTGAGCGAACCGGGGAGCGCCACATAGCCACCGTCGCCGTGGAACCGCAGCGAGCTGGGCACCCGGTCCTGGGCGTACAGCAGCTCGCCCAGCTCTTCGAGGCCGTACGGCTCGACCAGCACCGAGAAGCGGGTGGGCGTCGCGATCACCGGGCCGACGCGGACGCCGGTGCGGTCGAACGTCGCGAGCGCCCGCGCCCCGGCGACGGCCGGAAGACTCAGCGCGCAGGGCGCGGCGCCGCCGGTCGCGAGGATGACGGGGGCGTCCGGCCGGTTCCGCCACCACCAGCGGACCATCGTCGGGTCGGTGGTGGCCGCCAGCAGTACGGGGTCGAAGGGGTGTGCCCCCGGAACCACGCACTCAGGGTCCGGGCACGCGCACACAGCCGACGCGCCGCGGGCCCCCGGGGCAATCAGCGCGGCGCCCGGCACCACCGGCCACTGCCACTCGGCGGCCGCCGTCAGCGCCGTGCTCCGCATCGGTGACCTGTGGTTGTACCGTCCGGACCGCGCCCAGAGCCGTCGGCCCTGGAGCTGCGCCCAGGCCCGGAGGGAGCGTCGCCTTCCGAGGATCTCGCGCATGAGCGCTCGTTCCTTTCCGTGAACGCCGAACAACGCCTATTTCATGAACACCGCAAACACCGCCAACTGGCCGTGCCGACCGATCTCTAGCTCAATACACCACGCGGAACTCTGGTGACCGTGCGTACCGAACAGCGCATCATGTTGCGGGTCGAGCGTGGAACGTGGCGGGGGGTGGCGCGCACATGGCGTTCGCTCCGTGGACTGCCACCTGCGCCGGTGCTGCTCGTACTTGCTCGTCTTCTACCGGGGACCGCTCGTGGCCCGCCGTACCGCGCATGTGCTGACTGGTGCAATCCTGCGGCTGGTGCCCTCCCGCAAGAAGCGGGCGGGTCAGCGCCCGCTGCTCCCTAGGACGCCGTGACTCTCCACAGGGTTCCGTACCCGCAACAGCGGTGCCAACGCGCCGCCGAATGGCCTCAGTCGACAGCAGTATGCGCGCCACGTGGGCGATTTTCCGCCAATCTTCTCACCCCTCGGCCTGCCCCCGTGGAACAGGCCCGCTCGCCGGACATTCTCGGCACTGCAGCGCACGTGCTGGACATGCCCCAACGGCATGTGTAGATGTAGTGGCATTGATAGCGGAGCAGCATGACATGGGGGTTTGCGATGCTATTGGGACAGTTCACCCGCAGCCCGAGCTGCCGCCCATGACCTCCCCGCACCTGCCGAAAGTGGCTGGAATCCAGTCGGCGGTTTCCTCGAACACGTCGCCGACCGCCGCGGCGTCCGCCGCCGCGGTCTCCACCGCGGGCCCGGGGCCCGCTCTCTCCACCTCTTCTGCCTCCTGCGCTGCGGATTCGTCCCCGCGTGCCGCCGCGCTCGACCCCGGAGGCTCGCCCGCCGACCGGGACCGGATCGGTGACCTCTCCTCTCTTCACGACCTCACCATTCGCCTCGTTCGCACCAGCAGTCTCGACTCGGCGCTCCGTGAGACGCTGCGCGCCGGCGCCGCGCTGCTGGGCGCCCCCCGCGGCATGGTCGCGCTCGCGCCCGGCACCGACCCTGGAAGCGAACCCTCCGATTCCCCGGAGCGGGCCACCGAACGCACCATCGGGCTCGGTCTCGGCCGCGCCGACCTGGGGCAGATCGAGACCGTTCCGCGCTTTTCCGCCACCTACGCGCGCGTCCTCGACGCAGACGACCCAGAAGACGGAGAAGACGCGGACACCGACCGCGGCCGTCCGGGCGGACCGAATGCCGGACGCGGCCATTCGGACGGACCGGACACCGGCCCGGCGGACGAGACGGGCGGGGCCCCTGCGGCGGACGGAGCGAACCGACCGCACAATCCCGGCCACGGTCCCGACCACGAAACCGGCCACGAAACCGGCCATGGAACAGGCCACGAACCCGGCCATGGAACAGGCCACGAACCCGGCCGGGCAAGTGGCCAGGGCCCCGGCCGTGGGGCCGGGCCGGGCGAGGCCGGGGCGGAGTCCGTACCCGGCCCGGGTGCCGGGCTCGCCCACTCCGCCCTGGTCTGCCCCGACATCGCGGCCGACCCGGATCTCTCCCCCCGCCACCGGGAGGTCGCGGCCCGCCTCGGCTACGCGGCCACCTACGGTGTGCCGCTCACCACCGGGTCCGGCACCCGGCTCGGTGCGGCGGTCTGGTTCTTCGACGAGCCGGGTGAGCCCACCGTCCGTCGGCGGGAACTCCTCGACAGCTATCTGCGGCACGCCACCGAGCACTGCGCGCGCCTGGGGGAGCGCGCACGCACCCGCGCGGACATGGTCACCCTCCGTGAGGAACTGCTGCCGAGTGCGCTGCCCCGCGTCCCCGGAGTCTCCCTCGCGGTGCGGCACCGCACGGGTCCGCGCGGAGGCGGCGACTGGTACGACGCGCTGCCGCTGCCGGACCGGGCGGTAGGACTCGCGGTCGGCGGTGTCACCGGCAGCGGGCCGGCGGCGGTGGCCGCCATGGGCCGGCTGCGGGCCTCAATGCGGGCGTACGCGGTGATGGAGGGGGAGGACCCGGTCGCTGTCCTGTCCGACCTGGAACTGCTGCTGCGGCTGACCGAACCCTCCTGCTCGGCCACCGCGCTGTTCGCCTACGCGGAGCCGGCGAGCCGAAAGATCCTGCTCGCCGGGGCCGGGCACTGCGCTCCGCTGATCGTCGGCCCCCGGCGCGTCGAACCGGTGGAGACCGCGGTCTCGGCGCCGCTGGGCATGCTGGCGTGCTGGGAGGCGCCGAGCGCGGAGGTCGTCCTGCGCGAAGGCGAAACGCTTCTGTGCTACACGGACGGGCTGCTGCACCGCACCGGCCACTCCATGGACCGCGCCTTCGCCCGGCTGCGCTCGGCCGCCGCCTCCGCCCCGCGCACGGCCCGGGACGATCCGGACGCCCTCGTCGACCACGTGCTGCGCACGGTGCTGCCCGGGCCGCTGGCGGATCTGCCCGACCATCCCGAGGACGTCGTCCTGCTGGCCGCCCGCTTCTGAACGGCGCCCCCGGCCCCGTTCCCGGCCTCCGGTTCTCTCCGGGCGCGGCCCCGGCCGGTGCGGGCGCGGCAGCAGCGCGCCCGCTCGACGGCGCCGTTCAACGTCACATGCGCACGGCTGTGGACCAACCGGGCCCCACCCATACGATGGAAGGTGGTTTTATCCGTCAAAGAGGAGGCAGACGTGGCAGACGCCGCCGACGAGCAGCCGATCAAGCAGCGGAAGAACGGCCTGTACACGGGCGTCTCCGACGAGCTCGCCGCGAACATGAAGTCCGGCTGGAGCGACACCGAGCTGCACGATCTGGAGCCCGTCGCACAGGCGGTGGAGCTCGCCGAGCGGCGCGAGCGGCTGTCGGCGCGCTTCCCCGGCGAGCGTCTGGTGGTCCCCGCGGGCAACCTCAAGACCCGGTCCAACGACACGGAGTACCCCTTCAGGGCCTCCGTCGAGTACGCGTACCTGTCCGGGAACCAGACCGAGGACGGCGTACTCGTCCTGGAGCCCACCGGTGCGCGCGGTCACCGCGCCACGCTGTATCTGCTGCCCCGCTCCGACCGGGAGAACGGCGAGTTCTGGCTGCACGGCCAGGGCGAGCTGTGGGTCGGCCGACGGCACAGCCTCACCGAGAGCGCGACGCTGTACGGGATGCCCTGCGCCGACGTCCGGACGGTCGCCGACACACTCCGCGCGGGCACCGGCCCGGTGCGGGTGGTCCGCGGCCACGACGCCGGGGTCGAGGCGGCGCTGGCCGACAAGGTCACCGCCGAGCGGGACGAGGAGCTGCGGGGCTTCCTGTCCGAGATGCGGCTGGTCAAGGACGCGTTCGAGATCGGTGAGATGCAGAAGGCCGTCGACTCCACGGTGCGCGGCTTCGAGGACGTCGTCCGCTCCCTCGACAAGGCGGAGGCCACCTCCGAGCGCTACATCGAGGGCACGTTCTTCCTGCGCGCCCGCGTGGAGGGCAACGACATCGGCTACGGCTCCATCTGCGCGGCCGGGCCGCACGCCACCACGCTGCACTGGATGCGCAACGACGGTCCGGTGCGCTCGGGCGAGCTGCTGCTGCTCGACGCCGGTGTGGAGACCCACACCCTCTACACGGCCGACGTGACGCGCACCCTGCCGGTCAACGGCCGGTTCACCGAGTTGCAGCGCACGATCTACGACGCGGTGTACGAGGCGCAGGAGGCGGGCATCGCCGCGGTCAAGCCCGGTGGCAAGTATCTCGACTTCCACCGTGCGGCACAGCGGGTGCTCGCCACCAGGCTGGTCGAATGGGGTCTGGTGGAGGGCCCGGTGGAGCGCGTGCTGGAGCTGGGTCTACAGCGCCGCTGGACGCTGCACGGTACAGGCCACATGCTCGGCATGGACGTGCACGACTGCGCGGTGGCCCGCCGCGAGACCTACGCGGACGGCACGCTGGAGCCGGGCATGTGCCTGACAGTGGAGCCGGGGCTCTACTTCCAGGCCGACGACGAGACCGTGCCCGAGGAGTACCGCGGCATCGGTGTGCGCATCGAGGACGACATCCTGGTCACCGAGGACGGCAACCGGAACATGTCCGCCGCGCTGCCGCGCAGCAGCTCCGAGGTGGAGAGCTGGATGGCGAAGCTGCGGGCGTGAGCCCGCACGCACCGGGCGGGCCCACCCCCGGTGCCTGCACGCCGACGGGCACCGCCCGGTAGCGGACGCCGCGGGGCGCACCCCGGCACCGGCCGGGCGCGGCCCCGGCGCCCGGCCGGGCGCGGCCCCGGCGCCCGGCCGGGATCCGGACCGGAACGGCCCACCGAGCACAGCGGCGATGACGGGAGACGACGTCACGGCACGAGCCTGCTGCGCCTGTCATCGACAAGGAAGAGAGCACGCTTTGGTCTCCCGGTTGCGGACCGGACTGCTGTCCGCGTTTCCCTTCCTCGCCATGGGTGCCGTCGGCGCCGCCGATCTGACCGGCGGGCCCGGCATCGGCCTGCAGCCGATGATGGCGCTCGGTCCGGCCTTCGCCGGGCTGAGCGGCGGCAAGCGGCGCACCGCGCTGGTCGGTGCGCTGGCCATGGCGCTGTCGATCGCGCTCGGCCTCTACAACGGCCAGTTCGGCGAGCGGCGCGGCAACGCGACGCTGATCTCCGTGGCCGGGGTCTCCGTGGCGGCGCTGGTGGCGACCGCGATGCGGCAGAAACGGGAGGCGGAGCTGGCCAACGTGCGCTCCATCGCGGAGGCCGCACAGCGGGTGCTGCTGCGCCCGGTGCCGCGCAGTGCCGGGCGGCTGCAGGTGGCCGTCTCCTACACCTCGGCCGTCGCCGAGGCCCGGATCGGCGGCGACCTGTACGAGGTGGTCACCTCGCCGCACGGGGTACGGGTGATCATCGGCGACGTCCAGGGCAAAGGCCTGGAGGCGGTGGAGACCGCCGCGGTGGTGCTCGGCGCGTTCCGCGAGGCCGCCTACGACGAGCCGGACCTGGCCACGGTCGGGGACCGGCTGGAACGGGCCCTGGACCGGCATCTGCTGGGCGAGAAGTTCGTGACGGCGGTGCTCGCCGAGGTGCCGCACGGCGCCGGGACACGCACCGCGACCCTGCTGAACTTCGGACACCCCGCCCCGCTGGCGGTCCGGCAGGACGGCAGCGTGCACTTCGCCGAGCCGCCGCGGCGCTCCCTGCCGCTGGGGCTGGGCCTGCACGGCAGCGAACCGCCGCGTCCGCACGAGGTGCCGTTCGCGCCGGGCGACCAACTGCTGCTGTACACCGACGGCGTCACCGAGGCCCGGGACAGCGACAACCTCTTCTATCCGCTCGACCACCGCGCCCATCTGCTCAAGGACCCGGACGCGGAGGGTGCACTGGAGGCCGTGCGGCTGGACATCCAGGAGCATGTGCGCTCTCCGCTGCACGACGACGCCGCCATGCTGCTGCTGCGCTACCGGAACCCCGCCGTGCCCCGCGGGCCGCGGTCGGCCGCGGCAGAGGCGTGAGGCAGCGGTCGGCCGCGGCCGAGGCGTGAGGCAGCGGACCGCCCGGTCCGGAGGCCCGTTCTTCCCTCGCGGCTGCCCAGGAGGTCCCGGATGGCCTGGCCCGGGCGTTCCCGGCCCCACCTGTCGCGCCTGCGGCCCGGACCGGGCCCTGCCGAATCCGCCCGGCTCAGGAGGCGGTCATCAGATGCCCGTCGCGGCGGGCGAGCACCTTGTCGAAGCTGACGACGGCTCCGCCGCGCCCGGAGCGGTTGCGGAACCGCACGTGGTCGGCGAGGGACTCGATCAGGTAGAGGCCGCGTCCGCTCTCCGCCTCGTTCCCGCAACGGGGGTCGTACCCGGCCGGGAAGCCGGGGCCGGTGTCCGCCACCTCGATGCGGCAGCGGTTGCCCTCCAGATAGGCCGACACGCGGTAGGCGCCGCCCAGGTCACCGGCGGCGCTGCCGTGCTCGACCGCATTGGCGCACGCCTCGGACAGCGCCAGGCACATGTCGTAGGCGACGTCCGGGTCGACACCGGCCGAGGCCATCGAGCTCAGCAGGAGTTGGCGCGCGAGCGGCACACTGGCGGCTTCGCGCCGTAGCCGGAGAGACCACCACAGGCTGCTCATGCTCACCCTCCATGCGGCTCGACACACGGCTTACCTATTGCCTGCGCGTACCGGCACTACGCGGTGCCGCGGCGATGCCCCCCGTACGGCGGAAGAGCGCGGCACCGGGTGGTGGGGCGGTGTCCCCGCGTGCGGGTACGCCGGAAACACGCACCGGGATGCGCACCCCGCCCGAGGGCACCCGCGCACGCTGGCCCCGGGCACCGGTGGGTCGGTCGAACACCGGTGGAGCGGGTGCGGCCCTGGTGTGTGCGGGCCGGGACGGCGGTGAGATGATGGCGCGGCCATGACTGCCGGTGCGGACCTGAGACTGCTGCGGGCCGCGGTGTTCGCCGCGGTCTGCGTCACCGTGTCCGCCGCGGGGCATGTACTCGCCGCCGGGACCGTCCTGCCGTTCGGCACGCTGACGCTCGGCTTCGGCTGCGTCTTCGCGGTCGCCGTCGCGCTCGCCGGGCGGGAGCGCTCGCTGCCGGGCATCGCGGGGCTGCTCGCGCTGGGGCAGATCGCCCTGCACCTGGTGTTCTCGATGGGCTCCCACAGGCTGCACGGCGGAGCGGCGGCGACCCCTCAGGCAGCGCCGCAGCCGGGCGGCATCCGGGCTCTGGCGGGAACGCTGCTGTGCCACGGCGGCGGCGCGCCGCTGAGCGACGCCGAGGCGCGGCGCGTGGTGGTGGACGCCGGACTCGATCCGCGGACCGCCGCGGGCGCGGGCGGCGCCGGAAACACCGGAAGCGCGGCGCACGCCGCACACGAGACCGCCACCGGCTCCTTTCCCGGCACCCCGCTCGACTGCCTGCACGAGGCGGCGCGCGCCGCGGCCGGACTGCTCGACGTACCGATGCTGCTCGGGCACCTGTGTGCCGCACTGCTGCTCGGCTGGATGCTGCGGCGGGGCGAGGCCGCGCTGTGGCGGCTGGTGCGGCTGTCCCACGCAGCCGCGGCGGTCGCCGAGGAGTTGCTGGCCGCGGGTGCCCTGCGCACCGCCCTGGCCTTCGTCCGGGCCCTGCACAGCGGGCTGCTGCCCCGGGTTCCGGAGCGGTCCGTCCGCGCGCGCCCGGAGGACGAGACGGCGCCCCCGTCCTCGCTGCTGCTCCAGCACTCCGTGCACCGGCGCGGTCCGCCCGCGCGGCAGGCGGACGCTTTCGCGCTCGCGGCCTGACGCACGCACGACGCTCACCGGAACCGAGCTGCCCGCCCCCGCCACGGGGTGCGGCCGGCGCGGCCATGGCAGCGGCGCGCGGTGCGGGTCCCCGCGCGCCCGCGTGCCCGCCTCCGATGCCATGCCATCCGTCCTGTGCCACTCAGGAGCTCATTTCATGAAGATCGCGAACCGTCGCGCCGCAACCGTCTGCGCGCTCGCCGCCGGAACCGTCCTGCTGGTCGCCGGGCCCGCGTCGGCGCATGTCGGCGTCGACCCGCAGGAGGCCGCCAAGGGCGGCTACAGCACCGTCAACTTCAAGGTGCCGAACGAGAAGGACGACGCGTCCACCGTCGAGCTGGAGGTCAACTTCCCGGCGGACCACCCGTTGACGTCCGTGATGCCGCAGCCGGTACCCGGCTGGGACGTCAAGGTCGAGAAGAAGAAGCTGGACAAGCCGATCACGATGCACGGCGAGAAGGTCACCGAGGCCGTCTCGAAGGTCACCTGGAGCGGCGGAAAGGTCGAGCCGGGCGAGTTCCAGCAGTTCCCCGTCTCCATGGGGCAGCTTCCGAAGGACGCGGACCGCCTGGTGTTCAAGGCGCTGCAGACCTATGACGACGACGATGTCGTGCGCTGGATCGAGGAGCCGAAGGAGGGCGCGGCGGAGCCCGAGCACCCGGCGCCGGTGCTGAAGCTGACGGCGGCCGAGGAGTCCGGCACGGACGCGGACGACTCGGCGGACGACGCCAAGGCCGCCGGAAAGGCCGCGGCAGCTCCCGAGGACGACTCCGGCTCCGGCTCCGACACCACCGCGCGCGTCCTCGGCACGGTGGGCATCGTCGTCGGCGTCGCCGGCGTCGCCTTCGGCGTCCTGGCGGGTCGCCGCCGTACCGCCTGACCCCGGCCCGTACCTTCCCCCGCGGTGGTGCGGGCGGCGCCGGCCGCCGCCCGCACCACCCCGGCCCTGCACGATCCCTACTGCACGATGCGGACAAGCACTATGCGCACCAAGAGAACGGCCGCGGCACTGGTCGCGGCCGCCGGGCTCGCCCTGGCGGGCTGCGGCTCCGACGACGGCGGCGGCAGCGCCGCAGACAAACCCGCGACGGTCGAGAAGCAGCAGCACAAGGGCGGCACGGTCCTCGACCAGCCCTTCAGCAAGCCCGATCTGACGCTCACCGACACACACGGCAAGAGCTACGACCTGATCGAGAAGACGAAGGGCCGCCCCACGCTGCTCTACTTCGGTTACACGCACTGCCCGGACATCTGCCCGCTGACCATGAGCAACATCTCCGTGGCCAAGTCCAAGCTGCCCGAGGAGCAGCAGAAGAAGCTGCGGGTCGTCTTCGTCACCAGCGATCCGAAGCGGGACACCCCCGAGGAGCTCCGGAAGTGGCTGGACGGCCAGGACCCGTCCTTCATCGGGCTCACCGGCGACTTCGACACCATCCAGGCCGGCGCCCGCAGTGTGGGCGTCAGCATCGCGCCCTCGTACAAGAAGAAGAACGGCGACGTCGTCTCCACGCACGGCGCCCAGGTGCTCGCCTTCTCCCCCGAGGACGACAAGGCGCACGTCCTCTACACGGAGGGCAATTCCGGCCCGGACGTCCTCGAGAAGGACCTGCCCAAGCTGATCGAGGGGAAGAACCCGTGACCGCCGCACGCCGCCCGCTCCCCGCCCTGGCTCTGGGCGCGGTGTTCGCGCTCGCCCTGACCGGCTGCTCCTCCGACGGCGGGGACGGGAAGGACGAAGGGAAGGGGGACGGCCGTCCGGAGCTGAAGGTCAGCGGCGCCTATGTGCCGCAGCCGCCGACCGAGGAGATGGCCGGAGGCTTCCTGACCATACGCAACAGCGGCGACAGCGCCGACAAGCTGACGTCGGTCTCCAGCGACGTGGCGGGCACGGTCGAACTGCACGAGACCGTCGACCAGCAGATGCAGCGGGTGAAGTCGCTGCCCGTGCCCGCACACGGCGAACTCGAACTGAGGCGCGGCGGCAACCATCTGATGCTGATGGATCTGGAGCGCAAGCCGACGAAGGGCCAGACGGTCACCTTCGTGCTGCACTTCCAGCGGTCCGGCGCGGTCACGGTCAAGGCACCCGTCGAGGCGACGAACTACACACACCGGAAGTGAGGTTCGCAGGCGTGTCGTCCACCGTCCCAGGCTCCCTCCGCACCACCTCCCGCACCGCCGTCCGCACCCTGTCGGCTCTGGCCGCGCTCACCGCCGCGCTGCTGGGCGTGCTGGCACTGGCGGGCCCGGCTGCGGCGCACGCCGCGCTGACGGGCAGCGATCCCGCGGAGGGCGCCGTGGTGGACGACGCGCCCCGGCAGGTCACGCTCGACTTCTCCGAGGGCGTGGCCATGTCGGACGGCGCCATCCGCGTCCTGGACCCGCGCGGTGCGCGGGTCGACACCGGGACGGTCCGCGACACCGGTACGAGCGGCACGGTGCGGCGCACGGTCGGGCTCGACCCGGGGCTGGACCAGGGCACCTACACCGTCGCCTGGCAGGCCGTCTCCGCTGACAGCCACCCGGTCTCGGGCGCCTTCACCTTCTCGATCGGCAAGCCGTCCGAGACGAGCGCGAAAGTCCCGCAGCAGGACGAGAACGCGGGCGGCGGGACCGTGGGCGCCCTCTACGGCATCGGACGGTACGCCGCCTACGCGGGCTACGTCCTGCTGATCGGCGGGGCCGCCTTCGTGCTGCTGTGCGCGCCGCGGGCCGCGTCCTCGCGCGCGGTGCAGCGGCTGGTGACGACCGGCTGGAGCCTCCTGGCGGCGTCGACGCTGGCGCTGCTGCTGCTGCGCGGGCCCTACACCGGTTCGGGCCGGTTCGCGGACGTCCTCGACCTGGGCGGGCTCAAGGACGTGGTCGCCACCAAGCCGGGAGCAGCGCTGGTCTCCCGGCTGCTGCTGCTCGCGGCGGGCGCACTGTTCACCTCGGTGCTCTTCGGCGTGTACGCGCGGCAGCGGGCATCCGACGACGAAGGGGATGAACGGGAGGAAGTCCCGCAGGAGGGTGCAGCCGTCCTGCCGCGGAAGGCCGGAGAATCCGAAGCCGCACCCCGGGACGGCACAGCCGCGTCCGGGGACGGCGCGGCCGTGCGGCAGCGGCGGGACCTGCACTGGGGACTGTCCGCCGGCGGTGCTCTGCTGGCCGCCGGTCTCGCGGCGACCTGGGCGCTGGCCGAACACGCCTCCACCGGTATCCAGACCGGGCTGGCGGTGCCCGTGGACGTGCTGCATCTGCTCGCCGTCGCCCTGTGGCTGGGCGGTCTGGCCGCGCTGTGCTGCCTGCTGCGCCGGGGGCCCTCGCCCACGGGCACGGAGGTGCGGCGGTTCTCGCGGCTGGCGTTCGGCTGCGTCGTGGTGCTGGCGGGGACGGGGCTGTACCAGTCGTGGCGTCAGGTGGGCTCCTGGAGGGCGCTGACGGACACCTCGTACGGGCAGCTGCTGGTGGTGAAAGTCCTGCTGGTGGGCGCCGTGCTGGCGATCGCCTGGTTCTCCCGGCGGTGGACGACCCGGTTGACCGAACTCCCGGAGCGGCCCGCCCCGGCACCCCCGAACGCCGCCTCCGGGAGCCAGGGGACCACCGCCGGCGCGACGGCAGCCGTCCCGCACGGTCGCTCCCCCGAACGTGCCGCTGTCCGGACCTCCGCACCGGGTGCCGACGGCACACCGCGGACGCGCGGCGCCCCCTCTCCGGAGGGCGGCCGCCCCGCGCAGCCGCAGGAGAGCGCCCCCCGCGACCCCGTCCGGGCCGCCCAGTTGGCCCGCCAGCGGGCCGCGGCCGACGCCGCCCGGCAGCGCCGGGAGCGGGAGGCCGATCCGGGGCGCAGCGGGCTGCGCCGCTCGGTGCTGGCCGAGGCGGCCCTGGCCGTGGTGCTGCTCGCCGTCACCACGGTCCTGACCGGCACCGAGCCGGGCCGCACCGAGGAGCAGGTGCGTGCGGCCGAGGCGGCGCGGGACCCCGGCGGGCCGGTGGATGTGGAGGTCCCGTTCGACACCGGCGGCCCGGGCGGGAAGGGGCGGGCCGCGCTGGAGATCTCCCCGGGCACCCGCGGCGGGAACACCCTGGAGCTGCGCACCACCGCGCCCAGCGGCAAGCCCGTCGAGGCGGCCGAGGTGAAGATCGCCTTCACGCTGCCCGCGCGGGACCTCGGCCCGCTGTCCGTTCCGCTCGAACCGGTCGGGCGGGAGAAGGGGCACTGGAGAGCCAGGGGGCTCCAGTTGCCCATGGCTGGAAAATGGAAGGTCGCGGTCACCGTCCGCACCTCCGACATCGACCAGGTCACCAAGACCACGACCGCCACCATCGGCTGAGCCGGAACCGAGCGACGACATGAGCACTCAGAACACCCGTAGGACTCCTCCCACGCAGCGCACGCCCGAAGCAGCGGGCACGCCGGACGGCAGCGCCGACGGCGACGGCCCGGCCGGCGGACAGGGCCGCGAGACCCGGCAGAGCGGGCGGATCACCCGTCGGCGGCTGCTGGGCACCGCCTCCGCGGCGGGCGCCGCCGGGCTGGCAGCGGGCGCCGCGGGCGGCGCCTGGGCCCACTCGGCGGCCCAGGACGCGCCGCCCGCGGCCCTGTCCTCGCTGGGCTCCACGGCCGTGTCCTTCCACGGCACGCACCAGGCCGGGATCGTGGCCCCGGCCCAGGCGCACGGCCATCTGCTGGCCTTCGACCTCGCACCCCGGGCCGGCCGCAAGCAGGCCGCGGCGCTGCTGCGCCGCTGGTCGGAGGCGGCCCGCCGGATGATGGGCGGCGAACCGCCGCAGGACGGCGAGCGGGACACCGGGATCGCGCTGGACGCCGGTCCGGCCTCGCTGACGGTCACCTTCGGATTCGGCCGTACGTTCTTCTCCCGTACCGGGCTCACCGACCGGCTGCCGGCGCAGCTCGCACCGCTGCCGGACTTCTCGGCGGACGCGCTGGACAAGAAGCGCTCGGACGGGGACCTGTGGGTGCAGATCGGTGCGGACGACGCGCTGGTGGCCTTCCACGCGCTGCGGGCCCTGCAGCGCGAGGCGGCGGACACGGCACGGGTGCGCTGGCAGATGTCCGGTTTCAACCGCTCTCCGGGTGCGACCGAGCAGCCCCGCACGATGCGCAACCTGATGGGGCAGGTCGACGGGACCAACAATCCCCGCCCCGAGGAGAAGGACTTCGCCGAGCGGATCTTCGTACCGGCCGCGGGTGACTCCTGGATGGCCGGGGGCTCGTACGTGGTGCAGCGGCGGATCCGGATGCTGCTGGACGCGTGGGACTCCCACTCGCTCGGCGAGCAGGAGCAGGTCATCGGGCGGCGCAAGTCCGACGGGGCCCCGCTCTCCGGCGGCCATGAGCGGACCGAGCCCGATCTGGACAAGCGCGGACCGGACGGACAGCCGCTGATCGCCGCGGACGCGCACATCCGGGTGACGGCCCCGGAGAGCAACGGGGGAGCGGCGATGCTGCGCCGCTCCTTCTCCTTCCACGACGGGTTCCGCGGCGACGGGGCGCCGGACGCCGGGCTGCTGTTCGTGGCCTGGCAGGCCGATCCGCTGCGCGGCTTCGTGCCGGTGCAACGGAAGCTCGACCGGGGGGACGCGCTGTCGCGGTTCCTGCGGCACGAGGCGAGTGCCCTGTTCGCGGTGCCGGGAGGCCCGGGCAAGGGCGAGTACGTGGGCCAGCGGCTGCTCGAGGGCTGAGATCGGCACCCGGTGCCCTGTGGACCGGACTACCGTGGCGGTATGTCATCTGCGAGCCGCTATACGTACCTCGGCCCCGAGGGCACCTTCACCGAGGCCGCGCTGCACACCCTGCCGGAAGCAGCCACCCGCCAGCTCACTCCCATGGTGTCGGTTCCGGCTGCCCTGGACCCCGTGCGGAACGGGGAGGCCCAAGCGGCGTTCGTACCGATCGAGAACTCGGTGGAGGGCGGCGTCACGGCCACCCTGGACGAGCTGGCGGGCGGCAGCCGGCTGATGATCTACCGCGAGGTGCTGCTGCCGATCGCCTTCGCACTGCTGGTACGGCCCGGCACGCCCCTGGCGGAGGTCAAGACCGTCACCGGCCATCCGGTCGCCCAGCCGCAGGTGCGCAACTGGCTCGCGGCGCAGCTGCCGGACGCCGTGTGGGAATCGGCGGCCTCCAACGCGGACGGCGCCCGGCTGGTGCAGGAGGGCCGGTACGACGCCGCGTTCGCGGGCGAGTTCGCCGCCGCGACCTACGGTCTGGAGCCGCTGGTCACCGACATCCACGACGCGGAGAACGCGACGACCCGGTTCGTGCTGCTGGGGCCGCCCGGGCGCCCGGCGGCGCCGACGGGCGCCGACAAGACCTCGGTGGTCTTCTGGCTGCGCGGGGACCAGCCCGGCGCGCTGCTGGAGGTGCTGCACGAGTACGCCTCGCGCGGCGTCAACATGATGCGGATCGAGTCGCGGCCCACGGGCGAGGGCATCGGGCAGTACTGCTTCCAGATCGACTCCGAGGGCCATGTGCAGGACCGCCGGGTGGGCGACGTGCTGATGGGGCTGCGGCGCTCGTGCCGAGCGGTGCGCTTCCTGGGTTCGTACCCGCGCGCCGACCGACAGCCGCCCACGGTGCGCTCGGGTACCGCGGACGAGGACTTCGTGGCGGCGGCCGACTGGCTGTCGCGGTGCCTGGACGGGCGGGACTGACCGGACAGGACGGACGGGGCCGGGCGCACGGGAGCGGGCGCGGACGGGCCGAGCTGACGGGGCCGAGCGGCGCCGGGGCGCCGCCCGGAGGCCGGGAGGCGCCGTACACAGGCCCCGCGAAGTTATCCACAGGGGTGGAGGGCGACCTGTGTACAAGTCGACAGAAAAAACGGACGCAGTCGACAAAACGGCATACAGACCGCATCCCCCTCCACAGGGAGCACCTCGCACCGCGTCACTACAATTCCCTTGATCAACTCTTTGGAGTGAGCTATTCCCCCTCGATTGAGTGGGCATTTCGGGTTTACCCCGGGAATTCCGCGCTGATCGCACAGGCGCCGGAACGGAACGCTCTCATTTCCACAGCCCCTCTTCCACCCCTGTGGAAAACTCGGCCGCCACCCTCCCCAGCTGTGGATAAGTGCACCCGGAGGCTCCGCTCAACTCCCCCGCGAGCGCCCTCAGTCCACGGGATCCCCGGCGCGGCGCACACGCGGATCCACCCCCGAGCGGAAGGCGTAAAGCAGGAGAACCGGAGAATCGGAAGAACGGAAATCCCCGAGGAGCGGCATTCTCCCGGAATACCAAAAACCTCAATTCGGGCAAACCGCATCAAAGGGATGTCGAATCGAGCGGCACCGGAGGCCACCGGTACCCTGGCGGGGTGATTGACCTTCGCCTGCTCCGTGAGGACCCCGACCGTGCGCGCGCCTCCCAGCGCGCCCGTGGAGAGGACGTCGACCTCGTCGACGCGGTGCTCTCCGCCGACGAGCGGCGCAGGTCCTCCAGTGTCCGCTTCGACGAACTCCGCTCCGAGCAGAAGCAGCTCGGCAAGCTCATCCCGAAGGCCGCGGGCGAGGAGAAGGACGAACTGCTGCGCCGCGCCGGGGAACTGGCCGGCGCGGTGAAGGCCGCCGACGCGGAGAAGGACGAGGCCGCGGAGGAGACCCAGCGGCTGCTGCGCCGGCTCAGCAACCTGGTGCACCCCGACGTCCCGGTCGGCGGCGAGGAGGACTTCACCGTCCTGGAGACCCTCGGGACGCCCCGCGACTTCGCGGCCGAGGGCTTCGAACCCAAGGACCACCTGGAACTGGGCCAGAAACTCGGCGCCATCGACGTCGAGCGCGGCGCCAAGGTGTCGGGCTCGCGCTTCTACTTCCTCACCGGCGTCGGCGCCCTGCTGGAGCTGGCCCTGGTCAACGCGGCGATCGCCCAGGCGACCGAGGCCGGCTTCACCCCGATGCTGACACCGGCGCTGGTCAAGCAGCAGGCCATGGACGGCACCGGCTTCCTCGGCCAGGCCGCGCAGGACGTCTACCACCTGGACAAGGACGACCTGTACCTCGTCGGGACCTCCGAGGTCGCGCTGGCCGGCTACCACATGGACGAGATCGTCGAGGCCGACCGACTGCCGCTGCGCTACGCCGCCTTCTCGCCCTGCTTCCGCCGCGAGGCGGGCTCGTACGGCAAGGACACCCGCGGCATCTTCCGCGTCCACCAGTTCGACAAGGTGGAGATGTTCTCCTACGTCGCGCCGGAGGACTCCCAGGAGGAGCACCGCAGGCTGCTGCAGTGGGAGAAGCAGTGGCTCTCGTCCCTGGAGCTGCCGTTCCAGGTGATCGATGTGGCCACCGGCGACCTGGGCTCCTCGGCGGCCCGCAAGTTCGACTGCGAGGCGTGGATCCCCACCCAGGGCAAGTACCGCGAGCTGACCTCCACCTCGGACTGCACCGAGTTCCAGTCCCGCCGGCTCGCGGTCCGGATGCGGGACGGCAAGACCGTCCGGCCGCTGGCGACACTGAACGGCACCCTGTGCGCGGTACCCCGCACCATCGTCGCGCTGCTGGAGAACCACCAGCAGGAGGACGGCTCGGTGTGGATCCCGCCGGTGCTGCGGCCGTATCTGGGTGGCCGCAGCGCACTGGAGCCGGTCGCCAGGTGAGCACGCCGCCCGCCGCGCCTTCCGGCCCGCCCGCCTTCCCCTACCGTCTGATCGCCACCGATCTCGACGGCACCCTGCTGCGCTCCGACGACACCGTCTCGGAGCGCACCCGGGCCGCCCTCGACGCCGCCACCGCGCGGGGTGCCGCACACATCGTCGTCACCGGCCGGGCCGTGCCGTGGACGAAGCAGATCCTGGCGGACCTCGGCCACCGCGGACTGGCGGTGTGCGCACAGGGGTCACAGGTGTACGACGCGGGCTCGGGCCGGCTGCTGACCTCCGTCACCCTCGACAGGCGGGTCGCCGAACAGGCCCTCACCCTGCTGGAGAAGGAGGTGGGCACCGTCGCGGTGGCCGCCTCCCGGGACGGCCTGGACGGCGAGGTGCTGGCCGGGCCCGGGTACCGGGTCCACGACGGTCCGCTGCCCTACGTTCCCTTCGAGGACCGCGAGACCGTCTGGCGGAAGCCGCTCAACAAGCTCTACATCCAGCATCCGCAGCTCGGCGACGACGAGTTGGTGAAGGCCGCACGGGCCGCCGTCGGCGATCTGGTGGGCGTGGTCATGGCCGGTGAGGGCATCGTGGAACTGCTCCCGCTGGGCCTCAGCAAGGCCAAGGGGCTCGCGCTGGCGGCCCGCCGGCTCAAGGTCCGCGCGGCCGAGACCCTCGCCTTCGGCGACATGCCCAACGACATCCCCATGTTCGCCTGGGCGGGGCGCGGTGTCGCCATGGAGAACGGCCACGAGGAACTGCTGGCCGTCGCCGACGAGGTGACCGCCTCCAACGACCAGGACGGCATCGCCCGGGTGCTGGAGCGGCTGGCCGCGTAGCGGGAGTCGGTCTCGGGGGCCGACGTCAGCCTCGGGGCCGGCCTCGGCCTCGTCACCCGACGTCGGTCTCGGGACGCGGCGGACGGCCGACCACGTCGCGCCGCCGACCCTCCGCCGGGCCGGCCAGGTCGCCGACGGCGCGCCTCAAGGCGCCCGGTTCGGATCCGGCCCGGCCCGTGTGCCGCGGATCCGGCTCTGCGGGAAGGGTCCCGGCCCCTTCAGGCTGCGCACCACCGGGTAGGTCTCGACGTTCTGCACCCCCGAGAGCCGGGCGACCGGACCTGTCAGGTACGCGTAGAGCTCCGCGGTGTCCCGGCAGACGACCGTCAGGAACAGGTTCGCCGCACCGGTGGTGGCGCACGCGAACGCCACCTCCTCGTGCGCGGCCAGTGCCTCCCCCGTGGCGTGCAGCCGGGCGGGCGGTACGGAGAGCCACACCGCTGCCCGCAGCCCCTGGCCGAAGACGCGCGGCCCGTACTCGACGTCGAAGTAGAGCGCTCCGCAGCCGCGCAGTTCCGCCATGCGCCGTCGCACCGCGGACGGCGACCAGCCGGTGGCCGAAGCCAGTTCGGCCACCGGGGTGCGGCCGTCGTGGGCCAGCCGGGTGAGCAGCGTGCGGTCGTCCGCGGTGAGCCGGACCGGCTCCTCGGGCGGGGTGGGCGGCGGCGGGGCGAGCTGTGCCACCTGGTCGGGCGAGAGCATCCCGGACTTGAGGATCAGTCCCTCGGCACCCCCGAAGAACTGGTGGAGCTGGCAGTAGGCGTGCACGGCCAGCACGCGCGGGGTGCGCGGCAGTTCGCGCAGCAGCAGCGCCTCGCCGCCGCCCTCGGGTGTCCAGTCGGAGCCGGCTCGCGCGACAGCGCTGACCTCGGTGCCGCCCGCCATCATCGCCACCCAGGTGGTGTCCGTGCGGCGCGCCAGCGCCTCCGCCAGCGGGACGGCCGCGTCCGGGGTCGTGGAGACACGGACCAGCCAGACGGTCTCGCCCAGCACGGCGGGCTCCGTGAGTCCCAGGACGCGCATGCTCCGGTCGGCGCGCAGCCGCGCCCAGCGGCGGGCGATCGTCTGGTCGGAGACGCCGAGCACCTCGGCGATCCGCGAGAAGGCGAGCCGCCCGTCGAGCTGCAGGGCGTGCGCGATCCGCCGGTCGAGGTCGTCCAGCGGCGCGGCATCCCCGTCCGTTCCGCCGCTTGCGCTTTTTCTCCATTTCCCGCCTTCTCTGTCCTTTCCGGCGGTGGGAGGAGGACCGGCTGAGGGCTTGCTGCCGCGGCGGCTGATGTCGGATCGCACCGTCTGAACGCTAGCCGATGTCGGATCCCGCCAACTCCGTGGCCGTGAATGGGCCCCGAGAGACGGTCAGGCCGAGCCTGGCGGCATGGAGAACGAGAACAACAGAGCCCGCTCATGGTGGCCGCTGACCGCCCTCTGCCTGGGCGGCTTCATGCTGCTGATCGATGTGACGATCGTGAACACCGCACTGCCCCGCATGGCGACCTCGCTGGACGCCTCGTTCACCTCCCTGCAGTGGGTGGTGGACGTCTACGCCGTCGCCCTGGCCGCGCTGCTCCTGGTGGCGGGCTCCCTGTCCGACCTGCACGGCAGGCGCCGGGTCTTCGTCGTCGGTATGGTGCTCTTCGCCCTCGCCTCGCTGGCGTGCGGGCTCGCGCCGGACGCCGGGACGCTGATCGCCGCGCGCGCCGTGCAGGGGGTGGGCGCCGCGGCGGTGTTCGCGGCGAACGCCCCGCTGATCACCGCGATCTACCAGGGGCGCGACAGGGGCATCGCCTTCGGCGTGTGGGGCGCGGTCAACGGCGCCGCGGCCGGCTGCGGGCTGGCCCTGGGCGGAGTGCTGACCGAATACGTCGACTGGCGCGCGGTGTTCTTCGTCAACGTGCCGCTGACGCTGATCGCCCTGTGGATCACTTTCCGCACCGTGCCGGAGTCCCGTGCGCCGCGCCGGCCAGGGGCGCGCGTGGACCGGGCGGGCGCCGTGCTGTTCACGCTGTGCGCGGGCACGCTGACGTACGGACTGGTGCGGGGCGGCGACGCCGGATGGAGCGATCCGCGCGCCGCCGGCTCACTGGCCGTTTCGGTGCTGACCGGCGCCGCCTTCGTCCTGGTGGAGCGGGCCCGCTCCGCCGCGCGGGCACACGGAGCCCAGGGGGACGCATCAGCGGGCCCGGAGCCGCTGCTGGACCTGGCGCTGCTGCGGAACCGGTCGTTCGCCGTCCTGATGGCCACCGCGCTGCTGACGCAGGCCGCCGCGTTCGCACACTTCATCTACAGCGCGCTGTGGGCGCAGTCGGTGCTGGGAATGAGCCCGCTGGAAGCGGGGCTGGCCATCCTTCCGATGGCCGGGTTCTCCTTCCTGGTCGCGAGCCTCTTCGGCGGCCGGTTGCAGCGGCTGCGGCCGCAGTACCCGCTGGGCGTCGGCGTGCTGGTGATCGGAGCGGGAGTGCTGTCCCAGCTCGCGGTGGCGCCGGAGTCCTCCTGGACTGTGCTGCTGCCCGGATGTGTGCTGATCGGCGTCGGGGTGGGCATGGCCGTCCCGGTGCTGATATCCGCCGCGCTGAGCGCCCTGCCGCCGGAGCGGGCCGGGATCGCCAGCGGCGCCGTGAACACCTTCCGGCAATTGGGCTACGCGCTCGGGGTCGCCGTGCTCGGTACCGTCTTCGCCGGCCGGGTGCGCGAGGTGCTGACCGGCCATGGCGTGCCGCGGGAGGCGGCCGAGGCCGCGGGAGGCGGGCGCGCGCGGGAGACCGGGGTGCCGATGGAACTGGTCCGCGAGGCGTTCGCCGCCGGGCTCGACCGGATCTTCCTGCTCTGCGGCGCGGCGGCGCTGGCGTCCGGTGCCGCGGTGCTGCTGTGCGTACGCGGACGTGCGGCCGCCGAGCACGGATCCGGTGGCGGCAGCGGCGCCGGACAGCCGGAGACACCGGAGCAGGACCACCGGCCGGACGGTGCGGCCGGGCCGGACACACGGCAGCCGGTGCACTCCCCGACGCCGTAGCAGGGCACGGGAAGGGAACGGTAGGAGGCCACACGCCGGACGGTGCGCCGGACGGCCTCAGCGCGGCCCCGGGGGCAACTCCGGCACCGCCCGCGGGGGCGCGCCGTCGGACGGGGCGCCCCCGCGCTGCTGGTCGTACAGCGCGGCCGTCTCGCGGACCCGGAGGAGCAGTTCCTCGATGGCTTCGGGCGGATCGACCACCCGCACCCAGGGGCCGAACTGGAGGAGCACCGACACGGCGGGGAGGGCGGAGAACGCGAGACGGGCGGTGACCCAGTCCCCCTCGTCCCCTTCATCCCCCTCGTTCCCCCCGTCTCCCCCGTCCGTTCTGTCACCCGCGTTCCCGCCGTCCCGCGCGTCCGGTCCCGCGGAGTCGCCGTCCGCCTCGGTACCGAGGGGTGCGGCCAGGACGGGCGCGACGATCCGGGCGAACATGCCCAGCCGGGACCTGTGCACCCGCGCGGTCACCCGCACGTCCCGGCTCCGCTCCTCCACCCGGCACCGCAGCGTGTGCCAGACGTCCGCCAGTTCGACACCCGCGCGCCGCCGCACGGGGTCCTCCAGCGCGGTCGCGGCGGCGATCCGATCCGCGCGGAAGAGGGCGGGGGAGCCGCGACGGTCGGCGACCAGATACCAGACACCGGCCTTGTTGACGAGACCGTACGGGTCGACGGTGTAGGTGCGCGGTCGGCTGTCACCGCTGTGCCGATAGCGGATGCGCAGCCTGCGGTCGCCGAAGACCGCGGTGTGCAGCACGTCCAGTTCCACCTCGGTACGGGGGCCGGGCAGCCACCGGTCCGGGTCGACCAGGA
The DNA here is from genome assembly GCF_042869455.1 of Streptomyces sp. NPDC007025. Lineage (NCBI taxonomy): Bacteria > Bacillati > Actinomycetota > Actinomycetes > Kitasatosporales > Streptomycetaceae > Streptomyces > Streptomyces sp. NPDC007025. The sequence goes on along the minus strand of NZ_JBIAFT010000005.1, from coordinate 349,215 downwards.
TGCGGCGGCTGGTGAGGTCGGCGGCCGGGCGGTGCGGGGCGGGCAGCGCCGCCATCACCTTGCGGAGCGCGGACGCCAGCGCGCTGTCGAGACCGAGTGCCGCGTGCGGACCCGGCGCGGCCAGCACGAACAGCGCGCGGGCCTCGTCCGCCGTCAGCCCGGTCACGTCGGTGCGGTAGCCGGGCAGCAGCGTGATGCCGCCGTGCCGGCCGCGCTCCGCGTACACCGGGACCCCGGCCGCCGACAGCGCCTCGATGTCCCGGTAGATGGTGCGTGCGGAGACCTCCAGCTCCGCCGCCAGCTCCTCGGCGGGCACACGGCCGCGGGTCTGGAGGAGCAGCAGGATGGCAAGCAGCCGGTCGGATTTCACCCCACCAGAGTGCCGGAAAAATGTTGACGGGTCATGTCAGGTTTTCCCGGCAGACTCTCCTCCGCCGAAGCCGCGGCTCCGCCCTGCGGAGCCCGACCCACCAGGAGAGAACTGTGAGCAGCACACCCGCGATGCCCGACCCCCGCCCGCTGTACGCCCGCGCCACCGCGCAGTTGGCGACGGTGGTCGCCGCCGTCCGGTCCGAGCAGCTCGACGCACCGACGCCGTGCACCGAGTACGACGTGCGCTCCCTGCTGGGCCATCTCGTCGGCGGCACGCGGCGCATCTCCGCCGTTCCCGGGGGCGGCGACGGCAAGGGTGCCGACGTGCCCGAGTGGACGGCCGGTGTACCGGCCGGACAGTGGCCGCAACTCTTCGAGGACGGCCGCACGCGCATGCTCGAGGCCTGGGCGGACGACGCGCTCATGGAGACCGTCGTGACGGTGCCCTGGGGCCGGGTGCCGGGCCGGCTGGCGCTCTCCGGGTCGGTGATGGAGACCGCGGCCCACACCTGGGACCTGGCCCGCGCGATCGGCTGGAGCGGAACGCTGGACGAGGAAGTGGGACGGTTCGCGCTGGGTGTCGCCCGGCAGGCGGTGCCGGCGGCGGGCCGGGAGCAGCTGCCCTTCGGTGACCTGCGGGAAGCCGCGGAGGAGGCCGACGGCTACGGGCAGCTGGCCGCGTGGCTGGGCCGGGACCCCGAGTGGCGGGCGCCGGCCGCGGCGGACCGGTAGATCGGGGTCGGGCGGGAGGCCGGACGGATGCAGGAGCGACAGACGGAACCGGGCGACCGGTGGGCCGGGTCGGCCGGGTCGGCCGGCAGGCACCCAGGAACGGACAGGATGCGGACGAAGGCGCTGGAGACGCTGCGGGACGCGGTGCGCGGCAGCGTGCTCCTCCCCGGTGACGCCGGGTACGACCAGGAGCGCACCGGTTTCCAGAGCGGGGCCCGGCACGGTCCGGACGTGCTCGTCGCGGCACGCGCCCCGGAGGATGTGCGGGCGGCGGTGGACCACGCGCGGCGCCGGGGGATGCCGCTGGCCGTGCAGGCGACCGGGCACGGACTGCGCGCGGCGGCCCGCGAGGGTGTGTTGGTCGGTACGCGCCGCATGACGGGGATCCGGATCGACACGGCGGCCCGCAGCGCCTGGGTGGAGCCGGGGGTCCGGGCGGGCGACCTGGTGGCGGAGGCGGCGCGGCACGGCCTGGCGCCGGTCAACGGTTCGGCTCCCGGTGTCGGTGTCGTCGGTTATGCGCTGGGCGGCGGGGTCGGGCTGCTGGGGCGGGAGTTCGGCTACGCCGCTGACCTGGTGCGGCAGCTCGACGTGGTGACCGCCGACGCCCGGCTGCGCCGCGTGACCGCGGAGCGCTGCCCGGACCTCTTCTGGGGGCTGCGCGGCGGCGGTGGCGGGCTGGGAGCGGTGACCGGGCTGGAGCTCGGGCTGGTGCCCGTGGAGCGGTTCTTCGGCGGCCGTCTGGTGTTCGACGGCGGTCAGGTCGCGGAAGAGGTGTTGCGGACATGGCAGGAGTGGACTTGGTCGGTCCCCGACACACTCACCTCTGCCGTGACGCTGCTGCCGATGCCGGACCTGCCCGCGGTTCCCGCGGCACTGCGGGGGCGGTACCTCGCCCAGGTGCACCTCGCCTTCACCGGACCGCGGGAGGAGGGTGAGCGGTTGGTCCGGCCGCTGCGGGAGATCGGTGCGCTCCTGGTGGACGAGGTGCGGGAGAGGCCGTACACCGAATGCGCCACGGTCTTCAGCGAGCCGGAGACGCCGCACGCCTACCGCAGCTCCAACGTCCTGCTGGGCGAGGCGGGGCTGGACGACGGCGCACGGCCTGCCGTGCTGGCCGAGGCGGGTCCGTCCGCCGCGGCGATGTGTGTGCTGGGCGTGCGGCACCTGGGCGGCGCGTTCTCCCGCCCGCCCGAGGTACCGAACGCGGTGGACCACCGGGACGCGCGGTATCTGGTGTACGTGCTCTCACCGGTGCCGGAGCCGGACCGGGACGGCGCGGTGCGGAGTCTGCACGCGCGGGTGCTGGCCCCGGTGACCGGTCCGGCACCGGCCCGGAACGGCAACTTCCTCTACGGCCCGCAGGAGCCCGCCACCCTCCGGTCGGTGCACGGGGACCAGACGGCCGCACGGCTGGAGCGGCTGCGGGCCGAGTACGACCCGCAGGCGCTGTTCCGGGGCATCGGTCGGCTCGCCGGGCGCGGTTGAGCAGCTCACGGAGGGTGCGGAGGGGCGGGGAAGGTGCGGAGAGGGCGTCGGGTCCCCGGCCTCTCCGCATCGCGTGACTGTGCGACCGTCGAATCGTTGTACCTCTTGCGCGGAGGCGATGCGCGAGCGACGGCGGCGAGAGTTGTGAAGTGGTGGTAGCCGGTGGGGATGCGGCCCGATGCGGGGCCTCCCGCCGGTCGTGCGGTACGTGGGAAGACATGAGCTGACCTCCGCTCCTGGCTCCTGGATACGGACACCTGACCAACCCCCAGGTGAACGGGGTTTCCCAGACGTGTCCGAGACCAGAGCCCAGGAAGGTCTGCCATGTTCACCGAATCCGTCCTGCTGGAATCGCGCAGCGCGCGCTCCGGTATGACCCACCGGGTCGAAGTCCTCGACAGAGTGGCGGCGTTGGCGATTTCCACAGGTGGTGCACAGGCCACCACGCGGGATGTGGCCGACTACTTCGAAGTACCCCTCAAGACTGTGGAAAAGCTCGTCGAGCGGCACCGCGACGAGCTCCTCAGCAACGGAATGTCCGTACTCCGGAGCGTTGAGCTGCGGGAATATCAGACCGACAAGGTGTCGGTCCCCTCCGAGCAGGCGCAAGGTCGTCCACAGCACCGTAGTGGCCTCACCCTCTTCAGCCGCCGCGCCGTCCTCAACGTGGCGATGCTGCTGCGGGACAGCGTGATCGCGCAGCGGATCCGTACGTACCTCCTCGATGCCGAGGAGAGCGCTCGTGCACGCCCCGGGGTGGAGGACATGCGGCAGACGACGCGGGAGTTGCGGCAGACGGTCCGGACGCTGGCCGCCGGATACGGATCGCTCGACCGCAGGGTCGACAGCCTGGAGACGACCGGTGCCGAACTCGGCGCCGTTCTGCGGGAGCTGGCACCGGTCATCGGCCGTGTCTCCGCGCGCGCCGAGCACATGGACCACCGGTCGGCGGACACCGAACAGCGCGCGGAGCACGCCGAGCAGGTGGTGTGCGCGCTGAGTCGGCGGCTCGCCGACATGGGCGAGGAGATGCGGGGCGTTCGCCGGGAGTTGCGGGCTGTCGTACGCGCCGTGGGTGCCCAATCGACTCCCCCGGCGCCGCACACGGAGTCCTGAGCCGGCACACCGGGAGAGACGTCCGAGAGGAGTGACGTCGTGGGACAAGGGGTGATCCCGGCTCGTCGTTCCGGGCCGGGGTCACCGCCCGACCGGAAGTCGAGAACGACCACGGCGAGCGTCCGGAGCCATGTGGGCGGCAGCAGTCCCTGCTTCCGACTGCCTGCTCACTGCTCCCGCCTCCCCACTCGGTGCTGACGTGCGCGCAATCGTTGTGAGGCGCGTCTCGTCCAACAGTCCCGTGGAGCAGCCGAACACACTTGTAGGATGACTGGGCAACCGGGCGAATAGCTTGAGGAAGCCGAAGGAGCGGAAGCCATGACACTGCGGGCCGCGGGGCGGCAGTCCCTGGTGGACACCGTCGTCGCAGAGCTGCGCACGCAGCTCGCGGCGGGCGAGTGGCCGGTGGGCGCGCGCATCCCCACCGAACACAGGCTGGCCGAGCAGCTCCAGGTGGGACGCAACACCGTCCGCGAAGCGGTGCGGGTGCTGGTGCACGCCGGAATGCTGCGCTCCCGGCAGGGCGAGGGCACGTTCGTCGTGGCCACCGCCGACCCCGGCGAGATCGTCCGCGGGGTGCAGCGCGCCGACGTACGGGACGTACTGGAGCTGCGGATCGCGCTGGAGGCCGAGGGCGCCCGTCTGGCGGCCCTGCGCCACACCGCGGCAGACCTGGAGCGGATGCGCGCCGCTCTCGCCGCGCAGGCCGCCTTCCGCGACCCCCTCGGACAGCCCGCACACGGGCAGTACGAGCTGTACGCGGAGCACGACATCGAGTTCCACGTCGCGGTCGTCGACGCCGCGCACAACGCGGCACTGAGCGCGACCTACGGCTGGTTCAGCAGCTCCGTCCGGGACGCGCTGGTCGCCTCGCTGCACGACCGGCACATGCCCCGCATCCACGAGACCGACCACCACGACCTCGTGGACGCCATCGGGACCGGCGACCCGGAGGCCGCCGAACGTGCCGCGAGGTCGCTGCTCGCCAAACCGAAGCAGGCCGTGGACGCGCTGCTGGACAGCGGCACCGACCCCGGCGCCGGTCCGGACGCCGAACCCGGCACCGGAGCCGGCGGGGGCACCGGCTGAAGCACCGGCACCCCGCGCCACCACCTGCCCGTCGAGAAAGGCACCACCCCGCATGTCCCCGTCCCCGCACCCACCGTCGCCGAAGAAAGGGCTCAGCACCGAGGAGCTGCCGGCAGCCGAGCTGATCGACGCGGAGGAGGATCCGGCACCCGCGCCCGCCGTGGCGGCGGCCCGCCGCAGATTGCGCTCCCATCCGCTGCTGCTGCTGGCCGGCATCGTCCTCGCCTCGCTCAACATGCGCGCCGCACTGGCCGGGGTCTCCCCCGTGCTGGGGCAGATCAGCGACGACTTCGGCATGACGGCCACGGTCAGCAGCCTGGTGACGACCATCCCGCTGATCTTCATGGGGGTCGTCTCACCGCTCGCACCCGGGCTGGCCCGGCGCTGGGGCACGGAGACGGTGCTGTTCGGCGCGCTGGTGCTGCTGACGGGCGGCATAGCGCTGCGGATCGCGCCACCGATGGCCACACTCTTCCTCGGGTGCGCGGTGGTCGGCTCCGGCATCGCGCTGCTGAACGTCCTGATGCCCGGACTGATCAAGCGGGACTTCCCGGAGCAGGCCGCGGGGATGACGGCCCTCTACTCGACGGCGATGATCCTCGGCGCGACCGCCTCCGCTGCCGCTGCCGTGCCGCTGGAGCGCGCCCTGGGCGGCTGGCGCGGTTCGCTCGTCTCCTGGGCGCTGCTGGCCGGGCTCGCGGCCTGCGTATGGCTGCCCCAGGCCCTCCTCGTCCGGCGCGGAACACCGCACGGCCGCCCCGCCGCCACCGCGGCACCGCCCGCCGCGGCCGGTGCCGCGACGCCGCGGGAGGTGGCCGGTCCCCGGCTGACCCGGTCCGTACTGGCCTGGCAGATCACCCTGTTCATGGGGTCGCAGTCGCTCATCGCCTATGTGACCATCGCCTGGCTCCCGACCCTGTTCACCGACCACGGGATGAACGAGACGAACGCAGGCCTGGTCTTCGCGTTCAGCACGCTGGTGCAGATGGCCGGATCGTTCGTGGTGCCCGTGCTGGCCGGACGGATGCGCCGGCAGCGGCTGCTGTGCACGGCGGTTGCCCTGTCCATGGCAGCCGGAAGCGCCGGACTGCTGATCGCCCCGGTGGCCGGCGCATGGGTGTGGGCGGCGCTGCTGGGCCTGGGCCAGGGCGGTGCGCTCGGGCTGGCCCTCACGCTGATGGTGCTGCGCTCGGGGGACGCGCACACCGCTGCGCGGCTGTCCGGCATGGCGCAGACGTGGGGCTATCTGCTGGCCGCCGCGGGCCCGCTGCTGCTCGGCGCGGTACACCAGGCGACCGGCGGCTGGACGGTGCCGATCGTGCTGCTGCTGTGTGTGTGCGGGGGACTGGTGCTGCTGGGCCTGGGCGCGGGCCGGGACCGCAGGATCGGCGACGGCGGAACGGCTGGCTGAAGGCCCCGGCCCGGCGGGAGTTGCCCCGGGGCTGCGGAGCGGTCGGCCGCCCACGGCGGAGCGGTCGGCCGCGGCGGCCTGCCGGTGGGAACGTCTTCCTCCCACCGGCAGGCCGCCGTCCCGCTACTCCTCCCCGGCCAGTGTCAGGGTCCGCAGCTTCTGCCCCGCGAAGAGGGTGCCGCCCACGGTGACGACTGCCAGGAGCACCACCGCCGTCGGCACCGCCACCGACGAGCTGACGTCCGCACCGCTGCCCGCGACCTTCTCGGCGAGCGCGAGCGCCCACTGCTGCACGCTGAGCGTCTTGGCACCCGGCACCAGACTGCCGATGAGCGCCTCCCAGATCAGCGCGTACACCAGGCCGATCACGACGGCGTGCCTGCTGACCGTGCCCAGCAGCAGGAACAGCGCGCTGTAGGCGAGCGAGGCGACCGCGGCGGCCACCGCGTAGGCGACGGCGAGCTGCTGGCTGTTGCCGTTCAGGACGAAGCCCGCGACGAGGACCGGCACCGCCGCGAAGACGGCGGTCGTCCCGGCGGCGACGAGCAGCTTGGTGACGATGATCGAGGTGCGGCCGACCGGCTTGGCGAGCAGATAGACGACCGAGCCGTCGTCGATCTCCGGACCGATGGCGCCGGTTCCGGCGATCACGCCGATCAGCGGCACCAGGGTGGCGAGCGCGAAGCCGCCCAGCAGTTGGCTGGTGACCGCGTCGTCCGCGCCGTTCATGGCGCGTACGGCGGCGGCCACCACGAGCAGCAGCGCCGGCAGCGCGCACAGGATCAGCGCGCGGCGGCGGCCGAGGAGGGCGCGCCAGGTGAGCCGCGCGACCGTCGGGTTGTACATCGGGTCAGCTCCTTTCCGCCGCTCAGGCCGCGACGAGGTATGAGAAGACGCTCTCCAGGGACTCGTCGGAGGGCGAGACGGTGTGGAGCCGGATGCCGTGCTCCCGTGCGACCCGGGGCAGCAGCGTGGTGAAGCGGGTGAAGTCGACGGCCTGGATGCGCAGCGCCCCCTCGGTCCGGTCCAGCTCGATGCCCGCCGTGGAGGCGTCCGCGATGAGCGCGGCGGCCAGCCGCCGGTCGTCGCTGGAGCGCACCAGGTAGCGGTGCGGCCGGTCGGTCATCAGGCGGCGGATCTTGCGGAAGTCGCCGCTGGCCGCGTGCCGTCCCGCGACGATGACCTCGATGTGCGAGGCGAGCTGTTCGACCTCCTCCAGGATGTGCGAGGAGAACAGCACGGTGCGGCCCTCGTCGCCCATCCTGCGCAGCAGCTCCATCAGATGCATGCGCTGGCGCGGGTCCATCCCGTTGAACGGCTCGTCCAGCAGCAGCACCGTCGGATGGTGCACCAGTGCGGAGGCCATTTTCACGCGCTGCCGCATGCCCTTGGAGTAGGTGGAGATCCTGCGGTCCTGGGCGTGTTCCATCTCCACCGTCGCCAGCGCCTCGGCGGCGGCGGCACGCGGGTCGCGCAGGCCGTGCAGTTCGGCGTTGGCCAGGACGAACTCCTCGCCGGTGAGGAAGTCGTACATCCCCTCCCGCTCCGGCACCAGGCCGATGTGGCGGTAGGAGTCCTCGTTGCGCCAGATCGGCGCCGCCGCTGCCGGCCTGCTGTCCGGGCCGGGTGAGGGCTCCAGCGTGACGGTCCCGTTCGAGGGTGAGAGGAAGCCGCCCATCATGTGGATGAGGGTGGATTTGCCGGCGCCGTTGGGCCCGAGGAGACCGGTGACTCCGGGGGCGATGTCCATGGTGATGTCGTTGACCGCGACGACGTTCCCGAACCAGCGGGAGACGCGGTCGATGTGGATCGTGCTCACAGTCCGGCCTTTCGGTAGCGGCGCAGCAGCAGGGTGCAGAAGCAGACGATCAGTGCCGCGAGGACGACGAGGTAGACGGCGCCCTGGGCGCCGGTGAGGGTCTGCGCGTCCGGGAACCCGGAGCGGCCGCCCAGGAACCGGCTCTGCACGCCGTCCAGCAGCGTCCCCGGCGACCCCAGGCCGAGCCAGCCGATGGCGCCGTTGTTGTCCGAGGTCCAGGCGATGCCCTGGAGCGCGGTGACGAGGAAGTAGGGAACCGTGATCGCGACGATGATCGCGGCGACGCCGAAGCCGCGGCGCGGGGTGAGGGCCGCGATCCAGGCGGCGATGGCGGCGTGCAGCAGTGCGAACAGCGCACAGAACACCAGGCCCTGCGCGGCCGCCTCGGTCTGGTCGCCGAAGTCGAGCTTCACCAGCAGGGCACCGATGTACATGATCAGTACCGGGATGGCTGTGAACAGGAAGAGCGCCGCCGACAGCGCCGCGTACTTGGCGGCCACGTAGTCGCTGCGTTCCATGGGGCGCGAGAAGTAGAGCGGTGTCGTCTTGAAGCGCAGGTCCATGGAGATGGCCTGCGGCGCGGCCGCCGCCAGGTAGATGCCCAGCAGCGGCTGCATCAGCAGTACGTACTCCGCGTAGCCGACTTCCAGGTCTTTGGCCTTGGTCAGGGCCGCGACCGCCACCAGGATGGCGGCCGGGATGCACACGGCGGCGAACAGCAGCAGCGGCAGCACCTTGGACTTGGCCGAGCGGCCCAGCCCGTACGTACCGCGCAGCGACTGGCTGAACAGCGCCCGCCGGGCGTAGGAGCGGCCCAGCCGGGGCCCCTCGTAGCCGCGGTAGCCGATGTTGTGGATGACGTCCTGGCCGCGTTCGGCGGTGGCCGCCCCACCGCTCGCGGTGGCCGGGGGCGCGGGGGTCTGGTCAGGCGACATCGCCGGTGCTCCTTTCCGTGAAGACCTCGGAGATCTGGTGCCTGCGCCGTTCCATGCGGACCAGGCCCAGGCCGAGTTCGGCGACGGTGTCCCGCACGGTGTCCAGGACCGACTCGTCGGCGTCTCCGCTCTCGCCGCCGATGTCGAGGGTGACCAGGTGCCCGGCGCCGGGCGCAGGTGCGCTGCCGGGCGCGGGCTCGTGCGGGTCCAGGCCGCCCTTCCGGAGTGCGGCGCGGAGGACCGCCGTGCCGTCGGGGTGCTCTTCGGTGTCGGTCACCTCCACGGCCAGGACCGCGGTCCGCTGGGTGAAGTCGGCGGTCGAGGAGGAGCGCAGCAGCCGGCCGCCGTCGATGACGACTATGTGGTCGCTGGTGCGCTCCAATTCGCCCAGCAGGTGCGAGGTCACCAGGACGGAGATGCCGAAGTCGGTGTGCACCCGGCGGATCAGGCCGAGCATCTCGTCGCGGCCGACCGGGTCGAGACCGTTGGTCGGCTCGTCCAGCAGGACGAGCCGCGGGTCGTGCACGAGTGCCTGGGCGAGCTTCACCCGCTGCTTCATGCCGGTCGAGTAGCCGCCCATCGGCCGGTAGCGCTCCTCGTAGAGGCCGACGTGGCGCAGGGTGTCGGCGGTGCGCTCCCGAGCCGCGGTCGCGGGCAGTCCCGACATCCGCGCCATGTGGACGACGAACTCGGTGGCGGACACATCCGGGGGCAGGCAGTCGTGCTCGGGCATGTACCCCACGCGCTCCCGGATCGCGCCCCCCTGGGTGGCCACATCCATGCCGAGCACGGACGCGGTGCCCTCGGTGGCGGGTGAGAGCCCGAGCAGGATCTTGATGAGGGTCGACTTCCCGGCTCCGTTGGCGCCCACCAGACCGGTGACCCCCGGCTCTATGCCGACGGTCAGCCGGTCCAGGGCGGTCACCCGGGGGAACCGCTTGCTGAGGCTTTCGATCGCGATCACAGTCACGCTCCGACGCTATGAGCCGCTCGCCGCGTCCGCGTCAGACACTGCGCCGGTTTCGGCGCGGAGCACGTACCTCTCAAGTGCTCCGGCGCCTCACTCTCAGGTCGGAGGGACCCGTAGGGGAGGGCCACGACCGGGCCCGGAGCAGCCGCAGGCCACCGCGTCCGGGAGTTTTCCACAGGCGGGGAGGACCTCTTGACCCCGCCATGGACCGATGTCACATTCATCGGTGTCAAGTTGCGCAGGTGCCGGGAGCCGTCGACGAACGCACCGCGGAGGCAGGACAAGACGGGCGCGAAGTTCGAGGAGATCCTGGTCGTCACCGACTCCCGGGACCCGGTGGAGAGCGCGTTCTGGCTGGATGAGGATCTGCCGCATGTGCGGTGCCGGCAGGAGGAGGTACAGGCGGTATGAACGCGAAGACGGACGGTGGCACGGAGGCGGGCGGACTGCCGGCGGGCGCGCGGGTCCGCCGGGTCGCCACCGGGGGGATCGAGCTGTGCGTCGCGGAGCTCGGCGACACCGCACGGCCGACGGTGGTCCTGCTGCACGGCTACCCGGACAGCAAGGAGGTCTGGTCCGCGGTGGCCCGCCGGCTCGAGGACCGCTTCCACGTGGTCCTCTACGACGTGCGCGGCTGCGGCAGGTCCACGGCGCCCAAGCCGCTGCGCGGCGGGTTCACCCTGGAGAAACTCACCGACGACTTCCTCGCGGTGATCGACGCGGTCAGTCCGGGCGAGCCCGTGCACCTGGTGGGCCACGACTGGGGATCGGTGCAGGGCTGGGAGTTCGTGACGGTGCGCCGTACCGAAGGGCGGATCGCCTCCTTCACCTCGATCTCCGGCCCGTCGCTCGACCACTTCGGCCACTGGATCAAGAAGCGGACGACCCGGCCGACGCCGCGTCGCGCGGCCCAACTCCTCGGCCAGGGCGCCAAGTCCTGGTACGTGTACGCGCTGCACACCCCGATGCTGCCGGAGCTGGCGTGGCGGGGGCCGCTCGGCAAGCGCTGGCCCCGGCTCCTGGAGCTGTCCGAGAAGGTGCCGCGGGGCGGCTATCCGACCGACTCGCTGCCCGACGACGCCGCGCACGGCGCCTGGCTCTACCGCGACAACGTCCGGGCCCGGCTGCGCCGTCCGCGCACCGACTGCTACGCACACGCACCGGTGCAGCTCGTCACACCGACCGGGGACGCCTTCCTGAGCGAGCACCTGTACGACGACCTGGAGCAGTGGGCATCGCGGCTGACCCGGCGCACGCTTCCGGCCAAGCACTGGGTGCCGCGCACCCGGCCCGACCGGCTGGCTGACTGGATCGGCGAGTTCGTCGACGGCAGCGATCCGGAGCTGCCGGCCCCGGTGCCCGCGGCGGCCGGCTCGTACGCGGACCGGTTCGCCGGCCAACTGGTGCTGGTGACGGGAGCCGGCAGCGGTATCGGCCGGGCGACGGCGTTCTCCTTCGCGGAGGCCGGAGCCCGGGTGATCGCCGTCGACCGGGACGCGGAGAGCGCCGTCCGCACCGCCGACACGGCCCGGCTGGTGGGGGCGCCGCAGGCATGGGCGGAGACGGTCGACGTCGCGGACGAGCAGGCGATGGAGAAGCTGGCCGAGAAGGTGGCCGCCGAGTACGGCACGGTCGATGTGCTGGTCAACAACGCGGGCATCGGGATGGCGGGCGCCTTTCTGGACACCTCGACCGAGGACTGGAAGCGCACGCTGGACGTCAACCTCTGGGGGGTCATCCACGGCTGCCGCCTCTTCGGACGGCAGATGGCCGAACGGGGTCAGGGCGGGCACATCGTCAACACCGCTTCCGCCGCCGCCTATCAGCCCTCCCGCGCGCTGCCCGCGTACAGCACCTCCAAGGCCGCCGTGCTGATGCTCAGCGAATGTCTGCGCGCCGAGCTGGCGGGCAAGGACATCGGGGTGACGGCGATCTGCCCCGGATTCGTGAACACCGGCATCACCGCGTCCGCACGCTTCGCCGGGGTGGACGAGGCGGAGCAGCAGCGCCGCAGGCGCCGCACCTCCCGCCTCTACGGGATACGGAACTACCCGCCGGAGAAGGTGGCGGACGCCGTCCTGCGCGCCGTCGTACGCAACCAGGCCGTCGTCCCGGTGACACCCGAAGCCCGCGGCGCCCGGCTGCTGTCCCGCTTCACCCCGCGGGCGCTGCGCGGGATAGCCCGGATTCAACCGCCCGCCCAGGGAGTGTCTTCGAAGGAGCGTCGTCCGCCCGAAGGGTAGACGGGCTTCGAAGACACGACCCAGACCGAGGTGACGGCCGGCGGAGCCGAGGGCCCGTCGCGCCGTACCGGCCGTCAGAGGAGTTCACGACCATGCCTCCGTCCCCCCACTTCGCGGGGCCGACGTCGGCTTCGACGTCCGAGTCCGAGTACCGCATCGAGGACCTCGCGCAGCGCAGCGGCGCGACGGTGCGCACCATCCGCGCCTACCAGGACAAGGGCCTGCTGCCCAAGCCCGGGCGGCGCGGCCGTGCCAACGTCTACGACGACTCGCATCTGGCCCGGCTCCAGCAGATCGCCGACCTGTTGGAGCGCGGCTACACGCTGGCCTCGATAAGGGAGCTGCTCCGGGCATGGGACGAGGGCCGCGGACTCGCCGGGGTGCTGGGCCTGGTGACGGAGGTGGACGGACCGTGGACGGACGAGGTGTCGGGCCGCATCTCACGCGCCGAACTCGGTGAGCTGTTCGGCGGGGAGTACGACGAGGAAGCGGTCTCGGAGGCGCTGGCCCTGGGGGTGCTGGAACCACTTCCGGACCGCGGGGACGAGTTCCGGGTGCCGAGCCCGCAGGAACTCTCGGTGGCGGCCGAACTGCACAAGGCGGGCGTGCCGCTGCCGGCCATCACCGGGCAGCTGCGGGAACTGCGCGGTCAGGTGGAGCACATCGCCGCCCGCTTCCTGGACTTCACCAACGAGCATGTGTTCGTCCGCTATCTGGGCGTCCACCTCTCCGACGGGGACGCCTCCGAGGCGGCGGACCTGGTGCGCCGCCTCCGCCCGCTGGCGCAGCAGACCGTGGAGGCCGAACTGGCGCGGGCGATGCAGAAGTTCGCCGTGCGCAACCTGCGCGACCATCTCCGCTCGGCGGCCGCGGCCCCGGCCGAATCCGCACCGGCGGACCCGGCCCGCACCGCACAGATACGACTGCCGACCGAAACCGTCGAGGCGGTCGGCGCCCTCGTCGGCCAGGAACGGGTGCCGGACTTCATCGCGGCGGCGGCGGAGCGGGAGGTGCGGGCCCGGCAGATGGACCGGATGAGCACGGAAGGGAGATGAGCTACGGGCCCCCGGCCCGGTCGGCCCAGCCCGCCCGGCCCAGCCCGCCCGGCCCAGCCCGCCCGGCCGGCTCAGCCGGCGCTGCCGAGTTGGGCGGGGGCTTCGGTGGCGATCCGCTCGAAGATCCTCTCGTCGGCCTCGAAGCGGGTGCCCGGGAGGGGCCAATGGAGGACGAGTTCGTCGAAGCCGAGGGCGGCATGGCGGCCGGCGAAGTCCACGAAGGCGTCGAGGGACTCCAGCGGGCGGTCGGGGGTGAAGCCGGTGAGCAGGGTACGGCCCAGGGTGTCCGGCGCCCGGCCGGTGTCGGCGCACGCCTTCTCCAGGGCATCGGTCTGGCGGGCGAGGGCGGCCCGGGAGTCGGCAGGCGTACCGGACTCGTTGGCCGCCGGGTCGCCCGTCGTCACCCATGCCTGGCCGTGGCGGGCGGCCAGCCGCAGCCCGCGCGGACCGGTCGCGGCGACGGTGAACGGCAGCCGGGGCCGCTGCACACAGCCGGGGAGTCCGCGCGCTTCGTGGGCGGTGTAGTAGACGCCCTCGGCCGTCACCTCGTCCTCGGTGAGCAGCCGGTCGAGCAGCGGCACGAATTCGGCGAAGCGGTCTGCCCGTTCCCGGCGCGTCCACGCCTCCCCGCCCAGGGCGGTCGCGTCGAAGCCGGAGCCCCCGGCGCCGATACCCAGGGTGATCCGGCCGTCGCTCAGATCGTCGAGGGTGATCAGTTCCTTGGCCAGCGGGACCGGGTGCCGGAAGTTCGGCGAGGTGACCATCGTGCCGAGGCGCAGCCGGGAGGTGGCGGCGGCAGCGGCGGTGAGAGTGGGGACGGCACCGAACCAGGGGCCGTCGCGGAACGGGACCCGCCACGAGAGGTGGTCGTAGGTGTACGCGGCGTGGAAGCCCAGCTCCTCGGCTCGCTGCCACCTCTCCTGTCCGCCCTCGGACCAACGGCGGACAGGGAGGATCACGGTGCTCAGACGCATACCCCCGAGCTTAAGCGCACAGGCCCGCGCACCCCGCTTCGCGGTCCGGCGCGGGAACAGGCATCCTCGGTGGTATGGACCACACCCGCCCTCCGCACCGCACGCCGGAGCTCCACAGCACCGAGTCGGCCGTCTCCGTGCTGTGCGCACTGGCGGAGCGCAGGGGACTCCCGGTGTCGGTGGAGCACGCCATCGGTGCCGACGAGTCGTCCCGGCGCACGGCGGCCGGAGCGTTCGCGGTCACCGACGAGGACGGCTCCCTCCCGCACGAGGCCCTGCTGGAGATCCCCGCCACCGGCAGCACGGCGGACGACAGCGGTGCACCGCTCACCCCGAAGATCTCGGTCCAGCTCTTCGAGGAGGGCGACGCGCACCTCACGGTCGACGGGGTGACCTTCCACGATCTGCCGCGCGAAGCGACCCCGGCGTTCCTGGAAGCGGTCTTCGACCGGCGGGCTCATCTGAAGCGGACCTGGTACCCGCCGTTCTGCCGGCTGGTGGTCTCCCTGGACGACGAACTCTCCTACAAGGAGGTCGTCCCGATGGCGTACGGCGGCCTGTCCCGCTGGCTGAACTCCTTGCCGGGATGACCGGACAGCCGGGATGACCGGACAGCCGGGACGATGGGTACAGCCGGTACGACCCGGTACAGCTGGGACGCCGGGACAGGCGTGACGGGCACGAAGCCCAGGAGGACGGTCAGGAAGTCCAGGAGGCAGGACGGTCCGGGCAGGGCCTGGCGCCGTCGCCGGGTCAGTCCAGTCCGCAGACCCGTGCCGCGTTGTCGTGGCACACGGCCCGCAGCCACGCGGGGCCCAGGCCGGTGCGCTCCTCCAGCGACTCCAGCGCGTCGGCGTACGGATACGGAATGTTGGGGAAGTCGGTGCCCAGCAGTACGCGCTCACCGAGGTCGGCCAGCCGGGGCAGGGCGTCGCGCGGAAACGGGGCGGCCTGCTCGGCGAAGCCGGTGAAGGCCATCGTGGTGTCCAGCATGACCTCCGGATGGCGTGCGGCCAGCGCGAGGAACTCGGTGTACTCGGGCATGCCCAGATGGGCGACGACCAGGCGCAGCCTCGGATGCCGCTCCACTACGGCACCGATCGGTCCGGGGCCGGTGAACGCGCCGGGCACCGGTCCGGATCCGCAGTGCGTGACCACGGGGACGCCGGCGTCGGCGAGCAGGCCCCACACCTCCTCCAGCGCGGGGTCGCGCGGGTCGAATCCGCCGACCTGGAGGTGGCATTTGAAGACGCGGGCGCCCTGGTCGAGTGCGCGGCGCACGTCGTCGGGGGCGCAGGGCTCGGCGTAGAAGGTGGCCGTGTGCAGGCAGTCGGGCGTGCGGGCCGCGAAGTCGGCGGCCCAGTCGTTCAGGGAGCGGGCCATACCGGGCTTGTGCGGGTAGAGCATCGAGGTGAACGCGCGGACGCCGAAGCCGCGCAGCACATCCAGTCGGCGCTGCTCATCGGTGCGGTAGGTGATCGGCCAGGCGCGTCCGACCAGCGGCCCGGCCGCGTCGAAGTAGGCCCACACCTTGGCCAGCAGCCGCTCCGGCATGAAGTGCGTGTGGATGTCGATCAGCGCGGGCGCACCGATGCGGGTGCGGAACGCGGCCACGCGCTCCCGCTCCGCCGCGGCCCGGTCCGCCGCGGCCCGGTCCTGCCCGGCGTCGTCGGCGGCCCGCTCCGCCGCGGCTCGGGCTGCCGGTATCCGGGTCCCCGGCGCCCGGGTGTCCCGCGCCTGCTCGTACCTGCTCATATGAGACTCCTGTGACTCTCGGGGGTGGGCAGCGGATGCGACCCGCCGCGCTCGTCCGACCGCCCGCTCCGAGCCCGATCCCCCCGAACCCGCCCCGGCAGCCCTTCGACCGGGACGCTCCCGCGCGGGCAGCCGTAGCGGGCTACAGCACCTCGTTCGCGACCTCGGCCGGCCGTGCCAGCCGGGTGCCCTTGTCCGTCACCACGAAGGGCCGCTGGATCAGTGCGGGGTGTGCGGTCATTGCCTTGATCAGCTCGGCGTCGGTCACGTCGGCCCGGTCGAGGCCGAGTTCCTGGTAGGCGGCCTCCTTCGTCCGGACGGCGTCCCCGGTCCGGATCTCCGCGTCGGAGATGAGTCCGCGCAGGGTCTCCGCGTCCGGCGGGGTCTTCAGATACTCCACGATCTCGATGTCGTAGCCCGCGTCCTCCAGCAGTGCCAGGACCTTCCGGGAGGTCCCGCAGCGGGTGTTGTGGTAGAGCGTCGCCGTCTTCGCCATGGCGTCATGCTATGCGGGGCACCCCGGCCCGGCTCCGCTGCGCACCGCGTCAGCCCAGCACCGAGTCAGCACAGCACCGAGTCAGCCCAGCACCACGTCAGCCCAGCACCACGAGCAGTTCCCGTTCGCGCTCCGCGCCGAGCCCGGCCCGCCGCGACCTGTCCAGGCCCTGCTCGCGCTCCCAGCACAGGGTGTCGGCCAGCATCTCCTCGCGGGGCCGGTGGTGGAGTCCGGCGGCGCGCGCGGCGGCGCCGCTGCGGGCCGAGAACCCTTCCCAGCCGGGCTCCACCAGCCACATCGGCAGCGACTCGGGGCCCATGTACTGGGCCACGCCGTGGGCGAGCAGCCAATCCGACCCCGCGGAGCGCACCGGCCCGGTGTGGCCTCCCGCGTGCCGGGACAGCGCGATCCAGTCCGCGAAGGGAACGACCGGTCCCACCGCGTCGTACGTACCCGTGGTCCCGTTCCCGGCGGCGCGGAGCAGCCAGCCGGCCAGGTCCCGGACGTCGACCGTCTGGGTCGGCACGGCCGGGGTGTCGGGCACCAGCATCGTCCCGTGCGGGTCGCGGGCCGCGCGGGCCACCCAGTAGCCGGACCGGCCGCTTGCGTCGCCGGGCCCGCCGATGAGGCCGCAGCGGGCGGTCAGGAGCCGGTCGCCGACAGCGGCGGCCGACGCCTCCTCGCAGGCGACCTTGGCCTCGCCGTACAGCGAGCGGTCGACCTCGCCCCGGTCGGTGGGGGCGAGAGTGGGCGCGGACTCGTCGGCGCCGAGCGTGGCGTGGGAGGCGTAGGCGTTGCCGGAGGAGACGTAGGTCCAGTGCCCGGCCCGGTCGCCGAACGCGTCGAGCGCACCGCGGACGAAGTCCGGCTGCCACGAGACCTCGAAGACCGCGTCCCATGTCCGCCCGGCCAGCGGCGTGTACGCCGCGGGGTCACGCCGGTCGGCGGCGACCAGCGTGGCGCCGTCGGCGACCTCCCCGCTCTCTCCGCGCGCGAGGCACGTCACCGTGTGTCCGCACTCGATCGCCTGCCGCGCCAGTTCGCGCCCCACCCACGCCGTTCCGCCCAGAACGAGTATCTCCATCCCGCCACACAACCAGCGAACGTGCGGCCTGCCCAGCCCACTTCGCCCACAGCGCAGCCGCCCGACGGGGCCCGTCCGCCCGTGCGTCCGCCGGCCCACCCGCCCGCGAACGCCACGTGCGCGTCCCCGGTGACGGGGACGCGCACGTGGGAGGCGCCGGGACGCCGGGAGTGCCGCGAGCACCGGATGCTCGTCGGCCGCTCGGCTACTTGGTGACGGGCCACTCCAGCGGGGCCTTGGAGAAGCCCCGGTTCAGCTCGACCGCGGCGGCCTTCTGGCCCGCCGGGACGAGGAAGGCCGAGCAGATCTTCTCCGAGTCGCCCGGCTTCATCTCCTTGTCGGAGTCGAAGCTGGGGCAGTTGGGCCACTTGGCCTGGCCGAGGAGGACGATGAGGGCGCGGGTGCGCTTGTTCTTGTCCGTCTTGACGACCAGGTCGTCGTCCATGTCGCCGAGTTCCATGGGCTTGCCGCCCTTGTTCTCCAGGGTCGACCAGACGTAGACGGGGATCTGCGGGCCGTCGTCCTCGTCCTTCTTGAGGCCGGAGTTGTCCATGTCGGCCTTCGTACCGGTCTGCACCTTGGTCGGCGTGACCGTGTACCTGGCGCCCCTGGAGCTCGACTTGTCGCTCTTCTGGACCGGGCTGGCCTGGCCCAGCCGGAAGGTCGTCTTCTCCTTCGAGGAGCGGGAGTGTGAGGAGTGCGACCCCGCGTGGCTCTTCTTCTTCGACTTCTTCGAGCTCGAGTGGCTGTTGCACCCGGTCACCGCGACGGTCAGTACCAGCGCTCCGGCCACCGCCGGAACAGCACGAGTCCACGTACGCATGTCGTCCTCACTTCCCCGTTGATCCCCGTATCCGGCCGGGGCGCTTCGCCCGCACGGCCGGACCATGTTCTGAGCGCATGATCCTGCCAGAGCTGAATCCGCCCCCCGCAGGGAGGGGTTGCCAAGGCGCCGGCGGCGGAACGCGGCGGGGCGGTTCCGTGCGGTTCTCCGTCCGGGCTGCGCGTGCGCTCAGAGCCCGGGGGCGCCCCAGACGGGGAACCAGCGGCCGAGGTCCTCCTCCACCGTGAGGTCGTTCGCCAACAGTCCGCGCACCTGGAGCTCCAGCGCGTTGTCCCGTTTCTCCGCGCCGCCGAGCAGCGGGGCGAACGGGTAGAAGGTGCCGCGCTTGTAGAGGTAGATCAGCGCGAGCGCGGCGCCCGAGCTCTCGTGCCGGAAGGACACCAGCGAGCAGAGCAGCTGCGGGCCGAACCCGCCCTCGGCGAGGAGAGTGTTGACGGCGTGCAGATCGTTGACGAGCGCCGCCATGTCGTCGGGCGGCTGGCGCGCGGTGAGCCAGGTGTAGCCGTAGGAGTCCTGGCTGAACTCGACGGGGATGCCGCCGCGCGCGGTGTCCGCGTCCAGCAGTTCGCGCACGTCGCTCCGCAGCCGGTTGAAGGCGCCCCCCTCCACACTGGCGAAGCAGACGGCTCCGATGCCGGTCGGCAGGAACGCGGTCCCGGCCTGCAAGGTCAGCGCGGCGGCGGGCAGCGCGAAGAGCTGGTCGAGGTCGGGGCGCTTGGGCTTGCTGCGGCCCAGGAGCACGTCGAGAAAGCCCACGCTCGGCCTCCGTTCAGAAGTGAGTCGTCGTCCCTCGGTGGTCGTCGTCCCTCGGTAGTCGTCGTCCCTCGGTGGTCGTCGTCCCTCGGTAGTCGTCGTCCCTCGGTAGTCGTCGTCCCTCGGTGGTGAGCCGTCCTTCGTCGGTGGTGAGCCGTCGCCCGTCGGGCCGCCCTCGCCGGCCGGCCGCGCGCCGGAGCCGTCCCGATGAGGGGAGCGGTGGTCACTGGCCGAGCTGCGTCGATATCCGGCTGAGCTGCTCCAGCCGCTTCTCCAGCTTCGGGTGCGAGGAGAACAGCGAGGCGAGGCTCTCGCCGGAGAACGCCGGGACGAAGAAGAAGGCGTTGTACGGCTCGGCCTTCCGCAGGTCCTTGGTCGGGATCCGGGCCATGTCGCCGCTGATCTTGGTGAGGGCGGAGGCCAGGGTGGAGGGGCGTCCGGTCAGCAGCGCTCCGGCGCGGTCGGCCGACAGCTCGCGGTAGCGGGACAGCAGCCGGGTGAGCAGAAAGCTGATCACGTAGACGAGGGCGCTGAC
Source organism: Streptomyces sp. NPDC007025 (assembly GCF_042869455.1). Classification (NCBI taxonomy): domain Bacteria; kingdom Bacillati; phylum Actinomycetota; class Actinomycetes; order Kitasatosporales; family Streptomycetaceae; genus Streptomyces; species Streptomyces sp. NPDC007025. The sequence goes on along the minus strand of NZ_JBIAFT010000005.1, from coordinate 329,544 downwards.
CAGCGGGACGAGCAGCAGGAGCAGCCCCACCCCGTTGTTGTCCCGGCCCGCGCTGCGGCCGAGGCTGCCCCACAGCGCCACGCGGGTCATGATCCCGGCGAGCACGCCGAGGAAGGAGGCGATGGTCATGACGGCGACGTCCCGGTGCGCGACGTGCGACAGCTCGTGCGAGAGCACCCCTTCGAGTTCGTCCCGCTCAAGCCGGCGCATCAGTCCGGTGGTGGCGCAGACCAGGGCGTTCTTCTGGTTCCGGCCGGTGGCGAACGCGTTGGGGACGTCGCTGTCGGCGATGGCCACCCGCGGCTTGGGCATGTCGGCGAGGGCGCACAGCCGGTCGACGGCGCCGTGCAGCTCCGGAGCCTGCTGCGGGGTGACCTCGCGGGCGCCCATGCTGAAGGCTGCGATCCGGTCGCTGAACCAGAACTGCGCCACGAACAGCCCGCCCGCGATCACCAGCACGAAGGGCCAGGCGTTGCTCAGCACTGCCACCAGGACGCCGACCAGAACGACGTAGAGCAGGCCGATCAGGAACATGGTGGTGACCATCCGTGCGGTCAGACCACGGTCTGCGACGTAGCGCGAGTGACGAGCCATGGCAGCCGCTCCTTCCTGAGGCGCGAAGGCTGTAGCGCGGGAGCGCAGCACGTATGAGGCGCTCTCTTCGATTGTGCCTGTTCGACCGCTTCAGGGACGACAAGAGTGCTTTGACCTGCCAAGAGCCAGGATGACCGGGATGACCGTCCCGCCGTCTCCGCGCCCGGCCGGGCGTGCGGCCCGTCCCGATCCTCTCCGCGTCCGGGTGGGCATAGGGGGTGGCTCACTTCCGTCTCGTGCGCCCCTTACGTGCGCTGGCGTGCCCCCTGTCCTCACTGTGTGCTCTTATTCGTCACTCATCCGTGCGAAGGTCCGCACACATGTTCAGGCATATGCGCGAAGATGGTTCACGTGACTCATCCGACTCGTTCGTCCGAACGCCCCGCCCCCCGGACCCAGCCGTCGCCCGGCAGGCGCACCGCCCCCCGGCTGATCGCCACCGATCTGGACGGCACCCTGCTGCGGAACGACAAGACGGTCTCGGACCGCACCATCGCGGCCCTCGCCGCGGCGGAGGCAGCCGGGATCGAGGTGTTCTTCGTCACCGGCCGGCCCGCCCGCTGGATGGACATCGTCAGCGAGCACGTGCACGGCCACGGTCTCGCCATCTGCGCGAACGGCGCGGCCGTCGTCGACCTGCACGCGGGCGGCCGGGTGATCCGAGTGCGCGAACTCGCGCGGCGGGACGCGGTCCATGTGGTGCAGGCGCTGCGGGAAGCGGCGCCCGGCGTGAGCTTCGCCGTCGAGCGCACCGCGGGCATCCACTACGAGCCCGCCTACCCGTCCTTCCCGCAGGATCCCGGGGCCTCCTACGCACCGGTGGACGAACTGCTGGCCGACGGTGGGGACGGCCACCTCGCCGATCCGATCGTCAAGCTCCTCGCCCACCACCCGACCGGCGACCCCGACGCCTTCCTCACGCTCGGCTGCACCGCCGCCGGGGCCCACGCCGAGTTCACCCGCTCCAGCCCCAGCGCGCTGCTGGAGATATCCGGCCGCGGCGTCAGCAAGGCCAGCACTCTCGCGCTGGCCTGCCAGGAGCGCGGCATCGCCCCGCACGAGGTCGCCGCCTTCGGCGACATGCCCAACGACCTGGCGATGCTCACCTGGGCCGGCAGGTCCTACGCGATGGCCAACGCCCACCCCGACGTGCTGCTGAGCACGGACCACGTCACCGGCTCCAACGAGGACGACGGAGTGGCCGCCGTGATCGAGAGCTTCCTGTGAGACACCCCCTGCCGGGCGCACCGGGCGGTCCGGACGTCGGGCCGAGAGCGCTCGCGGCGGACGGCGGCCCGCTCGCCGGGGTGCGTCAGGAGTGCTCCCGGTAGAGGTCGGTCAGCAGGGCGGCCGCGGCGTGGGTAGCGGGGTGCGGGTCGTGGTGCTGCCAGATGAGGTGGACGGGTACGGGGGCGGCGTCGCGCAGCGGGCGGTAGGCGATGCCGACGCGGCGGTACTGGGTGCTGGTGGCCTCGGGGGTGATGCCGACGCAGCGCCCGGTGGCGATGGCGGCCAGCCAGTCGTCGATGTCGTGGGTGTACTCGGTGGCCGGGCGCGACTCCGCGGGCCACAGTTCGAGGGTGGTGCTGCCGGTGCGCCGGTCCACGACGACGGTGCGCTGCCGCGCCTCGTCGAGGCGGATGCTGCGGCGCCTGGCCCAGGGGTCGTCGGAGGCCATGGCGAGGACGCGGCGCTCGTGGCCGAGGACCGCGTGCGCGTAACGGTGCCGGTCGACGGCGGTGCGCACGAGGGCGAGGTCGCACGCCCCTTCGGCCAGTCCGCCCGTCGGACTGTTGTGGCGGATCAGCTGCAACTCGATGCCGGGGTGGCGCTCGGCCCAGCGGCGCTGGAACTCCGCTGTGTGCCGGCCCGCGGAGGACCAGGCGTGCCCGAGGCGGAGGCGGGTGTGCCCGGCGGTGGCCGCGCGGACCAGGTTGTCGGCCTCGGCGAGCAACTGGCGGGCGCGGACCAGGACCTCCACTCCGGCGGTCGTGGTGGAGACGGTGCGGCTCGTGCGGTGCAGCAGCCGGACGCCGAGGAGCTGCTCCAGGGACCGCAGGGTGCGGCTGACCGCGGCCTGCGAGACGCCCAGTTCGAGAGCGGCGTCGGTGAAGCTCCCGGTGTCGACGATGGTGACCAGGCAGCGCAGCTGGCGCAGCTCCAGTTCCGGCCCTGACGCGTTCTGCATACGTACAGCGTATCGATGGCCGCTGCGATGCATTTTGCGTATGCATGGCGGCGGACGACAGTGCGGTCATGGCACGGTCCTCCGCACCCCGCGCGCACCCGGCACCCAGCGCACCCGCACCAGTCACCGACGCACCCGCACCCGCACCCGGCGCGCTCGATGCGACCGGCACACCCGACGCAGCCGGCACACCCGACGTGCCCGGCCCCTCCCACCGCGGCCGCGGCCGACTGTCCGGACTGGCACTGATGCTGTGCAGCAGCGTCTCCAACCAGTCCGGTGCGGCTCTCGCCTCGCTCGCCTTCCCGACGCTCGGCCCGGTCGGCGTGGTGGCGGTACGCCAGTGGGTGGCCGCCGTGCTGCTGCTGGCCGCCGGCCGGCCGCGGCTGCGGTCCTTCACCGCCGCGCAGTGGCGGCCGGTGCTCGGCCTGGCCGTGGTGTTCGCCGCGATGAACCTGTCGCTGTACGCGGCGATCGACCGGATCGGGCTCGGCCTGGCGGTGACGCTGGAGTTCCTCGGCCCGCTGACCGTGGCGCTGGCCGGTTCGCGGCGGCGGCTGCATCTGGGCTGTGCCGGGGCCGCCGCGGCGGCCGTGGTCGTGCTGGTACGGCCCGAGCCGAGCACCGACTACCTCGGCATCGCGCTCGCGCTGCTGGCGGCGGTCTGCTGGGGCTGCTACATCCTGCTCAACCGCACGGTGGGGGAGCGGCTGCCCGGGGCGCAGGGCTCGGCCGCCGCGGCGCTGGTCTCCGGAGCGCTGTATCTGCCGCTCGGGATCGGTGCGCTGCTGCACCACCGGCCCACGCTCGCGGCCGTGTCCTGCGCCCTGGCCGCCGGGGTGCTGTCCTCCGCCGTGCCGTTCCTGTCCGACCTCATGGCGCTGCGCCGGGTCCCGGCGCACTTCTTCGGGGTCTTCATGAGCGTCAACCCGGTCTCGGCGGCGCTGATCGGACTGGTCGCGCTGGGCCAGCACCTTCCGGCGCTCTCCTGGGCCGCCGTCCTGGTCATCGTGGCCGCCAACACGGTCGCGGTCAGCACCGAGGCGCATCCCCGCGGCGCGGGTGCGACGGTGGTGGAGAAACGCGGTGGACCGGCGGAGCGGCCCGGTCGATAGTTCTCCGTATGTCTTCCCTCGTGCGCCACCTCACCTTCGACTGCCACGACGCCTACCGCCAGGGCCTGTTCTGGGCCGCGGTGCTGGAGGGCACCCTGTCCGAAGAAGACCGGCCGGGCGACCCCGAGGCGCTGGTGACGGCACCGGGCGCGGCGCTGCTGTTCGTGACCGTCGAAGAGGCCAAGACGGTCAAGAACAGGGTCCACCTCGACCTCCAGCCGCAGGACCGCACCCGGGAGGAAGAGGTCGAGCGGATCCTGGCCCTGGGCGCCACGCTGGTCGCCGACCACCGCACCGCGGACGGCAGGGGCTGGGCGACGCTCGCCGACCCGGAGGGCAACGAGTTCTGCGTGGAGCGCAGCGCGGCGGAACGCGCCGCCTGAGCAGGCCGACTGCCGCGGTACCGGGTCGGTGCGCAGGTCACACCGCCGACACCGGAGCGGCGCCGGAAGCGGCGGCAGCACCGGGGGCGGCAGCGCGTTCGCGCTCCAGCGCCGCCGCGAACGGGCCTCCGGAACGTGCCAGTTCGGCATAGCCGCCGCGTTCGACGACGCGGCCGCGGTCCAGCACGACGATCTCGTCCACCGCGGCCAGCCCCTGGAGGCGGTGGGTGATCAGGACGGTCGTACGGCCCTCCGTGGCAGCCAGCAGGTCGGCGGTCAGCGCGTCGGCCGTGGGCAGGTCCAGGTGTTCGGCGGGCTCGTCCAGCACGAGGACGGGGAAGTCGGCGAGGAGGGCCCGGGCCAGCGCGAGGCGTTGCCGCTGACCACCGGAGAGCTGGGCGCCGTACTCGCCGACCAGGGTGTCCAGGCCGCGTGGGAGGGTCGCCACCCAGTCGTCCAGACGGGCGGCGGCGAGCGCCGCGTGCAGTTGGGGTTCGGCCGCGGACGGCCTGGCCAGCCGCAGGTTCTCCCGCACCGAGCTGTCGAACAGGTGGGCGTCCTGGGCGCAGAGACCGATCTGCCGTCGGACGGTGTCGGTTGTCGCGGCGAGCGCGGAGACGGCCGGGTCCGGGCCGTAGGTGTAGGTGCCCGCCTGTGGGTCCACGAAGCGGAGCAGCGCGTTGGCGAGGGTCGTCTTGCCGGAGCCCGAAGCGCCGACGACGGCCACCCGGCGGCCCGGTGTCAGATCCAGATCGAATCCGGCGAGGGCCGGCCGCACCCCGGCCGGGGTGTCCGGATAACGGACGGTCAGCCCGCGGACGCGGAGGGGGAACGGGTCGGCGGGCAGCGGTTCGGGGTGTTCGGGTTCCTGGACCGGCGCGGGTGCGTCCAGTACCTCGTACACCCGCTCCGCCGAGCGCCGCACCCGCTGCCGGAACTGCACAGCCTGGGGAAGCGGCGTCACCACCTCGAACACGGCGAGCGGGGTGAGGACGACCGTGGCCAGGAGGAGCCCGTCCAGCCCGCCGGCCGTGGTGGCGCGTGCGCCCGCCCATGCCGCTGCCGTCACGGTCAGACCGGCGGCCAGGGTGCTCAGCCCGGACGCCAGCGCGGTGCCGGACGCCGAGCGCGCCGCGATCCCGGTCAGCTCCGTGTCCGCCTCGGTCACACCGGCGCGGCGGGCAGCGAGCGCGCCGGTGACCGGCAGTTCACCGGACGCGGTACCGGTGAGCAGGTCCACGGTACGGACCGCCAATCGGGCCCGCGCGGGGGCCAGTCGGCGCTCCGTACGCCGGGAGAGCGCCGCTGTGAGCGCGGGTACCGCGATGCCCGCCACCGCCAGGCCCACCGCGAGGGCCGCCCCGGCGGCGGGCAGCAGCCAGGCGGCGAAGACGACCGCCGCCACGCTGACCGTTCCGGCGACGGTGGCCGGCAGCAGCCAGCGCAGGAAGTAGTCCTGGAGCGCGTCCACGTCCGAGACCAGGCGGGTGAGCAGGTCGCCGCGCGCCCGGTTCCGCAGGCCCGCCGGGGCCAGGCGCTCCAGTCGCCGGTAGACGGTGACGCGGAGCTCCGCGAGGACGCGCAGGGCGGCATCGTGCGAGACGAGGCGTTCCGCGTAGCGGAAGACGGCTCGGCCGATGCCGAAAGCCCGGGTCGCGGTGACCGCCACCATGAGATAGAGGATCGGCGGCTGCTGGGCGGCGCGTGAGATCAGCCAGCCCGAGGTCGCCATCAGCCCTGTCGCCGAGGCCGCCGCGAGGGCGCCCAGGGCGAGCGCGAGGGTGAACTTGCGGCGCAGGCCGTGGGCCGTTTCGCGGACGCGGGTGAGGGGGTTTCGGGTGGGGGCGGCGCCCACTGCTGGTGAGAGGCGGGCGTCGGTGGGTGTCTGCGGGCTGCCTCGGCCCTCCCCCACTCTCAGGCCGGGGGCGTCCCCGCTGCCGCCCCTGACCGCGGGCTGCTCCGATGCGGTCGCGGCAGCCCGCCTCGTCACCGGGTCGCCGGGCAGCTCGAACACCCGGTCCGCCGCTGCCAGCAGCGCCGGCCGGTGGGTCACCAGGACCACCGTCTTGCCCTTGGTCAGCCGCCGTACGGCGGCCAGTACGGCGGCCTCGGTCGCCCCGTCCAGCGCCGCCGTCGGCTCGTCGAGCAGCACCAGCGGGCGGTCGGCGAGAAAGGCGCGGGCGAGGGCGACGCGGCGGCGCTGTCCTGCGGAGAGACCCGTCCCCGACTCCCCCAGCTCCAGTGCCGGGTCGAGCTCCGGCGCCCCGGCGTCGGCGAGCGCCCGGACGACGGCTGCCTCACCGGCGTCGGGCCGTGCCAGACGGACGTTCTCCGCAACCGACCCCGCGAAGAGGTACGGGTGCTGGGGCACCCAGGCGATCTGCTGGTGCCAGGCGGCGAGGTTCAGCTCGGCGAGCGGCACGCCGCCCACCAGCACCCGGCCCTCGATGGGAGCGGTGAAGCCCAGCAGCACCGACAGCAGGGTGGACTTGCCCCCTCCCGAGGGGCCGGTGAGGGCAACCGTCTCACCGGGGCGCAGCATCAGGTCCGTCGGTGGCAGCGACCGTCCCGCACGCCCCTCGTGCCGTACGGCGACTCCCTCCAGCGCCACGGCGGCACCGGAGACGTCCACGCGGGCCGTGCCGGAGGACGGCATGGGCCGCTCCAGCACCTCGAAGACCGACTCCGCCGCCGCCAGCCCTTCGGCGGCCGCGTGGTAGTGGGTGCCGACCTGGCGCAGCGGCAGGTACGCCTCCGGCGCGAGGATCAGCACCAGCAGCCCGGTATGCAGGTCCATCTCCCCGTGCACCAGGCGGGTTCCGATGCTGACGGCGACGATGGCCACCGAGATGGTCGCCAGGAGTTCCAGCGCGAACGACGAGAGGAACGCCAGCCGCAGCGTGCGCAGGGTGGCGCGGCGGTAGTCGGCGGTGATGGTGCGGATGTTGTCGGCCTGGGCCTTGGCGCGGCCGAAGACCTTCAGCGTCGGCAGCCCGGCGACGACGTCGAGGAAGTGGCCGGACAGCCGGGAGAGCAGCTTCCACTGCCTGTCCATCCGCGACTGGGTGGCCCAGCCGATGAGTGCCATGAACACCGGGATCAGCGGCAGGGTGACGACGATGATGGCCGCCGAGATCCAGTCGGCGGTCACGATGCGGGCCAGTACGGCGGCGGGCACCACGACGGCGAGGCCGAGCTGGGGCAGGTAGCGGGCGAAGTAGTCGTCGAGCGCGTCGATGCCCCGGGTCGCGAGAGTGGTGAGCTCGCCGGTGCGCTGCGTGGTGAGGTAGCCGGGTCCGAGCGCGGTGGCCCGCTCCAGCAGTCGCACCCGCAGCTCGGACTTGACGGCGGCCCCGGAGCGGTGCGCGGCCAGTTCGGTCAGCCAGGAGACCAGTGCGCGGGCGAGGGAGACGGCGGCGAGCAGGAGCAGTGCGCCCTGCTCGAAGGTTCCGTTCCGGTAGGCGCCGACGACCACGTCCGCGAGCAGTACGGCCTGGGCGACGACGAGCCCGGCGCCGGCCAGCCCGAGGGCCACGGAGGCGACGAGGAAGACACGCGTGGCACGGGCGTAGCGCACAAGCCGCGGATCGACAGGCTTCATCAGGTGGCCCCGGTTCAGTGTCCGCCGGAGGGGGCGAGGTGCTGGGTTCCGATGCGCTTGCGGAACACCCAGTAGGTCCAGCCCTGGTAGAGCAGGACGACGGGAGTGGCCAGGGCCGCGCACCAGGTCATGATCTTCAACGTGTAGGGGGTGGAGGAGGCGTTGCTGACGGTCAGGCTCCACTGCTCGTTCAGGGTCGAGGGCATGACGTTCGGGAACAGGGACAGGAAGAGCATCGCCACCGCGGCGACGATCGCCAGTCCGGAGCAGGTGAAGGCCCAGCCCTCGCGGCCGGCGAGGTTGGTGGCGAGCGCGGCGACCAGGGCGGCGGCGGCCACCAGCAGGGCGGCCAGGGAGGCGGTGTCGCCTCGGTGGGCCTGGGTCCACAGCAGGAAGCCGAGTGCGAGCACGGCGGCGGTGGCGCCCGCGCCGGTCGCGGTGCGGCGGGCGCGGGTGCGGATGTCGCCGGCGGTCTTGAGCGCGGTGAAGACGGCCCCGTGGAAGATGAAGAGGGTGAGGGTGACCAGGCCGCCGAGCAGCGCGTAGGGGTTGAGCAGGTCGGCCAGGTTGCCGACGTACTCCATGTCCGCGTCGATCCGCACCCCGCGCACGATGTTGGCGAAGGCCACTCCCCACAGGAACGCGGTGATCAGGGAGGTCCAGAAGATGGCGTGCTCCCAGTTGCGCTGCCAGCGCTCGTCCTCCCGCTTGGCGCGGTACTCGAAGGCGACCCCGCGCACGATGAGGCAGAGCAGGATGATCAGCAGCGGCAGGTAGAAGCCGGAGAAGAGGGTGGCGTACCACTCGGGGAACGCGGCGAAGGTGGCGCCGCCTGCGGTGAGCAGCCACACCTCGTTGCCGTCCCAGACGGGTCCGATGGTGTTGATCAGTACCCGCCGCTCGGCCCGGTCCCGGGCGAGCAGCTTGGTGAGGATGCCGACTCCGAAGTCGAAGCCCTCCAGGAAGAAGTAGCCGATCCACAGGACGGCGATGAGGACGAACCAGACGTCGTGGAGTTCCATTGCGCAGCGCCCCTGTCTGTCAGTACGAGAAGGCCATGGGCCGGTCGTCGGAGTCGGCGTCGGCGCTGCCGCTGCCGCCGCCGATCCGGGTGGGCGGGTTGAGGTCGGCCTCGGTCAGCTCGGGCGGCCCGGCTTTGACGTACTTGACCAGCAGCCGGACCTCGATGACGGCCAGCAGCGCGTACAGCGCGGTGAAGGAGATCAGCGAGATGAGGACCTCGGCCTGGGAGACGCTGGGGGAGACGGCGGCGGAGGTGGGCAGCACGCCGTAGACGACCCAGGGCTGGCGGCCGGTCTCGGTGAAGATCCAGCCCCAGGCGTTGGCGATCAGCGGGAAGCCGAGGGTGAGGACGGACAGCCGCCAGTACCAGGTGCCGAGTCGGGTGCCCAGTTCGCGGTCCTTGGTCAGGGCGAGCCGCGGCACCTCGTCCTCGCCGGTGCGCAGCCGCTCGGCCAGCCAGAACCGTCGCCGGGTGAGGTAGAGGCCGGCGGCGCCGAGGGCGAGCGAGGACATCCCGAAGCCGATCATCCAGCGGAAGGACCAGTAGGCGACGGGGATGTTGGGCCGGTAGTCGTCCAGCCCGGTGCTGTCCTTGAACTTCTCCCTGAGCTGCGCGTTGGTGTCGTTGATCCCGGGAACGGCCTCGTAGAAGTTGTCGTGCGCGAGGAAGGAGAGGACGCCGGGGATCTCGATGGCGACCTTGTTGTGCCCCTTTTCGACGTCGCCGTAGGAGAAGACGGAGAAGGGCGCCGGTGCCTGGGTCTCCCACAGTGCCTCGGCGGAGGCCATCTTCATCGGCTGCTGCTCGTACATGATCTTGCCGAGCCGGTCGCCGCTGACGGCGGTCAGCAGTCCGGCGGCCACCAGGGTGACCAGGCCGAGCCGCAGGGAGCTGCGCATGACGGCGATGTGCCGCTTGCGCAGCAGGTGATAGGCGGCGATACCGACCATGAAGGCCGCGCCGGTGAGGAAAGCCGCGGTCATGGTGTGGAAGAACTGCGCGAGCGCGGTGTTCTGGAAGAGGATGCCGAAGAAGTCGGTCATCTCCGCGCGGCCGTTCTGCTCGTTGATCCGGTAGCCGACCGGGTGCTGCATCCAGGAGTTCGCGGCGAGGATGAAGTACGCGGAGGCGACGGTGCCGAGGGCGACCAGCCAGATCGTCGCCAGGTGCAGCTTCTTCGGGAGCTTGTCGCGGCCGAAGATCCACAGTCCGATGAAGGTGGACTCCATGAAGAACGCGATCAGCGCCTCGAAGGCCAGCGGTGCGCCGAAGATGTCGCCGACGAAGCGGGAGTAGGCGGACCAGTTCATCCCGAACTGGAACTCCTGGACGATGCCGGTGACCACGCCCATGGCGATGTTGATCAGGAAGAGCTTGCCCCAGAAGCGGGTCGCCTTGAGGTACTTCTCCTTGTTCGTGCGCACCCACGCGGTCTGGAGCACCGCCGTGAAGGTGGCCAGCGAGATGGTGAGGGGCACGAAGAGGAAGTGGTAGACGGTCGTGATGCCGAACTGCCAGCGCGCCAGTGTCTCCGGCGCCAACGCAAGGTCCACGTTGCTCTCTCCTTCAGGCACGCGCCTGAGCGCATTCGTGAATGCGTTCACATTCACAAGGCCCAGCGTACGACGGTCCCATTCCGGACATGTCACCGGGCCCCCCTACTCGCCGTGAAGGCATACCCAAAACGAGGCCGGGCGGGCCCCGCACCTCGGGAACCCGCCCGGCCACCGCCGCCGGCCACCGCTCCGCGCGGCGGAGCGACTGCCGGCGACCGGCTACACCTCTTTCCGGAAAGCCGCCGCGACCTGCAGGAAGAGGACATTGGCCGCGGGCTCCCCGAGGGAGACCCGCACCCCCTCGCCGGGGAACGGGCGCACGGTGACCCCGGCCTCCTCGGCGCGCTCCGCGAACTCGGCGGTCCGCTCCCCCAGCCGCAGCCAGACGAAGTTCGCCTGCGACTCCGGCACCGTCCAGCCCTGCGCACGCAGCTCGGCCAGCACATGTGTGCGCTCTTTCACAAGCGCCTCGACCCGCTCCAGCAGCGCGTCCTCGCTGCGCAGCGAGGCGATCGCCGCCTCCTGTGCGAGCTGGCTCACCCCGAACGGCACGGCGGTCTTGCGCAGCGCGGCGGCCACCGGCTCATGGGCCACCGCGAAGCCCACCCGCAACCCGGCCAGGCCGTACGCCTTGGAGAACGTCCGCAGCACACACACGTTCGGCCGGTCGCGGTACAGCTCCAGGCCGTCGACCACCCGCTCGTCCCGGACGAACTCGCGGTACGCCTCGTCCAGCACCACCAGCACGTCGCCGGGCACCCGGTCCAGGAAGCGCTCCAGGTCGGCGCGGGGGATCGCAGCACCCGTGGGATTGTTCGGGTTGCAGACGAAGATCAGCCGGGTGCGCTCCGTGACCGCGTCCGCCATCGCGTCCAGATCATGCGCCTCCCGCTCCGCGCCCCCGGTCAGCGGCACCCGGACCGAGGTCGCTCCGGAGATCTGGGTGATGATCGGGTACGCCTCGAAGGAGCGCCAGGCGTAGATCACCTCGTCTCCGGGTCCGGCCGTCGTCTGGAGGAGCTGCTGGGCCACGCCGACCGAACCGGTTCCGGTGGCCAGGTGCGCGGCGGGCACCCCGAACCGCTCCGCCAGCTCCGCGTACAGCTCCGTGCAGGCCATGTCGGGGTAGCGGTTGACGGTGGCGGCCGCCGCCGAGACCGACTCCAGCACGCCGGGCAGCGGCGGGTAGGGGTTCTCGTTCGACGACAGCTTGTAGGAGACGGGGCCGCCGGTGGCGGCCGGACGCCCCGGCTTGTAGCTCGGGATGCCCTCCAGCGCCTCCCGCAGCCGGGGGCCACCCGGGCTCCGCTCGCTCATGTCACTCACCGCTGCTCCTCCTCCGTCGTCACCCTCGGCTCCGCCGGCGCGCTGCGCCAATACTCCTCACCTTAAGAGGATTCACCCGCACGGCGTAGCTCCCCGGATGATCCCGTCCCCGACCGGTGCGCTCGCGGAAAGCTCCGGGCGGCGGGGGGCGCTCGAAGTTGTCGCGCTCTCCCATTCACGCCTGCGTGCGCCGGAAAACACGCGCGCTGGTGGCGAGCGCGGTAGCGCGCGTCACTCGTGAAGGTGAGTTGAGAGTGGCTCTCATCCCCGCCGACGCCCTGGAACAGCGCGCTTCCGGCAGCCGGACACGCCCCGGAGCCGCCCGTTCCGAGCTGGGGTTTCCCCGCTCGCCGGAGTAAGGGGCGGGCAACAGCGCCCCGCCTCGGCACCGCCCGACGACCGCCCTTCCGCCTGCCCTGTCCGGGCCTAACATCGGCTCGCCATGACAGCAGCAGAGAAGCATCAGGCGGGCCGGACATCGGCCGCAGCGCCCCTGCCCGGGGCCGGGAGGTGCCCTCCCCCACGCGGCGGGGCCCGGTCGAAGGGACGGGCGGGCATCAGAGATGTCGCCGCCGCAGCCGGTGTCTCCATCACGACTGTCTCCGACGCCCTCAACGGCAAGGGCCGCCTCCCGGACGCGACGCGCAGCCACGTCCGCGAGGTCGCGGAGCGGCTGGGCTACCGCCCGTCGGCCGCCGCACGCACGCTGCGCACGGGCAAGTCGGGGCTGATCGGCCTGACGGTGACGACGTACGGCGAAGAACCGTTCACCTTCACGGAGTTCGCCTACTTCGCCGAGATGGCCCGGGCCGCCACCTCGGCCGCGCTGGCCCGCGGCTACGCGCTGGTGATCCTGCCCGCGCCGGCCCGGCGCGGACCGGCGGAGGCGGGTGCCCCGGACGTCTGGTCCAACGTCGCGCTGGACGGGACCGTCGTCGTGGACCCCTCGGCGCAGGACCCGATCGTCAACGAGCTGCTCCGCTCCGGACTGCCCGTCGTCTCCGACGGGCGCCCCAGCGACTCCCTCCCGGTGACCACCTGGGTGGACAACGACCACGAAGCGGCTGTCCGGGACATCCTCGACCACCTCGCCGAATCCGGCGCCCGTCGCATCGGACTGCTGACCGGCACCAGCACCGACACCTACACCCGGCTGTCGACCACCGCGTACCTGGACTGGTGCGAGCGGGTCGGCCAGGAACCGGTCTACGAGCGCTACCCCGCGCACGACCCGTGCGCCGGAGCCGTCGCCGCCGACCGGCTGCTCGCCAGACCGGACCGCCCGGACGCCGTGTACGGACTCTTCGACCCCAACGGCACCGACCTGCTGGCCGCGGCCCGCCGCTACGGACTGCGGGTACCGGAGGACCTGCTGCTGGTGTGCTGCAGCGAGTCCCCCGCCTACGCCACCACGGCGCCCTCCGTCACCACCCTGTCCCTGAAGCCCCGACGGATCGGCAACACCGTCGTCCAGCTGCTGATCGACGCCATCGAGGGCCTCGCTCCGGCCCGCCCCGTCCAGCGGGTGATGCCGACCGAACTGATCGTCCGCGCGTCCTCCCGTCGCGGCAGCGCCCGCGCGACGGTCAGCGCCCCCCGTACGCCCGCGGCCGACTGAGCACGTCCCCGGCCGTTCGGACTCCGGCGCGGAACCCGAACGGCCGGGGGCGCGGGGCCTGGTACGGCCGGGCGCGGAGCGTTGTGCGGCCGGGCGGCGCGGCCGGGCGGGTCTCCGGGAGTATCCGGTGCCGGATTCCGTAGGGTACGACAGCGGAGAATTCAGGAGGAATTCCCCCTCGGCCCGGCCACCTCGTCAAATGCGCGCCCCCAGGTGCGTCACAAGCCGCGACCAGCGTTCCTATGATTGGGTGCACCCGGCCGAAGCCGGGGGAGGACGACACCGGGACCGGCTCCCGGCCTGGGGCGAAACCCCGGCCGACAGACCAGCGGATGGGGCCCACGGAAGGGGGAGGTCCTGCGGTGCACGGCGGCGGCGCGATGGTGGAGGGGTCGATGACTCAGGGGGCCGGTCAGGGACCCGACGTATGGCACGGCGGGGAGACAACACACGGCGAGGGGACCGCCCAGACACTGTCCGCTGTTCCCCGGTCCGACGGGTCCGGGGGACCGCGCGATCCGCGGGCGGCCGGGGCGGCGGACGCAGCGCGCACGGATCCCCGCGCGCCGATGGCCCCGGCAGCGCCGCGCGCCGCGGCGGGCGGCCGGCCGGCGGGCGTTCCGGCGGCGGACGGAGCGGCCCCCGCGGGCCCCGCGCCCGGCGGCGCCGCTCCCGGCGGACAGGTACCGGAGGGACCCGTACCGGACGGACCCGCGCCGTCGGCTCCGGCGGCGGCCACGGCTGCCGGAATCGGGGCCGCGGCCACCGGGACGACGGCGGGCGGCAGTGCCGGGATGCCCGAGGAGTACACACCGACCGAACGGGATCTGCCCGTCCTGGGGACCGCCGTCGCGGCGTCCGGTGGCCCGGAGCCGACGATGGTGGACGTGCCCGTTCCGGCCGGCGCGGTCAACGACGGGGACGGCCCGCTCTACGTCGTCGGGGACGTGCACGGCTACCTCGACGAACTGCGCACCGCACTGCGCCAGTTCGGCATCATCGACGCGGACGGCCACTGGATCGCGGGCAACGCCCGGCTGTGGTTCCTGGGCGACTTCACCGACCGCGGTCCGGACGGCATCGGCGTCATCGAGCTGGTCATGCAGCTCTCCGCGGAGGCCGCGGCCGTCGGCGGCTACTGCAAGGCGCTGATGGGCAACCACGAACTGCTGCTGCTCGGCGCGAAGCGGTTCGGGGACACGCCAGTCAACTCCGGTGCCGGCACGGCCTCGTTCCAGGCGGCATGGCTGCTCAACGGCGGCCAGCGCAGCGACATGGAGCGGCTCGCCGATCACCACCTGCAGTGGATGTCCCGGCTGGACGCCATCGCGCTGGCCGACAGCCATCTGCTGGTGCACTCCGACGCGAGCTGCTACCTCGACTACGGCGACACCATCGAGGCCGTCAACGACGCGATCACCGAGGCCCTCCAGCGCAACGACGCCGAGGAGACCTGGGAACTGTTCCGCAAGTTCACCAAGCGGTTCGCCTTCCGCGAGGAGACCGCCGGGCCGGCGGCCGTGCGGGAACTGCTGGACACCTTCGGCGGCACCCGGATCGTGCACGGACACAGCCCGATCCCGTATCTGCTGGGCGAGGTCGACAGCGAGGACGGCGAGAGCGCGCCGGACGTCACCGGACCGCACGTGTACGCCGACGGGCTGGCCGTCGCCATGGACGGCGGCGTCACCATGGCCGGCAAGCTGCTCATCGCCCAGCTCCCGCTGGTGCAGTGAACCGGTCCCCGTCCGTCCGGTCCCCCGCCGGGGGCGCGGGGGCCGGATCGACGGGGCGCGCGGAGCGGGGTTCCACACCCCTGCTGATTCACGCGCGGATATCCGGGCAGGTTTTTTCCAGAAGTGATCGGCTGGGGGGCGTCGCTGTAGCGGGTCAATTCTGGAAAGTGTCTGTCACGCGACGCGGGAACAGCTCTACCATCAGGGCTTGCCGTCCCGAGTTGTCCGCCTGCTGACCTGCCCCGCCCTCGACCGGCCGCCTGGGCCCTACGGAGCATCGGGGGATGCACATGAACAGCGCTCCGCACCTGCTGCGCGAGGACCGGCCCGAGTTCGAGCGGGTCCTCGACGAGGCACTGCGAACCGCTCACCGACGCCCCGACCTGGCGGCGATCGGCCAACGGCTGAACGCCGAGCAGTTGCGCACGATGGCGCTCAGCGCCGCCACCGCGATAGCCGCCTGCGCCGAGGCGGAGTACCAGCAGTTCGTCCGGCTCCGCGAGGAGCTGCGCCGCCCGGAGAACGCCCCCTCCGTCGCGGGCGCCCCCGTCTCGGGCGGCCCCGCGCAGGGCGGCTCCGACGGCGCCGCCGAGATGCGCGACCCCGGCCAGGGCGCCGGCAGCGTCGGGGAGCGGCTGGTGGGCGCGATGGGCGGCGAGAGCCTCGCCGAGACATCCGGCGCCGGGCTGATGGCGGTCGTCTCCGTCCTCGCCCCCGTGCTGGCGGCCACCGCCGCCGTCATCTTCCTGCTGCTGGGCTACGCGCTGCGGATGCTCTCCCCGGAGCCCGCCGTGGCCGGTCCGATCCGCAGCGCCGGCTGGGTGTTCGCGGCCTTCGCCGCGGCCGGGATCCTGGTGGCCATGGCCGGTCTGCTGCTCGCGGCACTGCGCAACGGTGCCAGTTCGATCCGGGCGGGCGGCGGCGGGACCGGCGCCGATCCGGGTGGCAGCCAGCTGTCCGAGGAGGTGGCGCTGGCCCGCTCCGCCTGGCGGGAGGCGCTGCTGGAGCGGGGCATCGTGCCGTTTCTGCGCGAGGCGCTGGCCGATCCGGACGGTCCGCGGCAGGCTCCGGCCGCCTACGTGCCGCAGCAGCCCGGCAGTCCGCTCGGCTACTCGCACCCCGGGTTCTCCAGCCGGACCTCCGCGGAGTCGGACGAGAAGTACTCCCGGCCGCGCTTCAGCAGCCCGGACTACTCCAGCCCCGAGTACGGCGGCCCGGAGACCTCGGGCTGAACCCGGCCCGGCCACGGCCGGGCTCAGCCCGGACACGGTCGACCATGACCGGCCACGACCGGACACGGACCGGCGGGGCGCGACCGACCGGCCCCGGGCCAGGCCGTGCCCGCCGCGACCGGTCGGGCCCGCCGCCGCTCCCGCGACCTGTCGACGCGCCCGGCCCAGGGCCGGGCCGCGGCAGCGGCGGGAGCGGCGGCGGACGGCCGTTCAGCCCGCCTGGTCCAGGGCCCGCCGGATGTCCGTCACCAGGTCGACGCTGTCCTCCACCCCGACCGACAGCCGAACGAAGCCCTCCGGGACCGCGTCCCCGCCCCAGCGGCCCCGGCGCTCGGCCGTGGAGCGGACCCCGCCGAAGCTGGTGGCGTCGTTCACCAGGCGCAGCCGGCCCAGGAAGCGGTTGGCGAACGCCTGGTCGGACAGGGTGAAGGAGACGACGCAGCCGTAGCGGCTCATCTGCCGGGCGGCCAGCTGGTGCGAGGGGTCCTGCGGCAGCCCCGGGTGACGCACGTCCCGCACCTCGGGCCGGACGGCCAGCGCCTCGGCCACGGCCAGCGCGTTGCCGGCCTGGCGCTGGGTGCGGACGTCGAGGGTCGCCAGCGACCGGTGCGCCAGCCACGCCTCCATCGGCCCCGGGATCGCGCCGACCGTCTTGCGCCAGCCGCGTACCGCCGCCGCGATGTCCGGGTTGCGGGTGGCCACATAGCCCAGGAGCACGTCCCCGTGCCCGGTGAGCGCCTTGGTGCCGCTGGCCACCGAGATGTCGGCGCCCAGCAGCAGGGGGCGCTGGCCGAGGGGGGTGGCGAGGGTGTTGTCCACGGCCACCAGCGCACCGCCCTCGCGTGCGGCCGCGGCCAGCTTGCGGATGTCGCACACGTCCAGCCCCGGGTTGGAGGGCGTCTCCAGCCACAGCAGATCGGCCCCCTCCAGTTCGGCGAGCTGCCCGTCGCCGCCGGTGGGAGCGGTGCGCACCTGGACACCGAAGTTCTCCAGCCGCTCGTGGAGCGCGGACAGCAGGTTGTAGCCGTCCGAGGGCAGCACCACCGTCCGGCCCGGACGGAGCTGCGAGAGCAGCACCGCGGAGATCGCACCCATGCCGGACGAGAAGACGACCACCTCGGCGTCCGGGTCGCCGGGGGCCTCCAGTTCGGCGAGCGCCTGTTCCAGATGGGTCCAGGTGGGGTTGGCGTCCCGTCCGTAGGCGTACGGTGCGCCCTCCACCTCGCCGGGCAGGTGGTAGTGGGCGGCGAAGACCGGCCCCGGCAGGGGCGGCTCGTACGGCTCCTCGGCGGGCAGTCCGGCGCGGACCACCCGGGTGCCGTCGGCGTCGTTCGCCGGGCCGTAGTCGAGATGCGGGCCGGTGAAGGGCGGATCGTCCGGAGCGGTCATGGCTGCCTCTCTGTCGCGCGACACGGCGGGCCGCGGTCGGTTCCCGCCCGGAGCGGTCGGCGGCCGGCGGGCAGCGCCCGCACCGGGCGGGGTCAGCCGAGCGCCGCGCGGGCCGCCGCGCCGCTCTCAGCACCGTATCCGCCGCCGAAGAGCACGGCATGGACCAGGAGGTGCTGGAGTTGGTGCAGCGGGACCCGGGACCGGCGGCCGGGCAGTGGACGGACCTCCTCGTACGCGGCGAGCAGCACCGGCAGTTCGGGGCAGCCGAACAGTTCGAGCATCGCCAGGTCCGTCTCCGGATGGCCGCCCTGGGCCGCCGGGTCGATCAGCACGGCCCGGCCGTCCGCCGTCCAGTGGACGTTGCCGGACCACAGGTCGCCGTGGATGACGGCGGGCGGCTGCGGAGGTCCCGCCACCGCCTCGTCGTCGAGCCGGTCGCACACCCGCTCGACGTCCCGCGCTTCCCGCGGGCCGATCCGGCCACTGTCCACGGCGGCGCGCAGCAGCGGCAGCAGCCGGTGCTCGGCGTGGAAGCCGGGCCAGGCGGCCGGATCAGCGGTGGGCCGGGGAGGCGAGGTCAGCGGCAGCGGCCCGAGGTAGCAGGGCTGCCCGGGAGTACCCCAGGACGGCGCCGCCGTCCCGTGCAGCGCCGCGAGCCCCCGGCCCAGCCGCTCCGCCGCCGCCCGGTCGGGCGCCCCCGGCTCGATCCACTGCAGGACGAGCACGTCCCGCTCGGCGGCGTACACCTCCGGCACCGGGACGGTCCCGGTGGCGCGCAGCCGGGCCAGCCCGGCGGCCTCTGCGGCGAAGAAGTCGGCGGGGGCGACATCCAGCGCCTTGGCGAAGACGGTGGTGGCGGAGTCGGCGGGGGTGGCATCGGCGGCCTGGGGAGGGGCGCCCGCGGGTTCCCGGGGGGCGCTCCCGTGCCCCCTGTCGTCCGGGGCCGGGTGCTCGCCGCGCGGGGCGAGCACCACCTGGTAGGCGTCGCAGATCGAGCCGCCGCCGACGGGGACGGCCCGGTCGGCCCGGCGGCCCAGCAGCTCGGCCGTACGGGCCACCGGGCGCGGAGGTGGCGGGGCGGCGCTCCCGCCGCCCGCGCCCGCCGCGGCCGTCAACCCGCCTCCCGGGCCCCGACGGCGGCGGCGACCTCCGACAGCAGCCCGGGGACGGCGGCCTCCACCATCGCCAGGCACCGGGCGAAGCCGTGTGCGCCTCCGTAGTAGGGGTCGGGCACGCTCAGCCCGTCCGGACCGCTGTCCGGGTCGTAGGAGCGCAGCAGCCGCACCGTGGCGGCCTCGGCCGGGTTGCGGGCCATCGCCCGCAGCTCCGCGGCGTGCCCCTCGTCGAGGGCGACGACGAGATCGTGCCGGTCGAACCAGTCCGGTTCGAACAGCCGCGCCGTGTGGCTGAGGGGATACCCGGCGGCCTCCAGCACGTCGCTCGTGCGGGGGTCGGCGGCGTCACCGAGGTGCCAGCTCCCGGTGCCCGCGCTGCCGGTCTCGACCAGACCGTCCAGCCCCGCCTCCCGCACCCGGGCGCGGAAGACGGCCTCGGCCATGGGGGAGCGGCAGATGTTGCCGGTGCAGACGAAGCAGACGCGGTACATCCCGTCAGTCCCGGTCCAGCGCCATGTTCAGCGCCCAGGAGACGACCGAGATGATCAGGCCGCCGAGGAACGCGGTGCCGAACCCGTCCACGTGGAAGCTCACGTCGAGCTTGTCCGCGACCCAGGAGGTCAGCATGAGCATCAGCGCGTTGATCACCAGCGTGAACAGCCCGAGTGTGAGCACCAGCAGCGGCAGCGAGAGCAGCTTCACGAGCGGCTTGACCACGACGTTGACGACGCCGAAGATCAGGGCGACGACGAGCAGCGTCAGCGCCTTCTCACCTGAGGAACCACCGGTCAGCTCGATATCGCTGAGCAGCCAGGTCGCCACGGCCAGAGCCGCCGCGTTGGCCAGCGTCTTGATGAGGAAGTTCATACTCAGATCGTCGCAGAACAGCTGCCGGGCCAGGGAGAGGGGACAGCGGTGAAGGCATTCCGGCTGGAGGAGCTGGAGGCGGAACGCGCCGTGAACGACGGCGCGTACCTCCGGTTCCTGCACGAGCGCAACATGTCGGCCGGCCTGTACGCGCTGGACGCGGGTGCCGTCGACCGGCAGCAGCCGCACGCCCAGGACGAGGTGTACTTCGTCGTCAGCGGCCGCGGCTCGATCACCGTCGGGGACGAGACGACGCAGGTGGCGCGCGGCAGCGTGGTCTATGTACCGGCCGGGGTGACGCACAAGTTCCACCACATCTCGGAGGACCTGCGGGTCCTGGTGGTCTTCTCGCCTCCCGAGAGCTGAGCGGCCCCGCGGGCGGGCCGAGCCGGTGCTGCCGGGGCGCGCCGGCTCTGAGGCCGAAGCCGGCTCTCGAAGGCCGAGCCGGTTCTTCAGGGTCGACTCAGGGTCGGATTCAGGGGAGGACAGGGGCCCGCAGCGGCCCATCGGCCCACCGACCGCTCTAGCATCGAGGGCAGAGGGTGCGAAGAGCCCTCGCCAACTCTCAGAGACGGAGCAGACAGTCATGGACGCGAAAGGCACCCTTGCCGGCCTGCCGTGGTGGGTCACGTGGATCGTCATACCGGTGATCGCGCTGGTCGTCTTCGGCGGCCTGATCGCCAGCCTGGTGGGCTTCCTGATCGGCCTGCTGTTCAAGGTGCTGATCTTCGTCGCCCTGGTCGGCGGTGTCGTCTACCTCGTCCGCCACTTCAAGGGCGGCGGCTCCTCGGGCAGCGGCTGGTGAACCCCGCCCGCACCGGGCGCACCCCGCGGTGGGTGGCGACGGCCCGCGGTGGGCCCACGGCGCCGGCACCACGCGAGTGCCGCGGAGCCGCCGCCGGGTCCGGACCCTGACCCGGGTCCGGGTCCGGGTTCACGGTCGGAGCGCGGGGCGCGGTACCTGGCCCCGGCTCACTTCGGCTTCCGCCGCCTCCCCCGGCCGCCGGTGACCCCGGCGCCGCGGGCCGGTGCGGGGCGGCCGCCGGACACCGGGACGCCGGACGCCGGTGCGGGTACGCCCGGAGGCGCGTCCCCGGCGGCACGGCCGGCCGCTTCCGCCGCCTCGGGCCGCCTGCGGTCCGCCGAGACGACGAGCACGGCCAGCAGCGTCGTTACCGGCACCGACGCGACGAGGCCGATGGAGCCGACCAGCGTGCGGATGATCTCTTCGGCGACCACCTCGCTCGTGGCTACCATCGTCACGTCGCTGCGCGCGATCGAGAACAGCAGCAGCAGCGGCAGCGCCGCTCCCGCGTAGGCCAGCACCAGGGTGTTGACGACGGACGCGATGTGATCGCGGCCGATCCGCATGGCGGCCCGGTAGATCCGGCGCCGACCGGCCCCGGGGTCGGCGTCCTTGAGTTCCCAGACGGCCGAGGTCTGGGTGACCGTCACGTCGTCGAGTACGCCGAGCGAGCCGATCAGCACCCCCGCCAGCAGCAGCCCCCGGATCTCGATACCGGGGTAGAGCCCGTGCACCAGACCGGTCTGGTCGTCGGTGTTGCCGGTCAGTCCGGCCCAGCCGATGAACAGCGAGCCCAGCAGCCCGATCAGCAGCAGCGACACCAGGGTGCCCAGCACCGCGACCGAGGTGCGGGCCGACAGGCCGTGGCACAGATACAGCGTGGCCAGCATGATGGCGCTCCCGCCGACCACCGCGACCACCAGCGGATTGGAACCCTGCAGTATCGCGGGCAGGATGAACAGCGTCAGCACGGCGAAGCTGATGACCAGTCCCACCAGCGCCAGCACTCCGCGCAGCCGCCCCACGAGTACCACCACGAGGGCGAAGAGGCCGGCCAGCAGCACCATCGGCAGATCGCGGGCGGTGTCGACGACGCTGTACTGGAGATCGCGCGGCGCCTTCGCGGCGTAGGCGACGACGACGCCCTGCCCCACGGAGTAGCTGCGGGTGGCGTCGGGCGGGACGACCTCGGTGAAGGTGTGCCCCTTGTCCTTGCCCTCGGTGATCTCGACGGTGGCCTTCCGGCACGGCTCGTGCGCCCCGCCCTCGCCGCCCTGTTCCCCGCCGCCCGGCCCGGAGGAACCGCCGCCGGAGGAGCCGGACGGCTGCCGGACGTTGGCCTTGCCGCAGTCCACCTCGGCCAGTTCCACGACCTTGGCGGTGAAGGTGGGCCGGTCGAAGCCGACCCCGGAATGGTCGTGCTGGTGTCCCGGAACGCCCCCTGGCCACAGCACCACCAGCCCGGCCAGCACGGCCGCCGCGAACGGCACCAGCACCGCCGCGATGACCTTCCGCAGCCGGCGGGAGACCGGCTCGGCGGGCCCGTGGCCGTGACTGTGCCCGTGGCCGTGGCTCTGCCCGTGGCCCCGGCCGTGGCTGGGCCCGTGGTCATGGGCGGGCGCATGGCCGGGTCCGGGACCGTGCCCGTGGGCACGGCCGGGTTCGGGTGCGGGGACGGCGGGGTCGGTGTGGGTCACCGCCCGATCATCGCAAGAACGGCCGGGCGGGGTGTTCAGTCCGGGCCGTGTGCCGTTAGCGTAGAGGCGCCTTTGCACATCGCGGGAGCTCCGAGCACGGGGCTGAGAGGGCGCTGACCTCCGTGGAAGGGACCACGGAACCGGCTGCGCCGACCGCCGAACCTGTTACCGGGTAATGCCGGCGTAGGGAGTGGGTCTCATGACCACGCAGGATGCACACGCGCGCGCCGAGAACGCCGAAGCGGCCGAGAACGCCGAAGCGGCCGGGAAAGCGCTCGGCTCGCACAAGGGATATCTGCAGGGGTCGCGCCCGGACATCCGGGTCCCCGTCCGACGGGTGCACCTCACCAACGGCCGGGACGTGACGCTCTATGACACGTCCGGGCCGTACACCGACCCCGAGATCGACACCGATGTGCGCCGCGGCCTGGCGCCGCTGCGCGAGAACTGGATCATCCAGAGGGGGGACACCGAGGAGTACGCGGGCCGTGAACTGCGGCCCGAGGACGACGGCCGCAAGCACACCAGCCCGCGCGGCGGAGTCGTCCGCGGCGGCGCCGACGATCTGGCGGGGCTCGACGCCGTCTTCCCGGGCCGCCCGCGCCAGCCGCGCCGCGGCCGGGACGGCGCGGCCGTCACCCAGCTCGGCTACGCGAAGCGGGGCGAGATCACCGCGGAGATGGAGTACGTCGCACTCCGCGAGAACCGCGGCCCCGAGTTCGTCCGGGACGAGATCGCCGCGGGGCGGGCCGTACTGCCCGCCAACGTGAACCACCCGGAGACCGAACCGATGATCATCGGGAAGAACTTCCTGGTGAAGGTGAACGCCAACATCGGCAACTCCGCCGTCACCTCCTCCATCGAGGAGGAGGTGGAGAAGATGACGTGGGCGACCCGGTGGGGCACCGACACCGTCATGGACCTCTCGACCGGCCGCAACATCCACACCACCCGCGAGTGGGTGCTGCGCAACTCCCCCGTCCCCATCGGCACGGTGCCGCTGTACCAGGCGCTGGAGAAGGTGGACGGCAAGGCCGAGGAGCTGTCCTGGGAGGTCTACAAGGACACCGTCGTCGAGCAGTGCGAGCAGGGCGTCGACTACATGACGGTGCACGCCGGGGTGCTGCTGCGCTATGTCCCGCTGACGGCGCGCCGCAAGACCGGCATCGTCTCCCGCGGCGGCTCGATCATGGCAGCGTGGTGTCTGGCGCACCACCGGGAGAGCTTCCTGTACGAGCACTTCAGCGAACTGTGCGAGATCCTGCGCTCCTACGACGTGACGTTCTCGCTCGGCGACGGGCTGCGGCCGGGGTCGATCGCGGACGCCAACGACACGGCGCAGATGGCCGAGTTGGACACGCTGGGCGAGCTCAACCGGATCGCCAAGGCGCACGACGTACAGACCATGATCGAGGGCCCCGGCCATGTGCCGATGCACAAGATCAAGGAGAATGTGGACCGCCAGCAGGAGGTCTGCGAGGAGGCCCCGTTCTACACGCTGGGTCCGCTGACGACGGACATCGCGCCCGCCTACGACCACATCACCAGCGGCATCGGCGCGGCGATGATCGGCTGGTGGGGCACCGCGATGCTCTGCTACGTCACGCCCAAGGAGCACCTGGGGCTGCCGGACCGGGACGACGTCAAGACGGGCGTGATCACCTACAAGATCGCCGCCCATGCCGCGGACGTGGCCAAGGGCCACCCGGGGGCGCAGGACTGGGACGACGCGCTCTCGGACGCCCGGTTCGAGTTCCGCTGGGAGGACCAGTTCAATCTGGCGCTCGACCCGGACACGGCCCGCTCGTTCCACGACGAGACGCTGCCGGCCGAACCGGCCAAGACCGCGCACTTCTGCTCCATGTGCGGCCCGAAGTTCTGCAGCATGAAGATCTCCCAGGAGATCCGCGAGCGGCACGGCGCGACGATGGAGGAGGTCGAGGCCGGGATGGCGGAGAAGTCCCGCGAGTTCGCAGAGGCGGGCAACCGGGTGTATCTGCCGATGGCCCCGTGAGGCCCGTGCACCGGTAGAGCGGGGGCGGGAGCCGCGAGGGCGGTTCGTGGCTCCCCCCTCCTGCCACGAACCGCCCGGCTCGACGCGCGCGGCGGCGCGGACGACAAGAGTAGTTGACTTAGCGTCAGTGTCCAATCACTTATGGATATGGACCTATTGCGTGATGTTCCGATCCAACACGCACAGTGAGGAAAACGGAGGGTTTGACGCGCCGTGATGCGGGCCAAATCTCCTGCATGTTCGTCGAACGCCCCGTGGTCAAGCGGACTGCCCGCGCCATCCTCCTCGCCACCGGGGAGGGTCCGGCGCCCGCCGTGGGACTGATCCTCATCAAACGCACCAAGCCCGGCCAGGAGCCGTACTGGATCACCCCGGGAGGCGGCGTCGAGCCCGGCGTGGACCGCACCGTCGAGGACGCCCTGCACCGCGAGGTGGCCGAGGAACTGGGCGCGGCGATCACCGATGTGGTGCCCGCCTTCGTCGACACGGTGAGTGACCCTGTGGAGACACCGGGTGGAGTGAAGGTACAGCACTTCTTCGTGTGCCGGCTCGTCTCACTCGACCCGCGCCTACGGCACGGACCCGAAGTGGAGGAGCCGCAAGGAGAGTACGAGATCGTACGGCTCCCCTTCACCCCGGAGGGCCTGAACTCCGTGGAGGTCGTCCCGCCGAGACTGCGGGCCTATCTCGCCGCGAACATCGAAGGGGTCCAGGCGCTGCTCGCACCCGACCTCCGCTGACCGACGCCGGGGCGCCGCCCGGACCCGCCGGGGCGCCGCCCGCGTGCGCACGCTAGCCGAACCAGCCCTGGAAGGCCGCGGGTTCCCGTGGTTCGCTCGGCTCCGCTTCCTGGCGGCCGCGCCGCTGCGCCTCCGCCAGCGCCCGCTCGGCCTCCAGCCGCCAGGCGGAGACGTCCCGGGCGTGCTCGGCGGACCCGGCGCTCCCCGAGCGGGCCGAGATGGCGGCCGAGACCGCGGAGGACGCGGAGGACGCGGAGGACGCGGAGGACGCGGCCGGCGCCGCCGCGGCGGCGCCCTCTCGCCGCCGCGGCAGCGGCGGGAGGGCGGCCGCCCGTGCGGCCGCGTCCTCCGGTACGGCGGTGGGTCCGGTACCGGGTGCCGGGGACGCCGGGGCGGTTGGTGCCTGCGGGGACAGCGGCGCCGAACCGCCGGACGGCGGCACCGGCGGGACGGCGGGTACGGCCGGGGCGGGGGCCGGGAGTCCCGACGCAGGGATGGAGGCCGAGGCGGGCGGGGAGGCCGACGCGGGCTGGGAGACCGACGCGGGTGAGGCCGTGGGAACCGGCGGTGCCGTGGGAACCGGCCCCGGCGACGGGGATTCCGCGGAGGCGGTCACCTCGCGCCGGCCCTCCCGGGCGTCCCGGGCGGCTCCGAAGAAGTCGCCGCCCTTGCGCTTGTAGTCGTCGGTGCCCCATTCGCGCGCCGCGCGGCGCGGGGCCTTCTGGAGGTGGGGGATGTGCTTGGCGCAATGTATGTACGCCTCCTCCACCTCGACCCGCACCCACAACAGGGCCCGCCGACCGGGTACCGGGTCCTGTGGCAGGTCCGGTACCGAGGGGCGCAGTTCCGCGTCGTCCAGCACCACGGCACGGCCGTTGATGTGCAGGCCGATCCGGGCGCGGAGGAAGTCGACGAGGAGCAGGCCCACATGCGGGTTCTCCCCGATGTTGCCGAGGCTGGCGTGGACGCCGTTGCCTCGGTACTCGGGAAACACCAGTGTCCGCTCGTCCAGCACGCGCAGGAACCCGGGCGGCCCGGCGCGGAAGCTGTTGTCGCACTCGCCGCGGCTGTCGGACGTGGCGAGGAAGAACATCTCCTGCTGCTGGGTGAACTCCCGCATCCGCTCGTTGAGGTGGTCGAGCACCTGGTCCTGGTAGAACCGCCCGGCGCGCTCCTGCGAACCGATCCGCTGCTGCAGCGCGTGCTCCCCGTCGCTGCCGGGCAGCCGCCGCGGCGGGCCGGGGTGCTGGTCGGCTCCGGGGCCCGCGCCCGCCGCATGCTCCGTGGAACCGTCGCCGTATCCGTTCGCGTCACTCAACGCCGCCACTCGTCCCTTTCCTCGACCGGCCGACCGGACGGCTGCCCCGCAACCGGCCCCGGACCACCCGCCCCGGGTGACCGGCTCCGGCAGCAGCCGCGATCCGAACACCCCACCACCTACGCCCCCTGTACGACCAGTTCGTCGAGGGAATCGTGCCGTATTCGGTGCGTCGGGATCCCGAGCCCGCGCAACGTCTCGACCCCGGTCCTGATCATTCCGGGCGGCCCGGAGAGGTATCCGTCGTATGCGGGCCAGGGGCCGTATCTGCGTACCGCGTCCGGGAGCTCGCCCGCGAGCGCCTCGGCGGCCGAGGCCGCGCCCGCCGCGACGACGGGGCGCACCGACAGCCACCGGTGGCGGTCCTGGAGGCGCAGCATCGTCTCCAGGTCGTAGAGGTCGTGGTCGGTGCGGGCTCCGTAGAAGACCTCGACCGGGCGCGCCCTTCCCCGGCTGACCACGTCCTCGACCAGCGCCTTGATGGGGGCGATACCGGTCCCGCCGCCCAGGCAGAGCAGCCCGCTGTCGGCCTCGTGGTCGACGAGCATCGAGCCCGCGGGCGGGCCGAGCCGCAGCACGTCGCCGGGGCGGGCGCGCTGCACCAGTGCCGTGGAGACCCAACCGGCGGGCACGGACTTCACGTGGAAGGTCAGCAGGCCGTCGGGACGGGGCGCGGACGCGAACGAGTAGTGCCGCCACACCCGGGGCCACCAGGGCGTCTCCAGGCTGGTGTACTGCCCGGCGCGGAACGGGTACGGCTGGTCGGGACGCACCGTGATCACGGCGATCTCCGAGGTGCGCAGTTCGTGCGAGACGATCTCCGCGTCCCACCAGGCGGGCGCCCGGCGCTCGTCCTCGGCCGCCGCGTCGATCATCGTCTGGGAGATCGCGGTGTAGGCGCGCACCCAGGCCGCCTCGGTGCGCGGACCCCAGGTGTCGGGTGCGTAGCGCGCGATGGCGGCCATCAGGCACTCGCCGACGGCCGGGTAGTGGGCGGGCAGGGTGCCGTACTTGCGGTGGCCCCGGCCCAGGCCGGCGAGGTACTCGCCGAGCAGCTTGCCGTCGTCGAAGAGGCGTACGGCCGTCAGCAGCGCGCGGAAGAGCCGGTCGCGCTGGCCGTCCATGGCGGCCGGGAACATCTCGCGCAGGTGCGGGTACTGGACGAACAGCAGCGCGTAGAAGTAGGCGGTCGCCGAGTCGGCGGAACGTTCCAGCTCCGCCATGGAGGCCCCGATCAGTTCGGGGTCGCCGAGCTGGTCACCCGCGGGCTCCGCGGGAACGCCGGGCGCCGCAGGCGCCGTCCGCCCGGTGGCGGCCGCCGGGGCCGCAGCGCCGGGTTCGGGAACCGCCTCCGGCTCGTGCGCGTGTTCGGGTTCCGGTTCGTGTTCCGGTTCCGGTGCGGCCGTCCCCGCGGTCTGCTGGGACGGTACCGCGTCAGGTCCGCCTGGCGCGGGGCGCTCCGCGGTCGCGGCATCGGACGCCGGGGTGAACCATCCCCGTCCGCCGCTGCCACCGGCGGACGCACCGTCGCTGCCCGACATGGTGGTCATGCTCGCCTCGCCTCGTACCTCTTCCGGACGTTCTGTGCACATCCGTGTTCCGAAAGTTCCGGTGAACCGCCCCCTGTGAACACCGTGCTCAGGACACTTTGCACTCCTTACCGCACGATGCGGGAGGGACCGACCATACCGTGAAGCCTTCACGCCACAACCCCCGTTCGCGGTTCCCGCGAATTCCGCCATTCGGAACCCGCGCAGGAATTACCGTGCCGTGGAGACGAGTCCGTGGGCCTCCCGGAGATCACTTCCGGTGTAGTGGTGGGAGGCGAGCGAGCGAACATGGTGGTCGGCGTTCACCGCCACGGAGACCGGCACGGCGGCGAACAGCTCCGCATCGGAGAGGGAGTCCCCGTACGCCACGCAGTCCGCCAACCCGAGCCCGAATTGGGCGCAGAGCTCCTCCGCGATCTTCACCTTCGACGAGGGCGAAAGAATCCCGGCGGGATCGAGGGGATGCGCCGGATACTTCGTACTTCCGTTCGGAATTGCGCGCGGAACCTCCGGCCACCGCGAACCGTGGGTAACCTCGGCCCCCCAATCCTGTAGTCTCCGCACAAAGAAATCCGGCGAGAGGGAAATCACGGCGCAGCGCTCATCCTCCGCCCTGAGCCCGGCCCACACCTCCCGGATGCCCGTCAGCCACGGCGCGGCCGAGAAGGCCGCGGACACGATCTCGTCGTCGAGCGCCGACCACAGCGCACACGCCCGGAGGGCGAACTCCGGCGGTGTCAGTTTCCGTTCCGCAAAAGCCCGTTCGAGCTCCCGGATCTCGGCGTCGACCCCGAGCTGCCGGGATATCTCCACGGAGGCCGCCGAACCGTACAGCAGAGTGCCGTCGAGGTCGAAGAGATGGAGCCGGGGGCGGCGTTCTCCCGGCGTCGGTCGCGGATTCGGATGCTGAGCCGGATGCATACCGGCGATCGTACGGGCGCGGGGCGGGCAGGGTCCCGGGCCGGGGCACGGACGCCGGGTGCCGTACGGGCCGCCGCCGGGCAACGAGCAGGCCGCGCGACGCCGCGTACTCGGAGCCGAGTAGCCCTCGATACTCCCGCTGTCGGACGCCCCGGACGCCGGACAGCGGCACAGTCGAGGGCATGCGGCAACTGTCCCGGCGTGCCCGCAGAGGCACTCTCGTGCTCCACGTCTGCTCCTCGGCCGGCTGGCTCGGCATGACGCTGTGCCTGCTCGCCCTCGGCCTCACCGCGGCCCTCACCGGGTCGGGACCGGCGGCCGAGGCGTCCTACCGCTCGATGAAGGTCTTCGCCGACTGGCTGCTGGCCCCGCTCGCGCTGGTCACCCTGGCGAGCGGCGTGCTGCTGTCGGTGGGCACCCGCTGGGGGCTGGCGCGGTACTGGTGGGTGTGGATCAAGTTCTGGCTCACGCTGGCCGCCACCCTGGCGAGCGTGCTCCTCTTCCGGACGCGGATCGACAGCACGGTCGCCGACGTGGCCGCGGGGCGCCCGGTCCTGCCGTACGAGCTGGTGATCCCGCCGCTCGTCTCGCTCAGCGCCTACACGTTCATGACCGTCATCTCGGTGCTGAAGCCCTGGGGGCGGACCAGGCGGGGCCGCCGCGGCGCCCCGGTGAGCCAGCGCCGGTCTGCGGCCCCGGACCCGCAGACCGAGGCACCGGGGTCCGGAGGCCGGGCCCGGTCACCCAGCGCCGATCGGTGGGGCCGGTCAGCGGCGTCGGGACGGGGAGACCGGTCAGCGACCGCGGCCTCCGGACGGCAGGGCGTCGGCTGACGGCCCGCCGGGGGCTGACGGTCCGCCGGGGGCATGAGCGGGGAGCACCGCGCTCAGGAAGGCGCTGGCCGCGGCCGAGGCCCGGCCCGAACTCGCCCCCCCTGGCCGCCGCCGCCGTCCGCGCCCTCGCCCCCGGCCGAACCGCGGAGTGACCGCCTGGCCCGGCCTGCGGGCACGGGGCGTAGAGTGCGGAGGATGACCACGACTTCCGGCGGTGCGGGAACCCCGGCCGAAACGCCCGCAGCGGAGCTCACCATCCGGCGGGCACGGACCGGGGACATCCCCGCCATCGTCGCCATGCTCGCCGACGACGCCCTCGGGGCCACCCGCGAGACCCCGTCCGACCTCGCCCCGTACCGCGCCGCGTTCGAGCGGGTCGACGCCGACCCGCACCAGCACCTCGTCGTCGCCGAGATCGACGGCAGAACCGTCGGCACCCTGCATCTGACGATCATCCCGGGACTGTCCCGCCGCGGCTCCACCCGCTCCCTCATCGAGGCCGTACGGGTGCACACCGACCTGCGCGGCAGCGGTCTGGGCACCCGGCTCATCGAGTGGGCCGTCGCCGAGTCCCGGCGCCAGGAGAGCGTGCTGGTCCAGCTCACCTCCGACGCCACCCGCGTCGAGGCGCACCGCTTCTACGAGCGCCTGGGCTTCCAGGCCTCGCACCTCGGCTTCAAGATGCCGCTGAGCTGAACGGGGCGCCCCCGCCGCGGCCGGGGCGGCCACGGCGGCTCGGGCCGCAACCGGCTCAGGCGGCGCCGCGCCGCTCGCGGCAGGAGGCCATCGAGCCCCTGGCCGCAGGCCCGGGCCCGGCGGCCCAGGGCCCCGCGCCGCAGGAGCCCGCATCCGGAGCCGCACCTCCGCCCGCACCGACCGTGGGGGCCGCCGTCGCGCTCCCCGCGGGGATACCGAGCCGCTGCCACACCCGCCCGCGCAGCAGCGCGTACTCCTCGCCCCTGCGCAGCGAGTGCCGCATCGGGCGCGGCACCGAGACGCCCTCCATGACGACCTGACCGGCGCGGAACTGGTCGCGGGTGAGGTCGATCTGGGCGCCGTCCGGCAGCCTGTTCCACCAGTGGAATCCCTGCCGCCCGCCGTGCACCCCGTACACCTCCCCGCACATCAGCTCTCCGCCCAGCAGGTCCTGCACCACCAGTGCCGTCACGTCGCACTGCCCCCACGCGGGGTTCGCCGGACTCCAGCCCGCACGCTCCAGATCGTCCGGGGAGCAGGTGTCAGCGCCCCAGGACGCGCGCAGCGCTCCCTCGATCCGGCCCAACTCCGAAGCACCCGCGCCCATACCGGAAACCCCGACCGCATCCGCACTCATGTCCGCAAGCATGCCCCACCCCACTGACAACGACCCCTGCCGACCGCATCGGACCGCAGCACAGCCGCTCCCCAGGGGGCCGAGCCCGCGACCGGGGTCAGCTCGGTCCGAAGCCGCCGTAGGGCCGGAGCGGCACGACGCGGAACTCCGACATCTCCTTCCGGGCCAGCGGAAGGGTGTCCACCGCCGCCTGCGCCTCCTGTGGCGAGCCGGCCTCCAGCAGGAAGCAGGCCCCCGGTCCGTCCCCGCGCAGCCAGATCTGCCGCAGTACCCCGTCCGCGTACAACTTCCGTACCGCCGCGGTCTCCTCGGGGAGCACGGCGGCGAACTCCTCCTCGGAATAGCGGTCGCTGTAGCGGCGGGTCGTCACCAGGAACTGCATGCTCCGACCCTACTCCGGACCCGTGTCCGCAGATCACCGGCCGGGCGTCCGGACCCGTGTACGCGACGTGGTCCACGTGCCCCGGACATCGGCCGCCCCGGCCTCCCCGGCCGGGCCCTCAGCCGTCTCGGCCGCTCGGCCGTCTCAGCCGTCGCCCAGCGTGCGGGCGAGGAGAGGCAGCAGCCGGTCCCAGTGGCGCCGCAGCCCCGCCGGGCTGAACGCGTCGGTGTCGGACATCGTGTAACCGTGCAGCGTGCCGGGGTAGATCTCCGAGGTGTAGCGGACCCCGGCGGCGTCCAGGGCCTGGTTCAGCTCACCGAGGGCCTCCGGCGTCAGATCGGTCTCGGCGTGCCCGAGGTGGATCTCGGCGCTGATCCTGGAGAGCAGGCGGTGCAGGCTGTCCGGCTCGTCGGCGCCCACCGGGCCGTGGAACCCGGCGACGGCGGCCACCCGGCCGGGCAAGGCCGAGGCCGTGCGCATCGCCAGCAGGCCGCCGATGCAGTAGCCCGTCACCGCGACGGGTCCGGGGCGGACCTCCGGCTGCGCGGAGAGGAACTCCAGGTAGGACTCGGCGTCGCGCACGATCCGTTCGTCGGTGTGCGCCTCGATCAGGGGCATCAGCTTGCCGATGGCCTCGTCCCGGGCCTCGTCCCCGATGTGCTCGGGGAGTTCGATCACCGGTGCCGGACCGCTCCGGTAAAAGAAGTTGGGGACGAGCACGTAGTACCCGTGCCCGGCCAGTTCCTGGGCGAGTTCGCGCAGCACGGGCCGGTTGCCGAAGGCGTCCCCGTACATCAGCACCCCCGGGTGCTGTCCGGCACTGTCGGGAAGGGCGGCGAAAGCGTCGGCCCGGCCGTCCGCGGTGGGAATCGACAGCATCTTGATGGGCATGGATCCTCCTGTCCGTTCGATCCCTCGAGCCTATGATCGTCACGGCCGGAACGGGGCCCTTCTCCGCTGCCGGGCCCAAGAGGCCGGCTCGCTCCCGGCCTGTTTCACCCGGGTGCCTCCGGCTGCTCCTCCGGGCCCGTCCCGCCGGTCGCCGCGAGCAGCTTGCTCACCCGGCGCATGACGTCCACCTGCGCGGGGTTGTAGAGGTCCACGAGGGCCCTGTCGATCGTCTCCCCGACGAACTCCTTGCCGCGCGCCGCGTCGGCGGGCAGCGTGGTCAGCCCCGGATGCTGCCGGTACAGCGCCCGCAGCGAGGGCACCAGGCGCTCGGACAGCTCGGCGCGGGTCCGCTCGTCGGCGTCGCCGGGCAGCTTCCCGAACTCCTCGCCGATCGGACCGATGGTCGGGTTCTGCAGGTAGTCGGCGTAGGACTCCATGCCCTGGGGGCCGAGCAGGGTGCCCATGACGGTGACGAACGAGCGGTCCGCCTCGGGCATCGGGGTGTCAGCGGTCGCGGCGAACTCGGGCGGCAGGTCGGTCGGCGCCGACCTGTCCAGGATGAGGGCGAGCTCCGCCCTGGCCCGCTGCAACCGTTCGATGGTGGCCGCCAGTTCGGCGTCGAGGGTGCGCAACGCGTCCTCCGGATGGTCGTCGGTGGCGCCCATCTCGGCGATCCGGGACAGCGAGAACCCGAGATCCACCAGGCGCTTGATCCGCAGCAGCCGGACTAGATGGGCCACGCCGTACCGCTTGTAGCCGTTGGCGCGGCGCTCCGGTTCCTCGAGCAGGCCGACCTCGTGGTAGTGCCGTACCGCGCGCAGGCTGGTGCCCGCGAGTTCGGCTATCTCCCGCGTGCTCCACGCCACGATGCTCCCGCTCCGTTCCGCCGCTGGACGTCGGCGCGGCGGCGCCGACGGACCCAAGTCCAAACCATGCCGTCGCGGCACAGTCAAGTGCTCCCGCGCGGAGAGGCATCCCGCGAAGCCCCCGACCGGTGGCCCGAACGCGACCGCCCCGGCGGGAAAGGCCGCCCGGCGGTGCACACGCGGCGGTACACCGGCCCGTGAACCCGCCGCAGAACGGGCTGTTCGGAAGCCGCCGGCGGGAACGTGATCCACCCCACAACCGCCGCGGCTTGAGTATGCCGTAACGGCACGGTCTTTCCTGGTCCCCAGTTCGCCAGCCGCTCACGACGGAATCCAGGAGGGCACCGATGACCACGACCGATCAGCGCACGCTCACCTCCACCGGAGCCACCCCCGCAGCCGCGCCGGAAGTCATGCCCGACGCCGCGCCCGGAGCCCCGGCCGATGCACGCAGGCCCACCCCGGCCCCGGAAGTCCCGGCCGCCGAGTCCGCTCCGGCGGCTTCGTCGCAGCAGCGGCTGCTGGACCAACTCGGCGGAACCCGGGGGATGGTCTACACAGCCATTCCGGTAGCGGCATTCGTCGCGGCCAACGCGGCCGTCACGCTGCCGCTCGCGATCGGCGTCGCCCTCACCCTGGCGACTGCCATCACCGTGTGGCGCATGGTGCAGGGCGAGCGCTTCGCCACAGCGGTCGGCGGTCTCGTCGGAGTGGCCACCGCCGGCGGCGTCGCAGCATGGACGGGCTCGGCGGGCGGCTTCTTCCTGATCGGCATCTGGGCGAGCTTCGCCGGGGCACTGGTCCTGCTCGGCTCGCTCCTCGCACGCCGCCCGCTGACCGGCGTGCTGTGGAACGTGTCGCACGGCAACACCTACCCGTGGCGCGGCGACCGGCCCAGCCTCCTCGCGCACGACATCGCCACCGGCACGCTCACCGTCCTGCTCGCGGCCCGGTTCGCCGTACAGCAGTGGCTCTACCTGACCGACGCCACCGGCTGGCTGGCCGTCGCCAAGATCGGCATGGGCACCCCGCTGCTGGCACCGGCGCTGCTGGTCGTCTTCTGGTCGTTCCGCCGCTCGACGAAGCGGCTGGTCCGCTGACCGGGCCCACCGCGCCCGGTGGCCCGCACCCTGCGCCCCCGACCGCGGCTCCGGCCCAGGCCCTCCGCGCCGGCTCCGGCGCAGAGGGCCTGGCCCCCGCAGCTCGGCGACCCGTTCACGTGACAGGTCTCGGGCTGCTCGCCGATCAGTCGGTCCGGGCGGCCTGTTGACGTTCCTCCCGTGGGTGTCCGGTGTCGGCTCCATCGGCGGGAGAGTGCTCGGCGGCGGGTGGGAACCTCCTGTCGACGGCCCACACGGCCAGCGCGCAGACCGCGAATCCGGCTCCGAGAAGGCTGGCGGCCGCCCAGCCCCGGAGGGTGAAGGCGGCGGTGGTCGTGGCCGCACCGAGGGCGGAGCCGAGCGAGTAGAAAACCATGTAGCTGCCGATGGCGCTGCTGGTGCGGTCGGGGTAGGCGGCGGTGAGCTGGTGCTGGTTGCTCACGTGCACGGCCTGGACGGCGAAGTCGAGCAGCACGATCCCGAGGACGAGGAGCGGGAGTGACCGCGGCAGCTGCGCGATCGCTGTCCAGGAGAGAGCGAGCAGGACGAGCGCCGAGCCGGTGACCGGGACCGCCCGTCCTGCGTCCGCCCAGCGTCCCGCGCGTGCGGCGGCGAGCGCACCGGCGAGTCCGACGAGGCCGAACAGTCCGATCCGGCTCTCGCCCAGGTGCCACGGTGCGCCCGCGAGAGGCAGGGACAGTCCGCTCCACAGGGCTCCGAACGAGGCGAACAGGAAGAACGCGATGAGTCCGCGCGTCAGCAGGAGGCGCTGCCCGAACAACCCGCGGAGCGCGACGATGACCTGCCGGTATCTCTCCGGCCCCGGGGACCGGTCGGAGTGCTCCTCCGGTGGCAGCGCACCGAGGACGAGGGCGGCGAGCCCGAGGGACAGCGCCGCGAGCCCGGCGTAGACGCTCCGCCAGCCCCATAGGTCGGCGAGTGTTCCGGTCACGACCCGGGCGCCCAGGATGCCGACCACGACGCCCGAGGTCACGACGCCGATGCTCCGCCCGCGCTCGGCGGGCCGCGCGACCGACGCGGCGTACGCCACCGCGGTCTGCACGACGACCGCGAACAGTCCGGCAACGGCCAGGCCGGTGAACGCCGTCCAGGCGGTGTGCGCCGAGGCGGTCAGGGCCATGCCCACGGCGCCGGCCGCCAGGTGTGCGGCGATGAGCCGCCGTCTGTCGACCACGTCGCCGAGCGGCACCAGCAGCACCAGCCCCGCCAGATAGCCCAACTGGCCGGTCGCGACGATCCACCCGGTGAGCCCCGCCGGCACACCGATTTCGCGTCCCATCGGGCCCAGGACCGGCTGGGCGGCATAGATGCCCGCCACCGCGGCACCGCACACCGTCGCGAGCAGCAACCGGCGCCATACGTCCATCGCACTCCCCAAATCAGTAGCAGATTGCAACTGTTTTGACGTTAGGGCATGCTGGTTTCAATCCGCAACTGATTGGGAGGCGTCATGCCGCGCAGCACCGAGCGCACCCCTGACCCGGACTGGACCGACGCCGAATGCCCCGTCGCCCGTACGTTGGACCTGGTCGGCGACAGATGGAGCCTGCTCGTCATCCGCGACGCCATGGACGGGGCACGCTCGTTCACCGAGTTCCAGCGACGCACCGGTATCGCGCGCAACATCCTCACCGACCGCCTCCGCAAGCTCACCGCTCACGGATTTCTGACCCAGCGAACCGCCCCCTCGGGACGCCGCCGTGAGTACGTGCTCACCGAGGCCGGCCGCGACCTCTTCCCGGTCGTCCTCGCGCTGCGGCAGTGGGGAGAACGCCACGCCTTCGCCCCCGGCGAGGCACACTCCACCCTCGTCGACGCGCACGGCACGCCGGTTCCGCAGCTCGCACCGACCGGCACCGACGGCACGCCCCTGGGAGCCGACACCACCCGGGTGCGGAAGGTCCGTTGACACCCTGCGCGGTCTGAGGGCCGGAACGCGGTACGGGAAGCAGGAGCGGAGCAGGATCCCAAAGGCCGACGATCCGCAGGCCCACGATCCGTGCACCGGTACCGGTGGGCCGGTCCGCGCCGCCCCCGGCCCGGGACACCTCTCACCTGCCGGCCCGGAACCTTTCCCGTGCCCGGCCGCGGGCGCGCGCTTCGGACCGTTCCGCCGACAGTGAAGACCGGCCCGGTCGGGTCCGGCGGTCAGTACCGTCCGTACTCATGACGACAATCAGCACCCGCGAGGTCGAGTATCCGGCCGACGGCCTCACGATGATCGGGCACCTCGCCCTCCCGGCCGGTACCGGCCGCCGCCCCGGCGTCCTGGTCGGTCCCGAGGGGCCGGGGCTGAACGACTTCCAGCGCCGCCGGGCCGACGCCCTCGCCGAACTCGGTTACGTGGCCCTGGCCTTCGACCTGCACGGCGGCGGACACTGGTTCACCGACCCCGAGGAGATGCTGGCACGTACGACACCGCTCCTCGCCGACCCCGACCGGCTGCGGGACATCGGCCGTGCGGCGCTCGACGTGCTGTGCGCCGAGCCGCGGACCGACCCCGGCCGGATCGCCGCCGTCGGCTACGGCACCGGAGGCGCGATCGCGCTGGAACTCGGGCGCGACGGTGTCGACCTGCGGGCGATCGGAACGGTCAACGCGCTGACCACGGGCCGACCGGGCGAAGCGGCACACATCCGCTGCCCGGTGTGGGCCGGGGTCGGCTCCGAGGACCCGATCATGCCCGCCGAGCAGCGGGACGCCTTCGCGGCCGAGATGCAGACAGCAGGCGTCGACTGGCGCCTGACGGTCTACGGCGGCGCCCTGCACGCGTTCCACCACCCGCCCGTCGACCAGACCACAGTCCCCGGCGTCGCACACCACCCCCGGCACGCACGGCGAGCCTGGCGCGACATCGTCGACCTGCTCGCCGAGTGCGTACCGGTGACGGAATGAGCCGGCCGCTCGGGGCCCTGCGCACTCCGGGCGGCCGCGGACCCGAGGCCGGATGCGCGCCCCCGGACAGCCCTCAGTCGAGGCAGAACTCGTTGCCCTCGACGTCCTGCATCACGAGGCAGGACTCGTTCTCCTCATCGGCGAGCAGCAGGCGCACACGCTGCGCGCCGAGCGTGACCAGCCGCGCGCACTCGGCCTCCAGCGCGGCGACACGCTCCTCGCCCACCAGCCCGGTGCCGACCCGCACATCGAGGTGCAGGCGGTTCTTGGCGACCTTGCCCTCGGGAACCCGCTGGAAGAACAACCGCGGGCCCGCCCCCGAGGGATCACCGCAGGCGAACGCGGCGTCCCGGCGCTCCGGTGGCAGCGAACGGTTGTACTCGTCCCACGTGCCGAACCCCTCCGGCGGCGGCGGTACGACGTACCCCAGCACCTCGCACCAGAAGCGGGCGACGCGCTCGGGCGACGCGCAGTCGAAGGTGACCTGGAACTCCTTGATCGACGCCATCGGCCCACCCTAGCGGCGCACACTGCGTCTTGGCCCCGGGAGACGCCGTCGTGACGCGGGACGCGGCCTCGCCGAGGTCCCGCTGCTCGGCCGCGTCCGGACCACTGCCACGTCCGGACTCCTCCGCCGCGTCCGGTCAGCCGACCCGGCCGACGAGTGCCGAGACATGGACCTGCTCGGGGAACACGTCGACAGCCGGCAGTGCCTTCCGGAGCCGGCCCTCGAACGCCGGTCGCTGCTCGGCTGTCGGCAGCAACTCTGCGGGGACGGCGGAGTAGAGGCCACCGACGACCTGCTCGAAGGTGAGCTCTTCGGTGTAGGACACCGCTGTGCTCCGCACGTCGGAGAAACCGGCCTCCTTCAGGGACTCGGCGTACCGGATCCGGTCCTGCTCGGCCGTCCCGCAGGACGCGGTGAGTTCGGTGCCGAAGTACTCCGCCAGGCAGCCGCGCAGCGCGCCGGACCAGTCGGAGTCCTGCTGCCAGAGCGGCGCCCCGTTGGCGAGCACGGCGATGCCTCCGCCCGCGCGGAACAGCGGCAACAGGTCCCGGAAGAGCGCGTCGTGCCGCATCCAGTGGAGGGCCTGTCCGATGACGGCCATCGCAAGGGGGGACGCCCGTCCCAGCAGCGCGCCGAGCGCGGGGACATCGGTGTCGGCGCCGAGCACCCAGGTCACATTGGCCGGCCCCCGCGCACCGGATCTCTCGCGCGCGAGGCGCAGCATGTCCGGCTCGGGGTCCATCCCGAGCACCGAGCGGACTCGCCGCGCGAGCGGAAGGGTGAGCTGCCCTGTGCCGCAGCCGAGGTCCAGGACGCAGTCGGCCGCTGTCAGGGAGAAGTACTCCTGGAGGGTGTCCAGCACGCTCTCCGGGTATCCCCGCCGGAATCTCGCGTAGTGCTCCGCCACTTCACCACTGAACCCCACAGTCATGAGAACACTGTGTCGGCCGCCGGCCCTTCTGCACAGCCTCCCGCACGGCCGATCGCTGCGGGCGGAACGCCACCGGCCGCGGCGGCCGGGAGCCGGCCTCACGCCACGGCACGGTCGCTCTCTCAGCGCGGGGGGACGCCCCTCGTCCGCGCTCCGGCCACGGCCCCGCCCGGCGGACCGCGGCGCCGGGGCAGGAGTCGGCTGCCGAGCAGTACGGCGCAGGACGCCGTGGTCAGCAGCCCGCCGACGAGGAAGGCGGCGCGCACGTCGGCACACGAGAGGACCAGTCCGCCGAGTGCGGCGCCTGCGGCGATACCGGCGTTGTAGAGGCCCGAGTTGGCCGCGAGTGCGAGATCCGTGCGGCCCGGTGCGCAGTGCAGCATCGCGTGCTGCGTGGCCATGAACACCGGGCCGAGGGCGCCGCCCATCAGCACCAGGAACGCCACTGCGGCCACCGGGTCACTTCCGACCGCGTACAGCCCGAGCATGCCCACCGCCTGGGTGCCCACGGCGGTGGTCAGCGCAGCCTGCGGAAAGCGGTCCAGCAGCAGCCCGGTGATGCTCACCCCGGCCAGGCACGCCGCGCCGAAGGCCAGGAAGAGGACGCTGACCGCGCCCGGCGGGTAGCCGCTCACCTCGCCCAGGAGCGCCGCGAGGTAGGTGTACCCGGCGAACGCTCCGGTGGCGGACAGCGTGCCGGCCAGCAGCACGGTCCCGAACCGGCGGGCGTCGGGGCTGGTCCCGTACGCGGCGGGCTCCCGGTCCGGACGCGAGGTCGGCAGCAGCGCGGCGACGGGCAGCAGGGCGACGCAGCCCAGTGCCGCCAGCACGGCGACGGGCGCCGGCCAGCCGTGCCGCCACCCCAGCCAGGTACCGGCGGGCACACCCAACACCAGGGCGAGCGACCCCGCGACGGAGATCGCGCCGACCACCCGCCCGCGGACGGCCGGTGCGAACAGGCCCACCGCGACCGGTCCCGCCACAGCCCAGAACAGCGCCTGGGCCAGCGCGGTCAGCAGCCGCGCCAGCAACAGCACCCCGTAGGAGGCGGCCAGCGCGGCGACGGTGCTGGACACGACCAGCGCGGCCAGCAGCCCGGTGAGCACATGGCGCCGGGGTACGGCCCGCGTGGCCTGGGCGAGCGGCACCGAGGCCACGGCCACCGTGAGGCCGTAGCCGGTGACCAGGAGGCCGACCGTCGGCACCGGCACCCGGAGGCGGTCGGAGAGGAGTTCCAGGAGCCCGATCGGCAGGTTCTCCGCGGTGTTGAAGCTGAAGGCGGCCAGCATCAGCGCCGCGAGGACCGCCACCCGGTGCCACGGCGGCGCCGCTACCGGGGCAGTGCCCGCCTCCGCTGCGGTCCCCCGTCCCGCCTGCCGCACGGCATCGCCCATGGCCGTACCTCACCGGG
Source organism: Streptomyces sp. NPDC007025 (assembly GCF_042869455.1). Classification (NCBI taxonomy): domain Bacteria; kingdom Bacillati; phylum Actinomycetota; class Actinomycetes; order Kitasatosporales; family Streptomycetaceae; genus Streptomyces; species Streptomyces sp. NPDC007025. The sequence continues at coordinate 289,584 of NZ_JBIAFT010000005.1, read as the reverse complement.
CCGCCCGCTCCCGCCGCAACCGGATTCCGCCGGTCCGGGGGCGGGCCCGCCCCCGGGCGGCGCAGCGCGGGATCCCGCCGGTCCGGGCGGGCTGCACTACACGCCCGCAATTGGAATGTCCCGTTCCACCGTGGAGACCTGCGTGTTCTTGGCTTGTCTCACCGGGCCACAACATCCTGTCTCACGATCTTGGTCCTTCGCGGCCGACCGAGGATGTGACGGGCTGGGCGTCCCCACCGTCCAGCCCGACTGCCGCCTCGGAGACATCACCCGCGCTGAAACATTGCCACCTGTCCCTTGGTGCGCCGCACGACAAGAAGACCCGCTGCATTTCGGATGGCGGTAGGCCGCGGCGAGCGCTTGGCCATTCAACGTCCGGAGTTCGTGGGATAGTTCAGGATGACCTTGTTGTATTCGTCCCGGGTCTCTTCGGCAGGGGCAATACCTCCGGGGCGTCCTGTCTGGACCATGAACCACAAGCCGTACGGCACGACGGATGCGTACGACATGACCAAGCGGGGCGAGCCGGCGACCGTGTACGGCCGGACGGCCTCGTACGGCGGACGGCCCTGTAGGTCCGGATCGATCTCGAGCAAATGGACGGAAACCGACGCACAAGGGGATGGCGACGGCTGGTGACGAACAGCAGGCATTCCCCCCTGCCGGGGCAGGGCGGGCCGGCTCCGGCCACGCTCGCCTTCACCGTCCCCTCGGGGCGACGCCGGGTCGCCCCGGTCCGCTTCGGCCGCGAGTCCCGCCGCGATCCGCAGTTGCCGCAGCGCATCCGCAGACTGCTCGACGACGAGGGACAGCAGTGCGTCCAGGTGCGGCTGACCGCGGCCGACGCGGCGAACCCGGCGGCCCGGGCCCTGCTGGACGCCGAGGCGGGCACCGCGCTGCGGCTGCGCCGGGTGCTCGCCGCCACGGCGTACGCGGCGCTCTTCCCGAGGATCATCGGCTACGAACTGGACGCCGCCGAGCCGTTCCTGCTGTACGCCGCGCCGCGTGGCACCGCCGCCGCGCGCACCCATGTGACGGGCGCCAACGACCAGCGGGTCATCGCCCGCGATCTGATGCTGGCGCTGTGCCTGTTGGACGGCCAGGGCCTGGTGCTGCGCGGGATCTCACCGGCCACCGTGCTCTGGGACGGCACCTCGGTCCAGCTCTGGGGGCTGGAGGGGGTGGCCCGCGCCGGAGCGCCGCGGACCCGGTGGGGCAGGGCGCCCTACTGCTCGCCCGAACAACGCCGCGGCGAGGGGCTCGTGGACTCCCGGGACGCGGTGTGGAGCGTGGCCCAGGTGCTCTACCGACTGGTGACCGGACGGCACGGCCCCACCGACCGCGCGCCCGTCGACCTCGACGAGCACCGGGTGCTCGCCGAGACGCTGCGCGGCGCCTTCGCCCCGCGGGCCGCCGACCGCCCCACTCCGGCCCGGCTGCTCGACCTCCTGGAACCGGGCGCCGCGCGCCGAGTCCGGCACGCGGAAGTCGCGGACGCCCTCGGCGCGGAAGACGTGCCAATTCCTGCACCGTTGGCAGCGCCGCGCTGCCGAGCGGACCTGATGCTCCTGGACGACCATCCCTGTGCTGGGACCCCCGTCCGCCTGAGCGTGAAGCTGGTGGCCGATTCCGCGCACCCCTGGGCCCGCCCTGATGCCGGACCCTCACTGGAAATCGTAGCGGTGCCGTTGAGTGGTGCGGAAGTTACGCCGGCCACGGTGGTCTACAGCCCTGGGAACGCCGATTCTGCGCAGTTCCGCGTCACAGCCGTGGAGCCCGGCATGCACCGGATCCGATTCACTTTCCTGCACCACGACACCGGAGTTGCTCTGCAGCAAGTGGAGGCGGACCTGGACATCGAGGGTCCCGAAACAGCCGAGGCGGGGCGGAGACGGGCAACGCCGCGCAGGGGGAGGTCCTGACCGGTGCCCCGCCCCGTGACCACGCGCGTCGTCCAAGACCCCAGCGACGGCTTCCGCTTTCTGCCGCACCTGGAGACGGAGCCGCCCGATCTCCGCGTCAGCTTCGACGTCCTCGGTGGCGGCCGAATCCGGGCCCGGATCTCAGGCACGTCCGTTCCGGCCATCCACGGCAGCGAGCACAAGGCCGACCTGATCGCCCGGTCCGACGATGTCCACGCCGAGGCGGCCCGGCTTTGCGATCTTTGGAGGACGTGGTTTGTTGAATTCCAGCCGACCGACGACCGACGCCGGGCTCTGGGGAGCCGGTGGCGTCCATACGCAACGAACGCCGACCTCAGCGGCGAACCAGAGGAGCAACTGCGCCTGGCAATAGCACGTCTGGCCCGTAGTGGAGAATCCCTGCTGTTTAACACGCTCCTGCGCGGAGACGACGTACGCACGGAGATGTTCCGCACGTACCTGCGATCAGCTCTTACCCAGGAGGGGCTACGGGTGCGGTTCGACTCCGACCTGCATCTGCCCTGGCCCATGCTCTGTATAGCCCAAGAGCCCACCGCGCCTGCAGCGACCTTGGACGCCCTCTTTTCCCGGTTCCTCGGGCATCGCCATCAGATCGAGCACACCGCCGACGCCTACACGTGGGTCGGACCTCCCTGCACGGCACACGAGCGGCCCAAGGTCAGTCTGAACCACGACGCCCGCCTGGGCCGCGGCACGAGGGCAGACGAGGTCGCGAAGGTCTTGGCGGAGGGCACGGAGTGCACCGTGCGCACGACCTACGAGGAACTGGTCCGCGACTTCGAAGAGTCGGCTCTGGACGAGCAAGTGATGTATTTCTGGTGCCACGGCGAGTTCAAGGACAACAAGCCGGAGCCCCACGTCCCGGTCATCAGGCTCACGGACGGCACGGAGATCGACAGCTACGAACTACGCACCTTGCTGGCGCCTCGCCGGGACACCGATTTCCGGCCGTTCGTCCTTCTCAACGCCTGTCACGCCGGAGTCTCCGGAGCGAGTGTGGCCCGTGCGTTCCTCGGGCGCGTGCTCATCGAGAATGGCGCGCAGGGCGTCCTCGGACCGTTGATCTCGATGCCGCAGGCGTTCGCCGCCGAATACGCGCTGGAGTTCGTCACGCGGTACCTGCGCGGCAACGCGACTGCTGGTGGGATCGCACACGAGTTGGCCCAGCACTTCACCGCCCGGTACCGCAACCCTCTTGGGTTCGCCTACGGGCTGCAAGGCGGCATGGACACCCGCCTGGAACTGACCAACGGAGGAAAGATATGAGCCGCGTCGCCTCGATCGCGGCCATCGACCTGGACGAGGACGGCTGGCTACTCGACGCTCACACCGGTGAGCCGGTGCCCGAGCCTTGGCTGCGCGACTACTTCGCAGAGCGTCTCGCCCCGCCCGCCTGGGCGACGGACATTCTTGTCTACGTCCACGGCTGGCAGACGTCCCCCAACTCTGCCCACCGCACCGCTGAACGGCTAATAGCCTTGGGACACGACAATCTATCGGCGGCTCCGGCCCGATATCCGGCCCTGGCGGCCGAGGGATTTGACCCATGGTGTGTCGTCGTGCGCTGGCCGTCATCCAGCCCGGTCACCCCCGCTGGCTACCGAAAGATAAGGGACCGGGCGCACGCCATGGGCGCACGCGACGGAGGCGGACATGCTGCCCACATTCTGGGCCGACTTCTCGGCTATCTGGACGCCGAGCGGGCGGACCCCGGCGCAGCGCCCGTGCTGGCCAACCGCGACGGTCAATTCCTCCACCTCATCGGACATTCCTTCGGCTGCCGGTTCGTATGCGAGGCGGTGCAATGGGCGGCGGACGTCCGGCTCGACTACACACTCGGCTGGCACTCAGTGAACGGCTCCTCCTCCCACCCGTTCGCCGCGGACAGCATGCTGCTGTTCCAGATGGCCGCACGACGCGATGCGTTCCTCTCGCTCTTTCCACACATCCTGCCGAGCGAGGAACACGACGGAGCTCCGCTAAGAGGCCCCATCGTCGCCACGTACTCCCGCCACGACCGAGCAACGGGATTCTGGCACCTGCGGGCCGAACAGCAGCCCGGCATCGGGCACTCCGGAATCGGCCCGGCGCCCGGGCCCATGTACACCACGCGTCTGCTGCCGCTCGCCGAGCGGTATCCGCTCTCCGCTCTGGACCATCGCTTCGTCAACATCGACGCCTCCGATGTGTTCGTCCGCGGTCGCCGCCTCAACCCGGCCGGAGCGCACTCAGACCACGTGCGCCCAGAGTCTGCCCACCTGCTGCTTACTCTCGCGGACTACTCACGCTGAACGGCGCCGATGGCTTCAATGCGACAGGACAAGAAGCCCGTCTCAGCGCAGTGGCCTTTGGGCCGGACAAGGGCCACGGTCAGTGAGAAAAGGACAGCGGAAACGGGAACCTACACCGGTGTAGGTCCTCACTTTCGGTGTCAGGCGCCGCCGCTGTGACCAGGAGGTTCCCCTTCAGTCTCACAGCCTGTCGGCCGGCTGCTGTCTCAGAGCGATGTCGTTTCCTCAGGCTGTCCGTCAGCCATCCGTTCCATCCACTCGCGCACTGTCACCGCATGCTCGATGCGGTTGACTATGTCCTTCTTGGACGCCGTGTCCAGAGTCTCCGGGATCTTGTCGAAGGTGTCGGGAAGGACGTCGAGCAAACCCCAGATCTGTTCGCCGGTGTTGACGGTCAGCAGTTGCTGGCACCTCCACTGCAGCGGCATCTCGAGACGGTGCGTGAGCCGCTGCACGAGCGTCGGGAACAGGTAGTGCGTCGCCTCCGCGGCGAGGTGCTCCCGGAGCCAGTCGACCGGGAGCCGCTGGCTGAAGCTATGCGTGGCGGCCTCCTGGGCCAGGTCCAAGAGCTGGGCGGTGTCGACGGCTCGGACAGTGCGGGGAAGGCTCGGGGTCATGTCGCGATGATGCCAAGAAGTCGCCGCGGGGCCGAGAGGTCAGCTGGGCCGGGATGCGATCTGCCGGCGGGCAGGACGCCAGACTTTCTCGAACTCCTCGGAGGTGAGTTGTTCGGGGTCGTAGCCTTCCCATTCCGAGACGGGCAGCTCAGCCGTGATCCCGAACCTGCTGTCGTACTCATCGAGGCGGCCGGCGTCGCGGGCCCGCTGCCACTCGGCGAGTGAGGCAGCCGCGATCGGGGTCAGCTCAGGCCCTTCGAGTTCGACCTGCCGAATCACCCAGCCTTCGGGGTCGATCTCGAAGTAAAACCAGGTGTCTTCCTCGTCCCAATAGCAGCGCATCCATGTCGTCACCAGGCCATGGTGCCGGGCCAGATGCGCCGCCCTCCTCCGCTTTGTGTCACGGCTGGGCGATGAATCCTGCGGATCGGTCGAGCCGGAAGGGCGAGCCGACCCGGGTCGGATCCCAGCCTTGATCCCGTGCCTCTCGAATGCTGGCAGCAACGCGAGCTGGGCGAAGGGGCTCCGCCTCGACACCCACCCAGTTACTGGGATGGGCCTGGCCGCTAGTGACGATCAAGGTCGTGCCCGGCTGGCTGCCGCTGGCCGCTTCGATCGCGTAGGTCATCGGTGTCCAGCAAAGCCCCTGCATGTAGGAGGGCTTCCTGCGGATCCGCCAACGGTACTCGATCCCGTCAACGGTTATGTTCCGGGAACCCTTCTTGTTCAGCACCGTCTTCCCTCCTTCGCTGTTGGACTCTAGCGCCGCGCGACAGGTCCGTCTCAGCCGGAATCTTCCGGGCTGCTGTGACGACGCGTTTCCCGAAGGGGGTCAGCTTCATGGCGGTGCCGCGTTCAGCTCGTTCGAGCAAGGGCTGTCCGAGATCCCTTTCCGGACGGTTGATCTGGATCACCAGGGTGGAGTGGTGGATGCCGAGGTCTCGGGCTGCTTCGGTGAGGATGGGGTAGGTCCGGACTGCCAGGAGGCGGGAAAGCCGCTGTCGTGCGTATAGACACGTTGGCAGACTGGAGCCTCCATCACCCGGAAGGCGTGGGCGCCTCGACCAGCACGCCTCACGCAGAGGGCACAAGTGCCGCCGATGTGCCATCGAGTCTGAGAATGTGTCGCGAAAATTCGAGACCTTACAACGACACGTCAGGTCTGGGCCATGTCGACGAAGCGGGAGTAGTGGCCCTGGAAGGCGACCGTGATGGTGGCGGTGGGGCCGTTGCGGTGCTTGGCGACGATCAGGTCGGCCTCGCCCGCGCGCGGGGACTCCTTCTCGTAGGCGTCCTCGCGGTGCAGCAGGATCACCATGTCCGCGTCCTGCTCGATGGAGCCGGACTCACGCAGATCGGAGACCATCGGCTTCTTGTCGGTGCGCTGTTCGGGTCCGCGGTTGAGCTGGGAGAGGGCGATGACCGGGACTTCCAGCTCCTTGGCGAGCAGCTTGAGGTTACGGGACATCTCCGAGACCTCCTGCTGGCGACTCTCGGGGCGGCGGGAGCCGCCCGTCTGCATCAGCTGGAGGTAGTCGATGACGATGAGTTGGAGGTCGTTGCGCTGCTTGAGGCGGCGACACTTGGCGCGGATCTCCATCATCGACAGGTTGGGCGAGTCGTCGATGTACAGGGGCGCGTCGGTGACCTGGGGCATCTGCCGGGCCAGCCGCGTCCAGTCCTCGTCCGTCATCGAACCCGAGCGCATGTGGTGCAGCGCCACCCGGGCCTCGGCGGACAGCAGGCGCATCGCGATCTCGTTGCGGCCCATCTCCAGGGAGAAGATCACGCTGGGCATGGTGTGCTTGATGGAGCAGGCGCGGGCGAAGTCCAGCGCGAGCGTGGAGTTGTGGGTGGGAACCAGCGCCCGGCCGGCCAGATAGAGGCTGTCGGGGTTGTCCACCTGTACGCAGCGCACCGGGACGCTGGGTACCGGGCGCACCTCGGTGATGAACCGGGCGTCCGCACGGGGGGCGTGCGCGGGTCTGCGCTCCTTGTGGAGCAGCCGCTTCCGCTCCAGCCGGAAGACCTCGTCGGGAGTGGTGAAGGTGACCTCGTGGAGCACCGGGTCCGCCGGGGGTTCCTCGCTGAGGTCATGGTCCTCGCGGGGGTCGTGGTGCCCGTGCCCCTCGTGCCCGTCCCGCAGCCGACGGGTGGTCAGGACGCAGCGGTAGCCGAGGCCGAGCAGCAGTTCGCGGAAGTCCTCGGCGAATTGCTCCCGGGCGACGGCGAAGCTGACGGCACCCGCCTCTCCGACTGTGCCGTGGGTGTCCAGCAGTCCGGCCAGGAGTGCCCGGCGCTGGGCCTCGGAGGCGCGCAGATAACTCCGCGGGATGCGCTTGCCCTCCGACACCGACATGCCCAGCGTGCGGAGAACCGTTCGGGCGTTCCCCGGCTGTGCGGGGGCGCCGGAGAGGTGGAGCGCGTGGTTCGCCGTCTGACCCACGCGCGAGGTGGCGTATCCGTCGGCACCGATGTGGAGCAGCACCTCGGGTTCGTCGGTGGTGACCCGGAGCGTGTCGGCGGCCCCGGTGCCGTCGGCGGGGACGTCGGAATCGGGAGAGCCGCCGAGCCAGGCGCCCAGGGTGTACGGCGCGAGCGGCAGTCGGCGCTCGGGCAGGTCCAGCGGGGCCGTGTTCCGCACCGAGTGGTCGGGGCGGCGGTCGGCCGCGGAGTGCAGCGACTCGGCGAGCTGCCGGGTGGTGCGCACCGCCGGGAGGTCCTGCGGGGGCCGGCCGTCGCCGCTGCGGGCCGCTTCCCGCGCGTCCCGGCGGGAGGCGCGGGTGTCCGTGAGCCACTGGTGCTCGGCGTCGGCGACGAGCGCGGTGCCGTCGTCGAACCGGACCTCGTAGCAGGGGCGGTCCGTCATGACCTCGGTGGCGGCGGTGACGCGGGTGGCGCGGCCGTGCGCGTCCAGCAGCCGCTCGCCGACCTTCACCTCGCCCATCGTCGTCCACCCGGAGGGGGTGGGGAGAGGGGTGTCCAGTGCGAGGGCCTTGCCCATGGCGGGACGGGCGGCGATGACGATCATCTGGCCGGGGTGCAGGCCGTTGGTGAGCGAGTCGAGGTCGGTGAAGCCGGTGGGGACGCCGGTCATCTGGCCGCTGCGGGAGCCGATGGCCTCGATCTCGTCGAGGGCGCCTTCCATGATGTCGCCGAGCGGGAGATAGTCCTCGGAGGTGCGCTGCTCGGTGACGGCGTAGATCTCGGCCTGGGCGCCGTTGACGATGTCGTCCACGTCGCCGTCCGCCGCATAGCCCATCTGGGTGATGCGGGTGCCTGCCTCGACCAGGCGGCGCAGGATGGCTCGTTCGTGGACGATCTCCGCGTAGTACTCGGCGTTCGCCGCGGTGGGCACGGCCTGGACCAGCGCCTGGACGTAGCCGGGGCCGCCGACGCGGGCGATCTCCCCGCGCCGGGTGAGTTCGGCGGTGACGGTGATGGGGTCGGCGGGCTCGCCCTTGGCGTAGAGGTCGAGGATGGCCTGGTAGACCGTCTCGTGCGCCGGGCGGTAGAAGTCGACGCCCTTGAGGACCTCGACCACGTCGGCGATGGCGTCCTTGGACAGCAGCATGCCGCCGAGGACCGACTTCTCCGCCTCCAGGTCCTGCGGGGGCACCCGTTCGAATCCGCCTGCCGGACCCTCGGCTCCGCGTTCGTGCTGCTCGGGAAGGGCGGACCCGGAGCGCCCTGCACCCGGTCCGCCGTTGCTCCCGCCGCCGCTGCCGTTGCGCCGGCGGCCCTGCGGTGGCTGCGCCGTCAGGGCGAAGCCCTCCTCGGTCGCGAGGTCGGCGGCCCAGGGGTCCTCCACGTGCTCGGGCTGCTGGGTCACCCCGCTTCGCCTCCTCCCACAGGTCCCGTCGTAGGGCACAGTCTTACGGCACAGCACTGACAAACGCTGGCAATCGGGCCGCCCGACCCGGGTTACGGCGCGTCGCTGCGACGGTGAAGAAGAGGGGAACGGGGAGTCGGGCGCTGGTACACCGTAGGCGGCCCGCACGGTTCAGCCAATCACCTTATCCACAGGGTGGTGTGGACAGTCGGGGCCAACCTGTGGAGAAGCCGCCGAAAGCTGTGCACGAGTCGGGGGACAGTGCTGTGGATTACTTCCGAACCTCGCCACAACAGCTACCCTGACCTGCACTTTCACCGTACACGCCCTGTGCGGCGAAAAAACTTTCCGCCGGTACCCCCGGGAGGATCACCGAGGGTGTTCACGCCTGTCACGTACACCGTAAAGTAAGCGCCACAAGCCCGTTGTGCTCATTACCTGTGGATGTTTGGATCGAACCTATGAGCCCCGCTTCCCCGACCACGCGCGCCACCGTGCGACGCCACGACCGCGAGATCGTCGCGCTCGCCCTCCCCGCCTTCGGCGCACTCGTCGCGGAGCCCCTCTTCGTCATGGCCGACAGCGCCATCGTCGGCCACCTCGGCACCCCCCAGCTCGCCGGGCTCGGCGTCGCCGCGGCACTGCTGCAGACCGGCGTGAACATCTTCGTCTTCCTCGCCTACGCCACCACCGCCGCCGTCGCCCGCAGGCTGGGCGCCGACGATCTGCCCGCCGCACTCCGCCAAGGCCTCGACGGCATCTGGCTCGCGCTCCTGCTGGGCGGACTCGTGGTGGCGGCGGTGCTGCCGACGGCCCCCTGGCTGATCGACGCGTTCGGCGCCTCACCGACCGCGGCGCCGCCCGGCACCACCTATCTGCGCATCAGCGCGCTCGGCATCCCGGCCATGCTCGTCGTCCTCGCCGCGACCGGCGTGCTGCGCGGCCTCCAGGACACCAGGACCCCCCTGTACGTGGCCGTCGGCGGGTTCAGCGCCAACGCGGCGCTCAACGCGCTGCTCGTCTACGGCGCCGGACTCGGCATCGCCGGTTCCGCCTGGGGCACGGTGCTCGCCCAGTGGGGGATGGCCGCCGTCTATCTGACCGTGGTGGTGCGCGCCGCACTGCGGCACCGCGCCTCGCTGCGTCCCGACCTCGCCGGGATCCGGGCCAGCGGGCGGGCCGGGGCCCCGCTGCTGATCCGGACGCTCTCGCTGCGTGCCGTTCTGCTGATCGCCACGGTGGTGGCGGCCCGCATGGGCGACGCGGACATCGCCGCCCACCAGATCACCCTCACCCTCTGGTCGCTGCTCGCCTTCGCGCTGGACGCCATCGCCATCGCCGGCCAGGCCATCATCGGGCGCTGTCTCGGCGCCTCCGACGTCGAGGGGGCCACGGCGGCCTGCCGGCGGATGGTGCTGTGGGGCGTGGTCTCCGGGGTGGTGCTGGGGGCGCTGGTGGCGCTGGTGCGGCCGCTGTTCATGCCGCTCTTCACGACGGACCAGGCCGTGATCGACCAGCTCACCCCGGTACTGCTGGTGGTGGCCGTCACCCAGCCGATCGCGGGCGTGGTCTTCGTCCTCGACGGGGTGCTCATGGGCGCCGGGGACGGCCCTTATCTGGCAGGCGCCATGCTGGTCACCCTGGCGGTCTTCGCGCCGGTCGCGCTGGCGGTACCGGCCCTCGGCGGCGGGCTCACCTCGCTGTGGTGGACGGTCGCCGGGCTGATGATGGCCACCCGGCTGGTCACCCTGGCCCTGCGGGCGCGCTCGGGGCGCTGGGCCGTCACCGGCGCGGTACGCGCCTGACGGAGGCGCCGGGTGGGGCACCCGGCGGAAGGGGACCGCGAGCCGGGGCCGGGCGGGGCGCCATCGGACAGGCCCTCGGTACCACGACCCCGATACGACGCAGCAGGGCGCACCCCCCGGAAGGGAGTGCGCCCTGCTGTGTGTCTCAGCCGGCTCGGGCCGGCCGCAGCCGGCCCCGGCCGATCTGGGTCGCGTGCGGCGTCAGGCCGCTGCGACCTCCACGCCGACCGTGGCGGTCACGTCGGCGTGCAGCCGCACGGCGACCTGGTGGGCGCCCAGCGACTTGATGGGCGAGCCCACCTCGATGCGGCGCTTGTCCACGTCGGGGCCACCGGACGCCTTGATGGCGTCGGCGATGTCCGCCTGGGTGACGGAGCCGAACAGCCGGCCCTGCTCCCCGGCGCGCACCGTGAGGCCGACGCGCAGGCCCTCGAGCTGGGCCTTGATCTCGTCGGCCTGCTCGATCGTCGCGATCTCGCGGATCTTGCGGGCGCGGCGGATCTGCTGGACGTCCTTCTCGCCACCCTTGGTCCAGCGGATCGCGAAACCGCGCGGGACCAGGTAGTTGCGGGCGTAGCCGTCCTTCACCTCGACGACGTCGCCTGCGGCGCCGAGGCCGGAGACCTCGTTGGTCAGGATGATCTTCATGGTGTGGTCACCCTTCCCTTATCGCGCGGTCGAGGTGTAGGGCAGCAGCGCCATCTCACGGCTGTTCTTGACGGCCGTGGCGACGTCGCGCTGGTGCTGGGTGCAGTTGCCGGTGACCCGGCGGGCACGGATCTTGCCGCGGTCGGAGATGAACTTCCGCAGCAGGTTCGTGTCCTTGTAGTCGACGTAGGAGATCTTCTCCTTGCAGAACACGCAAACCTTCTTCTTCGGCTTGCGAGCAGGCGGCTTCGCCATGTCTCTACTCCTATGAGTTTCGCTCAGAAGGGTGGCTCGTCCGAGTAGCCGCCACCGTTGCCCCCGCCGGGGGCACCGCCCCAGTTGCCGCCGCCGCCCTGGCCGCCACCGGCCGGGCCGGTGGCCCACGGGTCGTTCGCGGGGCCGCCGCCCTGGCCGCCCTGGCCACCGGGGCCGCCGCCCCAGTTGCCGCCGCCGCCCTGGCCGCCGCCACCGCCGAAGCCGCCGCCCTGGCCGCCGCGGCCGGTGGTCTTGGTGACCTTGGCCGTGGCGTTGCGGAGGCTGGCGCCGACCTCGTCGACGTCCAGCTCGTAGACCGTGCGCTTGATCCCCTCACGGTCCTCGTACGAGCGCTGCTTGAGGCGGCCCTGCACGATGACGCGGGTGCCCTTGGTGAGGGACTCGGCGACGTTCTCCGCCGCCTGCCGCCAGACCGAGCAGGTCAGGAACAGGCTCTCGCCGTCCTTCCACTCGTTGGTCTGCCGGTCGAAGGTGCGGGGGGTGGACGCGACACGGAACTTCGCGACCGCCGCACCGGAGGGGGTGAAGCGCAGCTCGGGGTCGTCGACGAGATTGCCGACGACCGTGATGACGGTCTCGCCTGCCATGGGTGAACCTCTCGGCGTGCTGCTGGCTGCTGTGGTGCCTGGTGGTGCTCGGTGGAGCTGTGGTGCTCGGTGCTACTCGGGAGTCGGCCTCAGTGGGTCGACGGGCGCAGGACCTTGGTCCGCAGGACGGACTCGTTCAGGTTCATCTGCCGGTCGAGCTCCTTGACCACAGCGGGCTCGGCCTGCATGTCGATGACCGAGTAGATGCCCTCGGGCTTCTTGTTGATCTCGTAGGAGAGACGACGACGGCCCCAGGTGTCGACCTTCTCGACCTTGCCGTTGCCCTCGCGGACGACGGAAAGGAAGCTCTCGATCAGGGGGGAGACAGCGCGCTCCTCCAGATCGGGGTCGAGGATGACCATCACCTCGTAGTGACGCATGTGGAACCCACCTCCTCTGGACTCAGCGGCCACGGTCGTTCCGTGGCAGGAGGGTCGTGATGCGTTTCCGCACCCACGGGATTCGTTTCCGCCCCGCGGGGTGCAGACGGGCCAGCCTACCCGGCCACGGCCTTCCGGTTGAAATCCAGGGGTAACCCGGAGCAATCTGGACACCTCAGATGTGAGCGGCGTTACAGTCCGCGCCGCGCTTCCCCCGGGAGCCGCGTCCCCGCCCGGAGCCGCGTCACACTGTCCACAGCTGCGTCGGGAGGTGCCACATGGCACAGGCAGTGCGCTGGAATCATCCCTTCTCCTATCTGAACTCCGACGGCAAGCGGCATCCCGTGGAGAACTCCTTCGCGAGCGTGACACTGCTGCTGGGCCTGGTGGCCGTGATCACCGCATGGTGGCCGGGGCTGCACATGATCGGCTCGTGGGCGGGGCTGATCGGAATCCTGACCGGGGCCTGGGGCCAGTTCATCTCCGCGACGACGGGTGAGCGGTTCGTGACGATCATCGGTCTCGGCGCCGCGGCGGTCGGGTTCTACCTGGGCGTGGCGCACGGCGGACTGGTGCCGTAGCCGGGGCGCCCGGTGTCGTAGCCGGTGCGACCGACGTCGTAGCCGGTGCCATGGGCGGCGCACCGCGCCGCAGCCCGGAGGGCGGCCCGCGCGGGAGCCGGCGGGGCGGCGCGAAACCGCCTCTCCGGCCCGGCCCTGGGCCGAACAGGGCGTTGCGGGGCACAGTAGGCTTCCCGGCGAGCATCGTCAGTTCGCCGGAGGAGCGTCCCGCCATGAGCCTGACCCTGAGGACCGTCAGCCGAGAGCAGCATCTGGCGTATATCCAGAGCCTGCCGTCGGCCAGCCACTGTCAGGTGCCCGCCTGGGCGGACGTCAAGAACGAGTGGCGCTCGGAGAGCCTGGGCTGGTTCGACGAGCGGACGGGCGAGATGGTGGGGGCCGGCCTGGTGCTCTACCGGCAGCTGCCGAAAGTCAAGCGCTACCTCGCCTATCTGCCCGAGGGCCCGGTGATCAACTGGTACGCGCCCAACCTGGACGAGTGGCTGCGCCCGATGCTCGACCACCTCAAGCAGCACGGCGCCTTCTCCGTGAAGATGGGCCCGCCCGTGGTGATCCGGCGCTGGGACGCGGCGGCCATCAAGAAGGGCATCCAGGACCAGGACGTCAAGCGGCTGCGGGACATCGAGGCCACGCACATCGAGCCGCGCGCCTTCGAGGTGGCGGACAAGCTGCGCAGGATGGGCTGGCAGCAGGGCGAGGACGGCGGCGCGGGCTTCGGCGACGTGCAGCCGCGCTACGTCTTCCAGGTCCCGCTGGAGGGGCGCTCGCTGGAGGACGTGCACAAGAGCTTCAACCAGCTCTGGCGCCGCAACATCAAGAAGGCCGACAAGGCCGGGGTGCAGGTGGTCCAGGGCGACATGGCCAACCCGTACGACCTGGACGAGTGGCAGCGGCTGTACGAGATCACCGCCGAGCGCGACCGGTTCCGGCCCCGGCCCAAGGCCTACTTCCAGCGGATGTGGAACGTGCTGAACGGCGAGGACCCGCAGCGGATGCGGCTGTACTTCGCCGAGCACGAGGGTGAGCGCATCTCGGCGGCCACCATGCTGGTCGTCGGCGGTCACGTCTGGTATTCCTACGGCGCCTCCGCCAACCACAAGCGCGAGGTGCGGCCCTCCAACGCGATGCAGTGGCGCATGCTCCAGGACGCCTACGCACTGGGTGCGAGCGTGTACGACCTGCGCGGCATCAGCGACTCGCTGGACGAGAACGACCATCTGTTCGGCCTGATCCAGTTCAAGGTCGGTACCGGTGGGCAGGCGGCCGAGTACCTCGGCGAGTGGGACTTCCCGCTCAACAAGCTGCTGCACAAGGCGCTCGACATGTACATGTCGCGCCGCTGACGCGCTCTCCGCGCCCGTCCGGGCTGTCCGCCCGCCAGCACGACCCCACCAGACGACCCCACCAGAAAGGTTCCGTACCGGCCATGGCGCTCTCCCTCTACGTCGACAACGATCGCTGGCGGGCGCACCAGCAGACCGTGATCCAGCAGTTCCCGGGCATCGTGCCGGTCTGCAAGGGCAACGGCTACGGCTTCGGCCACGAGCGCCTGGCCGACGAGGCCACCGCGTTCGGCGCCGACATCCTGGCCGTCGGCACCACCTACGAGGCGGCCCGTACGAAGGACCTGTTCGGCGGCGACCTGCTGGTGCTCACCCCGTTCCGCAAGGACGAGGAACCGGTGCCGCTGCCCGACCGCGCCATCCGCTCGGTCTCCTCGGTGGAGGGCGTGGGCCTCATGCGCGGGGCCCGGGTCGTCATCGAGGTGATGAGCAGCATGAAGCGGCACGGCGTCACCGAGCAGGACCTGCCGCGGCTGCACGCCGCCATCGACGAGGTCCGCCTGGAGGGCTTCGCCATCCATCTGCCGCTGGACCGGGCCGACGGCTCGGACGCGGTGGAGGAGGTCATCGGCTGGATGGACCGGCTGCGCGCCGCGCGGCTGCCGCTGGACACCATGTTCGTCAGCCATCTGCTGCCGGAGGAGTTCGCCGTCCTCCAGCAGCAGTTCCCGCAGACCCGCTTCCGCGCCCGGATCGGCACCCGGCTGTGGCTGGGCGACCACGCCGCCACCGAGTACCGGGGCGCGATCCTGGACGTCAGCCGGGTGGCCAAGGGCGAGCGGTTCGGCTACCGGCAGGCCAAGGCGTCCGGCGACGGCTGGCTCGTCGTCGTCGCGGGCGGCACCTCGCACGGGGTGGGCCTGGAGTCCCCCAAGGCGCTGCACGGCATCACACCGCGCGCCAAGGGCGTCGCCCGCGCGGGCCTGGCGACCGTCAACCGGAACCTCTCCCCGTTCGTCTGGGCGGGCAAGCAGCGCTGGTTCGCCGAGCCGCCGCACATGCAGGTCTCCATCCTCTTCGTCCCCGCCGACGCGCCGGAGCCGCATGTGGGTGAGGAGCTCGTCGCGATCCTCCGCCACACCACCACCGCGGTGGACCGGACGGTGGACCGCTGACGCCGGCCCGCTGACGGCGGCCCGGGCAGCGCGGGCCCGTCCGCCCCGGCCGCTGGGACGGATACAGCGGATACAGCAGTTGCAGCACACGCGCGGAGGGGCCCGGGGACGTTTCCCCGGGCCCCTCCGCGCAGTGGGCCGTCAGCGGCCGGCGGTCAGCGCTCCGCCTTGCCGTCGATGAAGTCCTGCACGTTCTGCCGGGCCACGTCGTCGAAGTACTGCACGGGCGGCGACTTCATGAAGTACGAGGAGGCCGAGAGGATCGGGCCGCCGATACCGCGGTCCTTGGCGATCTTCGCGGCGCGCAGCGCATCGATGATCACACCGGCGGAGTTGGGCGAGTCCCACACCTCGAGCTTGTACTCCAGGTTCAGCGGCACGTCGCCGAAGGCGCGGCCCTCCAGCCGGACGTAGGCCCACTTGCGGTCGTCCAGCCAGGCGACGAAGTCCGAGGGGCCGATGTGCACGTTGTCGGCACCCAGGTCGCGGTCGGGGATCTGGGAGGTGACGGCCTGCGTCTTGGAGATCTTCTTGGACTCCAGCCGCTCCCGCTCCAGCATGTTCTTGAAGTCCATGTTGCCGCCGACGTTCAGCTGCATCGTGCGGTCCAGGACGACCCCGCGGTCCTCGAACAGCTTCGCCATCACCCGATGCGTGATGGTGGCGCCGACCTGCGACTTGATGTCGTCACCGACGATCGGCACGCCCGCGGCGGTGAACTTGTCCGCCCACTCCTTGGTGCCGGCGATGAAGACGGGGAGCGCGTTGACGAAGGCCACCCCGGCGTCCAGGGCGCACTGCGCGTAGAACTCCACGGCCGACTGCGAGCCGACGGGCAGGTAGCAGACCAGCACGTCCGCCTGCGCGTCCTTCAGCGCCCGGACGACGTCGACGGGGGCGGCGTCGGACTCCTCGATGGTCTCGCGGTAGTACTTGCCCAGACCGTCGTGGGTGTGGCCGCGCTGCACGGAGACGCCGGTGGGCGGCACGTCGCAGATCTTGATGGTGTTGTTCTCGCTGGCGCCGATGGCGTCGGCCAGGTCGAGGCCCACCTTCTTGCCGTCGACGTCGAAGGCGGCGACGAACTCGATGTCGCGCACGTGGTAGTCGCCGAACTGGACGTGCATCAGCCCCGGCACCTTGCCGTCCGGGTCGGCGTCCTTGTAGTACTCGACGCCCTGGACCAGCGATGCGGCGCAGTTGCCCACGCCGGCGATGGCTACGCGAACCGAACCCATTCCGGTTGCTCCCTGTGTGTTCTCGCTGAGGCTCGCAACGGAGCGCGGCCTCATCTGTCGGTGTTGTCGGACGGACCCGGTGCTGGACGGTCCGGACGGGTCTCCCGTGCCGGGCGCCCCGCACGCTCGCTCTCGATGAGTTCGCTGAGCCAGCGGACTTCGCGCTCCACGGATTCCATGCCGTGGCGCTGGAGTTCGAGCGTGTAGTCGTCGAGGCGCTCGCGGGTACGGGCGAGGGAGGCGCGCATTTTCGCGAGCCTCTCCTCCAGTCGGCTGCGGCGTCCCTCCAGCACGCGCATGCGGACGTCGCGCGAGGTCTGGCCGAAGAACGCGAAGCGGACGCCGAAGTGCTCGTCCTCCCAGGTGTCGGGACCCGTCTGGGAGAGCAGCTCCTCGAAGTGCTCCTTGCCGTCGGCCGTCAGCCGGTACACGATCTTCGCCCGGCGCCCGGCCAGCGGGGCCGTCTGGGCCCGCGCGGACTGCTGCTCCTCCGGCTGCTCGCTCGGCTCCTCCACCAGCCAGCCGCGCTGCACCAGCGCTTTGAGGCAGGGGTAGAGCGAGCCGTAGCTGAAGGCGCGGAAGACGCCGAGCGAGGTGTTGAGCCGCTTGCGCAGCTCGTACCCGTGCATCGGGGACTCGCGCAGCAGACCGAGTACGGCGAACTCGAGAACGCCGGAGCGCCTGCTCACCGTCCGCCCACCTCCGTCCACAACCGCTTATCCCGTGCTTATCTCGCTCTGATGTATCGACTCGATACATCCCGACGATAGAACGCGGTGCCGGAAGCGACAAGAGGGGGGTCGGTGAAGGCCCTCACATCGCCGATTCACCGGAGTACCTTTGCGTCCTTTGTGGCGAATACCGGCTAAGGATGGTTTTGGAGCTGCGTAGTCTGTCCGCGTGCAGACCACCGGGAACCGTGCGACGCGAGTGCGCGTCCTCGTCTCCGGTGAAGTGCGTCCGGGTCCGGTTCTCCCGTCCCGGCGCACCCGGGGGGACCAGAAGCAAACTGCCACCTTCAGGCGCACGGGCCGCCTGCCCGAGGAGTAGCTGTTCCAATGAGCGGAAACCGTCGAAAGCCGCCGCAGGGGCGCGGCCGTCGCGCGGCGCAGCCGCCACCGTCCTCCGGCCGCCGGTCGGCCTCCCGCGGTGGCGGACAGCAGCCGCCCTCCGGTCCGGCCCCTGAAGCACAGGGCCACCGGTCGGAAGCCGGCGGGTCCGGCCACGGCGGCCGCGCGGAGGCCAGGAGGGCCGCCCAGGGCGGCGGACGGCGGCGGGCCGCGTCGGCGGCCGCGAACGCCCAGGGCGGGCGGCGCGGAGCCGGTCGCGGCCGCGAGACGCCGGAGCGCAAGCGCTTCATCGACTACCCGCGGGCCGGGAAGCACGGCGTACGGCGCTGGCTGCCGTCCTGGAAGCTGGTGTCCGCCACCTGCTTCGGCTTCGTCGGGCTGCTGATCGTCGCCTTCGCGATCGGCCTGTGGATGGTGGAGGTCCCCGACCAGGCCAAGGCGGACGCGCGCTCGCAGACGAACGTCTACTACTGGGAGAACGGCGACCGGCTCGCGGTGGCGGGTGCCGAAGGCGAGAAGAACCGGCAGAACGTGTCGCTGAGCCAGATGCCCAAGTCGCTCCAGCACGCGGTCGTCGCCTCGGAGAACGCCTCGTTCTGGGACGACTCCGGCGTCGACCCGATGGGTATCGCACGCGCCGGCTTCAACATGGCGACCGGCGGGGAGACCCAGGGCGGTTCGACGATCACCCAGCAGTTCGTCAAGAACAACTACCTCACCCAGGACCAGACCATCAAGCGCAAGGTCACGGAGCTGTTCATCTCCATCAAGGCCGGCGCCACGATGAAGAAGTCGGAGATCCTGGAGGGGTACCTCAACACCGCCTACTTCGGCCGCGGCGCCTTCGGCGTCCAGGCGGCCTCGCAGGCGTACTTCGGCAAGGACGTCGAAAAGATCGATGCCTCAGAGGGCGCGTATCTGACGACGCTGCTGAACGGCTCCGCGCTCTACGACCCCTACGAGGGCGACCGGAAGGCCAACGAGGCACGTTCGAAGAAGAAGTGGACGTCCGTCCTCAACCGCGAGGTCGAGGTCCACAAGATGTCCCGCGCCAAGGCGGACGATGCCATCAAAAAGGGCCTGCCGACGATCAATCCGCCGAAGAAGGCGATGGACAAGCGGGGTCAGAAGGGCTATCTGATCGACCTGGCCAACCGCTACCTGGTCAACAACGACGTCCTCACTCGCGAGCAGCTCAACCGCGGCGGCTACCAGATCACCACGACCTTCGACAAAGAGAAGACATTCGCCCTCCGGGACTCGGTCAACAAGATCTACAAGGAGAACATCGACCCGAAGAAGCGCCCGGATCTGGACACCCACGTCCAGTTCGGCGGCGCCTCGGTCTCTCCCAGCGACGGCAGGATCGTGGCCCTGTACGGCGGCAAGGACTACGTCAAGCACTTCACCAACAACGCGGACGAGACCGGTGTGCCCGTCGGCTCCACCTTCAAGCCGTTCGTGCTGAGTGCCGCCATGCGCGACGGGGTGCGCGACCGCAGCGGAGACGAGCAGCAGTCCGCCGACCAGCGCACCCTCGCCAACCCGGACAAGAGCTTCTACAGCGGCAAGAACAAGATGCTCGTCCGCAACTACAACGGCGAGATCTGGAAGAACAAGGAAGGCGAGTCCTGGCGGCAGACCAACGACGGCAACCAGGACTACGGCGATAAGTCGGAGGACTACCGGATCAATCTGCGCGAGGCCATGGTGCACTCGGTGAACACCCCGTACGTGCAGCTCGGCATGGACGTGGGCATCCCGACGGTGCGCAAGAACGCCGAGGATGCCGGACTGCTGCCCTCCAGCCTCAACAAGTCGAACAGCCCCTCCTTCTCGCTGGGCATCTCCACCCCGAGCGCGATCCGGATGGCCGGCGCCTACGGCACGTTCGCCGCGCAGGGCAAGCAGCGCGATCTGTACTCGGTGACCAAGGTCGTCGGCCAGGACGGCAAGCGCCTGACCCTGCCCGAGCACGAGGTCAAGCAGTCCTTCAGCCCGCAGGTGGCCAACAACGTCACCGACGTGCTGACGGACGTCGTCGAACGGGGCACCGGCACCGTCGCCAAGGGGATCGGCCGCCCGGCTGCCGGCAAGACGGGTACGACGGACGGCAACAAGTCGGCCTGGTTCGCCGGGTACACCCCGCAGCTGTCGACCGCGGTCGGCATGTGGCGGATGAACGACGACGCCTCCGCCAAGGACCGCAAGTTCCTGGAGATGTTCGGCACCGGCGGCCAGGAGAAGATCCACGGCGCCTCGTTCCCGGCGCAGATCTGGACCTCCTACATGAAGGCCGCCCTCAAGGGCACCAGCGTCAAGCAGTTCCCCAAGGCGCAGCCCATCGGCGAGAAGGTCTACGGGCCCGGTGAGAGCCCCGAGCCGACCCCGACCGAGACCTCGGCGCCGCCGAGCCCGTCGGAGACGCCGAGCGAGACGCCGTCCGAGGAGCCCTCGGAGTCCGAGTCGAACGACCCCTCCCCGTCCGAGACGAGTTGCCCGCCGCTCGACCCGCGGTGCCAGGAGAACGGCGGGAACGACAACGGCGGGAACGGGAACGGCAACGGCGGGAACGGCAACGGTGGGAACGGCGGAACCTCCGGCCCCGGCGGCGACGGGGGCGGTACCGGCGATCCCGGCGGCACCGACAGCGGCCAGATCTTCGGCGGCCCGGTCGGCTCCCGGAAGGAGTGAGCGCCCACCCACGGCGCTGACGCACCGCTGCACGGACGGCCCCCGGCCCGACTCCTGGAACCACGGGAGTCCGAGCCGGGGGCCGTTCCGGTATCCGGGGTGCGGCAGGATGACCCCATGACGAGCGCCCCCACCGCACGGAACCCCGCTCCGCGATCCGGCCGCCCCTCCGCCGCGCCGCCCGTCGTACGCCCCACGGACCACGACGAGGTGGCGACCGCCGCGAGCGAAGTGGCCGGCGGTCCCGCCGGGCGGCGCGCCCTGAGCGGAACCGGCTGGTGGACACCGATCCGCACCGTGGTGGCCCTCGCCCTGGCCATGTACACGCTCGGCCTGCTGCAGAAGGTCCCGTGCCTGGACGGGGGCTGGTTCTCCGGGCAGACCGCACAGTACGTGCACGCCTGCTACTCCGACATCCCGCACCTCTACCACGGCCGGGGCTTCGCGGACGGCTTCCTGCCCTACCTCGACCGCATTCCGGACCGGATCTCCGGCGGCATGGACTATCTGGAGTACCCCGTGCTCACCGGGGTCTTCATGTACATCGCGGCCAAGCTCACGGTGGGCGGGGACTCGCTCCAGCAGGAGGAGCAGCTCTACTGGGTGGTCAACGCCGGGATGCTGATGGTCTGCGCCGCGATCCTGATCGTCTGCGTGGTCCGCACCCACCGCAACCGCCCCTGGGACGGCATGCTCGTCGCGCTCGCCCCCGCGCTGGCACTGACCGCGACCATCAACTGGGATCTGCTGGCCGTGTCGATGACAGCCGCCGGGATGCTGCTGTGGTCCCGCTCGCGCCCGCTGGCGGCAGGCGTGCTGATCGGGCTGGCGACCGCGGCGAAGCTCTACCCCGCGCTGCTGCTCGGTCCGCTGCTGCTGCTGTGCTGGCGGGCCGGACGCTGGGGCGCCTTCGGCCGGGCGGTGGGTGGCGCGGCCGCCTCGTGGGCGGTGGTGAACGTGCCGGTGATGCTGCTCTCCTGGGAGGGCTGGTCGAAGTTCTACCGATTCAGCCAAGAGCGCCCGGTGGACTTCGGCTCGCTGTGGCTGATCCTCCAGCAGCGGACCGGGCGCACATTCGACGACGCCAACATCTACGCCACCCTCCTGATGGCCCTGGGCTGTGCGGGCATCGCCGCCCTCGCACTGTGCGCGCCCCGCCGCCCTCGTTTCGCCCAACTCGCCTTCCTGGTGGTCGCGTTGTTCGTGCTCACCAACAAGGTCTACTCACCGCAGTACGTGCTGTGGTTGATCCCGCTGGCCGCCCTCGCCCGCCCCAAGTGGCGGGACTTCCTCATCTGGCAGAGCTGCGAGGCGCTCTATTTCCTGGGGATCTGGATGTACCTGGCCTACAACGGCTCCGACAAACACCAGGGCCTGCCCGAGGACGGCTACCAACTCGTCATCGCCGCACATCTGCTCGGCACCGCCTATCTGTGCACGATGGTGGTGCGCGACACGCTGCGCCCCGAACAGGACCCGGTCCGCCGGGACGACGGCTCCGACGACCCGGGCGGCGGGGTCCTGGACCGGGCACCCGATGCGTTCTCTCTGACCTCGCTCACCCGCCCGCAGGTGCTCCAGCGCTCCGCGGTGCCGGTGGCGCGGGCGGCGGTGCACTGGGGCACGACGCTGCGGGAGTGAGCAGGCCGGTCCTTGGGGCCCGGCACGGGCCGCGGCAGGGCCGTAGCGGAGTCAGAACAGGGCGGGCAGTGGGGTCGGTAGCGTCGTTTCACGTGAAACCGACGTGGTCGGTCCGGACTGTGTGAGGCTGTCCCCATGTCCGTCGCCCGCGATCTCCGCACCCTGCTCCATTTTCCGGACTTCCGGAAGCTGCTGACGGTACGGCTGCTCTCCCAGTCGGCCGACGGCATCTACCAGATCGCGCTGGCGGCCTATGTCGTCTTCTCCCCCGAGAAGGAGACCTCCCCTGCCGCCATCGCCTCCGCGCTGGCGGTGCTGCTGCTGCCGTACTCCTTGCTCGGGCCGTTCGCGGGGGTGCTGCTGGATCGCTGGCAGCGCAGGCAGGTGCTCTTCTTCGGCAACCTGCTGCGCACCGCACTGGCGACCGTCACGGCGGCGCTGGTGTTCGGTGCCGTCCCCGAGTGGCTTGTCTTTCTGTCCGCGCTCACCGTCACGGCCGTCAATCGGTTCGTCCTCGCCGGGCTGTCCGCCGCCCTGCCGCGCGTGGTGGACGGCGAGCGCCTCGTAGTGGCCAACTCCCTCTCCCCGACCGCGGGGACGCTCGCAGCGACGTTGGGCGGCGGCGTCGCGTTCGTGGTCCGCTTCCTCGCCCCCGGCGCCGGACGGGACGCGGACGCCCTGGTCCTGCTGACGGCTGCCGCGGTGTATCTGCTGGCCGGCCTCGCCTCGCTGCGGATGGGCAAGGAACAGCTCGGTCCCGACCCCGCCGAGGTACAACCCCGCATCCTCGCTGCCGTCGCCAGCACCGCGCGGGGGCTCCTCGCGGGGCTGGTTCACCTCGGTGGGCGCCCCGCCGCCGTGTACGCGCTGACGGCCTCGGCGGTGATGCGCTTCTGCTACGGCGCGCTGACGGTCACGGTGCTGATGCTGGCCCGGTACGCATGGAACGGAAGCGGCGACACCGACGGTGGGCTCCCGCTGCTGGGGATCGCGCTCGGTCTCTCCGGGCTCGGGTTCTTCATCGCCGCCGTCGTCACACCCTCGGCGGTGCCCCGGTTCGGCATCTTCGGCTGGATGGCGCTGTGCGCGGGTGCCGGGGCCGTGTTGGAACCGGCCCTGGGACTTTCCTTCCGTCCCGTGCCGATACTGCTCGCCGCGTTCGTGCTGGGGCTGGTGACCCAGGCCGGGAAGATCGCCACGGACACCGCTGTCCAGACCTCCGTGGACGACGCCTTCCGCGGCCGGATCTTCTCCCTCTACGACATGCTCTACAACGTGTCCTACGTCGGCGCGGCCGGAGTCGCCGCGGCGATGCTTCCGCAGGACGGCCGGTCCGCGGTCATCGTCGTCGGAGTGGCCGTGCTGTACGCGCTCCTCGCCGCCGCGCTCTTCCGCGTTTCACGTGAAACAACGCTGCGCGGCGGGGCGGACCGGGTCAGCCCTCCTGCTGGGCCCACCACTTCCTGAGCTCCGCGACAGCGGCGTCGTACCCCAGCGGCCCATGCTCCAGCCGCAGCTCCAGCAGATGCTTGTACGCCCGCCCCACCACCGGCCCCGGGGGCACATCCAACTCCCGCATGATCTCGTTGCCGTCGAGATCGGGCCGGATGGCGTCCAGCTCCTCCTGCTCCTGGAGCCGGGCGATGCGCTCCTCCAAGCCGTCGTAGGCGCGGGAGAGCGCCTGCGCCTTCCGCTTGTTGCGGGTGGTGCAGTCGGAGCGGGTCAGCTTGTGCAGCCGGCTCAGCAGCGGCCCGGCGTCCCGCACATAGCGACGCACCGCGGAGTCCGTCCACTCCCCCGTGCCGTACCCGTGGAAGCGCAGATGGAGCTCGACCAGCCGGGAGACCTCCTTGATCATCTCGCTCGGGTACTTGAGCGCGGCCATCCGCTTCTTCGTCATCTTGGCGCCCACCACCTCGTGGTGGTGGAAGGAAACCCGTCCGTCCTTCTCGAACCGCCGCGTCCTCGGCTTGCCGATGTCATGCAGCAGCGCCGCCAGCCGCAGCGTCAGATCGGGGCCGTCCTCCTCCAGGTCGATCGCCTGGGCCAGCACCGTCAGCGAGTGCTCGTAGACGTCCTTGTGCCGGTGGTGCTCATCACGCTCCAGTCGCAGCGCGGGGAGCTCCGGCAGCACCCGGTCGGCCAGCCCGGTCTCCACCAGCAACCGCAGCCCCTTGCGCGGCTGCGGGGAGAGCAGCAGCTTGTTCAGCTCGTCCCGGACCCGCTCCGCCGAGACGATCCCGATCCGGTCGGCCATCTCCTTCATGGCGGCCACGACCTCCGGAGCGATCTCGAAATCGAGCTGCGCGGCGAACCGGGCGGCCCGCATCATCCGCAGCGGATCGTCCGAGAAGGACGCCTCAGGAGTGCCCGGTGTGCGCAGCCGGCGGGTGGCCAGATCCTCCAGCCCGTCGTGCGGGTCGACGAACTGCTTCTCCGGCAGCGCGACCGCCATCGCGTTCACCGTGAAGTCACGCCGGACCAGGTCCTCCTCGATGGTCTCGCCATAGGAGACCTCGGGCTTGCGGGAGGTGCGGTCGTAGACCTCCGACCGATACGTCGTCACTTCCAGGACAAAGTCGGATTTCTTGATCCCAACGGTGCCGAAGGCGATGCCCACGTCCCACACCGCGTCCGCCCACGGCCGCACGAGCGCGAGCACGTCCTCGGGCCGGGCGTCCGTGGTGAAGTCGAGATCGTTACCGAGCCGCCCCAGCAGTGCGTCACGTACCGAGCCGCCGACCAGAGCGAGCCGGAATCCGGCCTCCTGGAAGCGGCGCGCTAGCTCGTCCGCCACCGGCGAGACCCGCAGCAGTTCACTCACGGCGCGCCGCTGCACCGCACTGAGCTGCTCGGCCGCCGGACGGTCCGCTGCGGACATCGCGGGCACGACGGTGGGCTGGTCCTGGCTGTCACTCTTGGCGTTCGGCACAACAGCACAGGTTACGTTGCCGCCCCGCGCAGAGGCGCCCCCGTTCCCGGCAACCACCCGGGACCCGCGGCACCGGCCTGGGTGATCATGTGGTGGACGGCGCGGCACTTCCACCCTGCGGGCATCGTTACCATCAGGGATCCGGAACGGGACGCCGGCGCCCCGGAACGGGACGTCGGCGATCCCGCCGTACCCTCCGCGGCCGGAGCACCGGCACCGGGCACCGGCACACCGAGCGCCGAGCATCAAACACAGACAGCAGGCACCAGGCACCAGGCACCAGGCACCAGGCACCAGAACGACACAGCACATTCGACACACACGTCGACGCAGCAATCGAGACGACAGACGACGGGATGGACGAGCGCGTGGCCGAGGCGGCTGAGAGTCAGGCTCCCCCTGGCCCGGAGGGGACGAACCGCTGGAGGCGCCGGGCCGCGGCGCTCCTCATGGCCGCACTCCCCGTCCTGGCCGGAGTGCTCCCCGCAACAGCGCCGACGGCCGCCGCCGCGCCCGCAGCGTCCTCCGGGAACGCGGCGGCGACAGCGCCCTCGGCCCGCAGCGGCACCGGCTCCCGCAGCGCGCAGATCTCCCTCGACGAGGTCACGCCGTCCATCCCCGAGAAGGGCGACACGCTCACGCTGAGCGGTACCGTCACCAACACCAGCAAGACGACGCTGACCGATCTGCGGCTCGTCCCCCGGATCGGCCCCACGCTCACCTCGCGCAGCGCCATCCAGCAGGCAGCACGGCGCAAGGGCTACCTCTCGGGGGCCGACGGCACCGAGGTCGCCGGCGACCACGGCGCGCGGCTCAGCGGCCTCGCCTCCGGCGTCACCCGGCCCTTCACCCTCAAGGTGCCCGTCGACGACCTCCACCTGAGCAGCAGCGGTGTCCATCAGCTCGCCGTCTCCCTCACCGGGCAGACCCGCAACCGGCCCTACGCCCAGATCCTCGGTATCGGCCGCACCTTCCTGCCCTGGCAGGCGGAGGCGCCCGAGAACCGGACCCGGCTCACCTACCTCTGGCCGCTGATCTCCACCCCGCACGTCACGGCACGCACCCAGTCCGACGAGCAGCAGACCCCGGTCTTCGAGGACGACTCGCTCGCCGAGGAGCTGGCACCCGGCGGCCGCCTCCAGCAGATGCTGGAACTCGGCAAGGACCTCGACGTCACCTGGGTCATCGACCCCGATCTGCTGGCGAGCGTCGACATGATGGCCGGGCGCTACCGGGTGCAGAAGCCGGGCGGCAAGCCGGACGAGACCGTCGCGGGGAAGAATCAGGCGTACGCCAAGCGCTGGCTGGCCGAGCTCCAGCAGGCGGTCGAGGGCAAGGAAGTCGTCGCCCTCCCGTTCGCCGACCCGGACCTGGCCTCGCTCGCCCACCGCGGCACCAGGGTCCGCGGCGCCCTCAGCTCCCTGGGCCAGGCCACCACGCTGGCCAGGAGGACCGTGCAGGTGGTGCTCCACGTGAAACCGAGCACGGACTTCGCCTGGCCCTACCAGGGCGCCGTCGACTCCTCCATCGTGGACGTCGCCACCTCGGCGGGCGCGCACCACGTCATCGCCCGCAGCGACAGCGTCCGCGAGAAGGGGCTCTCCTACAGCCCCACCGCGGCCCGCCCGATCGGCAGCGGCAACACCGCGCTGGTCGCCGACGCGCTGCTCTCCACCGCGTTCGAGGGCGACATGTCGCGGGCGGGGAACTCCTCGCTCGCCGTCCAGCGGTTCGCCGCGCAGTCCCTCGCGCTGGCCCGGCAGGTGCCCTCCCGCAGCCGCAGCGTCGTCGTCGCCCCGCAACGCAGGCCCAGCGTGTCCCAGGCACAGGCGATGGCGGACGGCATCAAGGCGCTCGGGCGCAGCAGCTGGACGGAGACCAGCAGCCTGGCGGACGCCGCCGAGGCCAAGCCCGACCCCAACGCCCGGCGCCGGATGCCCGCGCCGTCCTCCTACCCCTCCTCGTTGCGGAAGAGCGAGCTGCCCACCGCCGCCTTCGAGCAGGTGCGGAAGACCAAGGACGGGCTGGAGGACTTCAAGCGGATCCTCAGCCAGGCCGACCGCGTCATGCCGCCGTTCACCACGGCGATAGACCGCGAGGTCTCCAACGCCTGGCGCGGCGAGGCCCGCGCCGGCCAGCGCTACCGCGACTCCGTGGAGAAGTACCTGCTGGAGCTGCGCGGCGCGGTCAAGCTCATCAAGAAGTCGGACATCACCCTCTCCGGCCGCGAGGCCACCATCCCGGTGACCGTCCAGAACAACCTCGCGCAGGGGGTCGACGGGCTCGTCCTGGAGCTGCGCTCCAGCCGGGTGGGGCTGGACGTGGGCGACGCCAAGCGGGTCAAGGTCGACGGGGAGCACACCCAGTCCCTCAAGTTCGACACCAGCGCCAAGAACAACGGCCGCGCCTACGTCTACGCACAGCTCTACACGGAGGACGGTGAGCGCTACGGCAAGGTGATGAAGTTCCAGGTCAATGTGACCTCCATCACCTCGACCGTGCTGCTGGTGATCGCGGGCGGCGTGCTGCTGATCGTGCTCGCGGGCATCCGGATGTACACCCAGCGCAAGCGCTCCGGCCCGGCCCCCGACCCGGACGCCCCGCTGGAGCAGCCGGACGGCGACGGCGAGGACGACGAGACCGGCGAGGAAGGCGACGGCGAGGACGGCGACGCGGACGACGGCAATGGTCCTCGCGACGACGGGGAAGCCGACCCCGAGGGCTCTCCCGAGGACCGTGCCGAGGGGACGGACCCAGCCGAGCGGGACGGCAGTGACGGAGACGACACCGAACGGGAAAGCGACAACCCCCCGGCGACGGGTGAGAAAGTGGACCGTTGACTCATCCGGGCGAGCAGGGGCAGGGGTAGGTAGCGACGATGAACGCGCCGTATGGCGGTGACCGGGGCCGGAACCCCGGTGACGGCTCTGGCCGGCCGGAAGACGCGTACGCACAGGACTCGTACGGGCCCGACCCGCACGATGAGCGCGACCCCTCGGCCCACGATCCGCACTCGTGGCCCTCCCCCGGACCGCAGCCCGAAGCTCCGCGCTCAGCCCAGGACCAGCCGCGCTCCCCCCGGAGCCGGCCGTATCAGGAGGAGCAGCCGTACCCGAGCCGGCCGTATCCCGGCCAGGCCCAGCAGGGACCGGGACATCCGGGTCAGGCGCCCCCGGGCCAGGTCCGGCCTGGGCCGGGACATCCGGGTCAGGCCCAGCAGAGCAAGCCGCCGCAGAGCCAGGCGTACCAGGGCCCGGGACCGGCCCAGCACCCGCTCCAGGCCCCGGGCACGGCCCACCGGCCACCGGCCCCGTCCACACCCCCCTCCTCGCCCCCGTCTCCGTCCGCACAGCAGAGCGACGCCTTCGCGCACCTCTACCGCGACCAGGGACAGGCACCGCCGCAGCAGACCGCACCCCCCGCGGAACCGCCCCCGGGGTACGGCCCGCCCGCCGACCGGAGACAGCCGCCCGGCTCAGCGCCGTGGCAGAACCGCTCGCCGGAGCACGACCCGGGCCGGGACCAGGCGCGGTCCGCCGGGTTCCACCCGGAACCCACGCAGCCACCGCAGCCCTACCCGCCCGAGCCGGGGGCGCCCGGTGCCGCCGAGGAGCCGTCCGCGCAGACGGTCGATCTCGGCACCGTCGTGCCCAAGGGAGCCCCGCCCGGCGAAGAGGGCTCGGCCCAGGCCGCGCCGCCCGCCTCCGGCGGCGGCGGAGGGCTCCTCAAGTCCAGCGCGATCATGGCCGCGGGCACGATGGTCTCCCGGCTCACCGGGTTCGTGCGCTCCGCGATGATCGTTGCCGCGCTCGGCGCCTCGGCCCTCGGTGACAGCTATCAGCTCGCCATCACGCTGCCGACCATGATCTATGTGCTGACCGTCGGCGGAGGCCTCAACTCCGTCTTCGTGCCGCAGTTGGTCCGCGCCATGAAGGAGGACGGCGACGGCGGCGAGGCGTATGCGAACCGGCTGCTGACGCTGGTCGCGGTGCTCCTCGGGGCGCTGGCCGTGGCCTCGGTGTTCGCGGCGCCCGTCCTGGTGCGGCTGATGTCGGTGAAGCTGGCCGACAACCCCGCGGCCAACGAGGTCACCGTGACCTTCGTGCGCTACTGCCTGCCCTCGATCTTCTTCATGGGTATCCATGTGGTGATGGGGCAGATCCTCAACGCGCGGGGCCGCTTCGGCGCGATGATGTGGACGCCGGTCCTGAACAACATCGTCATCATCGCCACCATCAGCATGTTCCTGTGGGTGTACGGCACCGCCGACACCTCCGATCTGACGGTCAGCACCATTCCGCCCGAGGGCGCCCGGCTGCTCGGGGTCGGCACGCTGCTGGGCCTGGTCGTGCAGGCGCTGGCGATGATCCCGTACCTCCGGGCCGCGGGCTTCCGCATCCGCCCCCGCTTCGACTGGCGCGGCCACGGCCTGGGCAAGGCCGCCAAACTGGCCAAGTGGACGATCCTTTTCGTGCTCGCCAACCAGGCAGGCGTCCTGGTCGTCTCGCAGCTCTCCACCTGGGCGGGCACCACGGCGGCCCAGAGCGGCCACTCCGGCACCGGCTACATCGCCTACTCCAACGCGCAGCTGATCTGGAACATGCCGCAGGCGATCATCACCGTCTCCGTGATGGCCGCGCTGCTGCCCCGCCTCTCCCGTTCGGCCGCCGACGGCGACAGCGGAGCCGTGCGGGACGACATCTCGCAGGGCCTGCGCAACTCCGCCGTCGCCATCGTCCCGATCGCCTTCGGCTTCGTGGCGCTCGGCATCCCGATGTGCACGATGATCTACGGCGCGGCCGGCGTGGACGCGGCCCGCTCCATGGGATACATGCTGATGGCCTTCGGCCTCGGGCTGATCCCCTTCTCCGTGCAGTACGTCGTCCTGCGTGCCTTCTACGCCTACGAGGACACCCGCACCCCGTTCTTCAACACGGTGATAGTGGCCGCCGTCAACGCCGCCGCCTCCGCACTGTGCTTCCTGCTGCTGCCCTCGCGCTGGGCGGTCGTGGGCATGGCCGCCTCCTACGGGCTCGCCTACATCATCGGTGTCGGCGTCGCCTGGCGCCGGCTCAGCCGCCGGCTGGGCGGCGACCTCGACGGGCGGCACGTGGTCCGTACCTACACCCGGCTCGCCGGGGCCAGCGTCCCGGCCACGCTCGCCGCCGGGGCCGCGGCCTGGGGCGTCACCCACGCACTGGGCAGCGGCACGCTCGGTTCGATCGCCGCTCTGCTGGGCGGAGGGATCGTTTTGGGCGCGGTTTTCGTCCTAGCGGCGAAGCGCATGCGCATCGAGGAGATGACGGCGATGCTCGGGATGGTGCGCGCCAGACTCGGCCGATGAAAAGCGAGTGGGAAACCGGCGTATACAACCATCATTCGCCCCCGCGTGTCGTGCATAGCGGCGAGGTGTAGGCACAATGTTTTTGGCCGTTTCCAGAAAACGGCCACCACGGATGGGGAGGCAGGAACGACGGTGGCGGAACGGAGCACAGCCGCTGTCGGCGTGGCCGAGACCAGTGGTGCGCATGACGCACCACTGACCGCCCAGCAGGACGGGGCCACGGGCGACGGTGCGACGGACGCGACGAACGGATACAGCCGCAACACCGGGACCTCGGACCACGACGAGTCCCCGGCCCACTCCACCGACACCGCACCGCTGACGGGTACGCGCGGTGCCACTCGCCCCGCCGCCTCCCCCGAAGGGAGCAGTGGGAACCAGCCGAACTCCGCTGGGGAGGAACCGGCCCCCAGCAACCGCGCCGACGCCGACGACGCCGCCGGAGCTCGCGGTGGTGACACCTCCGCGGCCGCTCCTGAGCGCGCCACCGACACTCAGGCCCGGGCCGAGGCCGGTCCCGACGCCGACGCGGCCTCCGACGCCGGCACCGAGACCGGGGCCGGAACGGCTTCCGGCTCCGGTGACGACAGCGCCACGGACGGCGCCGCCGCGGACGCCGGGAGTGCCGAGGAGAAGGACGCGGGACAGCACGCGGGGCAGCAGAGGCCCCGGAAGAAGGCCAAGGACCGCAAGGAGCCCAGAGCCGACCGACGGCAGCCCGAGGCTCCTGCCGGAGAGCAGCTCGGAGCAGCCTCCGATCCGGCCGACGGATCCGCGAAGCCCGCGCCCGCCGAGATGCGCGTCCCCGAACTGCACAGTGGCCACAAGCTGGCCCGGCGGTACCGGCTGGAGGAGTGCGTCACCCGGCTCGACGGGTTCAGCAGCTGGCGCGCGGTCGACGAGAAGCTCCGCCGTGCCGTCGGCGTGCACGTGCTGCCCGTCGGCCACGCCCGGGCCCGCCAGGTCCTCGCCGCGGCCCGCTCGGCGGCCCTGCTCGGCGACCCCCGGTTCGTGCAGGTCCTCGACGCGGTCGAGGAGGGCGAGCTGGTCTACGTCGTCCACGAGTGGCTGCCCGACGCGGTCCCGCTCAGCGAGCTGCTCGCCGCCGGGCCCCTGGAGCCCCACGAGGCGTATCAGCTCGTCAACCAGCTCGCCCAGGCGCTGGCCGCGGCGCACCGCGAGGGCCTCGCACATCTGCGGCTGACGCCCTCCTGTGTGCTGCGGACCGGCATGGGCCAGTACCGCATCCGCGGGCTCGCGGTGAACGCGGCGCTGCGCGGTGTCACGAGCGAGCACCCGCAACGCGACGACACGGAGGCGATCGGCGCCCTGCTGTACGCAGCGCTCACCCAGCGCTGGCCGTACGAGGAGGGTGCGCACGGACTGCCGGGCACCGGCTCGCTGGACATCGGGGCGCTCGTGGCCCCCGAGCAGCTCCGGGCCGGCGTCCACCGCGGTCTGTCCACACTGGCCATGCGCGCCCTGGTGAACGACGGCGCGACGGCCTCCCGGCAGGAGCAGCCCTGCACCAACCCGGACGAGCTGTGCAAGGCCGTCGCCTCGCTGCCCCGCATCCGCCCGCCGGAGCAGGCGTTCACCACCCCGCCGCCGTACCAGCGCACTGCCTACCAGCAGGGCAGCTTCGCGGCGCCCGGCGTTCCCGGCGGCGCTGCTCCCGGCAGCCCGGCCGCGGTGGCGGGTGCCGAGCCCCCGGCGCCGCCCACGCTGCCCGGGCGCACCGGCAAGGCCCTCAAATGGGGGGTCTCCGCGCTCCTGATCGCCGCCCTCGGTCTGGGGAGCTGGCAGATCGCCGACGCGCTACTCAAGGGCGAACCGGTCAAGGAGAAGCCCACCAAACCGGTGGAGGGCGAGGACAAGCCGGTGCAGACCGGCAAGCCCATCAAGATCCAAGAGGTGCAGGACTTCGACCCGGAGAGCTCGGACGGACGCGAGAAGCCCGAGCGGGCCGGCGACGCGGTGGACGGCGATCCCGGCACCTACTGGCTCACGGACAAGTACCTGGGCCACCCCACCTTCGGCAATCTGAAGTCCGGCGCCGGCCTCATCCTCGACCTGGGAACCACCCGGCAGGTCAGCCAGCTGAAGGTGGACTTCATCGGGAAGACCTCGGCGAGCTTCCTGGCCGCTCCGAAGAGCGTCACCAACACACCTTCCTCACTGGGCAGTTTCAGCAAGGTCACCAACGGCTCCGGGGAACACCTCACCCTGAAGGCCAAGAAGCCCATCAAGACCCGCTATGTGCTGCTGTGGCTCACCAAGCTCCCGGCCACCGACGGAGGCGACTACCGTGGTCGCGTCACGGAGGTTCAGGTCCTCAGCTGAGGCCGCGGGCGCCGTCTCCGGGCATACGGACGCGGCAGGGTGAGGGGAGGGGCCGCATGGCGAGCGAGGAGGCTCCCGGCGGAACGGCCGAGCCGGACGACAAAGAGCTGCTCGCCCGTCATGTCGCGGGGGACTCCGAGGCGTTCGGCGAACTCGTCCGACGGCACCGGGACCGCCTGTGGGCCGTGGCCCTGCGCACCCTCGGGGACCGCGAGGAGGCCGCCGACGCCGTGCAGGACGCGCTCATCTCCGCCTATCGGGCCGCACACAACTTCCGGGGGCAGTCCGCCGTCACCACCTGGCTGCACCGCATCACGGTCAACGCCTGCCTGGACCGCGTCCGGAAGGCGGCCTCCCGCCGGGCCACGCTCACCGACGACACCGAGCGGATGGATCAGCTCCTGGAGCCCCAGGAGTCCGCTGCCGCGCCCGTGGAGCGCCAGGAGACACATCGCCAGCTCGTCTCCGCACTCTCCGAGCTGCCGGTGGACCAGCGGGCGGCGCTGGTACTGGTGGACATGCAGGGATACCCCGTCGCCGAGGCCGCAGAGGTGCTCGATGTGGCGGTGGGCACCGTCAAGAGCCGCTGCGCCCGCGGCCGGGCCCGGCTGCTCCCTCTCGTCTCGCATCTGCGCAGGGGCGGCAGTGACGGAGTCAGCGGCGGGGACCGCGACAGCGGTTCCGAGGACGCGGCCGGTGCCGGAGGGAACCCTCCGCCGGGAGCATCCGTCCCAGCACCGAGAGCCGCGCCGCGCAAGGCACCGCGGAAGGCGGCCCAGCAGCCGCCACCGCGGACGGCTCCGCACACCACCCAGCAGGACACCACAGGCTCCGGGGCCGGGAAAGGAGGGGGACAGACATGACATCCACTCCTTCTCCGCACGACGAGCACCCGGAGATCGACGAGATCTCCGCGCTCAGCGAGGGAATCGTGCCCGTGGCGCGCCGGGCGGAACTCCGCGCGCACCTGGTCACCTGCGAGCTCTGCGCGGACGTGTCCGCCTCGCTGGAGGAGATCCGGGAGAGGCTCGGCACCCTGTCGG
Source organism: Streptomyces sp. NPDC007025 (assembly GCF_042869455.1). Classification (NCBI taxonomy): domain Bacteria; kingdom Bacillati; phylum Actinomycetota; class Actinomycetes; order Kitasatosporales; family Streptomycetaceae; genus Streptomyces; species Streptomyces sp. NPDC007025. The sequence goes on along the minus strand of NZ_JBIAFT010000005.1, from coordinate 255,861 downwards.
GCTCGGCGCGGATGCCCGAGGATGTGGCAAGCCGGATCGACCGGGCACTGGCAGCGGAGGCGACTCCGGTGGCCGGCGCACCGGGAGAGGCGGAGTCCGTTGCGGACACGGATACCGCCGACGCCGCCCGGGACGAGACGGATGCCGGTCGAGCAGCCGCTCGCGGCATCTCTTCCGACGGTGCCGGTACCGGCGCCCACGCCGATGACAGCGACAGCGACAGCGACAGCGACAGCGACAGCGACAGCGACAGCGGTGACGGTGTGGCGGTGCAGGAGCGTTCCGTTTCACGTGAAACGACTGCGGGGTCTCTTGAGTACCCTTCGGGAGCGGACGGGCACCCGGTTTCACGTGAAACCCAGCGCAGCCGTCACTCCGGGAATGCGGCGGGAGGCCGACCTCCGGGACATGCCGCGGGTTCCACAGGCTCCAGGGGAGCGGACCGTGGGGCCACCTCCCCCGGGCCGGGCAGGCGGAAAGGCGTCCGAGGCGCTCGACATCGGCGGCGCACGATCGTGCTGGTCGCGGCGGCGTCCATGGCCGTCCTCACACTGGGCGGCATCACCCTCCGCGCGCTCTCCGACCCGGCTCCCACCGAGGTGACCTCGAATACGGCGAAGTCGACCACGGGCAAACGGGCACCGCAGGCGCCGTCCAGTCCGACGGTCTCCGCCGACACCGACGCCGGGGGCAGCAGCGACGATCAGCAGCTGCGCAAGCGCGTCCAAGGGCTGCTTTCCGACAAGAGCTCGCCCCCACCGACCCGCGAGGTGCCGGACAGCCCCACGCCCCCCAGTGACACTCCCACGGTCGATGTCGAGCAGAGTCCCAGCAGCGACGGGAACACTCTCCGCGACGACGTGCTCGGCGACGGGCCGACCGTGCCGTCCTGCATCCGCGACAGTCTCCACCGCACGGAGAGCCCGCTGGCCGTGGACTCCGAGGCCACCTTCCAGAACCACTCCGGGTACCTGGTCATCCTGCCCCACCAGGGCGGTGATCCGAAGCTGGTCGATGCCTATGTCGTCGACCCTGCCTGTGTGAACGCCGACCCGTCCCGCCCCGGCAAGATCCTGTTCAAGGGCACCTACCCGCGCGGGTGACCCGCGGACGAGGGCAGGGGAATGTCTGCCCCGTAGGATCCGTTGGACGGGGTGCAAGCCTCGGCAGAAGTACCCGGAAGCAGTCGGCAGACAAGGAAGACTCCCGTGAGCGACGTCCGCAACGTCATCATCATCGGCTCGGGCCCGGCCGGATACACGGCAGCGCTCTACACCGCCCGCGCGTCGCTGAAGCCGTTGGTGTTCGAAGGCTCCGTCACCGCAGGCGGAGCGCTGATGAACACCACCGATGTCGAGAACTTCCCCGGGTTCCAGGAAGGCATCATGGGCCCGGAACTCATGGACAACATGCGCGCCCAGGCCGAGCGCTTCGGGGCCGAACTGGTGCCGGACGACATCTCCGCGGTCGACCTCTCCGGCCCGGTGAAGAGCGTCACGGACTCCAACGGCACCGTGCACCGCGGCCGGACCGTGATCGTGGCCACCGGCTCGCAGCACCGCACGCTGGGCCTGCCGCTGGAAGAGGAGCTCTCCGGCCGCGGCGTCTCCTACTGCGCCACCTGCGACGGCTTCTTCTTCCGCGAGCAGCACATCGCCGTGGTGGGCGGCGGTGACACCGCCATGGAGGAGGCCACGTTCCTTTCCCGCTTCGCGGCCTCGGTGACCGTGGTGCACCGCCGGGACACGCTGCGCGCCTCCAAGGCCATGCAGGAGCGGGCCTTCGCCGACCCGAAGATTTCCTTCGCCTGGGACAGCGAGGTCGCCGAGATCCACAGCAAGGACGGCAAGCTGTCCGGCCTCACACTGCGCGACACACAGAACGGTGAGACCCGCGAGCTGGACGCGACCGGACTGTTCGTCGCCATCGGCCACGACCCGCGAGTGGACCTGTTCAAGGACACTCTCACCCTGGACGAGGACGGCTACCTCAAGGTGGACGCGCCCTCGACCCGAACCAACCTCCCCGGGGTCTTCGCAGCCGGCGACGTGGTGGACCACACCTACCGGCAGGCGATCACCGCAGCGGGCACCGGCTGCTCCGCGGCGCTGGACGCCGAGCGCTACCTGGCGGCGCTCACGGACGTGGACGCCGAGGAAACCCCCGAGCCGGAGAAGACCGCGGCAACCGTCTGACCCACACAGCCCGCGGGGGACCGCTACCGGTCCCCCGCCCAGCTCCCCACCCCCGCAGTCAACAGAGAATGAGGAGAAGCACCATGGCCGGTGCCACCGTGACCGCGACCGACGCCGACTTCGAGGACGTCGTCCTGAAGAGCGACAAGCCTGTACTGGTCGACTTCTGGGCGGCGTGGTGCGGACCGTGCCGTCAGATCGCCCCTTCGCTGGAGGCCATCGCCGCCGAGAACGCCGACAAGCTGACGGTCGTCAAGCTCAACATCGATGAGAACCCGGGCGTCGCCGCCAAGTACGGCATCATGTCGATCCCGACCATGAACGTCTACCAGGGCGGCGAGGTCGTGAAGACCATCGTCGGCGCCAAGCCGAAGGGCGCCATCGAGAAGGACCTCGCCGATTTCATCGGCTGAGGATCCCTACCTCACTGAGGGCGCCGTTTCACGTGAAACGGCGCCCTCAGTCGTCTCGACGTCTCAGAGTGGCCGCAGGACCTCAGAGCGGCCGCAGGACCTCAGAGCGGCCGCAGGGCCGGCTCCTTGCTGTGCACCTTCCCCAGCAGTTGGTCCAGCGCCCGCTCCATGTCGTGCCGCCAGGAAACCGTGGAGCGCAGCTCCAGCCGCAGTCGGGGGTAGTGGGGGTGCGGGCGGACGGTCTTGAAGCCGACCGAGAGCAGATGCTCCGCCGGGAACATACAGGCCGGTTCCGTCCACTGGGCATCGCCGAACGCCTCTATCGCCTTGAACCCCCGCCGCAGCAGATCCTTCGCCACCGTCTGCACGATCACCCGGCCGATGCCCTGTCCCCGGAACTCCGGGAGCAGATAGGCGGTCATCAACTGCACCGCGTCCGGGGCGACGGGACTGGTGGGGAAGGCGAAGGAGCGCGGTACATACGCGGGCGGCGCGTAGAGCACATACCCCACCGCGACCTCGTCCACATAGACGACCCGACCGCAGGAGCCCCATTCCAGCAGGACCGAGGAGATCCAGGCTTCCTTCTCCAGATCGGGCCGCCCCGACCTCTGTGCCTCCTCTCCGCTGACCGGATCCAACTCCCAGAAGACGCAGCCTCGGCAGCGGTTGGGCAGATCCGGGAGGTTGTCCAGCGTGAGGGGAACGAGCTGTCGTCCCATGGCACACATCGTATCCGGAGGGCAGCCGCACGACCGCCGGATTCCGCCCCGTCCCCAACGCACCGCTGAGCCAGCACCACAACGGCGCTACGGCGATGCTCCTACGGCGCCGGGGAGGGGCGGCACCGCGATGGCACCGCGACGACGACACGAGGGCGGCACGACAGCAGTGGAAAGGCCCGGGCGACAGCGCCCGGGCCTTTCCACTGCGAGGTAGGCGATTGCCTACGAAGAGACCGCTTCCTCGTCGCTGTCGTCCTCGGCGAGCTTCTGCTCCAGCACCCGACCTTCACCGGGAGCGAGCTGGCCCAGAATCCGCTCCAGGTCGTCCATGGAGGCGAACTCGACGACGATCTTTCCCTTCTTCTGGCCCAGGTCGACCTTCACCCGGGTCTCGAAGCGGTCCGAGAGCCGCCCCGCCAGATGGTCCAGCGCAGGGGAGACCCGGGCGCCGGCCCGGGGCCCCTTGGGCTTGGCGCTCTTGGGCTTGCCGCCCATCAGCGTGACGATCTCCTCCACCGCCCGCACCGAGAGCCCCTCGGCCACGATCCGGTGAGCGAGCTTGTCCTGCTCCTCTCCGTCCTCCACGGACAGCAGCGCCCGTGCATGCCCGGCGGACAGCACCCCGGCTGCCACCCGTCGCTGCACCCCCGGAGAGAGCCGCAGCAGCCGCAGAGTGTTGGACACCTGCGGCCGGGAACGGCCGATCCGGTCGGCCAGTTCGTCGTGGGTGCAGTTGAAGTCCCGCAGCAGCTGGTCGTAGGCGGCTGCCTCTTCCAGCGGATTGAGCTGTGCTCGGTGCAGGTTCTCCAGCAGTGCGTCGAGGAGGAGCTTCTCGTCCTCGGTGGCGCGGACGATGGCCGGGATCCGCTCCAGCCCCGCTTCGCGGCAGGCCCGCCAGCGGCGCTCACCCATGATGAGCTCGAAGCTGCCGGGTGTGAGCTCCCGGACGACGACCGGCTGGAGAAGACCGACTTCCTTGATGGAGGTGACGAGTTCGGACAGTGCGTCCTCGTCGAAGACCTCACGAGGCTGGCGCGGGTTCGGAGTGATGGCGTCGAGGGGCACCTCCGCGAAGAACGCGCCTCCCGCGTCCTCGGAGGCGCCCTGCGCGGGAACGGCGGAGGCAGTTTCACGTGAAACGGCGTCGTCCGCCGCCTCTTCCTCCTGGTCCCGCTGCGAGAGTTCCGCGACCTTGGCCGCCGCCACACCCCGCACCCCCTGCTCCGGGGCCAGCACGGGAACGGCGGTGGGGGAGGTGGACCCTCCACTCATGTTCGGACGCTGCTCACCCTCTGCGTCAGCAGCGTCCGGCCCGGTCGGAGCCGCCGGGATCAGTGCGCCGAGCCCCCGCCCCAGACCCCTACGTCGCTCGCTCACTGAGTCCCCTCCGCCATGCTGCCGTGCTGCTGCGCCTGTAGTTGCTGTGCTTGAAGCTGCTGAGCCTGCTGTGCCTGCTCAACATGCGGATCCCGCAGCGCGATTTCCCGCGCCGCCTCCAGGTAGGAGAGCGACCCACTGGAACCCGGATCGTATGTCAGAACCGTCTGCCCGTAGCTGGGGGCCTCCGAAATGCGCACCGACCGCGGAATGTTGGTCCGCAGGACCTCCTTGCCGAAGTGACCGCGCACCTCCTCCGCCACCTGGGACGCCAGCCGGGTACGGCCGTCGTACATGGTGAGGATGATGGTCGACACGTGCAGTTTCGGGTTCAGATGGCCCTTCACCAGCTCGACGTTCCGCAGCAGTTGGCCGAGGCCCTCCAGCGCGTAGTACTCGCACTGAATGGGGATCAGCACCTCGGCACCGGCCACGAGCGCGTTCACCGTCAGCAACCCGAGGGAGGGCGGGCAGTCGATGAGGATGTAGTCCAACGGCTGCTCGTACGCCTCGATGGCACGCTGAAGGCGACTCTCCCGCGCCACCAGCGACACGAGTTCGATCTCCGCACCGGCGAGATCGATGGTCGCTGGCGCGCAGAAGAGTCCCTCCACGTCCGGCACCGGCTGGACGACTTCCGAGAGCGGTTTGCTCTCCACCAGAACGTCGTAGATCGACGGCACCTCGGCGTGGTGGTCGACCCCCAGCGCCGTCGAGGCGTTGCCCTGCGGGTCGAGGTCGACCACGAGGACGCGGCCCCCGTGCAAGGCCAGCGAGGCCGCGAGGTTCACGGTCGTGGTGGTCTTGCCGACGCCGCCCTTCTGGTTGGCGACGACCATGATCCGCGTCTGGGCGGGCCGGGGCAGGCCCTCCCCGGCACGGTTCATCGCCTCGACCGCCTGCTGTGCCGCGCGGCCGATCGGGGTGTCGTCCATGGGCGGTGGCGTCTCACGTGCCGCATCACCGCGGGGTGCGACCGCGCTGGTATCCCCTGGCTCTGAACGGGGACCGGGGACCGGGTCGGCCATCGGTCCCGCGATGTTGGCGTCGGACCGCAACGGTTCACTCTCCTCAACATCAGGCTCGCTATGAGCAGAGCCTCCCATGCTTTCGGTCCGGTGAACCAGCGAGCCCCACTCAGTTGTGGATGAATCCACTTCCGAGCGGGGCTCAGGGGCGGTCTGGCTGCGTCCGCCGGCGGCGGCGCGGCCTCGGTTGATGATTCCGTGCAACAGAGAGCGGCGTTTCACGTGAAACACGATGCACAGGCACCGCACCGTGTCCGCCGCGACACTCCGTTCCGCGGGGTCTTAAGCGTTTTTATGGAGTAACCGAATCAGCGTTTCAGCGCCCGACCGGACGACCAGCCGGCCCGACCAACAGATCGGCGGGGTCGGCCTGCCTCGTCCGGATCAGCGTCGCCGTCGGCCGCCCCGGGCAGAGCGGCCGTTCGCCCGGGCCGCCTTCTCGGCCTTGACCCGCCGTGCGGCGAAGCGCACCCCGCCGGGGCTCTCCCCGACTCTGGCGCGTACCACCGTCGAGGGCGGATCGATCAGCTCCTGGCCGATGTGCTCCACGGTCGTCTCCACGACCCCCAGCTTGTGCAACGCGTCCCGGGCTGTCCGCACCTCGTCCTCGGCGGTGTCGCCCTTGAGCGCCACCATCTCGCCGTACGGCCGCAGCAGCGGAACGCCCCAACCGGCCAGCCGGTCCAGCGGCGCCACCGCGCGGGCCGTCACCACGTGCACCGGCGTCAGCGTACCCAGCATCTCCTCGGCCCGCCCGCGCAGCACCGTCACATGATCGAGCCCGAGCAGCTCGACGACTTCCTGGAGGAACGTCGTGCGGCGCAGCAGCGGCTCCAGCAGCGTGATCTCCAGATCCGGCCGCACCAACGCCAGCGGAATGCCGGGCAGCCCGGCACCCGAGCCGACATCGCACACCGTGACACCCTCGGGCACCACCTCGGAGAGCACCACACAGTTCAGCAGGTGCCGCTCCCACAGCCGCGGCACCTCGCGCGGGCCGAGCAGCCCGCGCCGCACTCCGGCATCCGCCAGCAGTTCCGCGTACCGCTCCACCGTGCGGAGGCTGTCGCCGAACGCCCTGCGCGCCGCCTCGGGAGCGGGTGGCAGGCCCGGCTGCTCCTCCGGGGACTCCCCCGACTGCTGTGTCACGGGAGTACGACCACGCAGCGCTGCGGCTCCTCGCCCTCGGACTCGCTGCGCAGTCCGGCCGCCTTCACCGCGTCGTGCACGACCTTGCGCTCGAACGGCGTCATCGGGCGGAGCTTCACGGCCTCACCGCTGCTCTGGGCCTCCTGCGCCGCCTTCGCGCCCAGCTCCGCGAGCTCCTCGCGCTTCTGGGCCCGGAATCCGGCGATGTCCAGCATCAGCCGGCTGCGGTCGCCGGTCTCGCGGTGCACGGCGAGCCGGGTCAGCTCCTGGAGGGCCTCCAGGACCTCACCGTCCCGGCCCACCAGCTTCTGCAGGTCGCGGCCCGATCCCTCGCTGATCACCGACACCGCGGCGCGGTCGGCCTCGACGTCCATGTCGATGTCGCCGTCCAGGTCGGCGATGTCGAGCAGCCCCTCGAGGTAGTCGGCCGCGATCTCACCCTCCTGTTCCAGCCGGGTCAGGGTGTCGCTGTCGGCCTCGGTGCCTTCTGGCGCAGTCGTATCCGTCACGGCGGGGACTCCTTCGATGCTCACTTCTTGGAGGGGTGCTTGGGGCGCTGCGGGCCCTTGCGCTGGCCGGACTTCTTCTGGCCCGACTTCTGCTGCTGGCCTGCCGCCTTCGACCCGCCGCCCTGCTTCTGGCCGGACTTCTGCTGGCCGGACTGGCCGGACTGCTTCTCGTTCGTCTTCGGTCCGGTCTTCTGCATGGACGTGGCGGCCGAGGTGGACTCGTCCTTGTCCGTGCTCGTGGCGACCGCGCCGCCGCCCTGACGCTGCGACTTGCTCTGCCGCTTCGGCTGCTGCCGCCGGACCCGGGCGGCCTCGGCGGCCTCGCGCGCCTCGACCTCCTTGGGGTCCTCCTTGAGCTTGCCCTGGGCGCGCAGCTTCTCCTGGCGCTCGTTGAAGGCGCGGGAGCCGGGGGTCGGGTTGCGCTTGATCACGAACATCTGCTGGCCCATCGTCCACACGTTGGTGGTCAGCCAGTAGATGAGGACACCGACGGGGAAGTTGATACCGAAGACGGCGAACATGATGGGGAAGACGTACATCAGCATCTTCTGCTGCTGCATGAACGGCGTCTTCACCGTCAGGTCGACGTTCTTGGTCATCAGCTGGCGCTGCGTGTAGAACTGCGATGCCGACATCAGAACGATCATGATGACCGTGACCACGCGGACGTCGGCGAGGCTGGCGCCGAGCTGGCCCACCTTGTCGGCACTGTCCATGAACTTCGCGGCGATCGGGGCGCGGAAGATCTGGGCGTTCCGGGCGCTGTCGACCTGATCGATGCTGAGGACACCCACCGGCTTGTTGTCGGCGATGTGCTGGAGCACCCGGAAGAGGGCGATGAAGAACGGCGACTGCGCGAGGATCGGCAGGCAGCTGGAGAGCGGGTTGGTGCCCGTCTCCTTGTAGAGCTTCATCATCTCTTCGCTCTGGCGCTGCTTGTCGCTCTTGTAGCGCTCCTGGATCGCCTTCATCTTCGGCTGGAGCGCCTGCATGTTCCGCGTCGACTTGATCTGCTTGACGAAGAGCGGGATCAGGCAGATCCGGATCAGCACCACCAGGAAGAAGATGGACAGACCCCAGGCCCAGCCGCCGTCCGGGTCGAAGACCAGGCTGAACAGCGAATGGAACTGGACGATGATCCAGGAGACGGCTTTGTAGAGAGGACTCAGGATCGTGTCCACGAATCAGGCTCCTTGGGCGTTGGACTGGGTCCGGTGCTGCTGCCAGCGGGAGCGGATCCGCTGGTGCCATACCGGGTGCTTCCGGGCGGGGACATGGTCGACGCCACCGGGCGACCACGGATTGCAGCGCAGGATGCGCCAAGCCGTCAGGCCCGTTCCCTTCACGGCGCCATGACGGGCGATGGCCGTGTACCCGTAGTGGGAGCACGACGGGTAGTACCGGCACACCGGACCGAGCATCGGACTGATGGTCCACTGGTACAGCTTGATCAACCACAGCAGCGGGTACTTCACTGAGCTCTCCCTCCCGGTTCGCGTCCGGGATCCCGGGGGCTGTCCCCCGAGGCGGCAGAGCGGTGAGGGGGCCCGTTGAGCAGCTTCCGCAGCGCGGCATCCAGATCGCGGGCCAGTTCCACGTGGTCCGCGTCCGCCGCACCGGGTTGCGCCCGTACGACAACCAGGCTACCGGGGGGCAGCAGGGACAGCCGGTCTCGCAGCAGATGCCGCAGCCGTCGCTTCACACGGTTACGGATCACCGCGTTGCCGACGGCCTTGCTCACGACGAAACCCGCACGCGGCGGGGGAACCTCTCCCCCCGGCGCATGCGGGTCCGTTCGACTGCGTAGATGGACGACGAGAAGCGGGCGACCGGCCCTGCGTCCTCGGCGTACCGCGGCCGCGAAGTCCTCGCGCCGCCTCAGCCGGTTCTCGGTAGGCAGCACGTCATGGACCTGTGGTCGGGCTGCTCAGGCCGACAGGCGGGCGCGACCCTTGCTGCGGCGGTTCGCGACGATCGCGCGGCCGGCGCGGGTCCGCATGCGCAGCCGGAAGCCGTGGGTCTTCGCGCGGCGACGGTTGTTCGGCTGGAAGGTGCGCTTGCTCACTCGGGGGCTCCAGAGATGCTTGGTGTCCCACGCTCGCCGCAGGACTGGGTGCGGGGAGTCGACTGGCTGTCACCGTGCGCCCACGAGTAGCTCGCAACGCCCGAGTGTGCACCGCTTCATGATCGACCGGGAATCCCGTTTGATCTTGCCCATCGGAGGCAGGCGGCAGCAGCCGTCGACACTCGACCTGGTTACGGTACGCGTGTCCGCACCACCCGGTCAAACCGGGCCCGGCCACCCGCCCGACGGCCGCCCGGTGACGCATCGGTGGCGACTCGACTACTGCACTCGTGCACAGCCTGTGGACAACGACTTGAACGGGGCAGGTCCGCGTGACTACCGTGGCCGAACTTCCTTTCCTTCCCGACCGTCCCGAGAAACATGCATTCGTGGGACCGGGTCGGTCACCGGACGACCGTCACCCACCGAGTGACCCGTCACCCAGCGAGTGAGAGAGCGTGCCCCGTGGCTGACCTACCTGCCGATCTTGCCGCAGTGTGGCCACGGGTGCTGGAGCAGCTCCTGCGCGAGGGGCAGGGTGTCGAGGCGAAGGACCAGCGCTGGCTGCAGGACTGCCAGCCGCTCGTCCTGGTCTCCGGTACGGCTCTGCTCGGCGTACCGAACGAGTATGCGAAAGGGGTGCTGGAGGGCCGGCTCGCCCCGCTGATCACCGAGGCTCTCGGCCGCGAATGCCAGCAGCCCATCCGGCTGGCGATCACGGTGACAGGCCCGGCGCCCGAGGCCGCCCCGCCCGCTCCCGCCATCCCCGCGCCCACGCCGCCCCCGGAACAGCAGAACCCGCCCCCGCAGGCACAGCAGTCGCAGGCAACCCAGCAGGTACCGCAGCAGCAGGGCCAGGGCCCGGTGCAGCCGCAGGGGCAGGGGCAGGGGCAGGGGCAGGCCCCTGCGCAGCAGGAGCGGTACGGCCAGGAGCGCTACCCCGACGAGCGCTACGAGCAGTACGACCAGTACGACGGCCGGGATGTCCCCGGTGCCCGCTCCGCGTACCCCTCGGACTACGCCCGCAGCGCCCTCCCCTCCAGCGGCCCCGGATCGCCCACCGCCCCGCCCGCGTCCTGGCAGCAGCCGCGCGAGCCGTACCCGCCCCAGCGGCACCGCTCCTACGACCCGCAGCAGGGCTACGAGCGGCAGCAGTCCTACGACCAGCAGCCGTACGAGCAGCAGGGCACCGGCTACGACTCCTCCCAGGGCTACGAACGCGGCGGCGGCCAGGGCTATGAGCGCGGCGGTCAGGGCTACGACGGCGGTCCCGGCTACCAGGGCGGCCCGGCCGGGCAACGGAACCAGGGCTACGACCAGCAGTCGTTCGAGGGGTACGAGCCGCAGCACCAGCAGCGCCCCCGTCCCCAGGTGCCGCCCCAGGGCCGCCCCCCCGCGCCGCACTACGACAGTCCCGCACAGCTGCCGGCGCCCAGCGGAGCACCGGGGCCACTGGCCGCGCAGCCCGCGCCCGCCACCGGCCCCGGCGAGCCGACGGCGCGGCTGAACCCGAAGTACCTCTTCGACACCTTCGTGATCGGCGCCTCGAACCGGTTCGCACACGCGGCGGCCGTCGCCGTGGCGGAGGCACCGGCCAAGGCGTACAACCCGCTGTTCATCTACGGCGAGTCCGGGCTCGGCAAGACGCACCTGCTGCACGCGATCGGCCACTACGCGCGCAGCCTCTACCCCGGCACGCGGGTGCGCTATGTCAGCTCGGAGGAGTTCACCAACGAGTTCATCAATTCCATCCGGGACGGCAAGGCGGACGCCTTCCGCAAGCGCTACCGCGACATGGACATCCTGCTCGTCGACGACGTCCAGTTCCTGGCGGACAAGGAGTCGACGCAGGAGGAGTTCTTCCACACCTTCAACACCCTGCACAACGCCAACAAGCAGATCGTGCTCTCCAGCGACCGGCCGCCCAAGGCGCTGGAGACGCTCGAGGACCGGTTGCGCAACCGCTTCGAGTGGGGCCTGATCACCGACGTCCAGCCCCCCGAGCTGGAGACGCGGATCGCGATCCTCCGCAAGAAGGCGGTACAGGAGCAGCTGAACGCGCCACCCGAGGTGCTGGAGTTCATCGCGTCGCGCATCTCGCGCAACATCCGGGAGCTGGAGGGCGCCCTGATCCGGGTGACGGCCTTCGCCAGCCTCAACCGGCAGCCGGTCGACCTCGGGTTGACCGAGATCGTGCTGAAGGACCTGATCCCCGGCGGCGAGGACGCGACCCCGGAGATCACCGCACCCGCCATCATGGCCGCGACGGCGGACTACTTCGGGCTGACGGTGGACGACCTGTGCGGCTCTTCGCGCAGCCGGGTGCTGGTCACGGCGCGGCAGATCGCGATGTATCTGTGCCGGGAGCTGACCGACCTGTCGCTGCCGAAGATCGGCGGGCAGTTCGGCGGCCGCGACCACACCACGGTGATGCATGCGGATCGCAAGATCCGCGCGCTGATGGCCGAACGGCGCTCCATCTACAACCAGGTCACGGAGCTGACCAACCGCATCAAGAACGGCTGACGGCGGACTGCCGGCTGCCGGTTGCCGACGCCGCGGGGAGGCGGTAGCGGGCGGCCGCTGCCCCCTCTTCGCGGCGCCGACGGCGGCGTTCCCGGCACCCGCACCGCTCCGGCACCCGGCCTCCGAGACATGCCCGCGCCTCGGGAGCCGGCGGCAGGCCACGAGAGCCCCCAGCCCCCAGCCCCCAGCCCTCGGCCCTCGGCCCCGGCCGGCGCCTGCTCCCGCGCCCCGAGGCAGGACGAGGCACGGCGCGCGCCCCTCCAGCGACGATGTCCCGGGGTCTCCCACACACGGCGCGAGGCCTCCCACGGACGTCCCGTGCCCCCCTCCGCACTCCGCTCCGCAGCCGGCCCGCGGCCGGCCCGCAGCTGGGGACAACTCTCCGAAGGCTGCTCGCTGTTCGAATCGTGGCGTGCGAGGGGCTGGAATCCACAGCAGGGAGCGGTTTGCCGCTTCCACACCCTGGGGACTCTCTTCGTTGTCCCAAGGCCGTCCACAACCACCCCGTCATGGAGCCGGTTTGCCGAGGTCACTCGGCTGTGGACTTGTGGGCGCGCGCTGTCCACATGGTGTGGAGGGGGCTACGACCCGGGGACGAGACCCGCGGGTTGTCCACCGGCCGCCCACAGGATGCGGGGTCTTATCCCCAGTGATCGGCCTCTTCTCCACAGAGCTGTCCACTGTTCGGCAACTCAACGCGCCCGCTCACCGGTCCGAGTGAAAGCCGTCACATCCAGGGCGAGGTTTGGGCTGTGGGAAAGCCGGGGAAAGCTGTGGGCGGAGCTGTGGGGAAACCGCCCCTCCCTGTGGGCGGGGTGTGCAGAACTTTTCGCCATCCACAGCGAACCCCGCTTCCTCCACCGGTCCGCCCACAGGCGCGGTGGACAAAATTTCCCGGCTGAGCTGCGGAAACGTACTTTTCCACCGTTTCCACAAGCCCTACTACTACGACCACACAGAGAGAGCCCGGGAATCGCTTCGAAGTGGGGGCTGTGCACAAGTCGGCGCCGCGCGCTCCGGACCGCACCGCACCGACTTGACCCGCACCCGCGCCCGCTGTCAGTCGGGTACGTCAGACTGGTGCCCGGCAAAGCACGAGCAGAGGCAGCAGCAGGAGGCGGCTGAACGTGAAGATCCGGGTTGAACGCGATGTGCTCGCGGAGGCGGTGGCCTGGACGGCCAAGAGCCTCCCCGCCCGCCCGCCGGTGCCCGTGCTCGCGGGCCTGCTGTTGAAGGCGGACGACGGCACCCTGAGCCTCTCCGGCTTCGACTACGAGGTCTCGGCGCGGGTCTCGGTCGAGGCGGAGGTCGAGGAGGACGGCACGGTGCTGGTCTCCGGCCGGCTGCTGGCCGACATCTGCCGCGCCCTGCCCAACCGCCCCGTGGAGATCTCCACAGACGGGGTACGGGCGACCGTGGTCTGCGGCTCGTCGCGGTTCACCCTGCACACACTCCCTGTGGAGGAGTACCCGGCACTGCCCGAGATGCCGTCCGCGACCGGCACCGTCCCCGGCGAGGTCTTCGCGGCGGCGGCCCAGCAGGTCGCCATCGCGGCCGGGCGGGACGACACCCTGCCGGTGCTCACCGGTGTGCGCATCGAGATCGAGGGCGACACCGTCACCCTGGCCTCCACCGACCGGTACCGCTTCGCGGTGCGCGAGTTCCTGTGGAAGCCCGAGACGCCGGACGCCTCGGCGGTGGCCCTGGTGCCCGCCAAGACGCTGCTGGACACGGCGAAGTCGCTGAACGGGGGCGACAGCGTCACGCTGGCGCTCTCCGGCTCCGGCTCCGGTGAGGGGCTGATCGGTTTCGAGGGCGCCGGGCGGCGGACGACGACCCGGCTGCTGGAGGGCGACCTGCCCAAGTACCGCACGCTCTTCCCGACGGAGTTCAACTCCGTCGCGGTGATCGAGACGGCACCGTTCGTGGAGGCCGTCAAGCGCGTGGCGCTCGTCGCCGAGCGGAACACCCCGGTGCGGCTGAGCTTCGAGCAGGGCGTGCTCACTCTGGAGGCCGGTTCCAGCGACGACGCACAGGCTGTGGAGAGGGTCGACGCGGACCTGGACGGCGACGACATCTCGATCGCCTTCAACCCGGGCTTCCTGCTGGAGGGGCTGAGCGCCATCGACTCGCCGGTGGCCCAGCTGTCGTTCACGACCTCGACCAAGCCCGCCCTGCTGAGCGGCCGGCCGGCCAAGGACGCCGAGGCGGACGAGGCGTACAAGTACCTGATCATGCCGGTCCGCCTCTCCGGCTGAGCGGACACCGCCCGAGGCCGCGCCCCGCGGCCGTCGGCGCGCACCGCACCGACGGCCGGGCCCGGCGGGCGGGGAGCCGCGCGAGGGGCGCGGGCGACTGATCGCCGGCCCGTCCGGCGGACGCGACCAGGCAGTGGGCGGCCCGGGCCCGGCCTCCGGCGGGGCGCACCCAGCGGGCGGGCGGCGTGCCCCGGGTCGCCGTACCGCCGCGCCGAACAGGGGTGCGGCAAGGCGTAGGGTCGAATGCGTACGAAACTGCGGAAACTCAGCTAAGGGGCAGTGATGGAGCTCGGTCTGGTCGGTCTCGGGAAGATGGGCGGGAACATGCGCGAGCGCATCCGCCGCGGGGGCCACACGGTCATCGGGTACGACCGGAATCCGGACATCTCCGATGTGGACAGCATCGAGGAGCTGGTGGGCTCGCTCAGCGCACCCCGCGTGGTGTGGGTGATGGTGCCGGCGGGCGCGGCGACCCAGTCGACCGTGGACCAGCTCGCCGAGCTGCTCTCGCCCGGTGACCTGGTGGTGGACGGCGGCAACTCGCGCTGGACCGACGACGAGAAGCACGCCGAGGAGCTCCGGGCCCGGCGGATCGGGTTCGTGGACTGCGGCGTCTCCGGCGGCGTGTGGGGCCTGGAGAACGGCTACGCGCTGATGTACGGCGGCTCCGACGAGGACGTGGCGAAGGTGCAGCCGGTCTTCGACGCGCTCAAGCCCGCGGGCCGGTTCGGTTCGGTGCATGCGGGGAAGGTCGGTGCGGGCCACTTCGCGAAGATGGTCCACAACGGCATCGAATACGCGATGATGCAGTCCTTCGCGGAGGGCTGGGAGCTGCTGGAGGCCGCGGACTCGGTCACCGATGTGCGCGAGGTCTTCCGCTCCTGGCAGGAGGGCACCGTCATCCGCTCCTGGCTGCTGGATCTGGCCGTCAAGGCGCTGGACAGCGACGAGCACCTGGACGCGCTGCGCGGTTACGCGGCCGACTCCGGCGAGGGCCGCTGGACGGTGGAGGCCGCGATCGACAAGGCGGTGCCGCTGCCGGCGATCACCGCGTCGTTGTTCGCGCGGTTCTCCTCCCGGCAGGAGGACTCCCCGCAGATGAAGATGATCGCCGCGCTGCGCAACCAGTTCGGCGGGCACGCGGTCACGGCCGCGGACAAGGCCGGTGAGAAGGGCGCGGACGCACCGGGTGCCGACGTCACGCCGCCCGCGGGAGGCTGACGCCGGCCGATGCACGTCACGCATCTCTCGCTCGCCGACTTCCGCTCGTACACCCGGGCCGAGGTGCCGCTGGCACCGGGTGTGACGGCGTTCCTCGGGCCGAACGGCCAGGGCAAGACGAATCTGGTGGAGGCCGTCGGCTATCTCGCCACGCTGGGCAGCCACCGGGTCTCGGCGGACGCGCCGCTGGTGCGGCAGGGCGCCGAGCGCGCCGTGGTCCGTGCCGTGGTGCGGCAGGACGAACGCGAGCAGCGGATCGAGCTGGAGCTGAATCCGGGCCGGGCCAACCGGGCGCGGATCAACCGCTCGTCGCAGGTGCGGCCCCGGGATGTGCTGGGCATCCTGCGCACGGTGCTGTTCGCGCCGGAGGACCTGACGCTGGTCAAGGGCGACCCGGGCGAGCGCCGCCGCTTCGTGGACGAGCTGGTGACGGCCCGCGCGCCGCGGATGGCGGGGGTGCGGTCGGACTACGAGCGGGTGCTCAAGCAGCGCAACAGCCTGCTGAAGTCGGCAGCGATGGCCCGGCGGCACGGCGGACGCGGGGTGGACCTGTCCACGCTGGACGTGTGGGACCAGCATCTGGCGCGGGTCGGCGCGGAGTTGCTGGCGCAGCGGCTGGATCTGCTGGCGGTGTTGGGGCCGCTGGCCGACAAGGCGTACGAGCGGCTGGCGCCGGGCGGCGGCCCGGTGGCGCTGGCGTACCGGGGGCCGGTGACGGGTGCGTCCCGGGAGGAGCTGTACGCGGGTCTGGTGGCGGCGCTGGGCGAGGCGCGCAAGCAGGAGATCGAGCGCGGGGTGACGCTGGTGGGCCCGCACCGCGACGATGTGCTGCTGCGGCTGGGCGAGTTGCCGGCGAAGGGGTACGCCAGTCACGGGGAGTCCTGGTCGTATGCGCTGGCGCTGCGGCTGGCCGCCTACGAGCTGCTCAAGAGCGAGGGGCATGAGCCGGTGCTGGTGCTGGACGACGTCTTCGCCGAGCTGGACAGCAGGCGCCGGGCCCGGCTGGCGGAGCTGGTGGCTCCGGCCGAGCAGGTGCTGGTGACCGCGGCCGTGCCGGAGGATGTGCCGGGCGTGCTGTCGGGCGCCCGGTTCGCGGTGGCCGACGGTGAGGTGGCGCCGCTGTGAGCGAGCAGCCGGAGGCGGCGGGCCGGCCCCCCGAGCAGGGCGGTACGGGCGAACGGGGCGGGCCGGGCGGCGGTACGCCGCCCGCGCCGAGCGGGGTGGATCTGGCGCGGGTCGCGCTCCGTGCGGCCAAGGAGCAGGCGCGGGCGCGGGGTGCCGAGGCGCAGCAGCGCCGGCAGGCCCGCCGGGGTGGCGGGCTGCGCTCGGGCGCGCGGCGCGACGGGCGGGATCCGCTGCCGCTGGGTGCCGCCGTCAGCAGGCTGATCGCGGAGCGCGGCTGGGAGACGCCGGCGGCGGTCGGCGGGGTGATGGGGCGCTGGCCGCAACTGGTGGGGCAGGAGGTGGCGCAGCACTGCGAGCCGCAGCGGTACGACGAGGAGGAGCGCACACTGCTGGTGCGCTGCGACTCGACGGCCTGGGCGACGCAGCTGCGGCTGCTGGCGCCGCGGCTGGTGGCGCGGCTGAACGAGGACCTCGGGCAGGGCACCGTGCGGATGATCAAAGTGCGGGGTCCGGAGGCTCCGCGCAAGGGGTACGGGCCGCTGCGGGCGCCCGGCAGCAGGGGTCCGGGCGACACGTACGGGTGAGGCCGTGAGCTGCTCGGTCGCGGTGTGTGTACGGAGTGGAACAGCCGGATACGGATCGAAGCGCTCAGTGCCACTGTGAGGCTCCTGGCCCCCCGGTCCAGATATGGGGAGTCGATGGACGCCAGTTCAGGGCGCCACATGTGGACTCAGGCACCGGCAAACCCCCATTCACGTTGCGGCCACCGGTACACTGGGGGACTACCGCACCGTTGCGGAACATGTCGAACGACGCAGCCGCTCCGCCTTGCCTAGGAGACGGCCTGTGCTGTGCCAGAAAGGGCGCTTCGTGGCCGATTCCGGCGATCTCAACGAGAACGACAACACGACCCCGCCGCAGTCCGCGGAGGAACCCCCGAACCACGGCGAGGGCGCCGGTCCGGACCCCGCGGGCGGCGGCGCTGCTGCGGCGTCGGCCGGCGCCGGGGGGCCGTCGTACGACGCGAGCGCGATCACCGTCCTGGAGGGGCTGGACGCGGTCCGCAAGCGCCCCGGTATGTACATCGGGTCGACCGGTGAGCGTGGTCTTCATCACCTGGTGTACGAGGTGGTCGACAACTCGGTCGACGAGGCGCTCGCCGGGCACGCGGACACCATCGATGTGACGCTGCTCGCCGACGGCGGGGTGCGGGTGACCGACAACGGCCGCGGTATCCCGGTGGGCATCATCCCCTCCGAGGGGAAGCCGGCCGTCGAGGTCGTGCTGACGGTGCTGCACGCGGGCGGCAAGTTCGGCGGCGGCGGCTACGCGGTCTCCGGCGGTCTGCACGGCGTGGGCGTCTCCGTGGTGAACGCGCTGTCCAGCAAGGTCGCCGTCGAGGTCAGGACCGACGGCTACCGCTGGACGCAGGACTACAAGCTGGGCGCGCCGACGGCCCCGCTGTCGCAGAACGAGGCCACGGACGAGACCGGCACTGTGGTCACCTTCTGGGCCGACGGGGACATCTTCGAGACGACGGACTACTCCTTCGAGACGCTCTCGCGGCGGTTCCAGGAGATGGCGTTCCTCAACAAGGGGCTGACCATCTCGCTGACGGACGAGCGCGAGGGCCACGTCGACGAGGAGGGCCGGCCCAACACGGTCCGGTACCACTACGAGGGCGGTATTGCGGACTTCGTCCGCTACCTCAACTCGCGCAAGGGCGAACTGGTCCACGAGACGGTGATCGACTTCGAGGCCGAGGACGCGGAGCGGATGCTCTCGGTCGAGGTCGCGATGCAGTGGAACAGCCAGTACAGCGAGGGGGTGTACTCCTTCGCGAACACCATCCACACCCACGAGGGCGGCACCCACGAGGAGGGCTTCCGGGCCGCGCTGACCGGGCTGATCAACCGGTATGCGCGGGAGCGCAGGCTGCTGCGCGAGAAGGACGACAACCTCACCGGCGAGGACATCCGCGAGGGCCTGACCGCGATCATCTCGGTCAAGCTGGGCGAGCCGCAGTTCGAGGGCCAGACGAAGACGAAGCTGGGCAACACCGAGGCCAAGACCTTCGTCCAGAAGATCGTCCACGAGTATCTGACCGACTGGCTGGACCGGAACCCGAACGAGGCCGCGGACATCATCCGCAAGGGCATCCAGGCCGCCACGGCGCGGGTCGCCGCGCGCAAGGCGCGGGACCTGACCCGGCGCAAGGGGCTGCTGGAGACGGCGTCGCTGCCGGGCAAGCTCTCGGACTGCCAGTCCAGCGACCCGGTGAAGTGCGAGATCTTCATCGTGGAGGGCGACTCGGCGGGCGGTTCGGCCAAGTCGGGCCGCGATCCGGAGTACCAGGCCATCCTGCCGATCCGCGGCAAGATCCTGAACGTGGAGAAGGCGCGGATCGACAAGGTCCTGCAGAACGCCGAGGTGCAGGCGCTGATCTCGGCGTTCGGCACGGGTGTGCACGAGGACTTCGACATCGAGAAGCTCCGCTACCACAAGATCATTCTGATGGCGGACGCCGACGTCGACGGCCAGCACATCAACACGCTGCTGCTGACCCTGCTCTTCCGCTTCATGCGGCCGCTGGTGGAGGCCGGGCACGTCTTCCTGTCCCAGCCGCCGCTCTACAAGATCAAGTGGAGCCGGGACGAGTACCAGTACGCGTACTCCGACCCGGAGCGCGACAGCCTCATCCAGCTCGGCCGCGAGCAGGGCAAGCGCATCAAGGACGACTCGGTGCAGCGCTTCAAGGGCCTGGGCGAGATGAACGCGGACGAGCTGCGTGTCACCACCATGGACATCGAGCACCGCGTCCTGCGCCAGGTGACGCTGGACGACGCGGCCGCGGCCGACGACCTGTTCTCCATCCTCATGGGGGAGGACGTCGAAGCCCGCCGCTCGTTCATCCAGCGCAACGCCAAGGACGTCCGCTTCCTCGACATCTGACGTCGGCCCCTGGCCGCCGCGCCGGGACCCGAAGCGCCGCACACAGACAAGGACTTGATCTTTCACCATGGCCGACGAGACCCCCACCACACCCGAGCCGACGCCAGAGAACGCCCCCGCGCCCGACAGCGCGCTGGTGGACACCGAGGCGGGTGCCCGCGTCGAGCCCGTCAGCCTCGAGACGGAGATGCAGCGCTCCTACCTCGACTACGCGATGAGCGTGATCGTGAGCCGCGCGCTGCCCGACATCCGCGACGGCCTCAAGCCGGTGCACCGGCGCGTGCTGTACGCGATGTACGACGGCGGGTACCGCCCCGAGAAGGGCTACTACAAGTGCGCCCGCGTCGTCGGCGACGTCATGGGCACCTATCACCCGCACGGTGACACCTCGATCTACGACGCGCTGGTGCGGCTGGCGCAGCCCTGGTCGATGCGGATGCCGCTGGTCGACTCCAACGGCAACTTCGGCTCGCCGGGCAACGACCCGGCCGCCGCCATGCGGTACACCGAGTGCAAGATGGCGCCGCTGGCCATGGAGATGCTCCGGGACATCGACGAGGAGACCGTCGACTTCCAGGACAACTACGACGGCCGCAACCAGGAGCCGACGGTCCTGCCGGCGCGCTTCCCCAACCTGCTGATCAACGGCTCCGCCGGGATCGCCGTCGGGATGGCGACCAACATTCCGCCGCACAATCTGCGGGAGGTGGCCGCAGGTGCCCAGTGGTTCCTCGACCACCCCGAGGCGTCCAACGAGGAGCTGCTGGAAGCCCTCATCGAGCGGATCAAGGGCCCGGACTTCCCCAGCGGCGCCCTGGTGGTGGGCCGCAAGGGGATCGAGGAGGCGTACCGCACCGGGCGCGGCTCGATCACCATGCGGGCCGTGGTGGAGGTCGAGGAGATCCAGGGCCGCCAGTGCCTGGTCGTCACGGAGCTGCCCTACCAGGTCAACCCGGACAACCTGGCGCTGAAGATCGCCGACCTGGTCAAGGACGGCCGGATCGGCGGGATCGCCGACGTCCGCGACGAGACCTCGTCGCGGACGGGGCAGCGTCTGGTCATCGTCCTGAAGCGGGACGCCGTCGCCAAGGTCGTCCTCAACAACCTCTACAAGCACACCGATCTGCAGACCAACTTCGGCGCGAACATGCTGGCGCTGGTCGAGGGCGTGCCGCGCACCCTGTCGCTGGACGCCTTCATCCGGCACTGGGTCGCGCACCAGATCGACGTCGTCGTGCGCCGCACCCGCTTCCGGCTGCGCAAGGCCGAGGAGCGCGCCCACATCCTGCGCGGTCTGCTCAAGGCGCTGGACGCGATCGACGAGGTCATCGCGCTGATCCGGCGCAGCCAGACCGTCGAGGAGGCCCGCGGGGGCCTGATGGGCCTGCTGGACATCGACGAGATCCAGGCCAACGCGATCCTGGAGATGCAGCTCCGCCGGCTGGCCGCGCTGGAGCGGCAGAAGATCACCGCCGAGCACGACGAACTCCAGCTCAAGATCGACGAGTACAACGCGATCCTCGCCTCGCCCGAGCGGCAGCGGCAGATCATCGGCCAGGAGATGGGCCAGATCGTCGACAAGTACGGCGACGACCGGCGCACCAAGCTGATCCCCTTCGAGGGCGACATGTCCATCGAGGACCTGATCGCCGAGGAGGACATCGTCGTCACGATCACCCGTGGCGGCTACGTCAAGCGCACCAAGACCGACGACTACCGGGCGCAGAAGCGCGGCGGGAAGGGGGTGCGCGGGACGAAGCTGAAGGAGGACGACATCGTCGACCACTTCTTCGTCTCGACCACCCACCACTGGGTGCTGTTCTTCACCAACAAGGGCCGCGTCTACCGGGCCAAGGCGTACGAGCTGCCGGACGCCGGCCGCGAGGCGCGCGGCCAGCACGTGGCCAATCTGCTGGCCTTCCAGCCCGACGAGCAGATCGCCGAGATCCTCGCCATCCGGGACTACGACGCCACTCCCTACCTGGTGCTGGCCACCAAGTCGGGGCTGGTCAAGAAGACCCCGCTCAAGGACTACGACTCGCCCCGCTCGGGCGGTGTCATCGCGATCAACCTCCGCGAGATGGAGGACGGCCGCGACGACGAGCTGATCGGCGCCGAACTGGTCTCGTCCGAGGACGATCTGCTGCTGGTGAGCAGGAAGGCGCAGTCGATCCGTTTCACCGCGACCGACGAGGCGCTGCGCCCGATGGGCCGGGCCACCTCCGGTGTCAAGGGGATGAGTTTCCGTGAGGACGACGAACTCCTCTCGATGAATGTCGTGCGGGCGGGTACGTTCGTCTTCACGGCGACCGACGGCGGGTACGCGAAGCGGACGGACGTGGACGACTACCGGGTCCAGGGCCGCGGCGGGCTCGGCATCAAGGCCGCCAAGATCGTGGAGGACCGGGGATCGCTGGTCGGCGCGCTGGTGGTCGAGGAGACGGACGAGATCCTCGCCATCACGCTCGGCGGCGGGGTGATCCGCACGCGGGTCAACGAGGTGAGGGAGACCGGCCGTGACACCATGGGCGTTCAACTGATCAACCTGGGCAAGAAGGACGCGGTGGTCGGCGTCGCACGCAACGCCGAGGCCGGTCGCGAGGCCGAGGAAGTGGAGGCCGCGGCGGGTACCCCCGACGAGGGGGAGCAGCAGGACGCGCCCGACCCGGATGACGACTAGGACAACTAGGAGCAGGGCGTGAGTGGTGCTCAGCCGCAGCCGAAGGCGCAGCCGCAGGCAAAGCCCCCGTCCCCGGCCCAGCCGCAGACCGAGCAGCAGCCGCACCGGCCGCCGCAGGCGTATCCGTCTCCGGACCCGGGCCGGGCCGGCCCGTCGGACCGGCCGGAGCACTCCGGCCGGTCCGGGGGCTCCGACACCGTGCGCAAGCCCCGCACCGGGGCGCGCACGGTGCCGCGGACGCGCAAGGCCCGGCTGCGGGTGGCCAAGGCCGACCCGTGGTCGGTGATGAAGGTCAGCTTCCTGCTGGCGGTGGCGCTGGGGGTCTGCACCATCGTGGCGATCGCGGTGCTGTGGATGGTGATGGACGCGATGGGCGTCTTCTCCAGCATCGGCGGCACCGTCAGCGAGGCCACCAGCGCCGAGGGCAGCAGCGGCTTCGACCTGGAGACGTTCCTCTCGCTGCCCCGCGTTCTGCTCTTCACCTCCCTGATCGCCGTGATCAACGTCGTGCTGGCCACCGCGCTGGCCACGCTGGCGGCGTTCGTCTACAACCTCTCGGCCGGCTTCGTCGGCGGTGTCGAGCTGACCCTGGCGGAGGACGAGTAGGACCCGCCGCGGTCCCGCTCCGGCTGCCCGGGAACCGATTTGGGACCACGGCTGAAGTGCGCTAACCTTTCTGTGCAGCGCGCGGCTATAGCTCAGACGGTTAGAGCGCTTCCCTGATAAGGAAGAGGCCCCAGGTTCAAGTCCTGGTAGCCGCACAGCGACGGAAGGCCCGGCCCCTCGGAAGAGGCGCCGGGCCTTCCGCTTTTCGGCTCCGTCTCGGCGTCCCACTGCTCTGTTCGCCTGCTCCCGCCGGGATCGCGCGGAGGGCGCGTGAGCGGGACCGCACGCCACGGACGTTTGGCGCCGCTCCTGTTCTGGTACCGGTAGCCCCGTCCTGCTGTCGGCGCCGCCGGGCGCCTCCTGGCGAGCGGAGCGCTGCGATGACCGGATCCGACCCGGAGCCCGAACCGGGACCCGAGCCCGAACCGGGAACCGGCACCGAGCCCGAGCCCGACCGGGAGGCGGCCTCCGCAGGCGCCGAGGCCGCCGCCGGGCGGCTGCCCACCGGGCCGCCGCATCCGCGCAGCGGGACGCTCGGCCAGACGCTCAAGCGGACCGCGGCCGAGTTCAAGGAGGACGGCCTCGCCGATGTGGCCGCGGCGCTCACCTACTACGCCGTGCTGTCGGTCTTCCCCGCACTGATCGCGCTGGTCTCGCTGGTCAGTCTGGTGATGAGCCGCGAGAAGATCGTCGAGACCCTGAACGACCTGGTCGACACGGTCGGTCCCGCGTCCGCCGCCGAGACGTTCAAGAAGCCGATCGAGTCCATGGCGTCCGGCACCGGCGCCCCGTCGGTGCTGCTGGTCGTCGGGGTCCTGGGCGCGCTGTGGACGGCTTCGGGGTACGTCGGCGCCTTCGTCCGGGCCTCGAACGTCATCTACGAGGTGCAGGAGGGCCGCCCCTTCCGCACGCTGCGCCCGGTGCAGCTGCTGGTGACCGCGGGCGCGGTGCTGCTCCTGGCGGTGGTGCTGGTCGGGTTGGTGGTCAGCGGCCCGGTGGCGGAGTCGGCCGGGCGGGCGCTGGGCGTCGGGCACGCGGCGGTGACCGCCTGGGAGTGGGCCAAGTGGCCGGTGCTGGCACTGGTCGTCGTGGCGATCATCGCCGGGCTGTACCACGCCTCGCCCAACGTGCGGCTGCCCGGGCTCTCCTCGGTGCTGCCGGGGGCGGTGCTGGCGCTCGGGGTCTGGCTGGTGGCCTCGGCGGGCTTCGCGTTCTACGCGGCGAACTTCGGGTCGTACAACGAGACGTACGGGGCGCTCGGCGGGGTCGTGGTCTTCCTGGTGTGGCTGTGGCTGACCAATCTCGCTGTCGTGCTCGGTGCCGAGTTCAACGCCGAGCGGGAGCGCGGCCGGCAACTGGCGGCCGGGGTGCCGGGCGCCGAACGGCGGATTCGGCTGGCGGAGCGCTCCGCCGCCGCGCGGGAGAAGCGCGCGCGGACCGTCTGAGGGGCGCGTCCGGCGGGCGGGCCGACCGGGCTGTCGGAAGAGGTGGTTGGGTATCATCGGCCGCCTAAGAGGTCCCACTGTCTAAGAAGGACGAGGTAGCGCGGTGAAGAAGCTTTTCCTGGTCGCACTGGCCGCCATCGGCGGTCTCCTCGTGTACCGCCAGATCCAGGCGGATCGCGCCGAGCAGGATCTGTGGACGGAGGCGACCGACTCCGTGCCTGCAGGTTCCGGCGTGTAGCCCCAGCGAACAGCAACGAGAGGCCCCGGCCGCCGACTGCGGCCGGGGCCTCCGTCATGTGCCGGCCGCTCCGCAGGGTCGGCTCCCCAGTCGGTGGACCCGGCAACAAGCGGCTGCAAAAGGCCTCTTGGGGAGGGGAGGCGCCCGGGTGCGCGGCGGCCGTCGGGATGCCTGTGCTGTTGCTGTACCGTGACACCTCCCCCTTGCTGCTTGCTCTTGCAAAGCAATACCGTGCTTGCGCAAAGCTACCGGGGTCCGTACGGGCCGAAGGGGGAGACGAGCATGCGCACTGCGCGGAGGCGGCGGACCGGACCGTTGCCGAGAGGGGCGGCGGGAGGGGCGCTGCTCGCCCTGCTCGCCGGGCCGGCGGTGGCACCCGCCGCCGCGGCCCCGGCCGCTCCGGCCGCCCGGGACGCCGCGGTTGGCGGCACCCGTGCGCTGGAGATCGTGCTGGACTCCTCGGGCTCCATGGCCCGGGAGACGGGCTCCGGCGGGACCCGGATGGAGTCCGCCCGGGACGCGGTGGGCGCCCTCGTCGACAGCCTCCCCGACGGATACCCCACCGGGCTCCGGGCCTACGGCGCCGACCGGGCCGCGAGCTGCACCGACACCCGGCTCGTCGAACCGGTCGGCGCACTGGACCGGGCGGGGATCAAGAAGGCCGTCTCCGGGGTGCGGCCCAAGGGCGAGACCCCGATCGGCCCGGCGCTCCGGAAGGCCGCCGCCGACCTGCCCGACCCGCCGCGGAACACGCCGGCCCGCCACACGATCGTGCTGGTCTCCGACGGCGAGGACACCTGCGGTGACCCGGAGCCGTGCGAGGTCGCCGAGGAGCTCTCCCGGGACGGCCTGGACCTGCGGATCGACGCCATCGGCTTCCAGGTGCGCGGCGAGGCACGCGAGCAGCTGGAGTGCATCGCGGAGGCCGGGCACGGGAAGTACTACGACGCGCCGGAGGCCGAGGACCTGGCCCGCGAACTGGAGCGCGCCGGGCGGCAGTCGGCGGCCGGCTACCGGTTCGAGGGCAGGCGGGTCAGCGGGACGCGCTCCTCGGCCGACGCCCCTCGGCTGCGTGCCCCCGGCCAGTACCTGGACACCATCGGGCCCGGGGAGACCCGCTGGTACAGCACCGAACTCGGCGCCGGCTCCGCCGCGCGGGCCGTGGACCTCGCCGCCACCGGAGTGCCCGCGCCCGGCGCCCGCGTGGGCACCGCGGACGGTCTGGAGCTGACGATGCGCAGCTCCGACGGCAGCCGGTGCGGCAGCGGCCGCTCCTGGTTCGCACAGGACGAGGGCGGCGTCCCCCTCACCGCGGCGGTCAGCCGGATCCCCGACGGGGACGGCGCCCGCTCCTGCGACCGGCCCGGACGCTTCACCTTCGAGCTGACCCGCGCCACCGCCGACGGCTCCGACCGGGCGCGCTGGCCCGTGGAGCTGCGGCTCGGCACCGAGCGGGCGCTGCCCGGCGGGGCGGCACCGGCCCGCGCCGAGACCGACTACGGGCCGGGAGGCGAGGACGCGGCCCTGCCGACGGGCGCGCCCCGGGACATCGAGGGCGGCACCGGGTTCAACGACGCGAGGAAGCTGCGCGCCGGCGTGTGGCGGGACACCCTGGTCCCGGCCCAGACCCGCTGGTACCGGGTTCCGGTCGGCTGGAACCAGCAGCTGCGCTACGACGTCGAGTTCGCCAACGAGCCCGCGCGCCCGCGGAGCGGCTCCGTCCCCTCCTCATCCGTGTGGACGGAGCTGTACACGCCGGGACGGCTCCCGGTCGCGGGCGGTACGGAGTTCACCACCCGCCGCCCCTACCGGGGCGAGCCGGTGAAGGTGTCGCACGGTACCGTGCCGGTCTCGTGGCGGAACCGTACGGAGCCCGCCGCCTCCGTACGCCCGGTGCGGCGCGACGGCGACTACTACGTGGCGGTCACGCTGGGCGCCGGGGCCGACCGCATCGCCGCGCACGCCGCGGTCCGGGTGGTGCTGCGCGTCGATGTCAAGGGCCGCCGGAAGCAGGGCCCCGAGCACGACGCGCCGTACGCCGGTGCCGGTGGAGCGGCGGACGGGCGCCGCGGCGGCGCGTCCGCCGGGGGCGGGCCGTCGGGCAGTGTGCGGCACGCGGGGGAAGGACCGCATCCGGCGGTCGCGGCCGCGGGCGGCGCCGCGGCCGTGCTGCTGGCGGCGGGCGGGGCGGGGTACGCGCTGCGGCGCCGTGCCAGGGTTCGGAGCGCGACGGCGACGAGGGGTGGAACGTGGTGACGGGGGACGACATGCGCGACGGGTGTGACAGGAGTGACGGGCACGGCGGAAGCGGCCACGAACCCGGGCACGGCCACGACCCCGGCCACGGCCACGAACCCGACCCCGGCCACGAACCCGGGCACGGGCGCCGACGTGCGGCCCGCGCCGCCGCGTTGGCCGTCCTGCTGTGCCTGACCGCCGGGGTCCTGGGCGGCCAGACCGCACCGCGGGCGTGGGCGGCAGGTGCCCCGCGCGGCTGGGAACCGGCCGCCGACGCACAGCGGATCACCGGCGCCGCGAGCAGCGCGGACGCGCCCGAGGTGGCGTCCGGCCTGTTCACCGACCGGATCCGGCCGGGTCGGGAGAAGTACTACGCGCTCGACCTGGACGCGAAGGCGGACGTCCATGTGACCGCGACCGGGATTCCGGAACCGGGGTCCAGGGTCACCTTCCAGGACGGCCTCAAGGTGACGTTGCAGAACACCGACGGGGACTCCTGCTCCGAGGGCTCCGCCGTCGGGAACGGCGACACCGCCTTCCCGCTGGCCGCCACCGCCTCCCGGCTGATGGGCGACCCCGCGGACGAGGACTGCCGCACCGCGGGGCCCTACCTGGTCCATGTCGTCCGCGAGGAGGGCGACAACTCCGACCCCAGTTCCTGGCCGCTGGAGCTGTCGGTCATGACGGAGCCCGGCCTCAAGGGCGGTATCCCGGCACCCCGGCCCGGCGCCGAGGAGGAGACCGACGCCCACAACACCCGCCCCGCACCGCCCTCGGGCCCGGCGGAGACCCGCACCGGCGGTACCGGCTTCAACGACGCCCGCGCGCTCGGGGACGGGGTGTGGAAGGACCGCGTCCGCGCCGGGGAGACCCGCTGGTTCCGGGTGCCGGTGGACTGGGGGCAGCGGCTGTACGCGCGTACGGAGCTGCCCAACTCCGCGCGGCGGTCCGGGACCGGGAGCCGGTATGTGCCGCACGGCTTCCGGATGAACGTCTACAACCCGGCGCGCACCCCGCTCTACGACGAGGACTTCCAGGGCTACGACGGCGACGGAGCCAAGTTCGACCGCTACAGCAACCCGGTCCGCTACGAGAACCGCTTCCTCGACGCCGCCTCCGGGACCCGCTTCGCGGGCTGGTACTACGTGGCCGTCACCGTCGGCCCGGACATGGCGACGCAGTTCCCGGACGGCACCCCGGTCACCCTGCGGATCGACGTCAGAGGCCGGGCGCAGCAGGGTCCGGAGTACGACGGGGACGCCGCCGCTGCCGGATTCGGGGTCTCCGGCCGGGACCGGGAGATGGCCGAGAAGGGGCTGACCGAGGCCCAGGCCGAACACAGCGCGACCCTGCGCACGGTGGGCTGGGCCGGTGTCGGTGCGGGCACGGCGCTCCTCCTCGTCCTCGCCCTCTGGCTGCTGCTGGCCCGCCGCCGGGCCCGCACGGCCGGGTACCCGGCGCCCGCCCCCTACGCCGCGGTCCCGCCGGACGGTCCGCTCCCGCACCACTCGCCCTACGCCCCTCCGCGCGGCGGCCCTCCGCAGGGCTAGAGCCCGTCCGACGGGACCGCAGCGTGGGGAACGCCTGGGCTTTCCGCCGTGCCCGGTGGCGTCAGATGCCGCGTTCGATCATGTCGATGACATCCTGGCCCGCGTCCTGGACCTGGGTGGGGTGCAGGCCGCGCAGCGGGCCGTCGATGAGCAGGACTGCGAGCCCGTGCACCGCTGACCAGGCGAGGAACTCGGCGCCGGGGCGCCGGTCGGCGGCCAGGAGTCCGGCGTCCACGAGGCTGTCGAGGGCTTCGCCGAGCAGCTCGAAGGGGGTCTTGCCGGTGGCGCCCGCGGCGGTGCCGGCCGCGGCGTGGGTCATGTCGCCGGGAACGTGGAAGGCCGTGCGGAACAGGCCGGGTTCCTCCTGGGCGAAGCGCAGGTATCCGGTGCCGACGGCACGGAAGCGGGCCCGCGCGACGGCCTCCGGGTCCTCGCTGGGCGGCACGGCGGCCTGTTCGGCCTCCATGGTGCGGGCGACCCGGGCCATGGCCGCCTGGGAGACGGCGTGCAGCAGAGCGTCACGGTCGGCGAAGTGGCGGTAGGCGGCGTTGGGGACGACACCCGCCTGCCGGGTGGCGGCGCGCAGGACGACGGCCTGCGGGCCGCCCTGGCGGGCGAGTTCGAGGGCGGCCTCGAGCAGGGCGTTGCGCAGGTTGCCGTGGCGGTAGGTGTCCCGTTTGGGCTTCTCGTTCCCGGTTGCCGCCATGGTGACTCTCTCCAATGTGGACAGCATCCACTTTTGTCGTCTACGCTCTCGCTCATCACTCGGGGGTGCGGGTCACCACACCCTGTGAATGTGGACATCGTACACAAGGGCGGTCGTGCGCCGTCCGGTCCGGTTCACCTCACCACACAGAACGGAACCGTCATGACCACACCCGCGAAGGGCCCCGCGAGCTACTTCCCCGCCATCGAGAAGAAGTACGGCCGCCCGATAGCCGAGTGGAAGGACCTCATCCGGACCTCGCCCCTGACCAAGCACATGGAACTCGTCACCTGGCTCAAGACCGAACACGGCCTGGGCCACGGCCACGCCAACGCCCTGGTCGCGCACACTCTCGCCGAGGCGAGCGGCAACTGAGCCCCTCCCCGCAGAGCCCGGGGAGAGCGCCGCGGACTACGCCGCTGTCGAGAGCGCCCAGACGCCCGCGGCCAGGCACAGGAGCGCGACGAGCAGCATCGGCACCGCGACCTTGAGCGGCGGGCCGGGTCTCCGTGCGGGGGCCGGCACGTGCGCGGGCGGCGCCGTCGCGGCGGGCGCCACCTGGCTCGCCGGGCCCGGCGGCCCCGCCGGGTACCCGTACGCCGGGGAGGCGCGGGTGCCCTGGTCCGCCGCGACCGAGTACGGACCGGGCCGGGGGGGCGCCGCCGGTGGCGTAGCCGGCTGCTGCGGCACCGGCTGCGCGGCGGTGGCCGCTGCGGCGGAGACCGCCGCGGGCGGCTGCAGCGGAAAGCTCCCGGTGTCGGACGGCCGCGGGGTGGGCACGGCCCCCGGCGCCGGGGCGGCCGCAGCGGCGCCGGGGGCGGTCTCCTCGGCGGCCGCCCCGGCGGTGCCGCTCCCGGCCCCCGCCCCGCTGCCGGGCCCGCTGCCGGTTCCGGTGGCACCGCCGGCGGGCGTGTCCGGGCCCGGTGCGGCCGGGCGCAGCGGACCGTCGGGGCCGAACCCTCCCGGCAGCGGGCCGATGTGGTCGAAGACCTCGACGGCTTCCTGCTCCACCGTCGCGTCCCGGTCCAGCAGTTCGGCGGCTGCGGCCAGGGCCTTGCGGGCGCCGGTCGCGGTGCGGAAGCGCACGGCCGGGTCGGGCTGCAGCAACTGGCCCAGCACCTGCCACAGCGGCTCGGCCACCCCCTCGGGCGCCGCGGGCAACCCGTGCTCGTACTCCTCGAACAGCGCCTGTGCGTCGGGCTTCCGGCCGGTGAGCAGATGAAGGCCCACCAGCCCGACCGCGTACAGGTCCGAGGCGAAGTCCGCCTCCGCCTCCAGCATCTGCTCGGGTGCGAAGTAGCCCGGCGTACCCACGACGTAGTTGGTCTCGGTCAGCCGGGGCTCGCCCTTGCGCATGGAGATGCCGAAGTCGGACAGCCGCAGGTGCGGACGGCCCGTGCCGGTGCAGTCCAGCAGGAGGTTCGCCGGTTTGATGTCCCGGTGCACCACGTCCTCGGCGTGCACGGCGGCCAGGCCGGAGAGGAGCTGATCGAGCAGGGTGCACACGAACGTGGGAGGCAGGGCGCCGTAGTCGCCGACGAGATGGGCCAGCGAGCCGCCCCTGACCAGTTCCATCGTGAACAGGACCTGCTCGTCGTCGGCCGCCCAGCTCGCCGGGGCCAGCACGTGCGGGTGGTCGATGCGCAGGGACTGTTCGCGGACGAAGCGCAGCAGGGTGTGGGCGTCGGACTGCTGGAGCACCTTGGCGGCCACGTACCGCCTGCGCCGGTGGTCCCAGGCGCGCCAGACCGTCCCGGCGCCGCCGCGTCCGATCGGATCGACCAGCTCGTACCTGCCGGCGAAGATCTCACCCATGGTGCTCGCGCCCGCCCCTTGCTTCCGCGTTTCCGCTGTACCGCAGTGAACCGCGGTGCGGCTCGTGGTGATCAGCTCTGGTGCGACTCGTAGTGCTTGACCGCGTCGGAGGTGCGGCCCGCGCCGTAGACCCGGAGGAACTCTGCCAGTTCCGGGTGGGAGGGGGCGAGTGCGTTGGACGCCTCGATGATGTCGGCGGCGTCCGAAACCGACCGCAGCAGGGCCTGGATCTCCCGTACGACCCGCTTGACCGGGGTCTGGGAGGCGCCGGAGGAGGTGGTCTGCGTGGTGTTGTTGAGCACACTGCCGCCCGCGGTCCGGCGGATCTCGTCCATCCGGTCGGTCGCGTCGGCGGCGCTGATGTCGCCGCGCGCCACCTCGGCGGCCAGCTCCTGGAGGGCCTGGACGCGCTGGACGACGGCCGGGTTCCCGATCTTTGCCCGCTGCCCGCTCATGAGCTGCGAAAGCATAGGTGCGGACAGTCCGAGCACCGTCGCGAGGCGGGCCTGGTTGAGCCCCAGATCCTCGATCAGACGACGGAAGAGGGTTCCCAACGGCTCGCCGTACCACTGACTCTGGAGCTCGCGCGCCTTCGCCGTCGGGTCCTGTGCTGCTGCGTCCATGGCGTCTCCCCTGGGCTGCCCTGTGGTGCTTCGCTCGCGCGAACTTGCCGTGCATCCTACGGACGGTGGCGGGGGCGGGGCGATACCCGGTCGGAATTCGTCTCCCGGAGCCGGTACCCTGGTGCGCGACGGGGCCATAGCTCAGTTGGTAGAGCGCTGTCTTTGCATGGCAGATGTCAGGGGTTCGACTCCCCTTGGCTCCACCCGGAAATGCCCTCTGTCCTGCGAAAACGCGGGGCGGAGGGCATTTTTCGTGCCCCGGCCGACCCCGGGCCCCGGCACCGCTGTCCGCGCCAGGCCCCGGAGCTCCGGCGCGGGCGGCGGTGTGCGACGTCACCCGTGCTCGGTCACCTGCGAACGTCCGGCTCTGCGTCTGCGTCTGCGTCTGCGTCTGCGTCGGGGGCGTCGGTGTCCGCGTCCGCGTCTGCGGTGTCGGCGACGGTGTCAGTGGCAGCGGCCTGCGGGCCGGACGGTGCGAGTGGCGGTGGCAGCGCGCGCACGAGCGCCTCGAGAGCCGGGGTCCAGGCGTGGTCGGAGGGGGTGGCGTAGCCGACGACCAGGCCGTCCGGTGCGGCCATGGTCGCCGCCGGGTGGCGGAAGGAGGCCAGCCCGTCCAGCGCGACGCCCTGCCAGGTCGCCGCCTTGACCGCCGAGCGCTCGGTGCCCGGGGGCAGCCGCAGCACGGCGTGCAGCCCCGCCGAGATGCCGGTGGCGTGCACATGCGGGGCGTGCCGCTCCAGTGCGGTGAGGAGTTGGTCGCGGCGCCGCCGGTACCGCTGGCGCATACGGCGGATATGGCGGTCGTAGCCCCCGGAGGTGATCAGGTCGGCCAGGGTCAGTTGGTCCAGCACACCGGTCCAGCCCTCCCGTTCGCCCTTGACGGCGAGCACGTCGTCGACGAGATGGTCGGGCAGCACCATCCAGCCCAGCCGCACGGCGGGAGACAGGCTCTTGCTGGCCGAGCCGAGATAGAGCACCCGGTCGGGATCGAGCCCCTGCACCGCGCCCACCGGCCGGCGGTCGTAGCGGAACTCCCCGTCGTAGTCGTCCTCCAGCAGGAGCCCGCCGACGGCGCGGGCCCAGTCGACGACCGCCGTGCGCCGCTCCGGCTCCAGCGGTCCCCCGGTGGGGAACTGGTGTGCCGGGGTGAGCAGCGCGGTCCGCACCTGCGGGAGATCCGCCAACTCCACGACGCGGGCACCGCTTTCGTCGAGTGACAGGGGCGTCGTGGCCACCGGCGCGGCGGCCAGCAGTGCGCGGTGGAAGGGCAGGCCGTAGGACTCCACGGCGATCGGGCCCGGCAGCACCGCGCCGGCGAGCAGCCGCAGCGCGTGCGCGAACCCGGAGCAGATGACGATGCGTTCGGGGCTCGTGCGTACGCCGCGCGCGCGGGCCAGGTAGTCGGTCAGGGCCCGGCGCAACTCGACGCGGCCCTGCGGGTCGCCCGGCCCGAACGCCTCGTTGGGTGCGGCGCTCACCGCCCGCCGCGCCGAGGCCAGCCAGGGGCCGCGCGGGAAGGAGGCGTCCTCCGGCTGGCCCTGCCGGAGGTTGTGCGTGGGAGGGGCGGGTTCCGCCGGTCCCGGCGGCTGCCGTCTGGGGCGGCGGGGCGTGAGCGGCTCCGCCCGGCGGGCCACCCGGGTACCGGAACCCTGCCGGGCGGTGAGCCAGCCTTCGGCGACCAGTTCGCCGTACGCCTCGGCGACGGTGTTGCGCGCGATGCCGAGGTCGGCGGCGAGGGAGCGGTAGGGCGGCAGGCGGGTCCCGGGGGCGAGCCGGCCGGACCGCACCGCCTCCCGCAGGGCGGCCATGAGCACGGTGCGGCGCCCACCCGCGGCCGCCAGTTCCACATGCAGGTCCTGCCCGAGCACCTCCGCCGCCCCGGACGCCGTCGGCTCCGCGTCCGGGTCCGGGTCCGGGTCCGGGTGTGCGGCCGGGTTGCCCGGGTCCGGCAAATTGACCCGCGATTCTCCCATGAAATTGCACCCTACAGCCGGTCATTCGGACTTCTAGATTCGAGGCATGACAACGAACGAGAACACCGCTCCCACCACCCCGCGACTGAACTTCGCCAAGAGCGCCCCGAAGGCGTTCAAGGCCCTGATCGGCCTCGACGCCGCCGCACGTGAGCACCTCGACCCGGCGCTGGTCGAACTGGTCCAGATCCGCGCCTCGCAGCTCAACGGCTGCGCGTACTGCCTCCACATGCACACCTCGGACGCCCGCAAGGCGGGCGAGAGCGAGGAGCGGCTGCACATGGTCGCCGTGTGGCGGGAGGCCGCGCACTTCTTCACCGCGCGGGAGCAGGCGGCCCTGGCCCTCGCCGAGGCGGTCACCCGGGTCTCCGACGCCGGGGTGCCGGACGCAGCCTACGACGGCGCGGCCGGCCACTTCGACGAGCCGGAGCTGGCCGCGCTGCTGGCGCTCACCTTCGCCATCAACACCTGGAACCGGGTCGCGCTCGCCACCGCCAAGGTCGCCGGCACGGACGAGCGGGCGGCGCGCCGATGAACCCCGTCGCGGCACGGGCGGGCCGGCAGGGCCGCATCCTGGCTCTGCTGGCCCTCGCCCAGCTCATCGTCGCCTTGGACTACAACATCGTGTACATGGCGCTGCCGCGGATCGGCACCGGCCTGGGGTTCACGCCAGGCGGCCTGCAATGGGTGGTGAGCGCCTACGCCGTCGCCTTCGGCGGGTTCCTGCTGCTCGGCGGCCGGGCCTGCGACCTGTTCGGCCCCCGGCGGATGTTCGTCCTCGGCCTCCTGCTCTACGGTGCCGCGTCCCTGGCCGGGGGGCTGGCGGGCGGTCCGGGCCTGCTGCTCGCGGCCCGCGCGGGGCAGGGGATCGGGGGCGCGTTCCTCTTCCCCGCGACCCTCACCCTGGTCGGCACGCTCTTCGCCGAGGGCAGGGAACGCAACCGGGCGTTCTCGGTCTGGGGAGCGGCGGGCGGCAGTGGCCTGATCCTGGGCGCCCTGCTGGGCGGACTGCTCACCGAGGTCCTCGGCTGGCGTGCGGTGTTCTACGTCAACGTCCCGCTCGCCGCGGCGGCGCTGGTCGCCGCGTACCGGCTCATCGTGCCGGACCCGGCGGGTGCCGGGCGCGGCGGTCGGCTGGACGTGCCCGGCGCCCTCACCTCGACCCTCGGCGTCACCGCGGTGGTACTCGCCCTCGTGCAGGGCCCGGAGTCGGGCTGGTCCGCGCCACCGGTGCCGGCCGCCGCAGCCCTCGGCGCCGTTCTGCTCGCCGGGTTCCTCCTCCTCCAGTGGCGCGGCCGTGCCCCGCTGATGCCGCTGCACCTGCTGCGCGACCGCGACCTGAGCACCGGGGTGGCCGTCACCTTCCTCTTCATGGGGACGATCGGCAGCCTGGTCTACTTCCTGACCGTCTACTTCCAGGAGGTGCACGGATACGGCCCGCTGAGGACGGCGCTGGCCTATCTCGTGCCCATGGTGGCCGTCGCGGCCGGTTCGCTGCTGGCCGGGCGGATCGCCACCCGGTTCGGGATGCGGGCCGCGATGGTGGGAGGGCTCGCGGTGGCCGCCGCAGGGGCGGCGGCGGTCGGGCTGACGATGGCGGAGGACGCCTCGTACGCGGCGACGGTGCCGGGGCTGGTGGTGCTGGGCCTCGGGCAGGGCGCGAGCTACACCCTGATGTTCGGCGCCGCTGCCGCCGGGGTGGACGGGCGGAACGTGGGCGTCGCCTCCGGGATGGCGTCCACCACCCAGCAGGTGGGCGCCGCCGTCGGGCTGGCCTTGCTGATCGCGGTGGCCGCGGGCTCGGGAGTGTCCCGGGCCGACGGCCTGCGCCATGCCGTGCTGCTGGCCGCGCTGGGTGCGGGCAGCACCGCCCTGATCGCCCTGCGCTTCCGCCGCCCCCGCGCGGCCGGTGCGGGGTCCGCGGGCGCTGCGGGGTCCGCCCGCGCGGAGCGGCCCCAGGCGGAACCGGTGGGCGGGTGACCCGGGCCCACCGATGCTCCTCGCCGCGGACGGTCCTGCCGGTCGTTCGGAGTCCGTCAGCCGCGCGAGGCGGCGCCCGGCGCCGGGCGCCGCCTCGCGCGGCCGCTGTCCCGCGCTGTCCCGCGCCGCCCCTCAGCGGTGGCTCTCCGGGGCCGGGCGGGTCGCCCGGGCCAGCACCTCGTCGCGGTCGGCGTGCAGGGCCTCGCGGAAGAGCGCCTCGTATCCCGCGTCGCCGAGCCGGGCCCGGGCCGCGGCCTGCCCCTCGTCCCGCAGCGGGGCCACCTCGGGGGTGCCGCGCTGCGGGTGGCCCACGATCTCCCAGTGCTGCGCGGCGGCGCCGTACGCGAGCGCGGCCCGCTCCGGCTCGCCCTCCCGCGCCTGGGCGGCGGCCAGCAACTCCAGTCCGAGGGCGATGCCGAAGCGGTCCCCGATGCGGCGCTTCGCGTCGAGCATGTCCCGCGCGTGGGCGCCCGCCGGGCCCGGCCGGTCCTCGAAGAGCGCGATCAGCGCCAACTGGTAGTCGGTGTACGAGCGGGTCCAGTACTCCCCGAGCCGTACACACTCCCGGCGCAGGGCCTCGGCCTCCCGGCGGGCCTCCTTCAGCCGGCCGGCGCCGGTGAGCGCGAACAGCCGGGCCAACCGGCACAGGGTGCTGCCGAAGGCGGGCTCCGGCGCCCGGCCGGTGTCGCGCAGCGCCGCGTCGGCCGTCGCCAGGGCCGCCAGCGGGCGTCCGGCCATCAGCGCGGCGAGCGCCTCCAGATAGGCGGCCCCGCGCAGCCCTTCCTCGTTCCGTGCGAGGGCGGCCTCCTGCCGGGTCAGCTCGGCGAGGGAGCGGCCCGCCTCGTGGTCCCCGTGCAGCACGCGCGCCAGGCCCAGCGACCACAGGCCGCGCGTCCGGGCCTCGCTCGACCCCTCGGTGCAGGCCAGCGCCAGCTCCAGGTAGTGGTGGGTCTCGTAGAGGTGGCCGCAGCACACCCAGAAGAAGGCCACGTTCCCGGCCAGCTCCAGGGCCGCGGCCGGGTCGGTGCCCAGCAGGAACCGCAGCGCCTCGCGCACGTCGTGGTACAGCTCCTCGATCCGCTCGTACCACGCCTGCTGGCGCGCCCCGGGCCACTCGGTGCGGGCCTGCCGCGACAGCTCCACCAGCGCGGCGGCGTGCCGGGCGGCCAGCTGTTCGGTCTCGCCCAGTTCCCGCAGCCACATCCGGCCGTACTCGCGGATGCTGTCCAGCAGCCGGTAGCGGCCCCCCTCGACGGTGACGACCGACTTGTTCACCAGGCCGGCCAGGCAGGAGCGCAGCTCTCCGGGGGTCAAGGGGCCACCGCTGCACACCTGTTCGGCGAGCCCGCCGTCGAACCCGGCGGGGAAGACCGTCAGCCGGGCCCACAGCAGGCGCTCGGTGGGGCGGCACAGTTCGTGGCTCCAGCCGACTGCCGTCCGCACGGCGCTGTGCCGTGCGGGGCGCCGGAGTTCCTCGCCGGGTACGGACGGTCCGGGTACGGACGGTCCGGACCCGGTGCCGCTCGACGGAAGGCCGCCGGGCGGGCTGCCGCCGCCCGGCCCCGAACCGGCGCCGGGCGGCCCGGGCTCCGCCTCTCCCGGGCCGGATCGGCCGGGGTCGTCGAGCAGATCCAGCCCGGAGCGGATCCGGTCCGAGGTCTCGGCCAGCGTGTGGTGGCGCAACTGCGCCGCCGCCAGCTCCAAGGCGAGCGGCACGCCGTCCAGCCGGGCGCACAGCCCCGCGGCCAACCGCTGCTCGGAGATCTCGCGCAGCGGTCTGCCGACCGCCTCGGCGCGCTGTCGGAAGAGGGCGACGGCCTCCGTACCGGGCGCCAGCGGCGGTACGGGCAGCACGGCCTCGCGGATGGCGCCCAGCGGCTCCCTGCTGGTGGTCAGCACGGTCAGATTCGGGCAGGCGGTCAGCAGTTCGCCGACCAGATGGCGGCAGGACGGGACGAGGTGCTCGCACGAGTCGAGGACGAGCAGCACCGCGCGGTCCGCCACCCAGCCGCACAGGGCGTCCAGCGGCATTCGGGGCGTGTGGTCGGAGAGGCCGAGCGCGTCGGCCACGGTGGCGGCGAGGAGTTCATCGCTCCGCAGCGGCCACAGGTCGGCCCAGTAGATGCTCCCGGCTCCAGGAGGTGCGGTGCCCAGTGCGTGCAGGGCGAGCCGGGACTTCCCCACTCCGGCGCCGCCGACGAGGGTCACCAGTCGCTGCTCCCTGAGCGCTTCGGCCAGCCGCGCCAGCTCGGCGGCCCTGCCGACGAAGGAGGTGGTCTCCTCGGGGATGTTCTGCTGCACGGGGCCAGTCTTCCTGCCGACCGGCCGGTAGTCCGCCACTTCGGACATTCTCCCGGATGCGGAGGACTCGTGAGAGTGAAGCGTCAACTCGCAAGCAGAATTGGGTTTTTACACTCGTTCGAGTGACGATGCAGGGGTGGCGCAGCGCCACCCCCAGGGGCCCTGCCTATGCTTACGGGCCGATTTCCTGGACTCCTACGGTCACAAGGTCATACGTGAGGGCACCGATGGCACCGCACCCGGACGCGAGCGGCAGCAGGCTGTCCTCCACCGCACCAGAGCAGCCCTGGGCCACCGCCGAACTGCCCCGGACGGACGGGGCCGACAGCTCGGGCGAGGGCGAGGAGGCACCGGCGGGCACGGTGCTGACCCGCGCCGAGCACGGCCGCAGCGTGGTGGAACTGCACGGGGAGATCGACCTGGCCGTGGTGCTGGCCACCACGCCCCGGCTCTACGCGCTCACCGCCGCCCCCGCCCCGCAGCTCGTCGCCGATCTGCGGCCGGTCACCTTCATCGACTGCAGCGGACTCGCCCTCCTCGTGGACATCCGCGCCCGGGCACTGGCGAGCGGCGGCGCCTTCACCCTGGTGTGCACCGACCCGCGGGTCCTGCGGCTGCTGCGGATCACCGGACTGGAGGACGTCCTGGTACCCGAGCCGGCACCGCAGGCGCTGCCGGAGCAGCCGGACCGGAACACGGTGAACGCAGCGGACACGGACGGCGGCGGGGTGGACGGCGCGGCCGACCCGGGCGGCGCGGACCCGGCCGGCGGACGGGAGAGCTGACTCCCCCGCCCCTCACCCGACCGGAGTACCCGCGCGCCCGGCGGCGAGGGCCCGGCCGCACGGGGACCACGCCGCCAAGGCGCCCGCGCCACCGACACTCCGCGCGCCGACGAGCCGGCGCGGCGAGACGGGTCGGCCGGGTCCGGGTCGGCGAACTCCGCGTCGGCGCGGAGCCGCACCTTGTCGGCAGCCCGCGCCGTCGACGGTGCGCGCACAGCCGAGGGCGGCGCCACCGACGGTCGCGGCGCCGGCCCTCGGAGGCGGGCTACTGCTTGTCGCGGCCCTCGGACTCCGCGTCGTCCTGCTTGGCCCGGACCTCCGGGTCCAGCTCGCTCCCGTCGCTTCCGCTGCTCTCGGCGGGAGAGCCGTTCACGCTGGAGAGCGCGCTGCGGTCGCCGACCTCGGTCGCGGCCGGCGGCTCCACCAGCCAGTCCGGGTTCGCCTGCCGGTCCCACCAGCGCCAGGCGGCATAGGCGCCGCCCGCCAGCAGCCCGATCAGACCGGCGCGCCGCACGAACCGACCGGCGCGCGAGCGCCTGCGGCGGCGACGGGTGAGCTTCTCGATCTCCTCGACCGTCACCTGGCCGCGCAGCGCGGCCACCGCGGCGGCCCCGCGCTGCGCCGCTTCCTCGCGGGCCGGCCCGGCGGCGGCGCGGGCCTCCGTCATCGCCGTCTCCAGGCGCGGACCCGCGTAGGCGGCCGCCCGGCGGGCCGCCTCCCGGGTGTGCTCTGCCGCGCGGCCCGCGGTCCTGTCGACCTCGGGAGGGAGGGCGTCCAGAGCCTGTGCGACCCGGGGGCCGACGTAGTGCTCGTATCCTTCGCGGGCGGAGTGGCGAGCCTGCTCGGCGGCCTTGGAGACCTTCGGCCCGAGCCGCGCACTCGCCTCATGGGCATAGCGCGCCGCGGTGTCCTTGGCTTGGCCCGCGTGGGGCTTCACCACTTCCGCGGCGTGGCGCACGCTCTCCTTGGCCGTGCCGGTCGCAGCGCGCACGCTCTTCTTGGCGGTCACGGTTCCTCCTCCTCGGTGGCTCATGACTCACGTGGCAGTCTCTCCGACAACGGAGGACAGGAAGTCGTTTTCCACCTGTTTCGAAGATCATGCCTGCCGGTGCGCCGCCCCGCTCCCTCGGTCGGGCATCCGGGTCAGCCACCGTTCCGCGGCGTCCGTGGGAGGATCGGGGCGAGACAATGCAGGCAGATGGAAGGTAGACCGTGGCCGAGCAACTCCACGCCACCCTGAAGACCAACCACGGCGACATCCGCGTTCAGCTCTTCCCGAACCATGCGCCCAAGACGGTCAAGAACTTCGTCGAGCTCGCCGAGGGCTCCCGCGAATGGACGCATCCCGAGACGGGTGAGAAGACCACAGCGAAGCTGTACGACGGCACCGTCTTCCACCGGGTGATCAGCGGCTTCATGATCCAGGGCGGGGACCCGCTGGGCAACGGGACCGGCGGCCCCGGATACGAGTTCGGCGACGAGATCCACCCCGACCTCGCTTTCACCAAGCCGTACCTGTTGGCCATGGCCAACGCGGGCCCGGGCACCAACGGCTCGCAGTTCTTCGTCACCGTCGGTGCCACGACCTGGCTGACGGGCAAGCACACCATCTTCGGCGAGGTCGCGGACCAGGCGAGCCGGGAGGTCGTGGACAAGATCAGCGGTACGCAGACCAACCCCCGCACCGACCGTCCGCTGCAGGACGTCGTGCTGGAGTCCGTCGTCCTCGAGCGGCAGTAGCTCGCGGCAGGCGGCAGCGGCCGGCAGTCGGCACCCGACGGCACCCGAGGGCACCCGTCGGCGGGTCGGCGGCGCGAGCGGCCGCGGGAACCACACGCCCC
This sequence comes from Streptomyces sp. NPDC007025, assembly GCF_042869455.1. Taxonomy (NCBI): domain Bacteria; kingdom Bacillati; phylum Actinomycetota; class Actinomycetes; order Kitasatosporales; family Streptomycetaceae; genus Streptomyces; species Streptomyces sp. NPDC007025. Next base: position 215,537 of record NZ_JBIAFT010000005.1, on the reverse strand, counting down.
ACCCGTCCGTATGTCAGGGCGGGTGGGGCTGGTGCGTACGGGACACTGGAGGGGTGAGCGTGGAGCAGGACGGACAACCCGGGGGCGGGGCCGCACAGCCGGCGCCGAAGTACTGCTACCGGCATCCCGACCGGGAGACGGGCATCTCGTGTACGCGGTGCGAGCGGCCCATCTGCCCGGAATGCATGGTGGCCGCCTCCGTCGGATTCCAGTGCCCGGAGTGCGTACGGTCGGGCTCCGGGACCGGACACCGGCCGGGCGCCGACCGGCCCAGGACAGTGGCGGGCGGGCGCGTCACGGGCGATCCGCGGCTGGTCACCAAGGTGCTGCTGGGCATCAACGTGGCCGTCTTCATCGCGGTGCAGGCGGGTGGCGACCAGCTGCTGGATCGGCTGCTGCTGTTCGGGCGGGCGGTCACCGAGCCGTACGGCCCGGTGGAGGGCGTCGCGGAGGGGCAGTGGTACCGGCTGCTGACCTCGATGTTCCTGCACCAGGAGATCTGGCACATTGCGATGAACATGCTCGGTCTGTGGTTCCTGGGCCCGCCCCTGGAGGCGGCGCTGGGCCGGTTGCGCTTCGCGGGACTGTATCTGCTCTCCGGGCTGGGCGGCGGGGCGCTCACCTTCCTGCTGGCCGTGCCGCAGCAGGCGTCACTGGGCGCCTCCGGCGCGATCTTCGGCCTGTTCGGCGCGATGGCCGTGCTGATGCGGCGGATGCGCTACGACATGCGGCCGATCCTGATCCTGCTGGCCATCAACCTGGTCTTCACCTTCACCTGGAAGAACATCGCCTGGGAGGCGCACGTCGGCGGCCTGGTCACGGGTGTGCTGCTGGCCTACGCGATGGTGCACGCGCCGCGCGAGCGGCGGACCCTGGTGCAGGTCGGCGCCTTCGTGCTGCTGCTGGCGGTGGTCGTGGTGCTGCTGGTGGTACGGACACTCCAGCTCACCTGACCTGACCTGACCCCGGTCGGCCCCGGACTCCGGTGGACAACCCGGGGCCGGGACCTTCGTACGGTCCTCGAAAGCGGGCTCGACCCCCGGTTGTCCACAGCGGGTGCGGAATCTTGTGCACGGTGTGGTCCACCCGGGGGCGTCTTCGCTCAGGTGTGCGCATCCCTTGCTATTGCAGGGGCGACCTGGACTCTTCCCGCCGCCCGTGCAGTCACATCGGCGTCAACACCCAGAAAGTTATCCACAGATCTTGTGAGTTATCCAAGGCTGTGGATCAGCTTGTGGATAACTCTTATTTCCACTGGGTGGAGACGACGAAGCCGGTCGCGATGAAGCCGAAGCCGACCACGATGTTCCAGTTGCCCAGCGACTCGACCGGAAGCGAGTTGTTGGTGACGTAGAACACCACGATCCAGGCGAGGCCGATGCCGAACAGCGCCAGCATCAGCGGCGCCACCCACCGGCGTCCGCCACCACGCAGGTCGATGTTGGTGGCCTTCTTCTCCGGCGGGGGCGTGAAGTCCGCTTTCTTTCGGGTACGTGACTTCGGCACGAGAGACTCTCCTGTCGATGCTCTGCTGACCGCCGTACGGCCCATAGGGACGGTGGTCCGTTAGCGTAGTGCTTTCCCAGGGCGGAGGGAGACAAGGGTACGGTGACCAGATCGTTGATCCGGCCTGCACGGCTGGCTGCCATAGGTGTCTTCGCCCTCGCGGGCCTCATCTTCTGGGTCAGCTTCAACACGGCGCAAGGGACGAACATCCGCAGCGACAGCTCGATGCTGCGGCTCTCCGACCTCATCCAGGAGCGCAGCAGGCAGAACGCGGAGCTGGACCGCCAGGCGGCCGGACTCCGCCGCCAGGTCGACAAGCTCGCCCGCCGCGACGACGGCAGCACCCGCGACCAGGACCGCAGGCTCGACGACCTGGAGAAGCGCGCGGGACTCAAGAAGCTGTCCGGCCAGGGGCTGACCGTCACCCTGGACGACGCCCCCAGCAACGCCACGGCCAAGGTGCCCGGCCTCCCCGACCCCGAGCCCAACGACCTGGTCATCCACCAGCAGGACCTGCAGGCGGTCGTCAACGCCCTGTGGCAGGGCGGCGCCAAGGGCATCAAGGTGATGGACCAGCGGCTCATCTCCACCAGCGCCGTGCGCTGCGTCGGCAACACCCTCATCCTGCAGGGCCGCGTCTACTCCCCGCCCTACGAGGTCAGCGCCGTCGGGGACCGGGAGAAGCTGCGCACCGCGCTCGACGAGGCCCCCGCGATCCGCAACTACCTCGAGTACGTGGACGCCTACGGACTCGGCTGGAAAGTCGACGAGCACAAGGCGATGACCCTTCCCGGCTACTCCGGCACAGTGGATCTCCAGCAGGCCGAGCCCGTGCGGTGAGCGTGCCCGCACCGGGCCCGTCCGGGGTCGAGCACGGCCGCGCCGCACAGGTCCGCGGCGCGGCCGTCCACCGGCCGATCGCCCGGGCGCGGCCGGACGCCACCCGGTCGGCCGACGCGGGGAAGCCGGACGCGCTCACGCGCTGAGGCCGTACTCTGACGCCGTACTCTTGGGTGGGCCGAACGGCATGCGTGCCCGACGGGCGCGGGAGGAGAGAGGACGGCATCGCGGGATGTACGGCTGGATCTGGCGGCATCTGCCGGGCAACGTGTATGTACGCGCACTGATTTCGGCGGTACTGGTGACCGGGGTCGTCTTTCTGCTGTTCCAGTACGTCTTCCCGTGGGCGGAGCCGCTGCTGCCCTTCAACGACGTGACCGTGGACGGTGCCGCCGGCCGGGTCACCGGGATCGCGGGCGCGGTCGCGGGAGGCACGCCGTGAGCGCCCGGATCCTGGTCGTGGACAACTACGACAGCTTCGTCTTCAACCTCGTCCAGTACCTCTACCAGCTCGGCGCCACCTGTGAGGTGGTCCGCAACGACGAGGTCGAGCCGGAGCACGCCGAGGCGGGCTTCGACGGCGTACTCCTCTCCCCCGGACCGGGCGCACCCGAGGAGGCCGGGGTCTGCATCGGCATGGTGCGGCACTGCGCGGCCCGCGGGATCCCCGTCTTCGGGGTCTGCCTGGGCATGCAGTCGATGGCCGTCGCCTACGGCGGTGTCGTCGGCCGGGCACCCGAGCTGCTGCACGGAAAGACCTCCGTCGTCTCGCACGAGGGCGCCGGCGTGTTCGCCGGACTGCCCTCGCCCTTCACCGCGACCCGCTACCACTCGCTGGCCGTCCGCGGCGCGCTCCCGGACGCGCTGGAGCTCACGGCCTGGACGGCGCCGGGCGGCGCGGATGCCGCCCCCGCCCGGGAGGGCGGGGCCGACGGAGCCGGTCTGGTGATGGGGCTGCGCCACCGGGAGCTGCCCGTCGAGGGCGTCCAGTTCCACCCCGAGTCGGTCCTCACCGAAGGCGGCCACCGGATGCTGGCCAACTGGCTGGTGCGCTGCGGGGACACCGGCGCCGTGGAGCGCTCCGCGGGGCTGGAGGTGCCGCGCGGCGCCGGTCTGGGGACGGTCACCGGGTGACGCCGGGCCATCGCGGTGGCGAGGAGGCGGACAGCCAACGGTACGGGTCCGGGAACGACCCCGAGTACGACCGCTACCGTGCGGCCGTCGACGCCCTCGCGGACCCGCTCAACGACCCGCTCCCGAGCCAGCGTCCGCCGGAGGCGGAGCCGGAGCCGGAGCCGCCCCACGCGCGGCCGGGGCCGGAGCACCACTCGCACGCGCGGCCGGAGCCGCCGCCGTCCGGGTCCTCGCCGTCGTCCGGGTCCCCTGGGCCGTCCGGGCCGCGGGCCAGCCACGGGGTGGCGCAGCCGCCGCCGGGGCCGCAGACGGCGGCTGGAAGCCCGTACGCGGCCGACGCGGGCCAGGAGGCCGCCTGGTACGCGGCAGCACCGTACGAGCCGCACACGGGGCCCGCACGGCCGCAGCGGCCGCAGTCGCCCGGGGGACAGCGGCCGCCGGGGGGACAGCAGCCGCCAGGGCGGCAGGCGCCGACGGCCGAGCCCGAGCCGCGGTTCGTCCGGGGGCCCGTACCGCCCGCGGGACCGGAGAACGGCCGGTACGACGGCGGAGGGCAGCACGACCGCGACGACCGCAGCACGGTGGGGCTGCGGCGGCCGCGCGCCGAGGAGTTCCCTCCCCGGTCGCGCACGGAACGTCCGCCCGGGCCGACCCGGTTGGAGGCCCGCAGGGCCGCCCGCGCGCTGCGGCCGGGCCCCGGCATCATCGCCAGCCGGGCCATCGGCGAGGTGTTCATCACCTGCGGTGTGCTGATGCTGCTGTTCGTCGCCTACCAGCTGTGGTGGACCAACGTCCGTGCCGACCAGCAGGCGAACGGTGCCACCGACAAGCTCCAGCAGCAGTGGGACGACCGCGATCCCGAGGACGGTGTCGACCCCGAACGCAAAGCCGGTGCCTTCAAGCCCGGCGAGGGCTTCGCGATCATCCATATCCCGAAGCTCGACATCACCCGGCCCGTCGCCCAGGGCGTCTCCAAGGAGAAGGTGCTGGACAAGGGCATGGTCGGGCACTACGACAAGAAGCCCCTCAAGACCGCCATGCCCTGGGACGAGAAGGGCAACTTCGCCCTCGCGGGGCACCGCAATACCCACGGTGAACCGTTCCGCTACATCAACAAGTTGCAGTCCGGCGACGAAGTCGTGGTCGAGACCCGGTCGAAGTACTACACGTACAAGGTGACGCGGCAGCTACCGTCCACCTCCCCGTCCGATACGGGGGTGATCGACCCGGTTCCGCCCAAGTCGGGTTTCGCGGAGCCCGGTCGTTACATCACGCTCACCACCTGCACACCGGAATTCACATCCAAGTACCGTCTGATCGTCTGGGGCAAAATGGTGGACGAACGTCCGCGCAGCAAGGGCAAGCCGGACGCGCTCGTCGACTGACACCCGGCGGGCGGAGCCCGGTGGGGTGACCAGCGAAACGGCGGCGGAGGCGGCAGCAGGTGAGCAAGGGCAAGCGGGAGACCGCCCGAACGACGGAAACCCCGGACCCGGACGAGACCGCCGCCCCGGAGCCGAACAACCCCGCTGAGTCCGACCCCGCGGAGCCGGACGCCCCCGCGGAGGGCGCGGAGTCCGCGGACAGCGAGAAGCCCGCGGACAGCGAGAAGCCCGCGGAGTCCAGCAACTCCGCGGAGCCCAGCGATCCCGCGGAGCCCGACGACTCCGCGGAGAGCGAGAAGCCCGCGGAGCCCGACGACTCCGCCGAGCCCAGCGATCCCGCCGAGCCCAGCGACCCCGCGGCGCATCCGCGGCGCGGGGCGATGGCGGTGGCCGTCGCGGTGTTCGGCGAACTGCTCATCACCGCCGGACTGGTGCTCGCACTGTTCGTCGTCTACTCGCTGTGGTGGACGAACGTGCTCGCCGACCGGCAGGCCGCGAAGGAGAGCAACCGGGTGCGCGAGCACTGGGCGGCCGACCGCGGCCCCGGCGATCTCGACACCCGGGACGGCATCGGCTTCCTGCACGTGCCGTCGATGTCCTCGGACGACATCCTGGTCAAGAAGGGCACCGATCCGAAGGAGCTGAACCAGGGCATCGCGGGTTACTACACCGAGCCCGTCAAGTCCGGGCTGCCGCAGGACCAGTCGGGCAACTTCGCGCTCGCCGCGCACCGCGACGGGCACGGGGCCAAGTTCCACAACATCGACAAGATAGACGAGGGCGACGCGGTCGTCTTCGAGACCAAGAACACCTGGTTCGTCTACAAGGTGTTCGCGACGCTGCCGCAGACCTCGAAGTACAACGTCGACGTGGTGGACCCGATCCCGAAGGAGTCGGGCAAGAAGCGGCGCGGCCGCTACATCACCCTCACCACCTGCACACCCGTCTACACGTCCAAGTACCGCTACGTGGTGTGGGGCGAACTCGTGCGCACCGAGGACGTCGACGAGGACCGCACGCCCCCGGCCGAACTCCGCTGAGCCGCACGCGCCCCCGGGCGACCGCCCGCACCCTCCGCGGACACCCACTCCCTCCGCAGGCGCCTCTCCGCCCCCGCGGACCGCGCCCCCGACGGAACGCACTCGGCTCCGCGGAACCGCGCCCCGCCCCCCGCGCACGCGAACGGCGGGCGCCGTCCGGAGCCGGTACCACCGGCGCGCGGTCGGTGCCCGCCGTCGGAGCGGGTCCGCGAAGCCCGGCGGGCCGTCGGCCGGCCCGGCCCGGTGCGGAGCACGGGTCAGTCGGAGCCCCATCCGCCGCCGAAGAAGCCGTCGTCCCCGCCACCGCCGTTGCCGTCGCCCGGGCCGCCGGGCCGGGTCACGATGGTGACCTTGTCGCCCTTCTTGCCTTGGGTGTTGGGCGGCGGGTTGGTGGTCATGACGATGGCCTTGCCGTCCTGCGGGCCCTGGACGCCGCCGATCTGGAAGCCGGCTTCCTGGAGCGCCTTCTTGGCGTCCTTGAGCTTCTGGTTGGTGACGTCCGGCACGGTGGCGGGCTGGTCGGCGGGGGCCTTGGCGACGGTCAGTGTGACGGTGCTGCCCTCCGGCTGCTTGCCGGTGCCCGGGTCCTGCTTGAGCACGGTGCCGGCGGGCTTGTCCCCGTTCTCCTGCTCGGTCTTGGAGACCTTGAAGCCGAGCGCTTCGAGCTGGCTCTTGGCCTGGTCGAAGGGCTTGTCGACGACGTTGGGCACGGTCGGCCGGGACTCGGTGGCGACGGTCAGCGTGACCTTGGAGCCCTTCTTGGCCTTCTGGCCGACGCCGGGGTCCTGGCTGAGCACGGTCCCGGCCTGCTGGTCCTCGGACTCCTGCTGCTTCTTGACGACCTTGAAGCCCGCCTCGTTGAGCTTCTGCTTGGCGTCCGCGTAGACATCGCCGGTGACGTCGGGCACGCTGCGGGGGGCCTCGTCCCGCGGTCCCTTGGACATGATCAGGCTGACGGTGCTGTCGGGTTCGACGCTCTCGCCGATGCCCGGGTCCGTCTTGCAGACGGTGTCCTTCTTCTCGTCGCAGTAGACGCTGTCGCCCTTGGCCCCCTTCAGCCCGGAGTTGCCGAGCTGCTCCTCGGCCTCGGACGCGGACAGCCCGGTCACGTTGGGCACATCGATGTTGTCGCTCGGCGAGTCGAGCAGTGCCTTGCCGACGAAGATCGCGCCGACCAGCACCAGGATCACGGCGAGCGCCAGCAGGATCGTCGAGAGCGGGTTCTTGCCCTTGCGGCGGCTGCGCTGCTCGTCGTAGAAGCCGCCGTCGTCCGAGCGCATCGGCGGCAGCATGGAGGTCTGCGGCTCCTGGGCGCGCAGCGCCGCGGTGGGCTGGTCCTCGGGGTAGCCGCCCGCGCCCATGGCCGCGGCGGCGACGGGCTGGCCGTCCAGGCACGCCTCGATGTCGGCGCGCATCTCGTCCGCGCTCTGGTACCGGTAGTCCGGGTCCTTGACGAGCGCTTTCATCACGATCGCGTCCATGGCGGGTGCGATCTCGGGGTCGAAGGCGCTGGGCGGCTGCGGCTCCTCGCGGACGTGCTGGTAGGCGACGGCGACCGGGGAGTCGCCGACGAACGGCGGCCGGACGGTCAGCAGTTCGTACAGCAGGCAGCCGGTGGAATACAGGTCGGAGCGGGAGTCGACGGTCTCGCCCTTGGCCTGCTCGGGGGAGAGGTACTGCGCCGTGCCGATCACGGCGGCCGTCTGCGTCATGGTCATGCCGGAGTCGCCCATGGCGCGCGCGATGCCGAAGTCCATGACCTTCACCTGGCCGGTGCGGGTCAGCATGACGTTCGCGGGTTTGATGTCGCGGTGGACGATGCCGTTGCGGTGGCTGTACTCCAGCGCCTGGAGGATGCCCACGCACATCTCCATGGACCGCTCGGGCAGCAGCTTGCGCCCGGAGTGCAGCAGTTCACGCAGCGTGGAGCCGTCCACGTACTCCATGACGATGTACGGGATGGAGACCCCGTCGACGTAGTCCTCGCCCGTGTCGTAGACCGCGACGATCGCCGGATGGTTGAGCGAGGCGGCCGACTGGGCCTCGCGGCGGAAGCGGGCCTGGAACGACGGATCGCGGGCGAGGTCGACGCGGAGCGTCTTGACCGCGACCGTGCGGCCCAGCCGGGTGTCCTGGGCGACGTAGACCTCGGCCATGCCTCCGCGGCCGAGCACCGAGCCCAGCTCGTACCGGCCGCCTAGGCGACGCGGCTCTTCCATAGTCTCCAGCCCTCTCCGGTCTTCCGTGCCACCGGGCGCGGAGCTCCTCCAGCCTCGGGCTGGGAGGTACCCCCACGCTTGCGGCACGGCGGTGTGCTGCTCGGCCATACGGTACCCGCCACAGGGTGCGTGCCCGGTGCGGCCGTGGTGACCGGCCTCACCCGATGCTGCCGGCGGGTGTCAGTGCTTGCCGTCGAGGACGGCCTCCATCACGCCCTTGGCGATCGGGGCCGCCAGCTTGCCGCCCGCGATGTCGCTGCGGAGTGTGTCGGAACTCTCCACCACGACGGCGACCGCGACGGGAGACCCGTCACTGGTCTTCGCGTACGAGATGAACCACGCGTACGGGTTGTCCTTGTTGTTCTCGCCGTGCTGCGCGGTACCGGTCTTGCCGCCCACTGTGACGCCGGGGATCTTGCCCGAGGTTCCGGTGCCCTTCTCCACGACCGTCTCCATGGCCGACTGGAGCTTCTGCGCGTTCTCCGGCGAGACCGGCCGGCTCAGCTCCTCCGGCTTGGTCTGCTCGACCACGTTGAGGTTCGGCGCGACGAGCTGATCGACCATGTAGGGCTTCATCAGCTTGCCGTCGTTGGCGACGGCCGAGGCGACCATGGCCATCTGGAGCGGGGTGGCGCGGTTGGACGCCTGGCCGATGCCCGCCATCGCGTTCTGCGGCCGGTTGTCCTTCGGGTAGATGCTCTTCGCGGGCCGCACCGGGGTGTCCAGGTCGGGGTCCAGCGTGCCGCCCTTGACGTCCTTCTCGAAGCCGAACTTCTCGGCTTCCTCGATCATCTTGTCGTTGCCCAGCTGGTCGCTCATCTTCGCGAAGACGGTGTTGCACGACCACTGGAGCGCGACCCGGATCGAGGCGTTCTTGCACGCCGGGTTGTTGCCCTCGTTGCCCAGGTCGGTGGACGAGTTCGGCAGCCGGTACGGGTCCTCGGAGTCCGTCTTGGAGTCGATGTCGTAGTCACCGCTCTCCAGTCCCGCCGCCGCGGTGACGACCTTGAAGGTGGAGCCGGGCGGGTACGTCTGCCGCAGCGCCCGGTTGAGCATCGGCTGGTCCTCGTCGTCGTCCAGCTTCTTGAACTTCTCCCCGTCCTCGCCGCTGACGCCCGCGAAGGTGGACGGGTCGTAGGAGGGCTTGTTGGCCAGCGCGAGGATGGCGCCGGTCTTCGGGTTGATCGCCGCGACGGCGCCCTTCTTGTCGCCGAGCCCGTCGTAGGCCGCCTTCTGCGCCTTGGCGTTCAGCGTCGTGACGACGTTGCCGCCCTTCTGCGGCTTCCCGGTGATCATGTCGATGGTGCGGTTGAAGAACAGCCGGTCGTCGTCGCCCGTCAGGAACGAGTCGTAGAGCTTCTCCAGCTGGTTGGCACCGATCCGCTGGGAGGCGTACCCCGTGACCGGCGACCACAGCTTGCCGTTCTTGTAGGTGCGCTTGTACTTGAAGTCGGTGCCGTTGACGACCGTCGAGCCGGTGACCGCCTTGCCGTCCACGATGATGTTGCCGCGGGGCTGGGCGTAGCGCGCGATGTCCACGCGCCGGTTCTTCGGGTCCGTCTTGAGCTCGTCCGCCTGCACGAACTGGAGCCAGTTGGTCCGTACGAGCAGGGCCAGGACCAGCAGACCGCAGAAGATCGCGATGCGGCGCAGGGGCTTGTTCACGGTCGGACCACCTGGGTCATCTCGGCGTCGGGTGACGGTGCGGGTGCGGGCGCCGGGCGGCGGGCGGTGTCGCTGATCCTGATCAGGATGCCGATCAGCGCCCAGTTGGCGAGCACCGAGGAGCCGCCGGAGGCCAGGAACGGCATCGTCATACCGGTCAGCGGGATCAGGCCCATCACGCCGCCCGCGACGACGAAGACCTGGAGCCCGAAGGCGCCGGAGAGGCCGACGGCGAGCAGCTTGCCGAACGGGTCGCGGGCGGCGAGCGAGATGCGCACACCGCGCTCGACGATCAGCCCGTAGATGATCAGGACCGCCATCATGCCGGTCAGTCCGAGTTCCTCGCCGACCGTGGCGAGGATGAAGTCGGAGTTGGCGGCGAAGCCGATCAGGTCGGAGTTGCCCTGGCCCCAGCCGGTGCCGAGCACCCCGCCCGAGCCGAAGGCCCACAGGGCTTGCATGGCCTGCTCGGAGTAACCGGGGACGCCCTGCTTGCTCTTGAGGTATGTGGCCATCGGGTCGAGCCATGCCTGGACACGCTGCTGCACGTGCGGCTCGAACGTGGCCACGACCGTGGCGCCGCCGGCCGACAGCAGCAGGCCGAAGACGATCCAACTGGTGCGCTCGGTGGCGACGTACAGCATGATCACGAAGAGGCCGAAGAAGAGCAGCGAGGTGCCCAGGTCCGTCTCGAAGACCAGGATCATCAGGCTCAGCGCCCAGATGACGAGGATCGGGCCGAGGTCCCGGCCGCGCGGCAGGTACAGCCCCATGAAGCGGCGGGACGCAAGGGCCAGCGCGTCCCGTTTGACCATCAGGTAGCCCGCGAAGAACACCGCGATGATGATCTTCACGAATTCACCCGGCTGCAGGTTGATGAAGCCCAGCTTCACCCAGATCCGGGCGCCGTTGACCGGCGGGAAGAACACCGGAAGCACCAGCAGCACCAGGCCGACGGCCATGGAGATGTAGGTATAGCGCTGCAGGACGCGATGGTCCTTCAGCAGCAGCAGGATCGCCACGAACAGCGCCAGCCCGACCGCCGAGTAGAGCAGTTGCTTGGGGGCATCCGGGCTGAAGGCACCGAAGGCGTCCTCGGCGCGTAGCTGCAGCCGCTCGGACTGGTCCAGCCGCCAGATCAGCACCAGCCCGAGCCCGTTGAGCAGCGTGGCCAGCGGCAGCAGCAGCGGGTCCGCATACGGCGCGTACCGGCGCACCACCAGGTGCCCGACCCCCGCCAGCAGCACCATCCCGAAGCCGTAGCCGAGCATGCCGGAGGGCAGCTCGTCGTTGATCGCCAGCCCCACGTTGGCGTACGCGAAGACCGGGACGAGCACCGCGAAGACGAGCATCGCCAGCTCGGTGTTGCGGCGGCTGGGCAGTCCGCCCGAGGACACGGTGGTGTTGCTGCCCGTGTTGGTGAGGTTGCTCATGCCTGTGCCGCCCCCTACGGCCCGGTGCACTGCTTGGCCAGCTCCTGCTGCTTCTCCGAAAGCTCGGGGCTCGGCGAGGGCGTGCTGGAGGCGGCGTCAGTGGTGTCGTTGGTGGAGCCGGAGGTGAAGGCGGTGTGTGCGACGGTGCCCACACCGTTGCCGGCCTCGCCGACACCCGCGGTACCCGTGCCGGTGCCGCCGGTGGTCGCGTCGCCGGGTGCGTTCTGCTCGTCCTTGCGCTTCTTCTCGGAGTCGTCCGCCCCGCCGCCGGAGTCCTTGCCCTTGTCGCCCTTGTCCTTGTCCCCGGAGTCGGGGTTCTTCTTCCGCTCGGCGACGATCTTGCAGACTTCGGACTGCGCGCTCAGCTCGTCCAGCTTGGCGCGGGCCTCGTCGCGGCTGTTCATCGCGATGGTCTCGCGGAGTTCCTTGCGCTGGAAACCGGCGAGGTACTTGAGTTCGATCTCGGGGTGGTCCTGGTCGACCTTGTGCAGCTTGACGCCGGCCAGCTCCTGGTTGATGCCCCGGAAGAGGGCGACGTGGTCCTCGTTGGCGCCGACGTAGTACTGCGTCTGCGTCCACCGGTAGCCGCCGTACAGGCCGCCGCCCGCGACGGCCAGCGCCAGCGCGATCCACAGCGAGCGCTTGAGCCAGCGGCCCTTGCGCTTGCCGGGCTTGGCGAAGTCCTCGTCGGTGTAGGGGCCGAACTCGCCGGCCGGCGGGGCCGGGTCGGCGTTCGGCGGACCGAAGCCCTCGGGGGCCGCCGAGCCGCCCTGCTGGGGCACTCCCCCGCCGCGTCCGAGCTCGGCCGCACGGGCCGCAGGGGTGCCGGCCGCGCCGTCGTTGCCCGGTGCCTGCTGGCTCTCGGCGACGGCGCCCACGATGACGGGGGTGTCGTTGAGCCGGCCGTGCACGGTGTCCTCGGGGCTGAGGGCGTCCACGTCCAGCACGTCGGCGACGATGCAGGTGATGTTGTCGGGTCCGCCGCCGCGCAGCGCGAGCTGGATCAGCTCCTGCACGGTGTCCTGCGGGCCGTGGTAGCCGGCCAGCGTCTCCTCGATGGTCTGGTGCGAGACCACCGCCGAGAGCCCGTCCGAGCACAGCAGGTAGCGGTCACCGGCCCGCACCTCACGGATCGAGAGGTCCGGCTCCACATGGTCGCCGCTGCCCAGGGCCCGCATCAGCAGCGAGCGCTGCGGGTGCGTGGTGGCCTCTTCCTCGGTGATCCGGCCCTCGTCCACCAGCCGCTGCACCCAGGTGTGGTCCTGGGTGATCTGGGTGAGCTGGCCGTCCCGCAGCAGATAGGCGCGCGAGTCGCCGACGTGCACCAGGCCGAGCCGCCGGCCCGTCCACAGCAGCGCGGTCAGCGTGGTGCCCATGCCCTCGAGCTGCGGGTCCTCCTCGACCATGACGCGCAACTGGTCGTTGGCGCGCTGCACCGTCGTCCCGAGGGAGGTGAGGATGTCCGAGCCGGGGATGTCCTCGTCGAGCTGGACCATGGCGGAGATCACCTCGGAGGAGGCGACCTCTCCGGCGGCCTGGCCGCCCATGCCGTCGGCGACCGCGAGCAGCCGGGGACCGGCGTAGCCCGAGTCCTCGTTGTGCTCGCGGATCATGCCGTCGTGTGATCCGGCGGCGAAGTGCAGTGACAGGCTCATGCGCACCTCGCCCGTCGGCTCCGGGTACATCCGCACGGTGCCCACCCTCCGGTCGTCATGTCGGTACTACTTCCGCAGCTCGATGACCGTCTTGCCGATACGGATCGGCGCTTCGAGCGGGATCGGCGTCGGTGTGGTGAGCCGGGTCCGGTCGAGATACGTGCCGTTGGTCGACCCGAGGTCCTCGACGATCCACTTGCCGTCACGGTCCGGGTAGATCCTGGCATGCCGGCTGGACGCGTAGTCGTCGTCCAGCACGATCGTGGAGTCGTGTGCGCGGCCCAGGGTGATGGTCTGCCCCTGGAGGGCCACGGTGGTGCCGGTGAGCGACCCCTCCGTGACGACCAGTTTGCTCGGGGCGTTCCGGCCGCGGCCGCGCCTGCCGCCGCCTCCGCCCTGGGGGGCCTGCTGCGGCTGGGGGCGCTGCGCGGGGCGCTGGGCCTCGGCGCGCCGGGCGGTGCGCTGCGTCACCCTGGTGCCGAACAGGTCGCTCCTGATGACCTGGATGGACACGATGACGAACAGCCACAGTACGGCGAGAAACCCCAACCGCATGACCGTGAGGGTCAGCTCTGACATTGCCCCCGCTTCACCCTTCGGCTTGCCGGTAAATGATCGTGGTACTGCCCACGACGACGCGTGAGCCGTCGCGGAGCGTAGCGCGCGTGGTGTGCTGTCCGTCTACCACGATCCCGTTCGTGGAGCCCAGATCCTGGATCGAGGAGGGGTTTCCGGCCCGGATCTCGCAGTGCCGGCGGGAGACTCCGGGGTCGTCGATCCGTACGTCGGCCTCCGTGCTGCGGCCGAGTACCAGGGTCGGGCCGGAGATCTGGTGGCGGTTGCCGTTGATCTCGACCCAGCGCCGTGTCTCGGTGCCCGGCAGCGGCCCGGCCGAGCCGGAGGGACCCGGCGCGTAGGACGGCGGGGAGGCGGGCACGGGCGGCGCCGAGGCGGGGCGCGGCGGGTATCCGCCGCCGCCGTCGGCGCCTGCGGCCGGGGCCGCGCCGCCGTGCTGCGGGGCCTGCTGGGAGGTGCTGGAGGCGAGGGTGCGGCTGCGCACCCGGTAGAGGCCGGTGTCGAGATCGTCGGCCTTCTCCAGATGGACCTTGATCGGACCCATGAACGTGTAGCGCTGCTGCTTGGCGTAATCCCGCACCATGCTGGCGAGTTCGTCCCCGAGCTGGCCCGAGTAGGGGCTGAGCCGCTCGTAGTCGGGCGGGCTGAGTTCCACGACGAAGTCGTTGGGGACGACCGTGCGCTCGCGATTCCAGATCGTTGCGTTGTTGTCGCACTCGCGCTGGAGGGCGCCCGCGATCTCCACAGGCTGCACCTCGGATTTGAACACCTTCGCGAAGGTGCCGTTCACGAGTCCTTCGAGCCGCTGCTCGAACCGCTTCAGTACTCCCACGACGCACCTCCTTCCCAGCTGTTCTCCGGCCTAGTGCCCGCTTCGTCCCTGGCGCCTGTCTCGATGTCTCCGTCCCAGTGTCCCCGGCTTTCGGGCACGACGCTTCCGCGGTACTGCTTACTGATCGTATCCACGCGCGGAGGGAACGACTGGTTCCCCATCGGGACCCGGTGCTCAAGTGTTGCCCCTCACAGGGTTCCGCGCGTGCCCCCGCCCGCAGTCGCCGGTACCGCCCTACACCCTTGCATGGATAGTAGAGCGCCCGCGCTGGGTCCCGCACCGAGTGTCCGGCCGGGTGCGGTGGCCCCGCGGACGGTGCCCGGCGGAAGGCTCCGAGGTGGCGGGTGGAATACGGATGTGAGTCCACCCCCGGCAGCGTGCTAATCTTCTGGATGTCGGCAGGCGCCCGCACCGGGCGAGCCGGCAACACCCAATGCGCGGGTGGCGGAATAGGCAGACGCGCTGGATTCAGGTTCCAGTGTCCGAAAGGACGTGGGGGTTCAACTCCCCCCTCGCGCACAGCGACGAAGGCCCCCACCGGGTTCCGGTGGGGGCCTTCGTCATGTCCTGCGGGATGCGCGGGTCCCCGGCTTCCGTTTCTCCGCGGCTTCCGCTTCTCCGCGGCCGCCGCTCGACCGCGCGTGCCGTGTTTCCGCGGTGTGCCCGTGTCGCGGCCCCGGAGCCGGGCTCGGGCCGGTCTCGGGGCCGGGGCCGGCTCCGGGACGGCAGCGCGGGGGCCGGCGGCTGTCGGTCCGGGGGCGGCGCTCAGGCGGCGAGCCGGGCCGCCAGTTCCTTGCCACGGCTCTCGGCGGCCTCGTGCGCCCGGGCACGGGAGGCCCTGGACGGCTCCACGAGGTGCTCCATGCCCGGCGTCGTCTCGGCCAGCGTGAGCTCCGGCACGATGAACTCGACGTCCAGTCCGAAGCCCTCGGGGCCCAGCACCGTCTCCAGGTAGGGCAGGACGAACTCGAAGTTCTCGCGCGGGGTGCCGGGGCCGTAACCGCCGCCCCGGCTGGCGACCACGGTGGCGGGCTTCCCGGCGGCCGTGCGGGCCTCGGCTGCGGTGGTCCGCCCCATCAGGATCACGTGGTCCAGCCATGCCTTGAGAGTCGAGGGGATCGCGTAGTTGTACATCGGGGCGCCGATCAGCACGGCGTCCGCCGTCTCCAGTTCCGCGATCAGCTGCTCGCGCAGCGCGAAGGCGGCGGCCTGCTCGGCGGTGCGGTCCGCGGGGGCCGTGAAGCCCGCGCCGGCGCCGAGGCTCTCCAGGTGCGGGACCGGGTCCGCGTTCAGGTCGCGGTAGATCACCTGCCCGTCGGGGTGCTGGGCCTGCCACGCCTCGCGGAAGGAGGCGGTGACGGAGCGGGAGACCGAGGCGCCGTCGGGGAAGACCGAGGCGTCGAGGTGCAGGAGGGTGGCCATGCGTAGCTCCTAGTGATTCGTAAGCTGTCGAGTTTTCCGACGTAACTAGGTATAACACAGGTACTTACTTTTCTGCATCCACTTGCGGTGGCGCAGTATCCTGGAGCCATGTCAGAGCTTGGAGAGGTGCGCGATCAGTCGCAGGAGGGCGTCACGGCCGCGGTCTGCACCGAGCCGGAGAGCGCCGTCACCCGCGTCTTCCACGTGCTCGGCAAGCGGTGGACGGGGCTGATCCTGGCCGCCCTGATGAGTGGCCCGGGCCACTTCGCCGAGCTGCGCCGCGCCGTTCCGGGCATCAGCGAGCGGATGCTCTCCGACCGGCTGACCGAGCTGGCGACACTCGGCCTGGTGTTCCGCTCCGTAGAGGAGGGCCCGCCGCTGCGGGTCAGCTACCGCCTCACCGACTCCGGGCACGCGCTGAAGCCCGCCATGGTCGAGCTCACCCGCTGGGCCGACGGCCACCTCCCCGCCTCCGCGGGGTCCTGTCCGGAGGCCTTCCGGCGCTGAACGGGGAAGCTCCCCGCGGCCCACCCGGCGCCGCGCTGGGCCCTGCTGTCCGAGTCCTGGGGGCCTGTCCGAGTTCTGTCGGCCTGTCCGAGGCGGCGGCCCTTCCGGCCACGGGGCAGTGCGCGGCGGTCGTAGGGTGGTCCCGATGAACCCCAACTCCCCCGCCCAGGCGAGCGAAGATCCCCCCGCGAGCGGCGCCCCGGAGCCCCCTGCTTCCGGGGCGGAGGCTCCGGAGGCGAACCGGTCTCCGGAGGCGAGCGCGGAGCCCGGCACCGAGCGCCTGGAGAAGGCGGTACGGGCCGCGGAGGCCGCGCTGATCGAGTACGAGATCGCGGTCGAGACGTTCCGGGTAGAGGTCGAGAACTTCTCGCGCCTCCACCACCAGCGGCTGGGCCCCGTCTACGCGCGGCTCGACGAGCTGGAGGCGCAGATCGCGGAGACCATCGCGGCCCGCACCGGCGATCCCGAGGACATCCGGAAGGCCGACGCGGCACGCGGCGCCGTCCTGCCCATGCCCCAGGTCGAGGAGCTCTTCTTCGGCTGGATCGACTCGACCGGCATGCTCCCCGAGGCCCAGGCGATGCTCAACGAGCAGCCCGTCAGCCCCCCGGGCCGGGTGCGGCCCAGCGAGGAGGCCCGCAAGGCGTACCGGGACCTGGTGCGCAAGGCCCACCCCGACCTCGCGCAGGACGATGCCGAGCGCGAGCGGCGGGAGGCGTTCCTCGTGCGGGTGAACAAGGCGTACGCGGACGGTGACGCCTCGGCACTCGCCGCGCTCGCCGAGGAGTGGAAGGCGGGCCCGCTGCCCGGTCCCGTGGCCGAACTGCTGCGCAGCGAGGAGCTGTACGCCCGGCTGGAGTGGCTGGCGCGGCGTAAGGAGATGCTCGCCGAGATGGCCGCGGAGCTTGAGGAGAGCGCCATCGGGGCCATGCTGAAGCTGGCGCCCGACGACCCCGACGCACTGCTGGACGAGATCGCCGAGCAACTGCTCGGACAGGTGGCCGAGCGCGAGCAGGAGCTCGCCCGGCTGAGAGAGGGAGAGCAGGAATGAACCCCGTTCCCGGGCAGGTACGGCAGACCGACGCCGCCTCCGTGCCGGCCGACGCACTGCTGCTGGACGTCCGCGAGGACGACGAATGGGCCGCCGGACGCGCTCCCGGCGCGCTGCACATCCCGATGAGCGAGTTCGTCGCCCGGCAGGGCGAGCTGACCGAACGCCTCGGCGACGGCGGTCCGGTGTACGTCGTCTGCCGTGTCGGCGGCCGCTCGGCGCAGGTCGCGGGCTACCTCTCCCAGCAGGGCGTGGACGCGGTCAACGTCGACGGCGGGATGCTGGCCTGGCAGAGCGCGGGCCGCCCGCTGGAGGGCGACGCGGACCCGGCGTTCGTGCAGTGACGCCCCGCCGGTGACTCCCGCCACCGGGTGCCTTTCCGGGCTCGGGTGACCTTGCGGGACCGCGTCGGTTGCCCGCTGCGACTGTCGGTCGGTCGCCCTTCGGCCCGCCCCGGTGGGTCCTTGGGTGCGGCCCGGGAGGCAGTCGGAGGCGGGGCGGCGGCGCGCCGCCGTGCGTACCGCATGGCGTCGGGCGGGCCCCGCGCCGGCCGGCGGCGGTCCGCGACGGAGGCGTCACGCGTCGAAGTCCACCTCCACCTCCTCCGTGAGGGGGTGGGACTGGCAGGCCAGGACATAGCCCACCGACAACTCCTCCTCCTCCAAGGCGAAGTTGCGGTCCATATGCACCTCACCGCCCAGCAGCCGGGCGCGGCAGGTGCCGCACACCCCGCCCTTGCAGGCGTACGGGGCATCGGTCCGGTTCCGCAGCACCGCCTCCAGCAGGGTCTCGCCCTCCCGCACCGGCCAACTGCCGCTGCGTCCGGCGAGGGTGGCGCGCACCGTGGCGGATCCGGGCACCGTCCGGGCGGGTGGTGGCGGAGCGGCGGCGGCCGCCTCAGCGTGAAAGATCTCCTGGTGGACGCGGTTCGCGGGTACCTCCAGCGTCCGCAGCGCCTTGGCCGCGCCCTCCACCAGCCCCAGCGGGCCGCACAGGAACCAGCCGTCCGTCTCGCGGACTCCGGGGGCGGACAGCAGCGCGGGCAGCAACGCTGCCAGCCGCTCCTCGTCCAGCCGCCCGGAGGGCAGTCCGCTGTGCTGCTCCTCGCGGGAGAGCGCCGTCACCAGATGGAAGCGCCCGGGGTAGCGGTCCTTGAGGTCGGCCACCTCTTCCAGGAACATCGTGGAGCCCGTGCTGCGGTCGCTGCGTATCAGACAGAAGCGGGCCTCCGGCTCGCGTGCCAGCAGTGTGCCCGCGATGGACAGCACCGGAGTGATGCCGCTGCCGCCCACCACGGCGGCGAACCGGCCCGCACGGGGCTCCAGTACGAACCGGCCCATCGGCGGCAGCGCCTCGACGGTGCCGCCCGCGGTCAGCTCCTTGAGCGCGTACGTCGAGAACTCGCCGCCCTCCACGAGCCGGATACCCACCCGGAGGGTCTCGGGCCGGGGCGTCGCCGGGTCGCACAGCGAGTAGGTGCGGCGGATCTCCTCGCCCCGCTCGTTCATCCGGCGCAGGGTGAGGTGCTGGCCCGGGGTGTAGCCGAAGGTCTCCCGCAATTCGGGCGGCACCTCGAGGGTGAGTGCGGCCGCGTCGTCGGTCAGCGGCTCGACGGAACGGACCCGCAGCGGGTGGAAGGCGGGCACCCTCACACCTCCTTGAAGTGGTCGAACGGCTCCTGGCATGCGGTGCAGCGCCGCAGCGCCTTGCAGGCCGTGGACGAGAACCGGCTGAGCAACTCGGTG
Source organism: Streptomyces sp. NPDC007025 (assembly GCF_042869455.1). Taxonomy (NCBI): domain Bacteria; kingdom Bacillati; phylum Actinomycetota; class Actinomycetes; order Kitasatosporales; family Streptomycetaceae; genus Streptomyces; species Streptomyces sp. NPDC007025. The sequence continues at coordinate 196,527 of NZ_JBIAFT010000005.1, read as the reverse complement.
TCCGCCGCGCCGCAGTGCGGGCAGTGGACCGGCTCCGGAGCGGGGGGCCGGGGGTGCTCCGCCGGGTGCCGGGTGGGGGAGAGGCCGACCAGGACCGGCCCCGGGGCGGCGCTGCGGGCCCCGGCGCGCGGCGGGGCGACGCCGTGCTCGGCGAGCTTGCGGCGGCCCTCCGCGCTGATGTCGTCGCTCGACCAGGGCGGCACCAGCACCGTGCGGACCTCGACCTGTGCGGCACCGGCGGCCCGCAGCACCTGTTCGATGTCCGCGGCCATCGCCTCGACCGCCGGGCAGCCGGTGTAGGTCGGGGTCAGCTCGACCAGCACGTGCCCCGGCTCCTCCTCCTCCACCCGGCGCAGCACGCCCAGTTCGGCCAGGGTGATCACCGGCAGCTCCGGGTCGGGGACCGCTCCGGCCAGCGCGGCGAAGGAGTCCGGCCGGGCCGAGGCGGTCACCATGCCGCCCCCGGATGGCTGCGGTGCAGATGCTGCATCTCGGCCAGCAGCAGTCCGAACGGCTCGGTGTGCAGTCCCTGGCGTCCCGCACCGGCCGACCAGGCACCCTCGCTCGGGCCCTCCGGGACGGTGAGTCCGGCGCGGGCGAAGACGTCGCCGATGGAGGCGTGCCACTCCTCCGCCAGCGCCGGCCAGTCCACCTCCAGCCCTTCGACCGGTTGGAGGAGTTCGCCCGTGTACCGCCACAGCGTGTCGGCGGCGCGCTGGGTGCGGGCGTGGCTCTCCTCGGTGCCGTCGCCCAGCCGCAGGGTCCACTGCTCGGCGTGGTCGCGGTGGTAGGCCGTCTCGCGGACGGCCTTGGCCGCCAGCGGAAGCACCGGGGACAGCCGGGCGAAGAGCGGCTGCTGGTAGGTGGAGAAGAAGAGCTGCCGGATGATGGTGTGGGCGAAATCCCCGTTGGGCTGCTCGGTCAACTGGCAGTTGCGGAAGGCGCGTTCCTCCCGGAGGAAGGCGATCTCGTCTTCGCTGCCCAGGATGTCGGAGAGCCCGGCGTAGAGGGCGCGGGCCTGGCCCAGCAGGTCCAGTGCGATGTTGGCCAGCGCCACCTCCTCCTCCAGGACCGGCGCGTGCCCGGCCCACTCGCCGAGGCGGTGGGAGAGGATCAGCGCGTCGTCGCCGAGCGGGAGGGTGGCCAGGGCCGGGGGCGCGGGGGCGGTCACAGGTTCCGCACCCCCTCGGGCACCTCGTAGAAGGTCGGATGGCGGTAGGGCTTGTCGGCGGCGGGTGCGAAGAAGGGATCCTTCTCGTCGGGCGAGGACGCGGTGATCTCGTGGGAGGGGACCACCCACAGGGAGACGCCCTCGGAGCGGCGGGTGAACAGGTCACGCGCGTTGCGGAGCGCCATCTGGGCGTCCGGGGCGTGCAGGCTGCCCGCGTGGGTGTGCGAGAGGCCGCGCCTGCTGCGGACGAAGACCTCCCACAGGGGCCATTCGGCGCTCATGCTCGACTCCTCGTGTCACGGGTGGCGGACGGTGTGGCGGCGTGCTTGGTGGCGTGTGCCGCGGCCGCCTCCCGGACCCAGGTGCCGTTCTCGTGCGCCGCTCGGCGGCGGTGGAGCCGCTGTTCGTTGCAGGGGCCGTTGCCCTTGAGCACCTCGTGGAACTCCTGCCAGTCGATGGCGCCGAAGTCCCAGTGGCCGCGCTCCTCGTTCCAGCGCAGTTCGGAGTCGGGCAGGGTCACGCCCAGCGCCTCGGCCTGGGGCACGCAGATGTCCACGAAGCGCTGCCGCAGCTCGTCGTTGGAGTGCCGCTTGATCTTCCAGGCCATGGACTGCGCGCTGTGCGACGACTCGTCGTCCGGCGGGCCGAACATCATCAGCGAGGGCCACCACCAGCGGTCCACCGCGTCCTGCGCCATCGCACGCTGGGCCTCGGTGCCGCGGGTCAGGGCCAGCAGCAGTTCGTAGCCCTGGCGCTGGTGGAAGGACTCCTCCTTGCAGACGCGCACCATGGCGCGGGCGTAGGGGCCGTACGAGCAGCGGCACAGCGGTACCTGGTTGGTGATGGCCGCGCCGTCCACCAGCCAGCCGATGGCGCCGACGTCCGCCCAGGTGAGCGTGGGGTAGTTGAAGATCGAGGAATACTTCTGGCGGCCCGCGTGCAGTTTGTCGAGCAGTTCGTCGCGGCTCGTGCCCAGTGTCTCGGCGGCGCCGTAGAGGTACAGGCCGTGGCCCGCCTCGTCCTGCACCTTGGCCATCAGGATCGCCTTGCGGCGCAGCGAGGGCGCGCGGGTGATCCAGTTGGCCTCCGGCTGCATGCCGATGATCTCGGAGTGCGCGTGCTGGGCGATCTGGCGCACGAGGGTGGAGCGGTAGGTGTCCGGCATCCAGTCCCGCGGCTCGATGCGCTCGTCGGCGGCGACCGCGGCGTCGAAGGCGGCCTGCGCGGCCTCGGCCGCCGGTCCGGCACCTGCACCGTCCGGCTGCCCGCCCGCTCCTGTCGCGCGGCCGCGCGACGGCGATGTCACCGGTGTCATAGAGCCCCCTGATCCCTCGGTTTCCAGCCGACCGACCGATCGTTCGGTTCAAGGATGAGTGCGGGCCGAGGGGCTGTCAAGAGCGAATGCCGCCGACCGGCGGGGCCGAGCGGCTCCGTCCCAGTACCCTCTGAGAGTCTCTGAGGCGGACCAGCCCGGTCATGGGCATGAAGAACATGGGGAGCAGGGGTAGGGCATGGAGCCAGCGGCGCACCAGGCGCCCGGGGGGGAAGGCATGCGCGGGATCGCCGCGCTCTCGCTGCCCGCGCGGATCTTCGTCGCGATAGCCGTGGCCGTCGTCACGGTCGGAATCGCGTTCCACGTGGCGATGGTCTTCCTGCAGACAGCCCCGGACAACACGATCAGCAAGCGGCACGGCGAACTCGTCGACTCCTACGTCTACCCGGAGTTCGAGCGCAACTGGAAACTGTTCGCGCCCAATCCCCTCCAGCAGAACGTCGCCGTGCACGCCCGCGCCACCGTCGCCAAGGACGGCACCACGGAGACCACCGGCTGGGTCGACCTGAGCGCCATGGACGGCGCGGCCATCCACGGCAACCCGGCCCCCAGCCACACCCAGCAGAACGAACTGCGCCGCGCCTGGGAGTTCTACGTCGACAACCACGACGACAAGGGCAAGCCCGTCGGGCTCCGCGGCGCGCTCTCCGAGCAGTACGTCAAGCGCATCGTGATGCGGCGCTTCGGCCCCGAACTCAACGGCGGCAGCGTCGAGCGCATCCAGGTGCGCTCCGCCGTCACCCCGGTCGCCCCGCCCGACTGGAGCGACGAGCGCACCGAAGTGAAGACCAGGTACACCGTGCAGCCCTGGTGGCGTGTCACCAGTGCCGACCTGCCGGGAGGCGGCAAGTGAGCGACCAGGGGCGGTACATGGGGGTGCACGGCCTGCGCGTGCGGATCGAGCGGTGCGTCTCGCGCGGTCTGACCCGGATCACCGCGCAGGCGCTCGGCCCCTACCAGACGGCGATCGTCCGGATCGGGTTCGGCGCGGCGTGGTTCTTCTTCCTGCTGCGCGAGTGGCCGCACCGGCAGGAGCTCTACGGGCCCGACAGCCCCTGGTCGTGGGGGCTGGCAGAGCGGCTCATCGAGACCAACGACGCCTTCTCGGTCCTGATGTGGTCCAGCAGCGACAACTGGTTCCAACTCGTCTACGTCGTCGCCCTGGCCGCGGCCGCCGCAGTGCTGCTCGGCTGGCACACCCGGGCCGCCACCGTGCTGTTCATGGTCGGGGTGCTCTCGCTGCAGAACCGCAGCGTCTTCATGGGGGACGGCGGCGACAACGTCATCCATCTGATGTCGATGTACCTCGTCTTCACCCGCTGCGCGCAGGTGTGGTCCCTGGACGCCCGGCGCGCGGCCCGCGCCCGGCGGCGCCTGGAGGCCTCGGCGGAACACCCGTGGGATCCCCGGGCCGCGGACCCGGGAGCGGCCGCCGGGGCGCCGCCCGGTGGCCTGTCGGCCGGCGCGTCGTCGTCCGGTGCGACCGCCGGAGCCGGGGGCGGCGCCACTGCCCAGGCGGCGTTGCCCTCCGACGCGGGTGCCGGTGCCGGAGCGGGCGCGGGTTCCGGGGCGGCGTCCGGCGCCGGGGCGCGTCCGGCCGGGGCGGACGCCGGGGTCGGCGGCGTGGTGCTGTGGACCGTGTTCGGCGCGGTGCTGCTGGGCAGCACCGTCGCGGGCGGGTTCACCGTCGGCTGGGCCCTCTTCTACTGGGGGCTGTGGGCCGTGCACGGACTGTGGTGGTCCGTCCAGCGGGCCGCCGCGCGCGGCGGTGCGACGGTACGCGAGATGCGCGACGTGTGCGACATCCTCGCCAACCTGGTGCACAACGGCGTGCTGTTCGTCATCATGATCGAGGTCTGCCTGGTCTACTCGACGGCCGGCTGGTTCAAGATCCAGGGCACGCGCTGGCAGGACGGTACGGCCGTCTACTACCCGATGAACCTGGACTACTTCACGCCCTGGCCCGATCTGAGCCATCTGCTGGCGGCCAACGGTGTCATGGTCTTCCTGGTCACCTACGGCACCGTCGCCACCCAGGTCGCCTTCCCGTTCACCCTCCTCAACCGGCGCGCGAAGAACGTCCTGCTGGCCTTCATGATCGCGGAGCACGTCAGCATCGCCGTGCTGCTCGGGCTGCCGTTCTTCTCGCTGGCGATGATCGCCGCCGACGCCGTCTTCCTGCCGACCGTCTTCCTGATCTGGCTCGGCCGGAGCACGACCGCACTGGGCGGCCGGGCACGCGGCCTGCTGCCGGGCCGCGGCCGCCGCTCGCCTCAGCCGGACCCGGAACCCGCGGCGGAGGCCCCGAAGGTGTCCGTCTGAGGGTCCGGGCCGTCCACGGGTCCCGGGCCACGGGCCCGGGGGGCCTGCCGGAGCGCCGGAGGTCCGGACGCGTGGTCAGGGGCTCCGCGTAGGGTGGGCCGGATGACGGCGGAGACAGCTGAGCGCCGGTGGGCGTGCCACGCGCCCGAGGGCGTGCTGCTGGACGGGTTCCACGCGCTCAAACACGCGCTGCGGTTCGGTGCGCGGGTTCCGGTCGCGCTCGCCACCGACCGCCGCGCCGCGCTCGCCCTCGCCGAGGAGCTCGCCCCCGATCTGACCGGCACGCTCGACGCACTGCTGTGGGAGGTGCCCGGTGCGACACTGAGCGCTCTGGTGCCACGCGCGCACCCCACCGGGGTGGCGGCGCTCGCGCTCCGGGACCCGGCCGCGGATCCGGCGGCCGTCGGGCCGGGGGACGGGACCGCGCCGTTCGTCGTCCTCGACAACCCGCGCAACCTCGGCAACGTGGGCGCGGTCGTACGGCTGGCGGCGGGTGCGGGGGCCGGCGGGGTGCTCACCACCGGCGACCTCGACCCCTGGCACCCCGCCGTGGTACGGGCGGGTGCCGGACTGCACTTCGCCACCCGGGTCGCGCGGCGCCAGGTTTCCGAGCTCCCGGACGGTCCGCTGCTCGCCTTCGACCCGGAGGGCGCCGATCTGCGCTCCGTGGCCGTTCCCGGCGGGGCGATGCTGGCCTTCGGCTCGGAGCGGCACGGCCTCTCGGCCGGGATGCGTGCCCGCGCCGACCGCTTGGTGGCCCTTCCGATGCGCCCGCAGGTCTCCAGCTACAACCTGGCCACCAGCGTGGCGATGGCGCTCTACCACTGGATGGCCGCACCGCGCTGACGGACGGCGGCACGGCGTCGCCGGTCGCACGGCACGAACGACCGCACCGCGCCGGCAGGACCGGCCTGCGCGAGGCTGGACCGGCCCTGCCGACTCTCGACTCCGTCTCGATTCCGTGAGCCCTGCGGGCCCGGCCGGCGCGCTCCAGCCGGACTACAGGTACGGGCCGCCCGTGCGGTGCTGCGCCTCGCCGGGCTGTCCCGCGGCCTCCTCGGGCAGCACACCCGGCGGCAGCGCCCGGCGCATCTGCTCCAACTGCGCACGCGCCGCCATCTGCTGGGCGAACAACGCGGTCTGGATGCCGTGGAAGAGGCCCTCCAGCCAGCCCACCAACTGGGCCTGCGCGATGCGCAGCTCGGCATCGGTGGGGGTGGACTCCTCCGTGAACGGGAGGGAGAGCCGCTCCAGCTCCTCGATCAGCTCGGGCGCGAGCCCGTCCTCCAGCTCCTTGATCGAGCTGGTGTGGATCTCCTTGAGCCGCGCCCGGCTGGCCTCGTCCAGCGGAGCCGCCTTCACCTCTTCCAGAAGCTGCTTGATCATGCTGCCGATCCGCATGACCTTCGCGGGCTGTTCCACCATCTCCGTCAGGGGGACCTCAGCCTGCTCATCGCCCTCGCCGTCGCCGCCCTTGGGGCTGGGACTGCCGAGAGCCATTCCGTCCGGGCCCACGACCAGAACCTGGGGGCTCTCCTGCGACTTCTCGTTGCTCGGCTGCGTCATGCCCCCATTCTGCATCCGAGGGGAGACCGACGCCGAGCGAGGGCGGGAACGTCCCGGAGCCGCCCGTGCCGCGCCGCGCCGCCCGGGGCCCGCTCCCGGCAGCACCCCTCCGGGGCGCCGACTCCGGCACGCGCGCCCAGGTCAGCCCCCGCGCCGGACGCGCAGGGCCAGAAAGGCGAGTCCCAGGCCCATCAGCGTCAGACCGGTGCCGAGCGGCAGGACGGGCAGCACCTGCCCGGACGGCTGCGCGGCGAGCCGGCCGCCCCGCCCCTCGTCGCTCCGCAGACCGGCGTCGTCCGCCGCGTACAGGTCGTGCTTGCCGATGGCCTGGCCGGACGGACGGGGAGCGGTGGCGTTTCCGAAAGAGGCGGGGGGCCGCAGCGCAGCCCGATGGTTCGGCGGATTGATGCGGTGCTCCTGCTGCCGCTGCTGCCGCCGGTCGCCCTCTCCGTGCGCGGGCGGCTGTTCCCGCCCGCGCTCCCTGGGGTCCCGCTCCCGGTGCGCCGTGCGCTGCCCGGCCGCGTCCCGCCGGCGCCGGTCCCGCTTCGCGGGGCGCTTCTTCTGCTTCTCCGCGCGCTCGCCGCTGAGCTGCTCGTCGCGTGGCCGAGGTTGCCGCTGCTCTCTCCCGTGCTGCCGGGCCCCGCGCTCGTCCTGCGCCCCCTGCCCGTCCTCTTCGACGTGCCGCGTCCCGTCCCTGCTGTTCCCCTCGTCGTGCCTTTCGGCCTCGCCGTTGTTCCACCGCACCGGGTGCCCCCTCCGGTCGGCGGGCGTCCGGGCGTTCGGGTGGCCGGCGAAAGCCGGGAAGGCGGGGGAATCGGGGGAATCGGGGGAATCGGAGAACCGGGGGGCCGCTTCCGGCAGCACCGGGGGCTGTCCGGGGGCGCCGGGCAGCGGGGACGGGGATTCCGCACCGGGAAGGCGCGGAGGCTCGGGCGCCTGCGGGAACCGGGGCAGCTTCGGAAGGTCCGGCAGCCGCGGCATCCGGGGAGCCTGCGGGCGGGGCGCCCAGGTGCGTGGCGGCGCGGCGGGCGGCAGCAGGCTGGGTGCCGCACCGGAGGCCGCCGCACCCGGAGCGCCACCGGTGGCGGCGGCACCGGGAGCGGGGCCGCTGGGTGTGCCCCCGGACGGGGGAGCGGCGGGGGCCGTGACGGCCCCGGGCGCGGTGCGGTCCCCGCCGGGGACCGCGGGCTCCCCCGCGGCGGCGACTGGCGCGGGGAGCGCCAGGAATGCGCAGGTCAGCAAGGTGACCGCGCTGCTCCGTCGCTGAGTGTGCCGCACGAACGTGACCCCTCCGCACTGGATGGTCCGCAGACCGTTCCAGCGTCACATGAAGGGAGAAGATCGGCATTTCGGACAGACGGAACGGGTGACGGCTCGCGCCGTGACCGGACTCGCGCCCCGCTTCCGCCCCCCCCACGCACTCCGCCCCGCGCACCGTGGCGCGGGGCGGGACGCCATCGGCGGGTGCGGCTCCTCAGCCTGTGGTGACCAGCAGGATCTTGCCGACGTGGCCGCTCTCGTCCAGGAGCTGGTGGGCGCGGGCCGCTTCGCGCATCGGCACCGTGCTGTCCACGACGGGGCGCACCCGGCCGTCCGACAGCAGGGGCCACACGTGTTCGCGTACGGCGGCCACGATGGCCGCCTTCTCGTCCGCCGGGCGGGCCCGCAGCGACGTGGCCGTCACGGCGCCGCGCTTGGCCAGCAGCGCACCCAGGTTCAGCTCCCCCTTGGTGCCGCCCTGCATGCCGATGACGGCCAGTCGGCCGTTCACCGCGAGCGCCTTGACGTTCCGCTCGAGGTATTTGGCGCCCATGTTGTCCAGGATCACGTCGGCGCCCGCGCCGTCGGTGGCCGCGCGCAACTCCTCGACGAAGTCCTGCTCGCGGTAGTTGATCAGGATGTCGGCCCCCAGCTCGGCGCACCGCCGCAGCTTCTCCGCCGTGCCCGCCGTCACCGCGACCCGGGCACCCACCGACTTGGCGAGCTGAATGGCCATCGTGCCGATGCCGCTGGAGCCGCCGTGCACCAACAGGGTCTCGCCCGGGCGCAGGTGCGCCACCATGAAGACGTTCGACCAGACCGTGCAGGTGACCTCCGGGAGACCGGCCGCCGTCGTGACGTCGACTCCTTCGGGTACGGGCAGGAGCTGTCCGGACGGCACCACGACCCGCTCGGCGTAGCCGCCGCCGCCGAGCAGCGCGCACACCCGGTCGCCGACCGACCAGCCGGACACTCCGGGACCGAGGGCCGCGATGCGTCCCGCGCACTCCAGACCGGGATAGGGGCTGGCGCCGGGCGGCGGATCGTAGAAGCCCTGGCGCTGCAGGACGTCCGCGCGGTTGACGGCGCTCGCCGCGACATCGACGAGGACTTCGCCCTCCCCGGGCTCCGGGTCGGGGACCTCCGCCCAGACCAGGGCCTCGGGGCCGCCGGGTTCGGGAATCGTGATCGCATGCATACGGCCGACGCTACCCGCACCTCCGGACGCCGGGAGGGCCCCGGTCCGGCACCGGTGCACGGTCGCCCACGTCCACCTCCCGATATCCCGGCGTCCCGCGTGCCGCCCCTGCGCTCAGGCCGCATAGGTGAAGCGGAGCTTCTGATCCGGAGTGGGCACGTACGCCTGATGGCAGCCGGTGCAGAACCAGAACCAGGAGTCCTCCTTGCCCGGCCCCGTCTCACGCGTGTCCTTCCACAGCAGGCGCTCCGGGCAGTTGGGGCAGGTCGGTGGCGGGTCCATCGGGTCATCGTCACGCCTGCGCCCGGCAGCGGTCCGCCGGGCGCCGCACAGTCACCTGAAGGGATGAGGAGCGGGGGTGTGGTGCTACCGCAGGTCGCCGCGCGGTATGTCCGCCTGGGGGCCCTTCCGGGAGGCGCGATGGATGACGACCAACCGGTCGGTCAGCTCCAGCTCCGCGGCCTCCGGGTCGTCGAAGGCCAGTATCCGGTGCCCGCGCACGATGGAGACGACCAGGTCCGGGCAGTCGCGCGGGGAGCCTCCCGCCTCCGCCTTGGTGACCGGGCGCTCCTTCAGATCGAGGCCGGTGCCCTGCTGGATGAGGTTCTCTATCACCGAGCTGGCGTTCGGGCTGAGCATCGCCAGCCCGAGCAGCCGGCCGGCCGCGCTGGCACTGGTGATCACCTGGTCCGCGCCCGACTGCCGCAGCAGCGGGGCGTTCTCCTCCTCGCGCACCGCTGCGACGATGTTTATCCGCGGGTTGAGCTGCCGGGCCGTCAGCGTCACCAGCACCGAGGTGTCGTCCCGCTGCGGGGCGATCACGATCTGCTTGGCCCGCTGCACCTCGGCCCGGATCAGTACCTCGCTTCGGGTGGCGTCGCCCTCGACTCCGGCGAACCCCTCCGCGTTGGCGGTCTTGACGGCATGCCCGTGCGGATCGATGACGACGACCTGGTTGCGGCCCAGCCCCGTCGACAGCAGGGTCTGGACGGCGGAGCGGCCCTTGGTGCCGAATCCGACGACGACGGTGTGGTCGCGCAACGCGGACCTCCAGCGGTTCAGGCGCCACTGCTGCCGGGTGCGGTCCGTCAGTGCCTCGAGGGTGGTGCCGATGAGGATGATCAGGAACAGCACGCGGAGCGGCGTGATGATGAGAATGTTGACGAGCCGCGCGCTGTCGGACGCGGGGGTGATGTCGCCGTAGCCGGTCGTGGAGAGCGTGACGGTGGTGTAGTAGAGGCAGTCCAGGAACGTCACGTCGCTGTCGGTGTTGTCCACGTAGCCGCCCCGGTCCAGGTAGACCAGCAGCACCGTGATCCACAGCACGGCGAGCGCGGCGAGCAGCCGGCGGGCGACCTGCCGCTGCGGGCTGATGTCCGGACGCGGCAGCAGTACCGAGCCCAGCCGCTCGGTGGTCTCGCGGGTCTCCTCCGGGGGCCGCCTCACCACGGCAGGTCCAGTACGGGCACGTCCGTGCCGGGGGCGCCACCGCCGGGCGGCACCACCGCCAGCGTGTCGCAGGAGGCCACGCCGCGGAGCATCGCCGGACCCGCGTAGCGCAGCGGCCGGATGCGCGCCCGGAGGCCCGAGCCCTCGCACCGCACGGGTACCAGCCGGGTGTCGTGCGGGTGTCCGGACACTTCGGCGCCCAAGGTGGCCTCGCGGAGTTCGGGCGCGGCGCGCCCGGCCAGTGCGCGCAGCAGCGGCCCGGCCAGGGTGACGAGACCGGAGAGCGCGGCCAGCGGATTGCCGGGCAGTCCCACCAGGAACCGGTGGCGCGGCTGTCCGCCCGTGCTCTGCCGGTCCTCCGGTGCGAGCGCGGCCAGCAGCATGGGATGCCCGGGGCGGACGCGCACCCCGTGCACCAGGAGTCGCGCGTCGAGGCGGCGCAGTGTCGGCCGGAGGTGGTCCAGCGGTCCGGCGGCCGTGCTGCCGGTGGTGACGAGCACATCGGCCGTCGAACCGGCCAGCGCCTCGTGCAGGGCCTCCGCGTCGTCGCCCAGCAGCCGGGTGACGGTCACCTCGGCCCCCAGGGCCGTCAGCCACGGCTCGATCATCGGCCCGAGTGCGTCCCGGATCCGGCCGTCCCGGGGCAGGCCGCGGTGCAGCAGTTCGTCGCCCAGGACGAGCACTTCGGCCCGCGGCCGGGGCACGGTCGCCAGGTCGTCGTACCCGGCCGCCGCGGCCAGCCCCAGCACGGCAGGGGTGACGGCCGCGCCCGTCGGCAGCAACTCGTCGCCCGTACGGCACTCCTGGCCGCGCGGGCGGATGTCGGTACCGGGCTGCGGGGGTGTGGCAGTACGCACCCGGGCGCCCGTGTGCTGGGCCGCCTCCCGGCGGAGCACGGCGCTGGTGCCGGACGGGACGCGGGCGCCGGTCGCGATCCGGACCGCCTCCCCGTCGGCGAGCTGTGGAGGCTCCGCGCGGGCGCCCGCCAGCAGGCCGGGGCGCTCGGTGCCGTCCGCCGCGCGGGCGGGCTCCCACGGGCCGGGGCCGGACACGGCCCAGCCGTCCATCGCGGAGGTGTCGAACGGCGGCAGGTCGGTGAGGGCCCGCAGCGGCGCGGCGAGCGTGCGGCCCAGCGCGTGTGCGAGGGGGACGGTCTCCCGCGGCAGCGCGGTGGCGGCCGAGGACGCCAGCGCCACGGCCTCGGACCAAGGGACCGCCGGCTGCCGGGCTGCGGCGCCGTTCGGGTCCTGCGGGTGCTGCCGCGGCCGCCCCCGCCCGTGCGAGTCCCCACCGGTACCTTCCGCGGTGCCGGTGCCGGTGCCGGTGCCGGTGCCGGTGCCCGTCGGCTGCCGGTCTCCGTCCGCCGAGGCGTTCCCGGGGTGCCCGGCCGGCCCGTGGCCGCCGTCTCCGGGCCGCCCCCCGCCTGCCGCGGCCCCCTCGGACGGGTGCGCGCCGCCGGGGACGGCGCCGCGGCCCGCCTCGCCCGTGGTGGCCCGGGCTCCGCCGGGGTCCGCGGCGGAGCCGGGGACGCCGCCGCTGTCGGGGTCCTCGGCGCCGTCGGCGCTCCATTGGATCCGCCGGATGCGTTTGAGACGCGGTGCGGGGGGCGGGTCCTGGCGGATCCGGCCGCTGTTGGCCAGGGCGATGGCCTCGTCCAGTTCGTCGGCGTCGCTCATCGGTCGTCTGTCCGCTCGGAGGGGCTGCCGGGGCCGTCCGCGGCGGGCGGTCCGGAGGTGGTACCGGGGCCGTCCGCTCCGGGGGTGCCCCCGTCCGACTCGTCGGCCCAGCGCCGGGCGAGCCGGGCGGCCGCCTCCGTCGCCCGCGCGACGTCCTGCGGTGAACTGCCCGCCTGCGCCGCCGCGTAGCCCACCAGGAAGGTGGTCAGCGGCGCCGCGGGGCGCGCGACGCCGTGCGCCGCGTCCCGGGCGAGAGCCAGCAGCGCTGAGGTGTCGACGTCGAGCTCGATGCCCAGCTCGGCCTTGACCGCGGAGATCCATTCGTCCAGCACGGTTTCATGCTCCCTGATGCGGGCCCTCGCTGTGGCGATGTCGTCCCAGGTGTCGCAGTCGAGGGCGGCGGCGGTGACGGAGGGCGCGGTCACCCGGTGCAGCATCAGCCCTTGGAGCACCATCCGCAACGGCAGTCCCGGCAAAGAACCGTATTCGGTTCGCAACAGCGCCAGTTCGCGGCGCAGCGGGTCCATCCGGTAGGCGGCCAGCAGCGGTTGCTCGCGGCCGTCGTATCCGACGGCGGCCTCCGCCCCGTCCGGAACGGACACCAGGGTGCGCACCGCTCGCGGCGAGAGGAACGGCAGGTCGGCGGAGACGACGAGCACCGGGCCCTCTGCCCCGGCCGTACCGCCCCCGGGCTGTCCGGCCGCCGCGTGCTCCGGGCCGGTTCGCGTCGAGCCGGTGCCCGTGCGCGTGCCCGCCCGCAGCGCGCCGGACCCCGCAGGCGCGTCGCGACCTGCCGCCAGCGCGTCCAGACCCGCCTGCAGCGCCGCGAGCGGGCCGCCGCCGGGCGGCTCCTCGCGGGCCCACAGCACCGGGCGGCACGTCGGACGGCGCGGGCCCACCACCACGGTGGCCGCCGCGTCGCCGCACGCCGCGAGGACCCGGTCGAGCAGCGGGCGGCCGCCGACCGTGACCGCGGGTTTGTCGGCCCCGTCCAGCCGCCGCGCGCCGCCGCCCGCGAGGACGAGGGCCGTGTACGGGCGGCCGGCGGTGTCCGGTGCGGGGCGCTCGCGGCCGGCACCGCCCGCCGCGTGGTGCGGGTGGTCGGGTGGTCCGGCTGCGGAGGAAGATCCTGGGGCCTGCGTCACGCCTCAGAGCGTACGGAGTAGCCTCGCCGGACGCTCCACGCAGTCCGCGACATGGCGCAGGAATCCGCCCGCGGTGCCGCCGTCGCACACCCGGTGGTCGAAGGTGAGGGACAACTGCACGACGCTGCGGACGGCCGGCGCGTCCCCGACCACCCACGGTTTGCGGGCGATACGGCCGACGCCGAGCATCGCCGCCTCCGGATGGTTGATGATCGGAGTGGAGCCGTCCACGCCGAACACACCGTAGTTGTTCAGCGTGAACGTGCCGCCGGTCAGCTCGCCGGGGGTGAGGGTCCCGGCGCGGGCCGCCTCGGTCAGCCGGGCCAGCTCCGCGGTGAGCTGCTCGGCGCTCAGCGTGTGCGCGTCGCGCACCACCGGGACGACGAGGCCCCGGTCCGTCTGCGCGGCGAAGCCCAGATGCACCTCGGGCAGTACGACGACCTCGCGCGCCTGGGTGTCCACCGTCGAGTTCAGCTCCGGGAAGCGCGCCAGCGCCGCCGTGCACAGCCGGCCGAGCAGGGCCAGCAGCGAGATCGGCGCCGCGTCCGGGTCGCCCTCGGCGGCGGCGTTCATCTCCTTGCGCGCGGCGAGCAGTTCGGTGGCGTCGGCGTCCACCCAGCAACTGGCGTCCGGGATCTCCGCACGGCTGCGCGCGAGCCGGTCGGCCGCCGTGCCGCGCATACCGCGCAGCGGAATCCGCCGCTCCTGCCGCGCCGCCGCGGCCCGGACCCCGCCGGGCTGCGCGGTGCCCTGCGGCGCGGGTGTCCCGGGCGCGGCGTGCACCGCGCGTTCCACGTCCGCGCGCAGGATGAGCCCGTCCGGACCGCTGCCCGTCATCGCGTGCAGATCCAGGCCGTGTTCGCGGGCCAGCCGGCGGACCAGCGGAGAGATCACCGGGACGGGCCCGGCAGCGGCCCGTTCGCCCCGGGTGGGGTGCTCCGGCGCCGTACGGCCCGCACCGCGGGCGGGGGCGTCCCGGCCGGCTCCGGACCGGGACTCCTCCCCTGCCCCCGCTTCGGGCGCCGCCGCGATTCCGCCGGGACCCGCGCCGGGCGTTCCCCCGTCGGCCGGGCCGGACAGTCCGGACAGCCGCAGCGCCGCCCGGGGCCGCCGCGCCGGCGCCTGCGCCGTCCCGTAGCCGACCAGCACATTGCCCGAGCCGCCGACGTGTTCCCCCTCGCCGGCCTGTTCCGCTGCGCCGCCCTGTGCCGTCTCGCCGCCGATGGCCCCGCCGCCCGGGCCGACCGCACCGCCGTCCGGGCTCACCGCGACGGTGACCAGCGGCGCTCCCACCGCCACCTCGGCTCCCTCGTCGGCCGCGTGCGAGGTGACCACGCCCGCGAAGGGGCAGGGGACTTCCACGAGTGCCTTGGCCGTCTCGACCTCGACGACCGGCTCGTCGACCCGCACGGTGTCGCCCACCGGGACCAGCCAGCGGACGATCGTCGCCTCGGTCAGCCCCTCGCCCAGGTCCGGCAGCGCGAATTCGCGCACCTCACCCATCAGAGCGCACCCCCGCCCCGGACCTCGGCGCCGCCCCCGCCGGTGAAGCCGCTCTCCCACTGGAGCCGTGCGACGGCGTCCAGCACCCGGTCGACACCCGGCAGGTGGTGCCGCTCCAGCATCGGCGGCGGATAGGGGATGTCGAACCCGGCGACACGCAGCACCGGCGCCTCCAGGTGGTGGAAACAGCGCTCGGTGATCCGGGCCGCGATCTCACCGCCCGGGCCGGCGAAGCCGGGGGACTCGTGCACGACGACGGCCCGCCCGGTGCGCTTCACCGAAGCGGCGACAGTCTCCTCGTCGAACGGGGACAGCGTGCGCAGGTCGACCACCTCCAGATCCCAGCCCTCGGCGCCGTCCTCGCGTGCCGCCTCGGCGGCTTCCAGGCAGACCGGTACGGACGGGCCGTAGGTGATCAGCGTCGCGGAGCTGCCCCGGCGGCGTACGACGGCCTTGCCGATGCCGGGCACCGCGTCCGGCTCCTCCGGGTCCCAGTCGGCCTTCGACCAGTACAGCCGCTTCGGTTCGAGGAAGACCACCGGGTCGTCGGAGGCGATGGCGGCCCGCAGCAGCCCGTAGGAGTCGGCGACCGTGGCCGGGGTGACGACGTGCAGCCCCGGTGTGGCCAGGTAGTACGCCTCGGAGGAGTCGCTGTGGTGCTCCACCCCGCCGATCCCGCCGCCGTAGGGGATGCGCACCGTCAGCGGCATGGGCAGCCTGCCGCGGGTGCGGTTGCGCATCCGGGAGACGTGCGAGACGAGCTGCTCGAACCCGGGGTAGGCGAAGGCGTCGAACTGCATCTCCACCACCGGCCGCAGCCCGTACATCGCCATCCCGACCGCCGTGCCGAGGATGCCCGCCTCCGCCAGCGGGGTGTCGGCGCACCGGTCGGGGCCGAACTCCGCGGTCAGCCCGTCCGTCACCCGGAAGACGCCGCCGAGCGTGCCGACGTCCTCGCCGAGGACGTGCACCGCCGGGTCGTCGGCCAGAGCGTCGCGCAGGGCCCGGCGCAGTGCCTGCCCCATGGTGGCGGGCCTGCGGTCGGTGCGTGCGGCGGTGGGCTGCCGTACCGCGGTGCTCATCGGGTCTCCTTCCCCGCGGCCGGGTTCCCGGCTGCCGCCTCCTGCTCCGCGGCCAGCTCGGCCCGCAACTGCGCCTCCTGCTCGCGCAGTTGCGGTGTCGGTTCCGCGTAGACGTGCGCGAACAGCTCCATCGGGTCCGGCTGCGGGTCCTGGTGCATCCGCTCGCGCAGCTCCGCCGCCTGCCGCTCGGCCGCCTCCTCGGCCTCCCGCACGGTCTCCTCGTCCAGCAGCCCGCGGTCGCGCAGCTCGCGCTCCAGCAGCGTCACCGGGTCGTGCGCCCGCCACGCCTCGACCTCGCCGTCGGCCCGGTAGCGGGTCGCGTCGTCGGCGTTGGTGTGTGCCTCCAGCCGGTAGGTGACCGCCTCGACAAGGGTGGGGCCGCCGCCCGACCGGGCCCGGTCCAGCGCCTCGGTCAGCACCTCGTGCACCGCGACCGCGTCGTTGCCGTCGACCAGTCGCCCCGGGACGCCGTAGCCGACCGCCTTGTGGGCCAGCGAGGGCGCAGCGGTCTGCTTGGCCAGCGGTACGGAGATCGCGAAGCCGTTGTTCTGCACCAGGAAGACGGCGGGCGCCTGCCATACGGCGGCGAAGTTGAGCGCCTCGTGGAAGTCGCCCTCGCTGGTGCCGCCGTCGCCGACCAGCGCGAGCGCGGCCACCTCGTCGCCCTTCAGCCGGGCGGCGTGCGCCAGCCCGACCGCGTGCGGAAGCTGGGTGGCCAGCGGGGTGCACAGCGGGGCGACCCGGGTGCCGGGTGAGTCGTAGCCGTGGTGCCAGTCACCGCGCAGCAGCGACAGCACCTCGACCGGGTCCAGGCCGCGGGCCACCGCGGCGAGGGTGTCGCGGTAGCTGGGGAAGAGCCAGTCCTCCGCACGCAGTGCCAGCGCCGCGGCCACCTGGCACGCCTCCTGCCCCCGCGAGGAGGGATAGACCGCCAGCCGGCCCTGCCGGGTCAGCGCGGTCGCCTGCTCGTTGAACCGCCGCCCCCGCACGACGGCGGCGTACAGCCGGCGCAGCAGGTCCGCGTCCGGACCGGTGTGCTTCCCGCCCTCGCGTTCCGCCGTCCGGGTGCCCAGGACGCGGTAGGGCTCGGCCTCGGGGAGGAGCGGCGCGGCCTCGGTACGGGGGCGCCACGAGGGGGGAGGGGCGGGGGCGTAGGTTCCTGGCTGCTCTAGGACCGTCATGACGAGCACCTCCTCGTGGGCGGGCTGCGGCGCGTGCGGGCTGCGGGTACGCCCGGTGCGCGCCGGCCTTCTGGCGCGCCGGCCTGCCGATGGCCGTACCACCGGCAGGCCGGGCCGGTGGCCGAGTGGGCCACCCCTACCGATTGTTCGGTCGACGGCACATTTTGGCTACGGGTGGCCTCTGCCTGTGGACAACTGGCCCGCAAAACCGTTCGATGTCCGCAGAGTGTCCATGCGGGGGAGGCGAAGGACCGTGCGGGGTGAACATATGGCCAACGGCTCCGGGGAAACGGACCCGCCGGCCGGGCACCGGCTGCCCGCCCGGCCGCTGGACTCCGTCGACCGGGACATCCTGCGGCTGCTGCGTGCGGACGGCCGGGCGTCCGTGCGGTCGGTCGCCGAGCGGGTGCACGTATCGCGCGCCAACGCGTACGCGCGCATCAACCGGCTGATCGACGACGGGGTGATACGGGGCTTCAGCGCCCGCGTCGACCAGGAGCGCGCGGGCCACGGAGCCTCGGCCTACATCACCCTCAAGATCGTCCAGGACTCCTGGCGCAGCGTCCGCGAGAAGCTCCGGGAGCTGCCGGGCGCCGCCCACATCGCGCTGGTCAGCGGGGACTTCGACGTGCTGCTGCTGGTGCACACCCCGGACAACCGGGCCCTGCGGGACCTGGTGCTGACCCGCATCCAGTCCATGCCGGAGGTGCTGAGCACCCGCACGCTGCTGGTGTTCGAGGAGACCGACCTGGAGCCGGGCCCGTAGCCCCGCGGGCTCTCAGCCGGTGCGCAGGCCCGCGAAGGCGGTGCGGACGACGGCCTCGGCCACCTCGGCGCTGCTGGTACCGGCGCCGCCCGCCTCGGACGGCGTGCCGTCCGCTGCGCCCGGGTGCCCCGCGCGTTCGGGGCGGTACCACTCGGCGATCGAGTTGATCATGCCGAACAGCAGCCGGGTCGCGAGCCGGGCGTCGACGTCGGCACGCAGGTCCCCGTCCGCCGCCGCCTGCTTGACCAGCTCGGCCACCCGCTGGTCGAACTCCCGGCGCCGGGACATCGCCCAGATCTCCGTCTCGGTGTTCCCCCGCACCCGCAACAGCAGCGTCACGTACGGCAGCTCGGCCAGCAGCACCTCCACCGTGCGGCGGGTGACGTGCTCCAGCCGCTCCACCGCCCGGCCCTCGCGCGCCCGGGGCTCCTCCAGCACCGCGAACAGTTCGTCGAGCGCCCGGCTTATCCCCCTGCGCAGCAGCTCTTCCTTGCCGCGCACGTGGTGGTAGATGGACGACTTGGAGATCCCGGCCGCCTGGGACAGGTGCTCCATCGAGGTGCCGTCGTAGCCCCGCTCGTTGAACACCCGCACGGCGACGGAGAGCAGCGAGTCGGGCGTGTAGGTGTCGCGCTTGACCGTGGGCATGCGGCCGATGCTAGCCGGGCCGTCCCCCGGTGCCGCCGGGCGTCGGGAGGCGGGACGCGCGGCCCGCGGCGCCGGGCCCCGCGCGTGGTGCCGAGCGGAGTTTTCCACAGCTTCCCGGGCCCCCTTGCACCGACCGATCGTTCGGTAGCAGTATCTACCAGGTGAGCGGCTCCGGCAACGCCGTGCCCACCCCGCATTCCGTCCCAGCTCAGCGAGGAGTTGGTCCTGCGTGACCACCGGTATCGGAACGACCACTGCCCAGCTCGTCGACACCCACCGCCCCACCCTGGACCGTGCGCTGGAGGCCATCGCGGGCCGGGAGTTCTGGACCCCGCACCCCGAGCACCCGAAGGCGTACGGAGAGGGTGCGGCCGAGCAGGGCAAGGCGGCCTTCGACGCGCTGTGCGGCAGCCGCTTCGAGCTGCCCGGCCAGCCGGTCTCCGGCGAATGGGTGGCCACCGAGGTGTCGCCGTACGGGCCCGAGCTGGGTATCTCCTACCCTCGGATGGACGAAGGAGCCGTCGACGCCCTGCTGCCGGTCATGCGCGGCGCGCTGCCCGCCTGGCGGAAGGCCGGGGCCGAGGTGCGCGCCGCGGTGTGCCTGGAGATCCTGGCGCGGATCAGCGCCCGCACCCCGGAGTTCGCGCAGGCCGTGATGCACACCAGCGGCCAGGCGTTCATGATGGCCTTCCAGGCGGGCGGGCCGCACGCACAGGACCGCGGTATGGAGGCGGTGGCCTACGCCTATGCGGAGCAGGTGCGCACTCCCGCGCGGGTCAGCTGGGAGAAGCCGCAGGGCAAGCGCGACCCGCTGCGCGTCACCAAGGAGTTCACCCCGGCCGGGCGCGGTGTGGCGCTGCTGATCGGCTGCAACACCTTCCCCACCTGGAACGGCTTCCCCGGATTCTTCGCCTCGCTCGCGACCGGGAACGCCGTGCTGGTCAAGCCGCACCCGCGGGCCGTGCTCCCGCTCGCGCTGACGGTGCGGATCGCCCGCGAGGTCCTCGCGGAGGCGGGGTTCGACGCCGATCTGGTGGCGCTGGCGGCCGAGGCGGAGGGCGACGGCATCGCCAGGGACCTGGCCGTCCGGCCCGAGATCCGGGTGATCGACTACACCGGGGGCTCGGCGTTCGGCGAGTGGCTGGAGGCCCATGCCCGCCAGGCGCGGGTCCACACGGAGAAGGCCGGTGTCAACACGGTCGTCATCGACTCCACCGACGACTACCAGGGCATGCTGGCCAACCTCGCCTTCTCGCTGTCGCTCTACAGCGGCCAGATGTGCACCACGCCGCAGAATCTGTTGATCCCGGCGGCCGGCATCGCCACCGAGTCCGGACCCAGGAGCTATGACGAGGTGGTGGCCGACCTGGCCGCCGCGGTGGACAAGCTGCTCGGCGACGACGCGCGGGCCAACGCGCTGCTGGGCGCCCTGGTCAACGAGCAGGTGCGTACGCGGCTGGAGGCGGCGCCCTCGCTGGGCGAGGTGGCCCTGGCCCCCCGTACCGTGCAGAACCCGGAGTTCCCCGACGCCACGGTGCGTACCCCCGCGATCGTCAAGCTGGACGCCACCGAGCCGGAGTCCGAGGGCGCGTATCAGGACGAGTGCTTCGGCCCGGTCTCCTTCGCGGTGGCCGTCGGCTCCACGGAGGACGCGCTGGAGCTGCTGCGGCACACCCTCCAGGCGAAGGGCGCCATGACGGTCGCCGGATACACCACTTCCTCCGAGGTGGCGCGGCAACTGGAGGAGGTGTGCTTCGACGAGCCCGCGCAGCTCTCCCTCAATCTCACGGGTGGCGTCTACGTCAACCAGACGGCCGCCTTCAGCGACTTCCACGGCTCGGGTGGCAACCCGGCGGCCAACTGCACGCTGTGCGACGGTGACTTCGTCTCGGGCCGGTTCCGGGTGGTGGAGGTGCGGCGGATGGCGGAGGACTGACGAGCATGCCCCCGGGTGCGGACACCCGGGGGCATGGGAAGGCGCTGCGTCCATGCGGACCGCGGACCCTGGTCGCCGTACGGACCCCGGCCCTTCGGCCGGACCTCAGTCCGCGGGCTGGCCCGTGGAGACGGTCAGGTCGATCTTGTCCTTGTCCGGGTCGAAGTCGTCGAGGTAATCCGGGGTCTGCTCCAGGACCGTGTTCTTGCCCCACACGTTCTCGTCCTCGGTGGTCACCTCGCCGAGCTTCCACCCGGCGGCGCGCAGGCACGCCTTGACCGAGGTGAGGTCCTTGTAGGTCAGCTCGGGGACCATGACCTTGCTCTTGTCGCTGTAGGACTTCGTGGCGTCGGTGCACCGGGTGGAGTCGATGGTGCGGCTGGTGTCCGGACCCTTGTAGCCGCCCGAGTCCGAGCCGCCGTCGTCGCCGCTGTCCCCGGAGCTGCCTGCGGGGTCGGCGCTCTGGGTGGGCCTCGGCTTGGCGGTGGGCTTGGGGTCGGGGTCGTCCCCGCCGCTGTCGGTGAGCCCGATGATCACGAAGACCAGGGCGACGATGACGGCGACGGCGGCCAGACCGTACCCGGCCATGGCGCCGGCCGACGGCTTCTTGCCCGAGCCGCCGTTGCCCGGGCCGGAGCCGGTTGCGTTCATCGTGTAGGGCGGCGGGGTGGCCGGGCCGCCGCTGCCGTAGGACGACTGCGGGTATCCGTAGCCGGGCGCGGGGGAGGTCTGGGTGGGGGGCGGGGGGGTGGAGGGCCCGAAGCCCCCGCTGTTGTACGGTCCCGGCTGCTGCCCTGCCTGCTGTCCCGGTTGCCCCTGCGGCTGGTAGGGCGTCTGCACGCCGCCCTGCTGGGGCTGGGAGGCCGCGTCGACCGGCGGGAAGACGGCCTGTCCGACCCCCGCACCGCTGTTGGCGGGCGGTCCGCCGCTGATGATGATCGGCGAGGCGCCGGAGGCGACCCCGGAGCCGCCGATCCGGTTGGCCTCGTCGTGCATGGCCTCGGCGGAGGGGAAGCGCTCGT
The DNA here is from genome assembly GCF_042869455.1 of Streptomyces sp. NPDC007025. Classification (NCBI taxonomy): domain Bacteria; kingdom Bacillati; phylum Actinomycetota; class Actinomycetes; order Kitasatosporales; family Streptomycetaceae; genus Streptomyces; species Streptomyces sp. NPDC007025. Next base: position 175,269 of record NZ_JBIAFT010000005.1, on the reverse strand, counting down.
TGGGGTTCTTCTTCAGGGTCCGGGCGACCAGCGCGTCCACGGCCGGGGGGATGGACTGGTTGATGGAGGAGGGCGTGGGCGGCTCCTCCTGGACGTGCGCGTAGGCGATGGCCAGTGGTGAGTCCGCGTCGAACGGCAGCCGACCGGTGAGCAGCTCGAAGAGCATGATGCCGACCGAGTACAGGTCGGAGCGGGCGTCCACCCCGCGGCCGAGGGCCTGCTCGGGGGAGAGGTACTGCGGGGTACCGACGACCATGCCGGTCTGTGTCATGGAGGTCACACCGGACTGCATGGCCCGGGCGATGCCGAAGTCCATGACCTTGACCACACCACGCTTGGTGAGCATCACGTTGCCGGGCTTGATGTCCCGGTGCACGAGGCCCATCTCGTGGCTGACCTCGAGGGCCGCCAGTACATCGCCGGTGATCTTCAGGGCCTTCTCGGCGGGCATCGCGCCGTACTGCGCGATGTCCTCGTCCAGGACCGTGCGCAGCGGCTTGCCCTCGACGTACTCCATGACGATGTACGGCACCAGCGCGCCGTCGATCTCGTCCTCGCCGGAGTCGAAGACGGAGACGATGTTGGTGTGGGTCAGCTTGGCGACCGACTGCGCCTCGCGGCGGAAGCGCTCGCGGAAGGACTGTTCCCGGCCGAGCTCGGTGTGCAGGGTCTTGACGGCCACCTGCCGGTCGAGCACGGAGTCGTAGGCGAGATATACGGAGGCCATCCCACCGGCGCCGAGCAGTGAACGGAGCTGGAAGCGCCCCCCGCCGACCATGCGGCCCAAGTAGTTGCCGGCCGCCTGTGCGCCGTCGTCGCTCATCTGACTGCTTCCCCCTCGGCGGCGCTGCCCCCGTGCAGGTACGTTGAGTGATCCTTGACCCTGATACTGGCCCAAGTTTGCCCGGGGGTTCGGTCACGTCAAGTTGGTTGCCCGTTCCGTGACCGAATGCGCATAAGCCCTTCGCGAGCGCCGCCCCGAACGGTTCCACGAGCCTAGAGGGTGCCTCTCAGCAGGCGCGGACAGGGTGTGTGCGGGGCGGTCCGGGGTGATTCCGAGACCGACTTGCGGGGGCGCTTCCGAGCTTGTTGGATGACCGCTCGTTGGCTTCGGTACTCCGTCCCACCCATTGCACCCCCCGCGTGCCTGTAGCCTCCTCGGGGGGAGTGTCCACCGCGTGAAAGTCCGCGGATTCCAATCTACGGCGAGGACTCATGGCACAGACGCAAGCCGCTGGGGGCCCTTCGGACCCCGACGCGACGGGCGGCGGCTCCCTGCCCGATTCGCCGGAGTTGTGGGGAAACAACGGTCTGGTGGGTGACGGCAGGTACCGCCTGACGCACCGCCTCGGCCGCGGCGGCATGGCCGAGGTGTTCGGCGCCGAGGACGTGCGGCTCGGCCGCACGGTCGCGGTCAAGCTGCTGCGCTCCGACCTCGCCGAGGACCCCGTCTCCAAGGCCCGCTTCACGCGCGAGGCCCAGTCGGTCGCGGGCCTCAACCACCACTCGGTCGTCGCCGTCTACGACTCCGGTGAGGAGCTGATCGGCGGCAACATCACCCCCTACATCGTGATGGAGCTGGTCGAGGGCAGCACCATCCGCGATCTGCTGCTGAACGCCGACGCACCGCCGCCGGACCAGGCGCTGATCATCGTCTCGGGGGTGCTGGAGGCGCTGGCCTACAGCCACCAGCACGGGATCGTGCACCGCGACATCAAGCCCGCGAACGTGATCATCACGCGGGGCGGCGCGGTCAAGGTGATGGACTTCGGTATCGCCCGAGCTCTGCACGGCGCCTCCAACACCATGACCCAGACCGGCATGGTGATGGGCACCCCGCAGTACCTCTCCCCCGAGCAGGCGCTCGGCAAGACCGTCGACACCCGTTCCGACCTCTACGCCACCGGCTGCCTGCTGTACGAGCTGCTGACCCGGCGGCCCCCGTTCACCGGGGAGACGCCGCTGTCGGTGGTCTACCAGCACGTCCAGGACGACCCGGTGCTGCCCTCGCAGGTCTCGGACAGCACCCCGCCGGAGCTGGACGGTCTGGTGATGCGGGCGCTGGCCAAGGAGCCGGACGACCGGTTCCAGTCCGCCGAGGAGATGCGCGGGCTGACGCAGTACGCGCTCCAGATGCTGAACGAGCAGGGCGGCCACACCGGCGGCCTGTGGAACACCGGTCCGACGGCGCACCAGGGGGCCGCCACCCAGGTGATGGGCGCTGCGGGGGCAGGCGCCCGGCCGCACCCCTCGCACTCCGACACCTCTCAGATGGGCGCTCCGCTGCTGGCGGGTGCCCGGGAGGACGACGGCGGCTTCGACGGCGGGCCCAGGCGCGGCGGCCGGGGCGGTGGCGGCGGCAAGGGCGTCCGGTACGCGCTGGTCGCCTTCCTCGCGGTGATCGCCATAGCGGGCGGGATCTTCTTCGCCCTCAACGGGAACGACGCCAAGGACAACAAGCAGGACAAGCCGAACCCGAATACGTCCCAGTCGGAGACCGACAAGCCCACCAAGAAGCCCTCGCCCACTCCGACGGAGACCGAGGAGGACCAGCCGGGCACCAACGAGGGCAACGGCGACTGGACTCCGACCGACCGGCCCTCCGAGTCGTATCCGAGCAACACGCAGCCGAGTGAGACGCAGCCCTCCGAGACCGGCGACCCGAGCCAGACCGGCAGCGGCAGCAACGGCGGCGGTTCCGGGAACGGCGGCAGCGGCGGCAAGCCGACCAAGAGCCAGTCGCCGCCTACCGGGGACGCCGACGGCGGCGGGGCCAACGACGGCGGCAGCGCCGGCGACGGCGACACGAGTACCGACAGCGGAACCGAGCAGTAGGGCCGACGGAACCGCGCCCGCTGGTCAACTCGGGTTTGACGCCTCGTCCACCGCGGGTTGACGAGGCGGCGCGCGGCCCCCTGGTGGCTCTACGATGCGGCCGTGCAGCCGTCTTCCCCCGCCCTCACGGAGGGCACGCTCCACTCTCTGCTGCGGCAGTACGACGGTGTCGGGGAGCCCCTCTCGTGCACACCGGTCTCGCACGGACTGCTCAACAGGGGTTACCGCCTGACGACCGCCCGCGGCGGCTATTTCCTCAAACACCATCTCGACGGACCGGGCTCGCTCGACCGGATCGAGCGCCAGCACCGTGCCACGGACCGGCTGGGCGAACTGGGGCTGCCGGTCGTGCCGGTGGTGCCGGGATCCGGCGGCGGGACCGTCACCGTGGCCGAGGGGCGCTGCTTCGCGCTGCATCCGTGGATCGAGGGCACCCACCGGCACGGCACCGAGCTGACCGCGGGGCAGTCCCGGCAACTGGGCGCCCTGCTGGGGCGGGTCCACGTCCGGCTCGCCCGAGCGCTGCCCGAGTCGCCGGGCGCCGAGCACGAGAGCGCCGATCCGGCCGCCACGTACGACATGATCGGCGAGCTGCTGGAGCGGGTCCGCAGCCGCCGCAACCGGGACAGTTTCGACGAGCTGGCCGAGCACCGGCTCACCGAGCGCCGCGAGCTGCTGCGCCGTCATGCGGACGCCCGGCCCGGCGCGGTCCCGGACCGGTTCACCGGCTGGGTGCACGGGGACTTCCATCCGCTCAACCTGCTCTATGCGCCCCCGGGCCGCAGCCCCCGCCCGGTGGCGATCCTGGACTGGGACCGACTGGGTGTGCATCCGCGGGCCGAGGAGGCGGTCCGCGGGGCGGCGATCTTCTTCCTGCGTCCCGGCGGCACCCTCGATCTGCGGAAGGTGCGCGCCTTCGCCCGCGCCTACCGGGGAGCTGCGGGAGCCTCCCGCGCGGAGCTGGCCGCCGCCGTGCACCGGGTGTGGTGGGAGCGGCTGAACGACTTCTGGATGCTGCGCTGGCGCTACCAGCTGTGCGATGTGCGGACCGATCCGCAGTTCCCGGCGGCGGCCGCGCTGGTCGTCTGGTGGACCGGCCACTACCCGGCCGTACGATCCGCCTTCTGCGACTGAGACAGTGCTCCCCTACACGGCGCGCCCCCCTCGCGGGAGGCGTCTCCGCGGAGTCGGTTCCCCCTCCGCGGGTGGCCGTGCGCCGTGGCGGCACGCCCCTGGCTCCTTCGGCTGTCCACTTCGCGGGGTGCGTTGCGTTGTGGCGGCACGCCCCCGTTGTCCTTCGGCTGCCGCCGAGCGGTCGTGTCGGGGGGCGCTGCCCCGACGCCCGTCCGGCGAGGGCGACGGGGGCTCGGGGGCGAGGCCCCCCGACAACGGCGCCGCACCCGGCGAACAACGGGAGGGGGACCGCACCCCGCGAAGGGGACCGCACCTCCCGCGAAAGGGAGACGGCGCCCCCGCGAAGCGGCGCCGCTCAGTCATCGTGGGCCGCGCGGATCCGCGCGATGTACGCGGCGGCCTGAGAACGCCGCTCCATGCCCAGCTTCCCCAGCAGCCCGGAGACATAGTTCTTCACCGTCTTCTCGGCGAGGTGGAGCCGTTCCCCGATGGCCCGGTTGGTCAGTCCTTCTCCGATCAGTTCGAGGATGGTGCGTTCCTGGGCGGAGAGCGCGCCGAGCCGTTCGTCCCGGGGGCCGCCGGTGCCCCGGTCGCGCAGCCGGTCCAGGACGCGCCGGGTGTCGGCCGGGTCGAGCAGCGAGACGCCGTTGGCGACCTGGTGCACGGCGTGCAGGAGTTCGCCGCCGGTCAGCCCTTTGAGCACGTATCCGGAGGCACCGGCCACCACGGAGGCGAGCAGCGCCTCGTCGTCGGCGTAGGAAGTGAGCATCAGGCAGCGCACGCTCTCGTCGCGGGAGCGCACCTCGCGGCAGACTTCGATGCCGCTGCCGTCGGGGAGCCGTACGTCGAGGATGGCGACGTGCGGCCGGGTGGCGGCGATCCCGGTGACCGCGTCGGCTGCTGTGCCGGCTTCTCCGGCGATCTCGATGCCGGGGTCGGCCGCGAGCATGTCGCGCACGCCTCTGCGGACGATCTCGTGATCGTCGACCAGGTATACCCGGGTTCGTCCATTTTCGGGCATTTTCTCAGTCTCACATATTGATCGGCTCTCCACTCTTCCCGGGCTCCCGCACCCCGGGTTACCGTGCGGAGGTCCGCGGCTCGCGAAGCCGTGACCAGTGATGTCCCGATTCTTCGCACAATTGCTCGGGGTTCCTCGTTCTTACTTGGATATCCGAGCAAAGTTGCAGGTCAGGGCCGCCTCGTGCGTCTATGGAGATGCCAGCCATGGCTGGGGTGTCCCGGCCGGGGTCGGGACAGCGTGGCCGCGACCGGGACAGCAGTCACCGCCCGGTGCCGACCGCGACGCTCCCACCCCGTGCGCCGCACGGGACCGGGCGAGCCTCCCCCCGCCAGTGGGTGGGGGAGCCCCAGGTCACCGGCAATCCCGGCGGCCGGACAGACGGAGGAGCACACGTGACCGTGGAGAGCACTGCCGCGCGGAGCGACGCGCGCCGCAGCGGCACCGGAGGAAAGCGCGCCACCCAGGCCGCCACCGGCAAGGCCGCCGGGAACGGCAAGGCCGAGGCCCCGGAGGGCACGGCCGCCGCGGGTACGCCCCGCAAGGCGGCGGCGAAGACGTCCCGCAAGCCGGCCGCCAAGAGCACCGGCACCGGCACCGAGAGTGCCGTGAAGACCACCCGGAAGGCCCCCGCCAAGAGCGCCGCGAAGGCCCCCGCCAAGAGCGCCGCGAAGGCCGCTGCCAAGGCCCCCGCGAAGGGCAAGGCCCCCGCGAAGGGCAAGGCCCCCGCGAAGGGCAAGGCCCCCGCGAAGGGCAAGGCCCCCGCGAAGGCCAAGGCCCCCGCGAAGGGCAAGGCCTCCGCGAAGGGCAAGGGCTCGGCGAAGGCCCGCACCCGCGCCCCCGGCGACGGCCCCGGGCAGCCCGAGCCGGAGCTGGTCCAGCTGCTGACCCCCGAGGGCGAGCGGGTCACCCATCCGGACTATGACGTGGATCTGAGTGCCGAGGAGATCCAGGGGCTCTACCGCGACATGGTGCTGACCCGGCGGTTCGACGCCGAGGCCACGGCGCTGCAGCGGCAGGGCGAGCTGGGGCTGTGGGCGTCGCTGCTGGGCCAGGAGGCCGCGCAGATCGGTTCCGGTCGCGCGCTGCGCCCGGACGACTACGTCTTCCCCACCTACCGCGAGCACGGCGTCGCCTGGTGCCGCGACGTGGATCCGACGATGCTGCTGGGCATGTTCCGCGGGGTGAACAACGGTGGCTGGGATCCGAACAGCAACAATTTCCACCTCTACACGATCGTCATCGGCTCCCAGGTGCTGCACGCGACCGGGTACGCGATGGGCGTGGCCAAGGACGGCGCCGACTCGGCGGTGATCGCCTACTTCGGTGACGGCGCCTCCAGCCAGGGCGACGTCGCCGAGGCGTTCACGTTCTCCGCGGTCTACAACGCTCCGGTGGTCTTCTTCTGCCAGAACAACCAGTGGGCGATCTCGGAGCCCACCGAGCGCCAGTCGCGGGTGCCGATCTACCAGCGTGCCCAGGGTTTCGGTTTCCCCGGAGTGCGGGTGGACGGCAACGACGTGCTGGCCTGCCTCGCGGTGACCAAGGCCGCCGTGGAGCGGGCCCGGGCGGGTGAGGGTCCGATGCTGATCGAGGCGTTCACCTACCGGATGGGTGCCCACACCACCTCCGACGACCCCACGCGCTACCGCTCCGACGAGGAGCGCACCGAGTGGGAGGCCAAGGACCCGATCCAGCGGCTGCGGGTCCATCTGGAGAGTGCGGGCCTGGCCGACGACGCCTTCTTCGCCGGTGTGGAGGAGGAGAGCGAGGCCATGGGGCGGCATGTGCGCGAGGCGATCCGCACCATGCCCGACCCCGACACCATGGCGATCTTCGAGAACGCCTACGCGGACGGGCATGCGCTGGTCGACGAGGAGCGCGCCCAGTTCGCCTCGTATCTCGCCTCGTTCGCCGACTCGGATTCCCAGGAGGGCCGCTGATGGCCGCCACCGGCACGGCCCCTGCGGCCGCCCAGAAGCTCCCCGTCGCCAAGGCGATCAACTCCTCGCTGCGCACGGCGCTGGAGAACGACCCCAAGGTCCTCGTCATGGGCGAGGACGTCGGCAAGCTCGGCGGGGTCTTCCGGGTCACCGACGGGCTCCAGAAGGACTTCGGCGAGGACCGGGTCATCGACACGCCGCTGGCCGAGTCCGGCATCGTCGGCACCGCGATCGGGCTGGCGCTGCGCGGGTACCGTCCCGTGGTCGAGATCCAGTTCGACGGTTTCGTCTTCCCCGCCTACGACCAGATCGTCACCCAGCTCGCCAAGATGCACGCCCGGGCGCTGGGCAAGATCAAGCTGCCGGTCGTCATCCGTATCCCCTACGGCGGCGGCATCGGTGCGGTGGAGCACCACAGCGAGTCGCCGGAAGCGCTGTTCGCGCATGTGGCGGGGCTCAAGTGTGTCTCGCCCTCGAACGCCTCGGACGCCTACTGGATGATGCAGCAGGCCATCGAGAGCGACGACCCGGTGATCTTCTTCGAGCCGAAGCGCCGCTACTGGGACAAGGGCGAGGTCGACCCGTCCGCCATCCCGGCGCCGCTGCACTCCGCGCAGGTGGCCCGGCAGGGCAGTGCGGTGACCGTCGCCGCTTACGGCCCGATGGTGAAGGTCTGCCTGGAGGCGGCGGCCGCCGCCGAGGAGGAGGGCAACTCGCTGGAGGTCGTGGACCTGCGTTCGATGTCGCCCATCGACTTCGACACGGTACAGCGCTCGGTCGAGAAGACGGGCCGTCTCGTGCTCGTCCACGAGGCCCCGGTCTTCCTCGGTACGGGAGCGGAGATCGCCGCCCGCATCACCGAGCGGTGCTTCTACCATCTTGAAGCACCGGTACTGCGGGTGGGCGGTTTCCACGCGCCGTACCCACCGGCCCGGCTGGAGGACGAGTACCTGCCGAACCTGGACCGGGTGCTCGATGCCGTCGACCGCGCGCTGGCGTACTGAGGAGAGCGTGACGATGACCAACAGCGCACAGACCGGACAGGCGGCCGCCGGAGTCCGCGAGTTCAAGATGCCCGACGTGGGCGAGGGGCTCACCGAGGCGGAGATCCTCAAGTGGTACGTCCAGCCCGGTGACACGGTCACCGACGGGCAGGTCGTCTGCGAGGTGGAGACGGCCAAGGCCGCGGTGGAACTGCCCATCCCCTTCAACGGGCTGGTGCACGAGCTGCGGTTCGACGAGGGCACGACGGTCGACGTCGGTACGCCGATCATCACCGTCGACACCGGTGGCCCGGCCACCGGTACCGGCGGCGGGGACGCCTCGGCCGCCCAGCCCGCGATGGAGACCGGGCCCGCGGCGGCTGCCGAGGTCGCGGGTGAGGCGGAGGCCGCGCAGGCCGGCGGCGAGGAGGCCGAGCCGGAGGGGCGGCAGCCCGTGCTGGTCGGGTACGGCGTCGGCGCCAGCTCGACCAAGCGCCGCCCGCGCAAGCCGGCGGCCGGTGCGGCGGACGCGGCGGCACCTGCTCCGGCTCCGGCCGCGGAGCGGGCCACCGCTCCGGCGCCCGCTCCGGTACCGGCGAGCAACGGGAGCGGGGCGACGGCTCCGGTCGCGCCCGGCGGGCCGCGGCCGCTCGCCAAGCCCCCGGTGCGCAAGCTCGCCAAGGATCTGGGTGTCGATCTGAGTACTGTCACACCGACCGGCCCGGACGGCATCGTCACCCGCGACGATGTGCACGCGGCCGCGGCACCAGCCCGGACCCCCGCTCCGGCGGCTCCCGCACCCGTCGCCGCGGCGGCGGAACCGGCGGCGGAGGCGGTACCGGAGCCCGCGGCCCCCGGCGTGCGGGAGACCCGCATCCCGGTGAAGGGGGTGCGGAAGGCCACGGCGCAGGCGATGGTCGGCAGCGCGTTCACGGCGCCGCATGTCACCGAGTTCGTGACGGTGGACGTCACGCGCACGATGAAGCTGATCGGGCAGCTCAAGCAGGATCCCGAGCTGGCCGGGGTCCGGGTCAATCCGCTGCTTCTCGTCGCCAAGGCGTTCCTGCTGGCGATCCGGCGCAATCCGGACGTCAACGCGTCCTGGGACGAGGAGCACCAGGAGATCGTGCGCAAGCACTACGTCAACCTGGGGATCGCGGCGGCCACGCCGCGCGGGCTGATCGTGCCCAACGTCAAGGACGCGCAGGACAAGACCCTGCCCGAACTGGCGTCCGCGCTCGGTGAGCTGGTCGGTACGGCACGTGAGGGGAAGACCAGCCCTGCCGCGATGAGCGGGGGCACGGTGACGATCACCAATGTCGGCGTCTTCGGTGTGGACACCGGTACGCCGATCCTCAACCCGGGTGAGTCCGCCATTCTGGCCTTCGGCCGGATCCGCGAGCAGCCCTGGGTGCACAAGGGCAAGGTCAAGCCGCGGCATGTCACCACGCTGGCGCTCTCCTTCGACCACCGGCTGGTGGACGGGGAACTGGGCTCCAAGGTGCTGGCGGACACCGCGGCGGTGCTGGAGCGGCCCAAGCGGCTCATGACGTGGTCCTGACGGATTCGCTGATGGCGTGCGCCTGACCGGACGACCCGTGATGTGGTCCTGACAGGCGGCGGCCGCGAGCCGTGACCGGACGCACCGGGGGTGCGGGGCGCTGCCCCGCACCCCCGTTCGCGTGCCCGCGCCCGCACCCCCGCGTCCCTCGGGCCCGGGCGGGCGTGGTCCGCTCCGTCCCACATGGCGGATGGCGTCTGCGCAGGCATGCGTGTTGTATCTAAGGTGTGCGCATGACTTCCCCCGCGCCCGCCTCGGCCGCCAAGGACGCCCGGCGTACGCCCGCTGCCGAGCGGGTGTACGCGCATGTCAAGCAAGCCGTCCTCGAACGGCGCTACGAGGGCGGGGTGCTGCTGACGGAGGGCGAACTCGCGGAGGCGGTCGGGGTGTCCCGGACCCCCGTGCGCGAGGGGCTCCTCCGGCTGGAGGTCGAGGGCCTCATCCGGCTCTACCCGAAGAAGGGTGCCCTGGTCCTGCCGGTCTCCGCGCAGGAGATCGAGGACGTGGTGGAGACCCGCCTGCTGGTGGAGCAGCACGCGGTGCGCCGCGCGGTGCCCGTCTCGCGTCCGCTGGTCGACCGGCTGGAGGAGACCCTGGCCGAGCAGATCGCGCGCGCGGAGACCGGCGACCTGGCCGCCGTCTCGGCCGCCGACCGCTGCTTCCACGCCACGATCGTCGAGGCCACCGGGAATCAGATCCTCACCCGCCTCTACGACCAGCTCCGGGACCGCCAACTCCGGATGGGGGTCGCGGTGATGCACGCGCACCCGGACCGGGTGGCCAAGAACATCGCCGAGCACGCGGACATCCTGCGCACCCTGCGCGAGGGCGACAGCGAGGCAGCGGCGCTCGCGGTGCACCAGCACGTGAGCCGGGTGCGGCATCTGGTGCGCGGCGAGGACCTGTGCAGGTACGGCCTCGCCCAGGGCGGTCCGCGATGACCACGACGCCGTCCGCCGGGGTCCGGCTGCCGGGGGATCCGCCGGGCGGCCCGCGTGCGATGTGGGTGTGGGGCATCGGCGTCGCGGTCTACTTCGTCGCGGTCACCTTCCGTACGAGCCTCGGCGTGGCCGGCATCGACGCGGCGCAGCGCTTCGACATCAACGCCTCGGCGCTCTCCAGCTTCTCGATCCTCCAACTGCTGGTGTACGCGGGAATGCAGATACCCGTGGGCCTGCTGGTGGACCGCTGGGGGACGCGCCGCGTCCTGCTGCTGGGCATCCTGCTGTTCACCGCGGGCCAGTTCGGCTTCGCGCTCGCGTCCGGCTACGGCACGGCGCTGGCCTTCCGCGCGCTGCTGGGCTGCGGTGACGCGATGACCTTCATCGCCGTACTGCGCCTGGGGGCGCGCTGGTTCCCCGCGCGCCGGGGGCCGGTGATCGCGCAGGTCGCGGCGCTGATCGGGATGTCGGGCAACCTCGTCACCACGCTGGTGCTGGCCCGGGTGCTGGACACCTTCGGCTGGCGGCCGACGTTCGCCGGGAGCGCGGCGGGCGGGCTGGTCATCCTGCTGCTGGTGTTCTTCTGCCTGCGGGACCACCCGGAGGGGTACGAACCGCCATCGGTCCCCAGGACCGGCGACGGCGCGCCGGGACCGGGCTTCGTGCGGCGGCAGATCGGCGCGGCCTGGCGGGAGCCGGGCACCAGGGCGGGGATGTGGGTGCACTTCACCTGCCAGTTCCCCGGGATGGTCTTCCTGCTGCTGTGGGGGATGCCGTTCCTGGTCGAGGCCCAGGGCCTGGACAAGGGGACGGCGGGCGAGCTGCTGACCCTGGTCGTGGTCTCCAACATGTGCTGCGGCCTGGTGTACGGCCAGGTCATCGCACGCCACCACGCGGCCCGTACGCCGTTGGTGCTGGGCACCGTGGCCGCCACCGCGACGGCCTGGGCGACGGTCCTCGCCTGGCCGGGGCAGGCCCCGATGTGGCTGCTGGTGCTGCTGTGCGTGGTGCTCGGCGCCTGCGGGCCCGGCTCGATGATCGGCTTCGACTTCTCGCGGCCGGCCAATCCGCCCGAACGGCACGGCACCGCCTCCGGCATCGTCAACATGGGCGGCTTCACGGCGTCCATGACGACGCTGTTCGCTGTGGGCGTACTGCTCGATCTGACCGGTGACAACTTCCGGATCGCCTTCGCCTGCGTCTTCGTCCTGCAGGCCCTCGGCCTGGCGCAGTTCGCCCGGCTGCGGGTGCGTGCGGTCCGGCGGGAGCGGGAGCGCGTGGTGGCCAGCCGGGTGGAGGCGGTGCACGTCCCCGTGTGAGCGGACGGGCTCCACGGGTCCGGCACGGCCGGCGGGCCAGGACGGCGGACGGCAGGCGCGGGCGGTGACGCACCAGGCGCCCGGGCGACCGGCGAACAGGCGGGGCCCGGAACGCCGGGGCCCGGGGTCAGGCTCCGGCGGGGCCGCACCCCACCCGCACGGGGACCGGCGTCACGGCGTCACGGCGAAGTGCTTGAGCACGGCCTCGGCCAGGTCGGCGTCCCCGTCGGTCTTCACGCGGTCCGCGACGGCCTCCGGCCGCACCCGGCCCGCGGCGAGCCGGGAGTAGGTCTCCCAGTCCATGGCCAGGGTGACGGCGGGGCCCAGCGAGACGCTGCTGTCCACGGTCCCGCGGCCGTCCTGGTCCACCCGCACCGTGCGCATGAACTCGACCGGGCCGCTGACGTCGAAGACGACGGCGCAGTTCGGCGGTGCCCCGGCGTCCTTGGCGACGACCTTCGGCAGCCCGGCGAGGAACACGTCCCGGGCCACGTGCGCACCCGGTGAGTCCAGGTTGCCGGGCTTGTCCAGGGCGCGCCGCAGGTCCTGTTCGTGCACCCACACGTCGAACGCCCGCAGCATCAGTTGCCGTTCCAGCGGCAGCTTGCGCGGCCCGAACGGCACCACGCTGTTGACCTCGGCCTCCGCGCTGCGCTTCTCGTTGCGCAACTGGCGCGCGCGGCGGATGAGGGTGTACTCGAACTCGCTGGTCATCTCCGGCCCGGTGTGGTGCCGTCGCACGTCCACCTGCACTTCCATGTGCCGGCTCACCTCGTCGCGGACGTGGTAGATGTCGCGGGGGAGGGAGTGGATCGGCCGGGGATCGCCCAGCAGTTCGCATTCGACACCGATGATGTGGGAGACCACATCGCGGACCGACCACCCCGGGCACTCGGTCCGCCCGTTCCACTCCCCTTCCACAAGGGAAGTGACCAGCTCGGATATCGCTTCCATGGACTGCGTCCAGGCGTCAACGTAGGGCTGAAGGCTTGGGTGGTCGGTCACGGGACCCCTCGGCGTTGCGGTTCGTTCGCGGGCTTGTGCAGGGCAGGGTGCTCATGATGGGTGCTCTCAAGTTACGCTGCGCCCGGGCACCCCGGCAGTGGTTTCGGGACGATGCTAGGCCCAATCGCCCCCCTCGATCGCATGGACGGTGGTACGGTGCGCGCTTCGCTTCTGCAGATTCAGGTCGACCCGGACGAGTCGGTGGCTTCCCGGCGCGAGCGGGTGGCTTCTCTGGTACGGGCCCAGGCCGGGGCCGACCTGGTGGTGCTGCCCGAGCTGTGGCCCGTCGGCGCCTTCGCGTACGAGCGCTTCGCGGCCGAGGCCGAGGAGGCGGATCCGGCCACCGGGCCGACGGCGCTGGCCATGTCGGCGGCGGCGCGGGACGCGGGCGTGTGGCTGCACGCGGGCTCCATCGTGGAGAAGGGGACGGCGGGCGGCGCCCTCTACAACACCTCGCTGGTGTTCTCACCCTCCGGCGAGCTCGCCGCCACCTACCGCAAGATCCACCGCTTCGGTTTCGACCGGGGCGAGGCCACCATGATGTCCGCGGGCACCGCCCCGGTCACCGTGCCGCACCCGGAGACCGTATTCGGCCTGGCCACCTGCTACGACCTGCGCTTCCCCGAGCTCTTCCGGGCCCTGGTCGACGCCGAACCCGCGGGCGCGCAGGTGCTGGTCGTCCCGGCCGGCTGGCCCGCCAAGCGGGCCGACCACTGGACGCTCTTCGCCCGCACCCGCGCCGTGGAGAACCAGTGCTTCGTCCTGGCCTGCGGCACGGCGGGCAGCCACGCGGGCGTCGCGCAGGCCGGCCGCAGCGCCGTCATCGACCCCTGGGGCGAGGTCCTGGCGCAGACCGACAGCACCGAGGAGACCATCGTCACCGCCGATCTCGACCTCTCCCAGGTGGCGAAGGTGCGCGAGTCCTTCCCGGTGCTCAAGGACCGGGTGCTCTGAGCTCCGGGCGTTCCGAGTCCCGGGCCCCGGAACGCCGCAGGGCCGGGGGCTCGGGCTGCGAGGGTCGCCGCCCGCTCAGCGGTCGTCGGCCTGGTCCGGCTCCCGGGCGTCGCCCAGCGGTGCGCCGAACCACTGGTGCAGTGCGGCGCGCAGCCCCCTGACGTCGTCCGGTGCGTGTCCGGTCCATGCCACGTGGCAGTCGGGGCGCAGGAGCAGCCCGGTCGCGCTCGTGCCCTCCGCCGCGGTGCCGCTGACGACGTCGACCCGGTCCTGCCAGGGCTTCGCGGCCGCCGCGAAGCCGCCGCACAGGTCCAGCAACAAGGGCCGTGCGGTGCGCGTCAGGTCGGCCAGCCGGCGGGTGCCCGCACCGTTGTGCACCACGAGGTCGGGCACGAAGCCCTCGGTGGTGCCGGCGAGCAGGTGGGCCATGCGCGCGGTGCCGCCGGGTGCGGCCAGCAGGTCGCCGAAGACGGTCCGCAGGGCACTGACTTCCGGTCCCGGCCGCATCAGCGCCGCCTGGGCCAGAGTCGAGGCCATGACACGTTCGGCGACGGGCCGGCGTTCCTCGTCGTAGGTGTCGAGCAGCCCTTCGGGAGCCCGCCCCCGCACTGTCGCGGCCAGCTTCCAGCCCAGGTTGACCGCGTCCTGCAGACCGAGATTGAGGCCCGGGCCGCCGATCGCCGAGTGCACGTGGGCCGCGTCGCCCAGGAGCAGGATCCGCCGGTCCCGGTAGCGTTCCGCCAGCCGGGTGTTGCCGCCGACCAGCCGCCGCAGCAGGTGCGGCCCGGCTCCCTCCGGCGGATCCAGCGGGACGGGGACGCCCAGTACGCGTTCGGCGCTCGCCCTCATCTCTTCGAAGGTCATCGGGGTGGTCGGGTCGAGCGGCGCACCGGTCTCGGTGGTGTGGAACGTGGGCGCACGGCCGGGCAGCAGCCCCCACACGGCAGTGCCGCGCTCCGTGCGCACGTACAGCGAGGGCGGCAGGCTGCCGTAGCCGGGGACGAGCAGTTCGCTGTCCGGGCTCAGACACGTGTCCGCCACGGACACGTTGGCGGAGCGGAGCACGAAGTCGTCGGTCGTCACTCCGGGAAAGCCGATGCCGGACAGCCGCCGCACGGTGCTGCGGCCCCCGTCGGCACCGACGAGGTAGCGGGTGGTGAGGGTCCCGCCGTCCGCGAGGGCGACCCGGACGTGGTCGCCGTCCTGGTCGAGCCCGGTCACCTCCTGCTCCCTGCGCAGGTCGACGCCGAGTTCCAGGGCGCGTTCGGTGAGGACCTGCTCGATCCGCTCCTGCGGTGCGGGGAGCAGGTACAGGGGGTTCTCGTCGAGGCCGGTGAGGTCCAGCGTCAACGCGCCGAACATGTAGCGGGACGCGGGCCGGGGCGGCTCGCCGGATCCGCTGACGCGCGCGTGGAGCCCCCGTCGGTCGAGCATGAGCACCACCTGGCCGACCAGGCCGTTGGCCCGGGGCTCGGTCTTCGGGCCGGCGAGGCGTTCCAGCACGGTCGGCCGCACCCCGGCCAGTGCCAGCTCACAGGCCAGCATCAGTCCGTTCGGGCCGCCGCCGACTATGACCACATCAAGCATGATATTTCTCCTCTTCGGGGCATGGAGGGGCGGAGGCCGCGGCCGGCAGCCTCGGTGCGGGGTGGAGCGAGTGGACCTAAGGGGTGGGGAGTCCGGTGGCCACCATGCGCAGTGCCCGGGACAGCAGGGTCTCCATCGACTCGTCCGTGTCGCCCTGCACGAACAGTTCGAGGGCGACGTTGTTGGCGGCCAGCACGCTCGCCGCCATCAGGCGGGGATGCAGTTCGGCGCCCGAGTCCGCGCCCGTGCGCTCGGCGATCGCCGCGGCGAGTTCCTTCTCCGCGGTCTTGCTCGCGCGCAGCATCTCGGCTTCCAGCGCGGGTTCGGCCAGCATCACCCGCAGGCCGGCCGCCCAGGTGTCGGGTTCCTGGGGCGGCATGCGTGCCACTTCGGGGCCGGGCTCCAGCTGCCGCATCGCCGCACGTGTGATGGCCTCCCACAGCGGTTCGCCGGGCGGCCCGGCACGGAGTTCGGCCGCGAGCCCCAGAGCGCGTTCGAGGTAGCGGAACGCGATGGCCTCGGCCTTGCTGGAGAAGTAGTTGTTGTAGGTGCGCGGTGAGACGCCGACCGCCGCGGCGATGTCCTCGACCTTGACCCCGCCCCACCCGTGCTCGACGGTGAGCCGGACCGCGGCCCAGCTCAGCGCTGCGCGCGTGGCCTCCTTCTTCCGTTCCCGCAGACCGCTCATGGCACCCACGCTAACAAATATTGCGTGCCACGCAAATATACGTGGCACGCAATCTCGCTGGGCCGGGCTCCGCCGCGCCGCCGCCCAGGACAGGACGTGGGCGCTGTCGGCCGCCGCCGGTCGCCGACGGACCCGTGCGGCACCGCCCGCTGTCCACAGCCCCGGCCGCGCGTCCGGGGGGAATGGCAAGCTTGAACCCATGAACGATGCCGCCCCGGCGCCCACCTCCGCGTCCTCCCCCGAGCCCCGCAGCCGTGCCCGTGTCCGCGCCCCCGAACTGCGCGGACGCTCCTGGATCAACACCGGCGGCGAGGAGCTGTCCCTGGCCGACCTCCGGGGCCGGACGGTGATCCTGGACTTCTGGACCTTCTGCTGCATCAACTGCCTGCACGTCATCGACGAGCTGCGGGAGTTGGAGGAGCGGCACAAGGACACGGTGGTCGTCGTCGGGGTGCATTCGCCCAAGTTCGTGCACGAGGCCGAGCACGCCGCCGTGGTGGACGCCGTGGAGCGGTACGGGGTGGCGCACCCGGTGCTGGACGACCCGGAGCTGGCCACGTGGAAGCAGTACGCGGTGCGGGCGTGGCCGACGCTGGTGGTGATCGACCCCGAGGGGTACGTCGTCGCGCAGCACGCCGGTGAGGGGCATGTGCACGCGATCGAGCGGCGGGTGACCGAGTTGGCGGCCGAGCACGAGGCGAAGGGGACGCTGCGGCGCGGTCTCGCACCGTTCACCCCGCCGGAGCCGGTCGCCGGTGAGCTGCGCTTCCCGGGGAAGGTGCTGGCCCTGCCCGGCGGGACCTTCCTCGTCTCCGACACCACGCGGCACCAGGTGGTGGAGCTCGCCGCGGACGGCGAGACGGTGCTGCGCCGGATCGGTTCCGGGGAGCGCGGGCTGGCCGACGGCGCTGCGGAGGCCGCGCGGTTCAACGAGCCGCAGGGGCTGGCGCTGCTGCCGGGCGGCGAGGTGCTGGTCGCCGACACCGTCAACCACGCGCTGCGCCGCCTCGATCCGGCCACCGGCGCGGTGGTGACCGTCGCGGGCACCGGCGCGCAGTGGTGGCAGGGCGCGCCGACCGAGGGGGCCGCGCGGGAGGTGGCGCTCTCCTCGCCGTGGGACGTGGCCTGGTTCGAGGGGCGCGTATGGGTCGCGATGGCCGGGGTGCACCAATTGTGGACGTACGACCCGGAGATCGGCACCGTCGCCGCTGCCGCGGGTACGACGAACGAGGGGCTGGTGGACGGCCCGGCCGCCGAGGCGTGGTTCGCGCAGCCGTCCGGGCTGGCGGTCGCCGCGGACGGCAGCAGGCTGTGGGTCGCCGACTCCGAGACGAGCGCCCTGCGCTGGATCGAACGGGAGCGCGCGCACGGCGCCGAGGCCGCCGGGAGTCCCGGGGCCGACGGGCGCTCCGGCGAAGCCGACGGCCCCGCCAGTGCCGGCGAAGGCGGCGGGTTCGTGGTGCGGACCGCGGTCGGCGCCGGCCTCTTCGACTTCGGCCACCGCGACGGCGCGGCCGGCCAGGCGCTGCTCCAGCACCCGCTGGGGGTCACGGCGCTGCCGGACGGGTCGGTCGCCGTCTGCGACACCTACAACCACGCGCTGCGCCGGTACGACCCCGCCACCGGTGAGGTGAGCACCCTGGCCACCGAGCTGCGGGAGCCTTCGGGCGCGGTCCTGGCGCCCGGCGCCTCGGGGGAGGCGGAGGACGCACCGGAGATCGTCGTCGTCGAGTCGGCGCGGCACCGGCTGACCAGGCTGCGGCTTCCCGAGGACGCGGTGCGGGTCGAGGGCGTGGCACACCGCACCCAGCGGGCGGCCACCGAGGTGGCGCCCGGCGCCCTGCGGCTGGATGTGGTCTTCCAGGCCCCGGCGGGGCAGAAGCTCGACACCCGGTACGGTCCCGCGACCCGGCTGGTCGTCAGCTCGACCCCGCCCGAGCTGCTCGCCGAGGGCGGGGGCACCGGCACCGAGCTGCACCGCGAGGTCCGGCTGGCGGGAACGGAGGGCATCGCGGGGGTGCTGCACGTCTCGGCGATGGCCGCGTCCTGCGACGAGGAGGGCGAGTACCCCGCCTGCCATATGCACCAACAGGACTGGGGCGTCCCGGTGCGGCTGACCGACGGAGGCGCGGACCGGCTGCCGCTGGTGCTGGCGGGGCTGGACGGTTGACGACCGCACCGACCGGGGCGGCACGGTGACCGGCCACCAGGCGGCCGCCTATGTCGACCCGTTGACCCTGGCGTGGGTCGGCCGGCATCTGGAGCGCGGCGAACGGGTCGTCAGGGCCGAGGCGCTGCACGGTGGCATCACCGCCGCCATGCGGCGGCTGACCATCGGCACGGCCGACGGCGGCACCCGTGACCTGGTGCTGCGGAGCTTCGTCGACCCGCTCTCCGTGAGCCGTGCCGAGGACTGGCTGAACCGGGAGACCGACGCCCTGGCCCTGCTCCAGGGGACGGGTGTGCCGGCTCCGGAGCTGGTCGCGGCGGATCCGACCGCCGCGCACTGCGCGTACCCGTCGCTGCTGATGACGCATGTGGCCGGCCGGACGGTCCTCGACGACGAGGGAGTGGAGGCACGTGTCCCTCTGCTGGCCCGCCAACTCGTGGCGGTCCACGCGGTGCGGCCCGCCGTGCGGCCCCGGGTGTACGAGGCGCTGACGACGGCCGACACCGTCGTGGTGCCGGAGGGCGCCGACCCGGTGGCATGGGCCGCGGCGATCGACGTGATCCGCAGCCCCCCGCCGCCTTGTGAAGGCCGCTTCCTGCACCGGGACTTCCAGCCCGGCAACGTGCTGTTCGACGTACCGCCCGGACGTGGGGCAGCCGCCCGGCTCACCGGCGTCGTCGACTGGGCGGCGGCCTCCTGGGGCCCGGCGGACCTCGATGTGGCGCACTGCTCCACCGTCCTCGCGCTCCTGCACGGCCCGGCGTGGGGTCTGCGGTTCACCGGGGCGTACCAGGAGGCCGGCGGGGTGCTGGCGGCGACGCCGGGCGAGCGGCTGTACTGGCAGGTGCGGGACGGCCTGGCGTGCTCGGAGGAAGTGCGGGCGGTCGCCCGGCCATGGCGGGAAGCAGGCAGGACGGAGCTGACGACACGAGCCGTGGAGGAGCGGCTGGACGCCTATCTCACGGCGCTGATGGACGCGTCGGGCTGACGGGGGTGTACGCCCGGCCGGCAGGGACGGAGGGGCGGCACCCTCCCGGAGAAGAGTGCGGGCCGCGGGGCCGCCCGGCTCACTCCAGGTGGTGGCGGTTGTACTCCTCGACGACCGGGGCGCCGGGGGACGGGGGCTGCACCCGGCGGCGCTTGAGGATGCTGATGTAGGCGCACAGTCCGATCGTGCCGACGATCAGCAGGATGATGCCCATCAGGTCGACGTTGATCCCGCTGATGTCGATGTCGACCGCCAGGGTCAGAATCGCCCCCAGGGCCATCATGCCGATGCAGATGACGATGCCCATGAGTTGCCTCCAAGCACGGTTGAGCCGTCTCGGCTCGTTCGGGCCGAACTGGCTCTTCGGCCGGGCGGATTCGCTTGCCGCGCGCGGGTACCCGGTTCTGTCGGAGGCAATCACCGTCCCGCGCGGTCCCGGACCCCGCTGCCGCGCGGGGTCCGGAACCGGCGGCCGGTCACCGGGTCGGGGGGCGGGTCACTCGCCGAGGAACGCCGTGAGGCAGTTGGCCAGCAGGTAGGGGTCGTCGGCGCCGCACAGCTCCCGGGCCGAGTGCATGGAGAGGATCGCGACGCCGATGTCGACGGTGGTGATGCCGTGGCGTGCGGCGGTGATCGGGCCGATGGTGGTGCCGCACGGCACGTCGTTGTTGGAGACGAAGCTCTGCCACGGGACGCCCGCGCGTTCGCAGGCCGCGGCGAAGACGGCGCGTCCGGAGCCGTCGGTGGAGTACCGCTGGTTGACGTTGACCTTGAGGATCGGGCCGCCGTTGGGCAGCGGGTGGTGGCCGGGCTCGTGCCGCTCGGGGTAGTTGGGGTGCACGGCGTGCCCGGTGTCGGAGGAGAGGCAGACGGTGCCCGCCCAGGCGCGGGCCCGGTCCTCGTAGGAGCCGCCGCGGGCGAAGACGGAGCGCTCCAGCACCGAGCCCAGCAGCGGTCCGTCGGCGCCGGTGTCGGACTGGCTGCCGTTCTCCTCGTGGTCGAAGGCGGCGAGCACGGGGATCGCGCCGGGCTCGGCGTCGGCGCCGCGGCCCGCCGCGGCGGTCAGCGCGGCGACCCCGGCGTGCACCGACAGCAGGTTGTCCATCCGCGGACCGGCCACGAGTTCGCGGTCCCGCCCCAGGTAGGCGGGGGGCTCCACGCTGTGCGTCATCAGGTCCCAGCCGGCGATGTCCTCCACCGGCAGTCCGCTCTCCTCGGCGAGGAAGCGCAGCAGGTCGCCCTCCTCGGTCCTGCCGAGGCCCCACACGGGTGTCATGTGGCGCTGGCGGTTCAGCTTGAGGCCGTCGTTGACCTGCCGGTCGAGGTGGATGGCGAGTTGCGGTACGCGCAGCAGGGGGCGGTCCACGTGCACGAGGTGGGTGGAGCGGTCGCGCAGGGTCAGCCGGCCGCTGAGGCCCAGGTCGCGGTCGAGCCAGGTGTTGAGCAGGGCGCCGCCGTAGATCTCGACGGCGATCTGCCGCCAGTTGTGGCCGCCGGTGTCGGGCACGGGCTTGACCCGCAGGTTGGGCGAGTCGGTGTGGGCGCCGACGATCCGGAAGGGGGTGCCCGGCAGGGCGCCTTCGGGGACGTACCAGGCGATGAGCGCGCCGCCGCGCAGGACGTACTTGCCGCCCGGGGTGGCGTCCCACGTCTCGGTCTCCCGTACCTGTCGGAAGCCGGCCTTCTCCAGTTGCGCGGCCGCGTTCGCCACCGCGTGGTAGGGGGAGGGGCTGGCGGCGAGGAAGGACAGCAGACCGTCGGTGTGATCGCGGTCGAACGGCGTGGCGTTGCTCATGGGCCCACCTTACGGCGCGGTGTCCGGGCGCCGGGTGAGTGGTCGTCCCCGCTCGGGACGGGCAGCACCCCGCTCCCAGGGCGGCGGGAGCGGGGCGCGGGGGCCGGGTGGCGGCCCGGCATCGGGGTGGCGGGAGGGCTCAGAACGCCTTCTCGTCGAGCTCCATGATCGAGAGGTCCACCGCGTCGGCCAGCTCGCGCTGGACGGCGACCTGCGGCAGCACGTTCGCGGCGAAGAACTTCGCCGCGGCGATCTTGCCCTGGTAGAACGGCACGTCCTTGGCGGCGGCGCCCGCCAGTTTCTCGGCGGCCACGGCGGCGCCGCGCAGCAGCAGGTAGCCGATGACGACGTCGCCCGCGGTCAGCAGGAAGCGGGTGGTGTTGAGGCCCACCTTGTAGATGGACTTCACGTCCTTCTCGGTGGCGGCCAGGTCGGTCAGCATGGTGCCGACGATGGCCTCCAGTTCTCCGGCGGCCTTGGCGAGGTGGTCGCGGGAGGCGGCCAGCTCCTCGCCGCCCTGCGCCTCGGCGAGGAACTTCTTGATCTCCTCGGACAGCGCGGTCAGCGCCTGGCCCTGGTCGCGGACGACCTTGCGGAAGAAGAAGTCCTGGCCCTGGATGGCGGTGGTGCCCTCGTAGAGGGTGTCGATCTTGGCGTCCCGGATGTACTGCTCGATCGGGTACTCCTGCAGGTAGCCGGAGCCGCCCAGGGTCTGCAGGGACTGCGCGAGCTGCTCGTAGGACTTCTCCGAGCCGTAGCCCTTCACGATCGGCAGCAGCAGGTCGTTGAGGCGGTGGGCCGTGGCGGCGTCCTCGCCGTTGTGCTCCTTGAGCAGGATCTCGTCCTGCACCGTGGCGGTGTAGAGGACGAGGGCGCGCATGCCCTCGGCGTACGCCTTCTGGGTCAGCAGCGCGCGGCGTACGTCCGGGTGGTGGGTGATGGTGACCCGGGGCGCGGTCTTGTCCGTGAACTGGGCCAGGTCGGCGCCCTGCACCCGCTCCTTGGCGTACTCCAGCGCGTTCAGGTAGCCGGTGGAGAGGGTGGCGATCGCCTTGGTGCCGACCATCATCCGGGCGAACTCGATGATCTTGAACATCTGCCGGATGCCGTCGTGCTTCTCGCCGAGCAGCCAGCCCTTGGCGGGCTGGTTGGCGCCGAAGGTCATCTCGCAGGTGTTGGAGACCTTCAGGCCCATCTTGTGCTCGACGTTGGTGGCGTGGACGCCGTTGCGCTCGCCCAGCTCGCCGGTCTCCCAGTCGAAGTCGTACTTGGGCACGATGAACAGCGACAGGCCCTTGGTGCCGGGGCCGTGGCCCTCCGGGCGGGCCAGCACGAAGTGCACGATGTTCTCGGACATGTCGTGCTCACCGGAGGTGATGAAGCGCTTCACGCCCTCGATGTGCCAGGTGCCGTCGGCCTGCTCGGTGGCCTTGGTGCGGCCGGCGCCGACGTCCGAGCCGGCGTCCGGCTCGGTGAGCACCATCGTGGAGCCCCACTGCTTCTCGGCCATCAGCGCGGCGATCTTGTGCTGCTCCTCGGTGCCCTCCTCGTGCAGCACGCCCGCGAAGGCCGGGCCCGAGGCGTACATCCACACGGCCGGGTTGGAGCCCAGGATCGTCTCGGCGAAGCCCCACAGCAGCGAGCGCGGCGCCGTGGTGCCGCCGATCTCCTCCGGGATGCCCAGGCGCCACCACTCGGCGTCCATGTATGCCTGGTAGCTCTTCCTGAAGGCGGCGGGTACCGGTGCGGTGTTGGTGTCCGGGTCGAAGACCGGCGGGTTGCGGTCGCCCTCCTCGTAGGAGGCGGCCAGCTCGTTCTCGGCCAGCCGTGCGATCTCGGACAGCACGTTCTTGGCGGTCTCGACGTCCATCTCCGCGAACGGTCCGGTGCCGTACACCGTGTCGCGCCCGAGCACCTCGAAGAGGTTGAACTCGATGTCGCGGAGATTCGACTTGTAATGCCCCATGGCGACGGCTCCGTAGTGGCTCGCTCGTACTTGTCGGTAGTCCCATAGATGATGCTACCCGTCGGTAATAAGAAGCAACCCCTCACCACCCCTCTGTGACTCGTTACTCTTTTCGCTATGTACGGTTACGACCAGACCGGCGCTCCCCCCGGACAGGGCCACGGGCCGCAGCCCGGGCAGGGCCATGGCGGGCACGGCTACCAGCACGCCGGGCACGGCCCGCATCCCGGTCAGCAGGGTCACCAGGCGCCGCCGCCGTACGGAGCGCACCAGGGGCCGCCGCAGTACGGCCAGCCGGGAGGGCAGCAACAGCAGCCGCTCTACCCCGAGCCGTCGCCGCCCTCCCTCCAGGAGTCGATCCGCGCCTTCACGACGGGCTCGATGAGCGCCGAGGACTTCCAGGGCATCTTCTCCACCTCCAAGGTGTACTGCCCGCGCGGCGACACCCCGGGCTTTCTCGCGCTGCACAACACCCAGCAGCCGGTCATCCCGATGTTCAGCACCCTCAAGGAACTGCGCGCCTACGCCGGCAAGGAGTCGAAGTACTTCGTCATCACCGGTGCCGAGGTCCTCGACCTGCTGCCGTCGGGCTACGGCTTCGTGCTCGACATGGAGGGTGAGCACCGCGTGGTCTTCGACGCCAAGGCCGTCGAGGAGATGGTCGACTTCGCGATGCGGCGGATGTACGGCTGAGCCGACGGATGTACGACTGAGCCGACAGGCGCGCGCCCGCCCTCCCGCGCGCCCTCAGTCCTCGGGTGGCAGCGGGACCTCCGCGTCCAGGTCCCCCCACCGGTCCAAGGAGGGCTCCCCGGCGCTCTCCCGGGCGCCCCCGGCGGAGCGCGCGGTTTCCCCGCCCGCGGGGACGGCCGGGTCCCGCTCGTGGATCTCGAACCAGGTGCGCTTGCCCTCCCCGCGCGGGTCCACGCCCCACCGGTCGGCGAGCATGCCCAGCAGCATCAGCCCCCGCCCCGAGGAGGCGAGCTCCCCCGGGCTGCGGCGGTGCGGCAGCTCGTCGCTGGGGTCGGAGACCCCGACCCACAAGGTGCGGCCCTCGCCCTGCAGCGCCACGGTGATCTCCGCCACCAGCACCGCGTCCCCGTCCGTGTGCACGAGGACATTCGTCAGCATCTCCGAGAGCATCAGCACGGCGCCGTCCACCTGGTCCGGATCGCACCAGTCGTGCAGCAGGTCGTGGAGCTGGTGGCGGGCGTCGGCGATCCGGTCGGGCTGGGCCTGCGCGACGGTCAGCACCGTGCGCCGGGTGGTGACCGGTGCCCCGGCCGCCGGGGCACCCGCGCCGGTGGCGCTCCGGGAGAGCAGGAGCAGCGCGATGTCGTCCTCGCGCCGGTCGGCGGGCGCACCTGTCGGGCCCGAGGAGGTGCCGTGGCCGCCCTGCACGGCCTGGACGAGGGCGTCGGCGAGCCGTTCCAGTGCCGGGCTCCCGGTCGTCTGGCCCTCCTGCCCGGCCAGCTCCTCGGCGACCCGGCTGATCCGCTCCCAGCCCGTCCCCAGGTCGTGGCCGCCCGCCTCGATCAGCCCGTCGGTGCACATCAGCAGCCGCTCCCCCGGCTCCAGCACCAGCCGGCTGACCGGGTACTCCGCGTCGGGTTCGATGCCCAGCGGCAGGCCCCCCGCGGTGGCGCGGACCAGCAGCGGGCCGTCCGGAAGCTGCACCGCGGGGTCCGGGTGCCCGGCGCGGGCGACGTCCAGCGCCCCGGTCTCCTGATCCACCTCGACGTAGAGGCAGGTGGCGAACCGCGGCTCGGGGTGGTCGGCGGGTTCGGGCCCGGCCGCGCCGGGCGCGGGGTCCGCCGTCTCCTCGGCCGGGGCGGTGGGGGGCGGCGCGTTGACGCCTTCGCCGGCGCCCATCCCGTGCAGGAAGCGGGAGGCGCGGGAGAGCACCGCGTCCGGGTGATGCCCCTCGGAGGCGTAGGCGCGTACCGCCACCCGCAGCTGGCCCATGATGCCGGCCGCGCGGACGTCGTGGCCCTGGACGTCGCCGATGACCAGCGCGGTGCGGCCGGAGGGCAGCGGGATGACGTCGTACCAGTCGCCGCCGATCTGCAGCCCGCCCCCGGTCGGCACGTACCGCGCCGCCAGGTCCATGCCGGGGACGGCCGGGCTGTGCGCGGGCCGCATGACACGCTGCAGCCGGGCCGACAGCTCCCGCTCGGACTCGTTCAGCATGGCCCGCGAGAGGGACTGCGCCAGCATCCGGGCCACCGTGGTCAGCAGGGCGCGCTCGTCCGGGTTGAAGGCGACGGGCCGGGCGAAGGCGGCCATCCAGGCGCCGATGGTGCGCCCGGCGACGGTCATCGGAAGAAATGCCCACGCGGCGTGCCCGGGCTGGGACTCGGCGGGGCGGGCGGCGGGGAACCGGCCGGCGTACTCGGCGGGGTCGTGCAGGTAGACGGCGCGGCCGGTGCGTACCGCCTCGGCCGCCGGGTCCTCGTCCGAGAGGTGCAGCCGGGAGCCGCTGCCGCGCGGCCCGTAGCCGCCGCCGGGCACGGACGGGTGGCCGGGCCGCGGGGGTGCGCCGGGGGAGGCGCCGTAGACGGTGAGCCGGTCACCGCTGACGACGAAGACGGCCAGTGCCTCGGGAGAGAAGCCCGGCATGGCCAGCGACGAGGCGACCCGCAGCACGTCGGCCGTGGTGTACGCCTCGGCCAGCGCCCGCCCGGTGTCCAGCAGGAACGCCTCGCGGCTGCGCCGCCGGTCCCACTCGGCCGCCGGTCGCGTCCGACGGGCGGTCCCGGCGGCGGGGCGCGGAGAGGGCCGCGCTCGGGCGGCTTCCGCACCCGGTGTGCGGTCGCCGGAGTCGCGGGCCGCCGCCGAGGGGTGTCCCGGCTCCTCCGGCCGGGCCGCGCTCTCCGGCTCGGGCACCTCGTAGAGCAGCCCGGTCAGCGCGGCGGCGGTCTCGGGCGCCCCGGAGCCGCGCGCCGGGGCGACAGAGGCGGCCGGGGGCAGGGGACGCAGCACGACGCGGACGGTCCGCCGTACCTGCCCGTCGGTGTCCACCACCCGCAGCAGTGTCTCGGCGGTGGTGTTCTCGGCCAGCGCGAGGGTGACGATGCCCTGGAAGCCGACGTAGTCGACGGCGTGCAGGTGGGAGCGGACGGCGCTGCCGGAGAGTGTGTGGGCGTGGTGGGTGCCGGTCTGCGCTTCCGGCGGCTCCTCGGCGATCCCCAGGAGGCGGGCCGCGCGGGCGTCGAGGGTCACCAGACCGGTGGCGTTGTCCCAGGTCCAGAGCCCGGCGCCCAGGACAGCCAGGGCGTCGTCGGTGCGCATTGCACCACTTTATGCAGAGTCGTCGGGTTGGGGAAACGGGGCGAGGCGGGGTGGCCCAGGGCGGTACTCTGAGGGGCACTCCACTGTGACCCCTGAGCCGAACGACTTGGATGAATGATGCATCGGTACCGGTCCCACACCTGCGGCGAGCTTCGCGCCTCGGACGTCGGCACTGACGTCCGGCTGAGCGGCTGGCTGCACAATCGCCGGAACCTTGGCGGCATCCTCTTCATCGATCTGCGCGACCACCACGGCATCGTCCAGCTCGTGGTCCGGGACGAGGCCGGCGAGATCGACGAGCAGCTCGGCTCGCTGGCCAAGGAGACCGTCCTGCGGGTGGACGGCAAGGTCACGGCGCGCGGTGCGGAGAACGTCAACCCCGAGCTGCCCACCGGCGAGATCGAGGTGGAGGTCACCGAGGTCGAGGTGCTGGGCGGGGCCGAGCAGATCCCGTTCACCATCAACGCCGAGGACGGTGTGAACGAGGAGCGGCGGTTGGAGTACCGCTTCCTCGACCTGCGCCGGGAGCGCATGCACCGCAATGTGATGCTGCGCAGCAAGGTGATCGCCGCCATCCGCGCGAAGATGGTCGCCCAGGGCTTCAACGAGATGGCGACGCCCATCCTCTCGGCCACCTCTCCCGAGGGGGCCCGTGACTTCCTCGTCCCCTCCCGGCTGCATGCGGGCAGGTTCTACGCGCTGCCGCAGGCGCCGCAGCAGTTCAAGCAGCTGCTGATGATCGCCGGGTTCGACCGCTACTTCCAGATCGCGCCCTGCTTCCGCGACGAGGATGCGCGCGCCGACCGCTCGCCGGGCGAGTTCTACCAGCTCGACATGGAGATGAGCTTCGTCGAGCAGGAGGACGTGTTCCAGGTCATCGAGACGGTGATGACCGAGCTGTTCCAGGAGCTGGGCGAGGGCCGCGAGGTCACCTCCCCGTTCCCGCGCATCCCGTTCCGCGAGGCGATGGTCAAGTACGGCTCGGACAAGCCGGATCTGCGCGCCCGGCTGGAGCTGACCGATGTCTCCGCGCTCTTCGCGGGCTCCGGCTTCAAGGCGTTCGCCGACAAGCACGTACGGGCGCTGGCGGTGCCGGACACCGCGGACCAGCCGCGCAAGTTCTTCGACTCGCTGGGCGACTTCGCCGTCGAGCAGGGCGCCAAGGGCCTGGCCTGGGTCCGGGTCGGCGAGGACGGTTCGCTGGCGGGCCCGATCGCCAAGTTCCTCACCGAGGACGACGTCAAGGCGCTCACCGACACGCTGGGCCTCGTCCCCGGCCACGCGGTCTTCTTCGGTGCCGGTGAGTTCGACGAGGTCTCCAAGATCATGGGCGCGGTCCGCGTCGAGGCCGCCAGGCGCGCCGGGCACTTCGAGGAGAACGTCTTCCGGTTCTGCTGGATCGTGGACTTCCCGATGTTCGAGAAGGACGAGGAGACCGGCGAGATCGAGTTCTCGCACAACCCGTTCTCCATGCCCCAGGGCGGTCTGGAGGCGCTGCGCACCAAGGACCCGCTGGATGTGCTGGCCTGGCAGTACGACATCGTCTGCAACGGGGTCGAGCTGTCCTCCGGGGCGATCCGGAATCACGAACCGGAGATCATGTTCGAGGCGTTCGGCATCGCGGGTTACTCCGAGGAGGACGTCGAGCGCGAGTTCGGCGGCATGCTGCGCGCCTTCCGCTTCGGCGCCCCGCCGCACGGTGGGATCGCGCCGGGCATCGACCGCATCGTCATGCTGCTCGCGGACGAGCCCAACATCCGCGAGACCATCGCGTTCCCGCTCAACAACAACGCGCTCGACCTGATGATGGGCGCCCCGAGCGAGGTCGACGAGGCGCGGCTGCGCGAACTGCATCTCTCGCTGCGCAAGCCCCCGCAGGTCAAGCAGGCCGAGAAGGCCAAGCCGGCCGAGTAGGCCGAGTAGGCCGAGCAGGGCACAGCAGGCCGCCCGGTCCGGGTGGGCCCGCGGGTGCTCCGTCCGCGTCCGACACGGTCCCCTCCGTACACATACGGAGGGGACCGTGTCGTTTTCTGCACCTGGGCGTCAAGCGGCCGATCGAGCGGTCACTCTTGGTGGGGAGCGTGGCAAAGGAAGAACAACAGTCATCGATCGGCTACATATGTGCACGGAGATGACGACGAGCGCTCCAATCCGGACACATCCCGGGCACGATGCAACAGGGGCGGCGGTCCGCCCGCGTGCCGGGACGTGTGCCGCCGCGCACGGCGCCCCGCCGAGGGCGTCACGCACGGTGATACACCGCAGGTGTCGTGTGCAATGTGGCGGTCGAGCGACGAGAGTGACGGCGAAGGAGGTGGCGGCGTGCACGCCGAGGGCCCCAACCCGGGCACGTGTTGCCGCTGCGGTCTGCCGGTGCGGCACCGGGCCCTGATCGCGAACATCGAGACGGGTTCCGGACCCGGCGGCAGCGCGTACGCGTGCCTGCCCTGCGCCCGCGACTACGCCAAGACCTCGCTGGCCCCCGAGTGGATCGGCGAGACGATCGCCCATGCGGAGGCGATGCGGCTGGCCTGGGACGAGGAGCACGAGAACGGCACCCGCCGCGGGCGGCCCCCCGTCTGACCGCCACAACAGCATCCTCCCGTCCGGTCGGCGGCGGATACGGGTGACGGCGCCGTATTCACCCGCGGTTCATTCCGCGGTCGCCCTGCCGCGTATCCGCGCCCATAGCGTCACGGCGGCGTACGGCGTACAAGCGCATACCGCGCCCGGACCGGAGGAACGACCATGCGAAAGCCGCTGCCGCTGCTCACCGCGCACCCGACGGGAAGGTCGGCGATGACCTGCCGCTACCGCTGCGGCGACGCCTGCTTCCACGAGGTGCCCAACACCAGCACCAACGAGTACGCGGGTGACGTCATCGCCCGGGCCCTTACGCGCCGCTCGGTGCTGCGCGCCGGTGCCGTCGTCGGGGTCGCCGCCGCGGCAGCGGGCGCCGGGATCGCCGGTCCCGGCGCCGGGAGTGCCGCCGCCGCGCCGCAGGGCAGCGGGCACCACCCGCACGGCGGGCCGCACGGCAAGCCGGCCAAGGGCCTGCGGTACGAGCCCGTCGCTCCCAACACCGCGGACACGGTGACCGTTCCGGAGGGCTACGGGCAGAACGTCGTCATCCGCTGGGGCGAACCGATCCTGCGCGGGGCGCCGGACTTCGACCCGGCGCGGCAGAGCGCGAAGGCCCAGGCGGGGCAGTTCGGCTACAACAACGACTTCCTCACGCTGCTCCCGCTGCACTCCCGGCACCACGGCCACAGCCACGGTCACGGCGCCGACCAGCTCCTGGTGGCCAACCACGAGTACACCGACGAGGAGCTGATGTTCGCCGGGTACGACCCGGAGCAGCCCACTCGCGAGCAGGTCGAGATCGCCTGGGCGGCGCACGGCCTGTCCGTCGTCGCGGTCGCCGGTGAGCGGCGTACCGGAGCGCTGCACGCCGTGCCCCGCCACCCGCTCAACCGCCGCGTCACCGCCACCACCGAGTTCCAGCTCACCGGCCCGGCCGCGGGCAGCACGCTGCTGCGTACGGAGGCCGACCCCAGCGGGCGCCGGGTGCTGGGGACGCTCAACAACTGCTCGGGCGGCACCACGCCGTGGGGCACGGTGCTCTCCGGCGAGGAGAACTTCAACCAGTACTTCGCCAACGCGGAGCGGGTGACCGACCCCGAACGCGCCACGGCCCTCAAGCGGTACGGCATCTCGGGTGGCGCCAGCCAGCGGCGCTGGGAGGAGTTCGACCAGCGGTTCGACCTGACCGCGGAGCCGAACGAGGTGCACCGCTTCGGTTGGGTGGTGGAGCTGGACCCGTACGACCCCGACTCCACCCCCCGCAAGCACACGGCGCTCGGCCGGTTCAAGCACGAGGCGGCCCAGCCGCGGCTGTCCCGGGACGGGCACGCCGTCGTCTACATGGGCGACGACGAGCGCTTCGACTATTTCTACAAGTTCGTCTCCAAGAACCGGATGCGCCGAGGGAAGAGCGCCGAGGACCGGCGGCACAACCTGTCCCTGCTGGACGAGGGCACGCTCTACGTCGCCAAGCTGACCGGCGACAGCCCGGCGGACGAGATCGACGGCGCGGGCACCCTGCCCGAGGACGGCGAGTTCGACGGCACCGGCCGGTGGATCCCGCTGGCCGCCGGGGACCGGTCGTTCGTGCCGGGGATGAGCGCCGAGGAGGTGTACGTCTTCACCCGGCTGGCCGCCGACAAGGCCGGTGCCACGAAGATGGACCGCCCCGAGGACATCGAGCCCAGCCCCCGCACCGGCCGGGTGTACGTGGCGCTGACCAACAACACCGACCGCGGCAAGGACGGCAAGCCGGGGCCCGACGAGGCCAACCCGCGCAACGCCAACAAGCACGGCCAGGTGCTGGAGTTCGCCGAGCGCCGCAACGACCCGACGGCTCGGACCTTCTCCTGGCGGCTCTTCCTGGTCTGCGGCGACCCGGAGGACCCGGGTACCTACTTCGGCGGCTTCCCCAAGGAGCAGGTCAGCCCGATCTCCTGCCCGGACAACGTCACCTTCGACGACTACGGCAACTTGTGGATCTCCACGGACGGCAACAAGCTCGGTTCGCACGACGGGCTGCACGGTGTCGCCACGGCCGGGCCGCGGCGCGGTGAGGTACGGCAGTTCCTGACCGTCCCGACCGGCGCGGAGACCTGCGGGCCGCTGGTGCAGGACCGCCGGGTGCTCGTCGCGGTCCAGCACCCGGGCGAGGTGGACGGCGCCTCGGTGGAGAAGCCCGCCTCCACCTGGCCGGACGGACCGGGCCACTATGTGCGCCCGGCGGTGGTGGCCGTCTGGCCCGAGGACGGCTCCCCCGTCGGACGCTGACCCCGGCCGCCCGCGCGGACGGGTGGCCGGAGCCGGACAGCAGGAGCGCGGGCCCTGTCGGTGACGTCCGGCGGGGCCCGGCCCGGTCCCGCATCCCGGGCGGGCGAGGGCTGTGGGAGCGTGCGCGGTGGCGGGGCCCGCGTACCCGTGCGAGGGTGACGGCGGGGCATCTGCGACAGAGATGTCGAAATCAGGCGGAACGCCCCGCCCATCACGCCAACCTCGCGGGTGCAGGTGCAGCCATGGAGCGAACCAGGATTCTGATCGTCGGCGGCGGCTTCGCCGGAGTCGAGTGCGCACGCGGACTGGAGCGGGGACTGCGGCCCGAAGAGGCGGAGATCAGCCTGGTCACGCCCGCCAGCTACCAGCTGTACCTCCCGCTGCTCCCGCAGGTCGCCGCCGGGGTGCTCACCCCGCAGTCGGTCGCGCCGCCGCTGCGCAGGCTGGTGCACCGGACCTCCATCGTCCCCGGCATGGTCATCGGGATCGATCCGCACGCCCGGATGTGCGTGGTCCGCCTCATCAGCGGCGAGACCGTCAACCAGCCCTACGACCGGCTGATCCTCACCCCGGGCAGCGTCACCCGCAGCTTCGACATCCCGGGTCTGAACGAGCAGGCGCGCGGGATGAAGACGCTCGCCGAGGCCGCCTATGTGCGTGACCACGTGATCGCCCAGCTCGACCTGGCGGCGGCCAGCACCAACGAGCAGGAGCGGGCCGAGCGGCTGCAGTTCGTGGTGGTCGGCGGCGGCTACGCCGGCACCGAGACCGTCGCCTGCCTGCAACGGCTGACCAACTCCGCCGCCAAGCGCTATCCGCGGCTCGACCCCGACCTGATCAAGTGGCACCTGCTGGACGTCGCCCCCAAGCTGATGCCGGAGCTGGGCGAGAAGCTGGGGCGGCGCGCCCAGCAGATCCTGCGCGAGCGGGGGACGGACGTGTCGCTGGGGGTCTCGGTCGCCAAGGCGAACGAGCGGCGGATCACGCTGACCGACAACCGGGTGCTGCCCTCCCGCACCCTGATCTGGACGGCGGGTGTCGCCGCCAGTCCGCTGATCAGCACCCTGGACGCGGAGACGATCAAGGGGCGGCTCGCGGTCAACGCGGATTTCACGGTGCCCGGCCATCCCGGCGTGTACGCGCTGGGCGACGCGGCGGCGGTGCCGGATCTGACGAAGGTCGGCGGCGCGGTGTGCCCGCCCACCGCGCAGCACGCCGGGCGCCAGGGCAAGCACATGGCCCGCAATCTGATCGCCGCGCTGCGGGGCGAGCCCATGACGCCCTACCGGCACAAGGATCTCGGGCTGGTCGTGGACCTCGGCGGGACCAACGCGGTGGCCCGGCCGCTGGGGTACGAGTTCTCCGGGTTCCCCGCGCAGGTCATCACCCGCGGCTACCACCTGATGGCGCTGCCCACCTTCACGGCGAAGGTCCGCACGGTGGCGAACTGGAACCTCAACGCGCTGATGGGCGACGACTTCCTGCGCACCGGCTTCCTCTCCCGCCGCCCCGCGACCCTCCAGGACATGGAGGCCACGGACGCCTACCTCACCCAGGAGCGGGCGCGCGAGCTGACCCCGTGAGACGGGGCGCTGAGGCGAGGTCGGAGCGGACAGCGCGCACCTCGGCGGGCACGACACTTTGACTTGAAGTGAAGTTCAAGTTGCAGGGTGGAGGTCTCGCAGCCAGCGAGAGTCCCCAGCCGGAAGGCATCGCCATGCACGCCGTCGTCCTGCACTCCTTCGGCCCCGCCGAGAACCTCCGCCACGAGACGCTGCCCGACCCCGAACCCGGACCGGGCCAGGTCCGGATCGCCGTCCGCGCGGCCGGGGTCCACGCCGTCGAGACCGTGATGCGCGCCGGGGTGACCGAGGGCCTCGTACCGCCGCTCCCCGAGCTGCCCGCCGTGTTCGGCGGCGAGGTCTCCGGGCGTGTCGACGCGGTCGGCCCCGGCGTCGGTCCCGAATGGCTGGGCCGCGACGTGGTCACCGCGAAGGGCTCCCCCGGCGGCTACGCGGAGCTCGCCGTCGCGGACCTCGCCGAGGTGCTGGAGCGCCCCGCCGGGCTCGACCACGAGGCCGCGGTCGCCGCGATCGTCACCGGCGGGACGACGGTCGCGGTGCTCGCCCAGGCCGGTCTCGACGAGGGCGACGTGGTGCTGGTCAACTCGGCGGCGGGCGGCATGGGACGGCTGCTGGTCCAGCACGCCCGCACGCTGGGCGCCGTGGTGATCGGCGCCGCCGGGGGCCCGGAGAAGACCGCGGCCGTCCGGGAACTCGGCGCGGACCTCGCCGTCGACTACACCCTTCCCGACTGGCGGGGGACGGTCGCCGACTGGCTCGCCGGTCCGGGCGGCGGCCGGTCCGTCACCGCCGTACTCGACGGAGTCGGCGGCGCGCAGGCCCGCACCGCCTTCGGTCTGCTCGGCACCGGCGGCCGCTTCGTGACCTACGGTGCGATCTCCGGCGCCGAGTTCACCCCGGACCCCGACGAACTGGCGGCCCGCGGCGTCACCCGCATCGACGCCCTGCGGAGCATGCTCGCCCACCCCGAGCGCCTCGCGGACCACCGGGCCGAGGCACTCCGCCGCACCGCCGCGGGCGACTTCACCCACACCACCCACCCGTTCCCGCTCGCCGAGGCCGCCCGCGCCCACAAGGCCCTGGAACAGCGCGAGACCACCGGCAAGGTCGTCCTGATCCCCTGACGATGCCCCGGCCGCGGGGAGGCCGGCACCGCGGCGTCCCCGGGCGGTCGGCGCCGGTTCCGGCCGCAGGCTCCCGCGTGCGGTGCCGGCCGGGTGGGATGCCGACCGCGTGGGGGCACGCATTCGGCGGGGGAATCCGGGCACAGTTGGGGGAGAGCAAGGAACGACGAGCAGTCCGAGGAGCCCCATGCCCACGGTCCCGGTGGTGCGCAGCCTGCGCAGGGTGGTGCGGCCCCGCGTGCCGCGTCCCGTGGTGGACCTCTCCCACCCGGTGCGCTCCCCGCTGGGCACCTCCGTGGTGAGCTGCGTGGCCTACGACCGCGAGGGCACGCGGCTGATGGCGGAGTGCGGCGTCGCGGAGGCGCTGGCCTGCGTCCGCAAGGGCGGCGCCGCGGACGGCAGGGGCGACGGCGACGGTGCCGGCACGGGTGACGGCGGCTTCGTGTGGATCGGGCTGCACGAGCCGGGAGAGGCCGAGTTCGAGGGCATCACCGAGCTGTTCGGGCTGCATCCGCTCGCGGTGGAGAACGCACTCGAACCCCACCAGCGGCCGAAGGCGGAGTGGTACGGCGGCGAGATGATGTTCGCCGTCTTCAAGACGGTCAGCTATGTGGAGCACGAGAAGGTGTCCACCACCAGCGAGGTGGTGGACACCGGCGAGATCGTCGTCTTCACCGGTGCCGACTTCGTGATCACCGTCCGGCACGGTCGGCACGGCTCCCTCGGCCCGCTCCGCGAGGAGTTGGAGTCCGACCCGGAGCGGCTGGCGCAGGGCCCGGCCGCGGTGCTGCACGCGATCGCCGACCGGGTCGTGGACGACTATCTGCTGGTCGCCGACGAGGTGCAGACCGACATCGACGAGCTGGAGAGCCAGGTCTTCGCCTCCGCGGCGCCCTTCGGCGGCAGCGGCAGCGGAGGCGGCTCCGGCACCAGCCGGGTCTACCAGATCAAGCGCGAGCTGCTGGAGCTCAAGCGCGCCACCCTCCCGCTGGCCCGGCCGCTGGAGCTGCTCTCCGACCGCCCCAACCGGCTCATCGACCCCGAGATACGCAAGTACTTCCGGGACGTCGCCGACCACCTCGCGCGGGTCACCGAGCAGATCGCCTCCTTCGACGCGCTGCTCGACTCGATCCTCCAGGCCCATCTGGCGCAGGTCTCCACCGCCCAGAACGAGGGCATGCGCAAGATCAGCGCCTGGGTCGCCATCGTCGCCGTCCCGACGATGGTCTGCGGCGTCTACGGGATGAACTTCGACCGCATGCCCGAGCTGCACTGGCGCCTCGGCTATCCGCTGGTCCTCGCCGTCATCGCCGTGACCTGCGTGGCCATGTACCGGGCGTTCCGCAGGAACGGCTGGCTGTGACCCGGGGGACCCGCGGATGATCCGCGGAGTACCGCCGCCGGTTCGGTGATTCCGAACCCCGGACCGGGGTGCCTGCTCCCTCGTGGGCCGATCCGGGGCTCCGTAGCGTCGCGGCCATGATGAACGTGGACGACGAGACGTACGGGCCCGCAGGCCGCGCAGCCGGGGGCGGTCCGCCCGCCGCCCTCGACATGACCGGTGTGACCCGGCGCTACGGGCGGCGCAGCGCGGCCGTGGACGCGCTGCGCGGTGTCGGGGTGGAGCTGCCGCGGGGAAGCTTCACCGCGGTGATGGGCCCCTCCGGCTCCGGCAAGAGCACCCTGTTGCAGTGCGCCGTCGGCCTGGACCGGCCGACGGGCGGCAGCGTGCGGCTCGGCGGCCAGGAGCTGACCCGGATGGGCAGCCGGGCCCTCACCCGGCTGCGCCGGGAGCGGGTCGGCTTCGTCTTCCAGTCCTTCAACCTGCTCCCGGCGCTGACGGCGGAGCAGAACGTGGGGCTGCCGCTGCGGCTGGCGGGCACCGGCGGCCGCCGGGCCCGCGTGCTGGCCCGGGAGGCGCTGGACCGGGTGGGCCTCGCCGCACGTGCCGGGCGGCGCCCGGCGGAGCTCTCCGGCGGCCAGCAGCAGCGGGTCGCGCTGGCCCGGGCACTGGTGACCGCACCGGAGATCGTGTGCGCCGACGAGCCCACCGGCGCCCTCGACCCCGCGACGGCGGAGGAGATGCTGGGGCTGCTGCGCGGGTCGGTGGACATGCTGGGCGCCACGGTGCTGATGGTCACCCACGACCCCGCGGCGGCCGCGCACGCCGACCGGGTGCTGTTCCTGGCCGACGGGTTGCTGGTGGACACCTACGTGTGCGCGGGCGGCGCGGACGGTGCCGACGGCGCGGGGGACCGCAGCGGGGACGGCGCCCGGACCGGTGCCGCCGCCGCGCACATCGCCCGGCGGATGCGTGCGCTGGCCGGACGACCCCGATCCGGACCCGGTCCGGGCGCGGGGCCGGACCCCGCATCCGCTCCCGGTTCCGCCTCCCCGGCGGACGGCGGCCGTGCCGCGGCGGGCAGGGCCGCATGACCACCGGACTCGCCCGGGCCTCGGTCCGGGCCCGGCCCACCGCCTTCGCCGGGGTCTTCTCGGTGCTGGTCCTCTCCGCGACGGTCGTCACCGCCTCGGTCGCGATGCTGCGGACCGCGGGGCCGCTGCCGGCCGGGCCGCAGCGCGAGGCGGTCACGGCCATGGGAGCCGGCTTCACCGTGGTGACGTGCTACCTCTCCGTCTTCGTCATCGCGCAGGTCATGGCCCTGACCGTGGCCGCGCGGGCGCGGGAGAACGCGGTGCTGCGGGCGGTGGGGGCGCTGCCGTGGCAGATCCGGCGGGCGGTCGCCGTCGAGGCGCTGTGCACCGCGCTGCCCGCCGGGTACGGGCTCGGCTGCGTGCTGGCGTACGGCTGGCGGGACGGGATGGCCGCCCACGGCCTGCTGCCCTCCGGGGTTCCGCTCGCCGTCGGATGGCCGCCCGCCCTGGCGGCGGGGGGCGTGCTGCTCGTCACCTCGCAGCTCGGCGGTCTGCTGGCCGCGCACCGCGCCGCGCGGGCCCGGCCGGCGGATGCGCTCGGCGAGGCGGCGGGCGCCCGCTCCCCCGGGCCGTCCGGACGGC
This sequence comes from Streptomyces sp. NPDC007025, assembly GCF_042869455.1. Classification (NCBI taxonomy): domain Bacteria; kingdom Bacillati; phylum Actinomycetota; class Actinomycetes; order Kitasatosporales; family Streptomycetaceae; genus Streptomyces; species Streptomyces sp. NPDC007025. Next base: position 138,509 of record NZ_JBIAFT010000005.1, on the reverse strand, counting down.
TTCGCGGGCCGACGCTCGCCGGTGCCGTACGGGGGCTCGGTGCGGTACTGGCCGTGTCCGGCGCCGTGACCCTCACCGCCGTCACCGCGGCGGGACCGCGCGAGGAGGTGGGGGAGCATCTGCCGCTGGTGCTGCTGGCCTACCTGGTCGGGGTGGGCTGCGCCGGGCCTGTGATCGGCAGGGCGGTCGCCCTGCTGCTGGCCGTGCCGGTGCGGCTGCTGACCGCGCGCCCCGCGCTGGGTGGCGGCGCCGCGGCGGAACTGGCCTTCGCGCAGGCGCGGGCCGCCGCCCGGCGGCTGTCGGCCGCTGTCACGCCGGTCGCGCTGGTCGTGGCGTTCTCGCTGGTCAAGCTGTCGGCGCTGGCCGCGGTCGCCGAGCCCTCGTGGATCGACCTGTTCGCGACGGCCCTCTACGCCGCGTTCGCCGCCTGCGCCGCCGCCAACACCATGGTGCTGCTCAGCGCCGAACGGCGGCACGAGGTCGCGCTGCTGCGCGCAATCGGCGCCGCCCCCGGCCAGGTGGCGCGGATGCGAGTGGTGGAGGCGCTGACGGTCGCCTGCGCGGGGTTCGGCGCGGGTGCCGCTGTCGCCCTCGCCGTGACCCTCCCGCTGGGTGACGCCGCGGGAGCTTCCCTCTCCGCGTTGCCGCCGATCGGTTGGGCCGCGGCGGCGGGCGGTGTGCTCGTCCTGGCACTCGCCGCGACGCTCGCTCCGCTGCCCGGACAGCTGCGGCGGGCTCCCGGATGAGGCCGCGGCACGAGGGGCGGGTCCGGGCCCGGACGGTGACGGCGGAGGATGAACGCCTGCGCGCACCGCGGCAGCTTCCCGGCGGAGAAGCCGACCCGGCGAAGAACCCAGCCGACAGCCGACGGAGAACCCGAGCGTCCATGCCCCGAGCCCTTGCCCTCGTCGGCCTGCCCGCGACGCGTCCGGCGTGCCGCGCCGCGGTGTACGCGGCTGCCGCCCTCGTCCCCGCGCTGCTGGGTGTGCCGGCCCTGGCGCTGCTCGCCGTCGGCGGCGCGCTGTGCGTGACCCGGATCGGACTGCCCTTCCTCTCCCTCGCCCTGACGGCCGTGCAGCGGCTCGCGGCCGTCCACCGGGGGCTGGTACGCGGACTGCTCGGCCAGCAGGTGCCCGCACCCCCGGCACCCCGTCCGCTGCGTGCCGCCCGCGATGCGGCGGCGTGGCGGTGCGCGGCCTTCGTCGTGCTCGACGCGCCCCTCGGGGTGCTCCTCTTCGCCGTCCAACTGCCCCTGCGGCTGTACGGGCTGGCGCTGCTGTCCTATCCGCTGTGGTTCCGCGCGGTCCGGCAGAACGGGCACACCGGTCTCGAACTCACCGGCACCGTCCCGCTCGACAGTGCGCCCCGGGTGCTGGCCGTGGCCGCCGCGGGGCTGCTGCTGCTCGTGGCGGCCGACTGGGCGGGGCGCAGACTGGCCGCCCTCGTCCGGCTGCTGGCACGCACTCTTCTCGGCCCGCCGTCCGGCGCGCTCGCCGACCGGGTGCACGACCTGGAGGAGACGCGTGCGCTGGCCGTACGGGACTCCGCCGCCACCCTCCGCCGGATCGAACGCGATCTGCACGACGGGGCGCAGGCCCGGCTGATCTCCCTGGCGATGGCGCTCACCCGGGCGGCCGAGGCGCTCCGCGCGTCCGAACCGTCGCCGGCGGACACCGCCAAGGCCCGCGACCTGGTCGAGCAGTCCCTCGACTCGGCCCGCACCGCGCTGGGCGAGCTGCGCGACCTGGTGCGCGGCATCCATCCGCCCGTCCTCGACAACGGCCTCGCGCCCGCTCTCGCCTCGCTCCGCTCGGACGTCGAGTCCCCGGCGCTGCGTGTGGAGTTGCGGGCCGAGCTGTCGAGTGCGCCGCGCCCGCCGGAGGCGGTGGAGACCATCGCCTACTTCTGCGCGGCCGAACTGCTGGCCAACGCGGTCCGGCACGCGGGCGCGCACCGCGTCGGGGTCGCCGTGCGGGTCGAGCGGGCGGCCGGCGGGGGCGGGGACGTCCTGATGCTGGAGGTCGAGGACGACGGCCGGGGCGGGGCGGCGTCGGCCCCGCCCCGGCCGGGTGGTCCGTCGGGGCTGCGGGGGCTGGCCGAGCGGGTACGCACCGTGGACGGCACACTGTCCCTCGACAGCCCGCCCGGCGGCCCGACCAGAGCGCTGGTCCGGCTGCCGTTCGCCGCAGCACAGGGGGAGACGACCAGGTGACGAACCGGACGGGTCCGGTGCTCCGGCTGGTGATCGCGGAGGACGCGGCCCTGGTGCGGGAGGGGTTGGTGGGCCTGCTCACCGACCGGGGGCTGGAGGTCGCCGCCGCGGTGGGCGATCCGGCGGCCCTGCTGTCGGCCGTGGACCGCACCCGCCCGGACGCCGTGGTGGCCGACATCCGGATGCCGCCCACACAGCGCGACGAGGGGCTGCGTGCGGCCGCGGAGCTGCGCCGTCGGCATCCCCGCCTGGGCATCCTGCTGTTCTCGCAGTACATCGAGACCAGCTACGCGCACACACTGCTCGCCGACGGCCCGGCGGGCATCGGGTACCTCCTCAAGGACCGGGTGCTGGACGTCGACGACTTCGTCGAGGCGCTCCACCGGGTGGTCGACGGCGGTACCGCGCTCGACCCGGATGTCGTCTCCCGGCTGCTGGGCGCCCGTCCCGCGCTGGACGCGCTCACCCCGCGCGAGCACGAGACCCTCTCCCACATGGCCGCCGGGCTCACCAACGCGGCCATCGGCGCCCGGATGGGAATCTCGCAGCGGGCCGTCGAGAAGCACTCGGCCACGATCTTCGAGAAGCTGGACATCCCGCGGACGACCGCCGCCCACCGCCGGGTCCGGGCGGTGCTCCGCTATCTGGAAGGCCGGGAGGGCGCCCCGCGCTGAGGGGCGCCCTCCCGGGCGGGTGGGGACGCGGCGTCAGAGCACCAGCGACAGCAGCAGCAACAGCACCAGTCCGACGACGGAGATGATCGTCTCCATCACCGACCAGGACTTCAGGGTCTGCCCGACGTTCATCCCGAAGTACTCCTTGACCAGCCAGAACCCGGCGTCGTTGACGTGGCTGAAGAAGAGCGAGCCGGCGCCTACCGCGAGCACGACCAGTGCGGTCTGGGGCGTGGACATGTCGGCGGTGAGGGGGCCGACGAGCCCGGCCGCCGAGACGGTGGCCACGGTCGCGGAGCCGGTCGCCAGCCGGATGCAGACGGCGATGAGCCAGCCGAGCAGCAGTGCCGGGATCGACCAGTTCTCGGACAGGTCCAGGATCATCTGCCCGATGCCGACGTCCACCAGGGTCTGCTTGAAGCCGCCGCCCGCGCCGACGATCAGCAGGATGCCCGCGATCGGACCGAGCGAGCTCGCCACGGTGGAGGACATCCGGTCCTTGGTGAAGCCCGCGGGGCGTCCCAGGGTGAACATCGCGACCAGTACCGCCACCAGGAGCGCCGTCATCGGGTCGCCGATCACGTCCATGACCCGCTGCACGGTGTCCTCGGGGTCGTCGACGACGATGTCGGCGAGCGCCTTGGCGAGCATCAGCACGACGGGCAGCAGCACCGTGGCCAGCGTGCCGCCGAAGCCGGGCCGCCGGTCCAGCTCGGCGTCGGCCCGCTCGGGCACGACTCCTTCGGGTGGTGTGGTCTCGACCCAGCGTGCGGCCACCTTGCCGAACAGCGGACCGGCCACGATCAGGGTGGGGATGCCGACGACGAGGCCGAGGGCCAGCGTCACGCCCAGGTTGGCGTCCATCGCGTCGATGGCGACGAGCGGGCCGGGGTGCGGGGGCACCAGCCCGTGCATCACCGACAGTCCGGCGAGCGCGGGGATGCCGACGCGCATCACCGAGTAGTTGCCGCGCTTGGCCACCAGCAGCACCACCGGGATCAGCAGTACCAGCCCGACCTCGAAGAACATCGGCAGCCCGACGATGCCCGCGATCAGCGCCATCGCCCACGGGATGCTGCGCCTGCTCGCCCTGGCCAGGATCGTGTCCACGATCTGGTCGGCACCGCCGGAGTCGGCGAGCAGTTTGCCGAGGATGGCGCCCAGCGCGATGAGCACCCCGACGCCGGAGACGGTGTCTCCGAGGCCGGTGCTGAAGCTGGCTATCACCTTGTCGAGCGGCGCGGCGGCCGCGGCGCCCAGCGCGAGGGTGCCGACGGTCAGCGCCAGGAAGGCGTGCAGCTTGAACCGGGTGATGAGGACGACGATGACGGCGATGCCGACGAGGGCGGCGATCCCCAACTGGACGTTGCCGGCGGAGGTGATGGGGTCCGGTTGCTGCGACCCCGCGGCCAGCATCTCGGCATTGAGATGGCGCACGGCTCTACCTTCTTCGTGGGTGGTGATGTGTGACGGGAGCGGATCGGGAACGGGTCAGGGGTTGCTGACCAACTGGTCGGTATGAGCGGGGGAGAGGCGGTCCAGCGCGGCCAGGGCGTGCCGGGTGACCGCGGGGGGTCCCGGCGCGACGTCGACGGCGGCGCCCGGTTCGTCCGGTGCCAGCGGTTCGAGCGTGGCGAACTGCGAGTCCAGGAGTGTGACGGGCATGAAGTGGTCCGACCGCCCGGCCATCCGCTCGGCGATCAGCGCGCGGTCGCCGGTCAGATGCAGGAAGACGACGCCGGGCGCCGCGGCCCGCAGCCGGTCGCGGTAGCCGCGCTTGAGCGCCGAGCAGCTCACGACCCCGCCGCGCGCCTGGTGGCGGTGCGCCCAGGCGCCGATGGCGTCGAGCCAGGGTGCCCGGTCGGCGTCGTCGAGCGGGGTCCCGGCGGACATCTTGGCGACGTTGGCGGGCGGGTGGAAGGCGTCGGCCTCGGCGTAGGGCACGTCGAGAGCTTCGGCGAGCAGGCGTCCCACGGTGGTCTTGCCGGTGCCCGCCACTCCCATGACGACGATCACGGCACCGGCGACGGGGTGCACCGCCGGGTCGGCCGTCGGGCCGGCCGGCCCCTCGACCGACTCCACCGCCGGTCCGGATGCCGCGTCGGCCACCGGGTCGAGCCCCGTGTCCTGCTCGGGCTTTGTGCTGCGCACCGCTCTCACCGTCCTTGTCGACCTCGCTCGGCGCGCAGGACACTCAACCCCATAGGTCACATGTATTCAATAGCTGGAAGCGATGTAGTCATACTTATTCGCCGTGACGAGAAGCACGTAGGCTGAGCGTCCCGGGCGCTCGCCGAGTGCGCGGGGAGGGGTGGAGAACAAGTCGGGAGAGGCATGACCAGCCAGGACGACGGCGCCGACCGGGGGTACGGCCCGGTGGGCCCGCACCGCGGGGACGGCGGGGACGCTGCGGACGGCCCGGACCCCGTGGACTCGGACGGTGCGAAGCGCGGTCGGGGGGTGCGTCGCGAGCGCGGGCTGCACGCGCGGATGCTCGCCTCGCTCGGCCCGGCGATCACGGCCGGTGAGTACCCGCCCGGCACGGTGCTGCTCACCGAGGAGCTGGCCGCCCGCTACGAGGTCTCCCGCACGGTGGCGCGGGAGGCGGTGCGGGTGCTGGAGTCCATGCACCTGGTCGAGTCACGCCGCAGAGTCGGGGTCACCGTGCTGCCGACCGAGCAGTGGAACGTCTACGACCCGCAGGTGATCACCTGGCGGCTGGCCGGTGCCGACCAGGGGCGCCAGTTGCGCTCCCTCACGGTGCTGCGGTCCGCCGTCGAGCCGGTCGCGGCCCGCCTCGCCGCCGAGCAGGCCACTCCGGAGGAGTGCGCCGCGCTGACCGAGCACGCGCTGGGCATGGTCGCCACTTCGCGCGGGCGGCAGCTGGACAACTACCTGGTGCACGACATCGCCTTCCACCGCGCCGTGCTGCGGGCCTCCCGCAACGAGATGTTCGCGCGGCTCGGCGACGTCGTCGCGGCCGTCCTCACCGGCCGGACCCGGCACGAGGTGATGTTCAGCGACCCCCGCCAGGAGGCCGTCACCCTGCACGTCCAGGTCGCGGAGGCCGTCCGGGAGCGCGACGGCGCCCGCGCGGAGCGCGTGATGCGCACCATCACCGAGGACGCGATGGCCGAGCTGGACGTGCTGGCGCCCTGACCGCCCGCTCGCCGGGGCCCGTCCCCGGTGCCGGTCCTGGTCCCGGCCCCTGTCCCCCGCCGCCGGTCCGGGCCCGGCCGTCCCGCCGGACCGCGGGATGCGGGCATCCTGTCGCCTCCGGGCATCGTCGGGCGTGTGTGCGGCGTCCGTCTCGGTGACGGCGGTCGGCGCGTTCCCCGGGGTGGTCCGGCCGCCGCCCACTGGTTAAGCTCACACAGAAGTTCTCTTGCGGATATCTTCATAGAAGCAGAGAAAACGGGAGGGGTTGGCTGCGATGGCCGACGACGACGCGTCCACCGACGCACACCTGGTCTTCCGCCAGTACCTGGACGCGGTCGGGCTGCACGGCATGGCGGGTGCCGAAGCGGTGGGACTGCAGGCCACCGAGTGGTACGCGCTGAGCGTGATCTCCGTGGAGGGCCCGCTCACGCCCGGCGAACTGGCCGTCCGCACCGGGCTGACCACGGGTGCCACCACCCGGCTGATCGACCGCCTGGAAGGCGCCGGATACGTCCGCCGCGCCGCGGACCCGGCCGACCGGCGCCGGCTGCGCGTCGAGCCCGCGGCCGACTCCTTCCCCGCGCTGGAGGAGACCGCCGCGCCCGCCCACCGCCGCATCTCCGAGCTGCTGGAGGGCTACACACCCGAGCAGCGGGCCCTCCTCTTCGACTACTTCAGCCGTGCGGCGCCCGCCTACCGTGCCGCGGCCGAGGAGGTCCGCGCCGCCGCCACCCCGCCGCATCGCCGCCCCGGCCGCAAGCCGTCCTCGGCGCGCTGACCCGCCACCCGGGACACCCGCCCCTCCGACCGGCCCCCTCCACAGCGCGCCCGGCGGGGCCGGAGCCGACGATGGCCCCATGGCCCAGCCCTCCGACGAGCCGCCCGACGAGCCGCCCGACCCGGCGACCGGCGAGCGGTCCGGCTCCCCGTCCGGCGACGGCTCCGGCCGCCGGCCGCTGTGGTCCGGCCACGGGTGGCCGCTGCTGGGCCCGGTGACCGCGGCCCTGTTCCTGGCCTACTTCCTGGTGCCCGAGCACACCCTGGGCCCGGAGCGGCCGGTACTGAGCTGGACCGTGTTCGGCATCGGGCTGACAGCCATCGCCGTCCTGCTGGTCAAACACATGCGCGACGCCCTCTTCGACCGGCCCGGCACGGTCGTCGCGCTGGTCTCGCTGATGTGCCTGTCCGTGCTGCTGTTCTCCTCCGCGTACTTCGTGATGTCCCATCACCCCGGCGAGTTCACCGGTCTGCGCACCCGGCTGGACGCCCTGTACTTCGCGCTGCTGACGCTCGCCACCCTCAGCTACGGCGACATCACCCCGCACGGCCAGTCCGTGCGGCTCGTCATCCTGCTCCAGATCGTCTACACGCTGGTCTTCCTCACCGCCGCCGCGACCTCGCTGACCGGAAAGCTGCGCCGCAACGCCGCGAGCCGGCCGCCCCGCGGCCGGGACCGGAAGCGGGACCCGGACTGAGTCAGCCGCCCGCGTCCAGCACTGCGAGATCGTCCCGCAGCCACTGCGGGGCCTGGGGAGCCGCCGCGTACTCCCGCGCGTGCGGCAGACACGCCTCGACGGCCCCGCCCGGCCCCGAGTTCGCGTGCACGAGCGCCACCACCACGGTCTCCGCGCGCCGCTCCCCGCACGGCAGGCAGTACCCGGCACCGACCACGCCGCTCACCGGGCGGCCTCCCCGTCCGCGAGGGCCGCCCGCAGCCGCAGCGGATCCGTCAGCCCGCGCCCGTCCGCGCCGCCGTAGGGCACGGCCCAGTACGGACCGGGCGGCTCCGTCCGCGTCCGCGCCGGAACGGGCAGCCAGCAGGCGACCGACAGCCGCACCACCTCGCCCTCCCGGGCCGGGAGGCCGCCGCCCCCGGGCGGGACCAGCCAGTACAGCCACGACCGGTGCGGGTCCCCGATCACGGCCCCGCACGCCTCCCCCAGCGTGCGGACGACGCCCCACCCCCGCGCGTACGGAACCCGCACGGCGTCCCACCACACCCCCACGGGCAGCAGCGCGAACGGCGCGTGGACCGGCGGGGACCAGTCGGGATTCGCTGCGGACGTAGCGTGCATGCATCGGCTCCTTCCAGTGAGGCCAGGAGCCGTTCACGCTAAGGCGGCCGAAGCGGAAGCAGAGGGACGGCCCGTCCCCCTGACCCGCGATGTCCCCCTGCCCGTTCAGGCGACCGCGACGCCGAGGGACGCGGCCAGTTCACCCGCCTCGGCACGCAGGGCACGGGGCGCGCGGCGCCACAACTCGGCTGTGGCCTTCCGTGCCGACGGTGTGTACCTGACGGTCTCCACGCCGACCGTCCGTGCCCGCTGCATGACGTGCAGCGCGGCGGTCGCGTCCCCACGCTGGAGGTGGCCGCGCGCGACCTCGACCCAGAGCCGTGCCCGGCGCTCCCTGGACGGCATCGCGTCGGGGTCGATGTCGTCGGCGAGAGACAGTGCCCGGCCCGAGGTCCGCAGGTCCGTAGCCACCGACACGGCGTGGAAGTCCACGTTGGCGCGGCTGAAGACGGTGGAGGGGTGCGTGTATCCGGTGGGCAGCGACCGCGCGATCTGGTCACCGGCGTCCCAGTGGCGCCAGGCGTCGCCCTCTCGCCCTTCGCGGGCGCAGGTGACAGCTGCGTGCAGTTGGAGCGCGCCGTACAGCCCGCGCCGCCGTTCGTTCGCTCCGCTGTCGTCCAAGGAGGGCCGCAGCAGCTCGGCGGCTTCGGAGACTGTTCGCAGCGCCTCCTCGGGGTAGGAGGTCTCGCGCAGAATGTTGCCCATGTTCCATGCCGCAGCCGCTATGGCGAGAGGGTCGTCCGCCTGCTGTGCCGCAGTCAGCGCACGGTCGGCCACCACCCAGGCCAGCTCGGCGGGTGCCACATAGGCCGTCGCCTGGCCGGTCAGCCGGTAAGTGTCGGACAGCGCGACCAACGCGGCCCGGCGCTCCGCCCCCTCCAGGCTTCCGGCCGCGTCCTCGGCTTCACGGATCAGTGCGGGCAGCAGCGCGCCGACCTCTGTCCGGTTGCTTCGCGATGTGTGCCAGAGACGCCACGTCTGGTCCACACGTCCCTGCAGTACGCCGACATCGGCGCCATCCCGCGTGGTGGAGGAACCGAGGCCCCGCATCATCACGGCCGCCCAGATCTCCGGCATCGCGGGATGGTTGAGGCGTCCCAGCGGGACCGGCTGGGACAGTTCCTCCTCGCCGGTGAGTGCCGACAGGTCGGAGAGCTGGAGAGCGGCGGCGAGGCGGAGCAGCAGTGAGTAGGAGTCCAGCTCCCGCTCTCCGGACTCGATCTTCTTCAGCCAGTCGGGCCCTCGCCCGCACAGCCCGGCGAGCACCGCCCGCGTCATCCCCCGGGATGTGCGAAGCGCTCGCACCCGCTCGCCTACGTTGAGGCTCCCTGCGAACTCGGGCTGATGGGACGGCATATGGCCTCCATTCACTCGATACCGGCACGGTACGCCTCCCGATCCGTCCTGGCTGCCCCCATGGTGCGGTACGGCCCGCTTCCCGCCGGGGTGTCGGTCCCGCGTGCGAGGATGCGAAGCGGCCTAGCGAGCGATCGCGCACGGGTGGATGGCCGTCCGAAGCCACCGAGTCAGGGACTGGGGCACTGACGATGCGTACCGTGACCATCACCGGAAGCCGTACGGCGGGACACCACGACGCCGCCCACTATGCGCAGCTCTTCACGGCGTACCTGGCGCCGTTCGCGGCCGACGCGCACTTCCACCTCGGCGGCGGCCGCGGCATCGACAGCCTGGCGCTCAGATGGCTGGCGGAGCAGACCGACGCCTGGCTCACCGTCGCGGTGCCCGGCACCCTGGACCAGCAGCCGCCGGAGGCCAGAAACGCCGTCAACCGCACCTGGGACCGCATCGCGGAGATCGTCGAGCTGGCCGCCGACCCGCTGGACGACGCCGCCTACATGGCCCGGAACCGGTGGATGGTGGACCGCTCGGCCATGGTGATCGGCTTCCCGGTCGGCACCAGCACCCAGTCGGGCACCTGGCAGACCCTCGACTACGCCTCCCAGCAGGGGAAGGCGCGGCTGGTCGTCCCCACCTGACCTGACCCGTGCGCGTTGCGGCGCGGGCGCGCAGCGGCTCGTCCGGGTTGCGATCCGTCCGCCTCCCGTCCGCTTTCTGACCCGTGCTCGTCAAGTTGTGCGGTTGCAGTCGGGAAACGAGGGCACTCGGGCCGCGGAGGTGAACGATTGTGGGTCCTTTGCTGCTCGTCCTGCTGCTCGCGCTGATCCTGTTCGGCGCGGGGTTCGCACTGAAGGCGCTGTGGTGGATCGCGGTGATCGTGCTGGTCGTCTGGCTGCTCGGTTTCCTCGTCCGGCCGTCGGTCGGCGGTCGGCGCGGTCGCTGGTACCGCTGGTAGCCGAGCCGACCGCACCCCTTCGGCACGCCGCCGTCGGGGGCAACGCCCCCGCCCGCCCGCTCCGCTCCCGGAGCCGGCGGGCGGGGGTTCGCGTACGTCCGGAACCGGCCGGGGGCCGGCGGAAGCGACTCCGGTGCACTTCCGGGTCGTAAGGTCACGAACATGGACACAACCACCCTCCTCGCGGACGCCTTCACCCGGGTGAACGACGAGGTCCACGCCGCGCTCGGCGGCATCCGCAGGAAGCACCTCGACGAGCCGCCCGACCCGGGCGGCAACAGCGTCTGCTGGCTGATCTGGCACCTCACCCGGGTGCAGGACGACCATCTCGCCGACGCCGCGGGCACGGAACAGGTCTGGCACGCACAGGGGTTCGAGGAGCGCTTCGGGCTGCCCCTCCCGGCCGACGACACCGGATTCGGCCACACGCCCGAGGAGGTGGCCGCCGTCCGGGTGGATTCCCCGAGACCGCTGCTGGACTACCACGACGCGGTGCACGAGGAGACTCTCACCTATCTGGGCACCCTCGGCCCCCGATCCTTCGACCGCATCGTCGACGACGCGTGGGATCCGCCCGTCTCGCTCGGGGTACGTCTCGTCAGCGTCCTCGGCGACACCCTGCAGCACGTCGGCCAGGCCGCCTTCCTGCGCGGCGTGCTGGAGCGCCGCTGACCGCAGCCCCCGCCCCGCCCCCAGGCCCCGCCGTCCCCACCAGTCCGCACCAGCCGCAAGAGCCGACGAGAGGCGCGCCCCGTGATCCCCCAGCGCACCGCCACCAGCTCGACCCTCACCCTGCACGTCAACGACACCGCGCACACCGTGACCGTCGACCACCGGACCACCGTCCTCGACGTACTGCGCGAACAGCTCGACCTCACCGGCAGCAAGAAGGGCTGCGACCACGGCCAGTGCGGCGCCTGCACGGTGCTGCTGGAGGGGCGCCGCGCCAACAGTTGCCTGCTGCTCGCGGTGGCGCACGACGGCGCGCACCTGACCACCGTCGAGGGGCTCGGCGACGCGGAGGAGCCGCATCCGCTGCAGCGCGCCTTCCAGGAGCGGGACGCCTTCCAGTGCGGCTACTGCACGCCGGGCCAGATCGTCTCCGGGGTCGGCATGCTGTGCGAGGCCGCCGAGGGGCACCCCTCGCACGCCACTCCGGGCGAGGTGCTGCAGCGGTCCACCGGGGAGCCGGCCGAACTGAGCCGCCCGGAGATCCGGGAGCGGATGAGCGGCAACCTCTGCCGGTGTGGCGCCTACCCGCACATCGTGGCGGCCCTGGAGGACGCGAGCGGCCACGTCGGTCCGCGCTCCGGCACTGCGCACCCCGCCTCCGGCCCCGTGTCCGGCGGCGGTCCCGCGACCGACCGCGGTCCCGCGTCCGGCGGCGGTCCCGCAGCCGACCGCGACTCCGCCTCCGACGCCGCACCGGCGAGGTGACCCGCACCATGAAACCCTTCACCTTCGAACGCGCCACCAGCCCCGAGCAGGCCGTCTCCGCCTTCGCCGCGCAGCCGCACGCGTACTTCCTGGCGGGCGGCACCAACCTCGTCGACCTGATGAAACTCGGCGTGGAAGCCCCCGGGCACCTCATCGACGTCTCGCGGCTGCCCCTGGACACCGTCGAGACCGCACCCGGCGGCGGCCTGCGGGTGGGCGCCAACGTCCGCAACAGCGACCTGGCCGCGCACCCCGCCGTCCGCGGCGACTACCCGGCGCTGGCCCAGGCCCTGCTGGCCGGCGCCTCCGGGCAGCTCCGCAACCTGGCCACCACCGGCGGCAACCTCCTGCAGCGCACCCGCTGCCCCTACTTCCAGGACCTCTCCGTGCCCTGCAACAAGCGCGAGCCCGGCTCGGGCTGCTCCGCCCGCGAGGGCGCAACCAGGGACATGGCGGTCCTGGGCCACTCGGAGCACTGCGTGGCCACCCACCCCTCCGACATGGCCGTCGCGCTGGCCGCCTACGACGCGGAGGTCGAACTGCTCGGCCCCGAGGGGACCAGGACGGTACCGGCCGCCGCGTTCCACCGGCTGCCGGGCGACACCCCGGAGCGGGACACCGTGCTCCGGCCCGGCGAACTCGTCGCGCACCTCACCCTGCCCGCACCGCCCGCCGGAGCCCGCGCGGGCTACCGCAAGGCCCGCGACCGCGCCTCCTACGCCTTCGCGCTGGCCTCGGCCGCCGCCGTGCTCGCGCTCGACGAGGACGGCACCGTGCGGCACGCCGCGCTCGCGTTCGGCGCACTGGCACACCGGCCGTGGCGGGCCCGCACCGCCGAGGAGCTGTTGGTCGGGACCCGCGCCGACGCCGACACCTTCGCCCGCGCCGTGGACGCCGAACTGGCGGCGGCCGAACCACTGGCGGACAACGCCTTCAAGGTGCCGCTGGCCCGCGGCGTGGCCGTACGGTTGCTGACCGGCCTCGCCGAGCCCCCGCAGCCCGCCGCGAACCGTCCTTCAGGGGCCTGAGGATCCGAGGACGACGACCAGGACGACGACCAGGACGACGACCAGGACGAGGACGATGGCTGTGGACGACACCACCTCCCAGGACCGCACCACCTCCCCCGACCGCGCCGGTTCCCGGGACCGCGCAGGCGAACCCGTGCTGGGCTCCCCCGCCGCCCGCCGCGAAGGGCACGCCAAGGTCACCGGCGCGGCCCGCTACGCGGCCGAACACACCCCGCCCGCCTGCGTGTACGCCCGGCCGGTGGCCGCGACCGTTTCGCACGGCAGCGTCACCGGCATCGACGACAGCGAGGCCATGGCCCTGCCCGGCGCACTCGCCGTCCTCACCCACGAGAACGCGCCCCGGCTCGGCGAACCCGACGATCCCATCCTCGCCCTGCTCCAGACCCCGCAGGTGCCGCACCGGGGCTGGTACGTGGCGCTCGCCGTCGCCGAGACCCCCGAAACGGCGCGCGAGATGGCGCAGTCCCTCCGGATCGACTACGCCCAGGAGCCGCACGACGTGCTGCTCCGCGCCGACCACCCCGGGCTCTACCACCCCGAGGAGGCCAACGGCGGCTACCCGGCCGACCAGGAGACCGGCGACTTCGACGCCGAGTACGCCGCGGCGCCGCACCGCTTCGACGCCACCTACACCCTCGGTCCGCTGCACAACCACCCCATGGAGCCGCACGCCGCCACCGCCGTGTGGGAGGGCGGCCATCTGATCGCCTACGACTCCAGCCAGGGCGCCACCCTCGTCGGCACCACACTCGCGGCGCTGTTCGGCCTCGAACCGGCACAGGTCACGGTCGTCTCCGAGCACGTCGGCGGCGGGTTCGGGTCCAAGGGCACCCCGCGCCCGCAGGTCGTGCTCGCCGCCATGGCCGCCCGGCACACCGGACGCGCCGTCAAGGTCGTCCTGCCCCGGCGCGAACTTCCCGCCGTCGTCGGCCACCGCGCCCCCACCATCCAGCGGCTGCGCCTCGGCACCCGCGACGACGGCACCCTGACCGCGCTCGGACACGACGTGCTCACCCACACCGCCACGTTCAAGGAGTTCGTGGAGCAGGCGGCCGTGCCCTCGCGCGTCATGTACGGCGCCGCCGGGCTCCGCACCGGCCACCAGGTGGTCCCGCTGGACGTCCCCGCACCCTCCTGGATGCGGGCCCCCGGCGAAGCACCCGGCATGTACGCGCTCGAATCCGCGATGGACGAGGTGGCCACGGCCCTCGGCATCGACCCGGTCGAACTGCGGCTGCGCAACATCCCCGACCGGGAGCCCGAGAGCGGCAAGCCGTTCAGCAGCCACCACCTGGCCGACTGCCTGCGCGAGGGCGCCCGCCGGTTCGGCTGGGAGCGCCGCGACCCGCGCCCGGGCACCCGCCGCGACGGCGACCTGCTGCTGGGCACGGGCGTGGCCGCGGCCACCTACCCGGTCTACGTCTCCCCGTCCACCGCGTCCGTCCAGGTGCTGGGCGACGGCTCCCGGCCCGGCTACCAGGTGCGCATCAACGCCACCGACATCGGCACCGGAGCCCGTACCGTGCTCGCCCAGATCGCCGCCGAGGAGCTCGGCGTGGAACTGGACGCCGTCCGCGTCGACATCGGCAGCAGCGACCTGCCCACCGCGTCGCTGGCCGGTGGCTCCTCCGGCACCGCGTCCTGGGGCTGGGCCGTGCACAAGGCGTGCCGGGAGCTGCGCGAGTCCGGCGGCAGCATCGTCACCGTGGACACCGCCACCGACGTGCGCTCCCAGGAGGACTACGCACGGCACGCCTTCGGCGCCGTCTTCGCCGAGGTCGCGGTCGACACCGTCACCGGGGAGGTGCGCACCCGCCGGCTGCTCGGTGTCTTCGCCGCGGGCCGGATCCTCAACGCGCGCACAGCCCGCTCCCAGTTCATCGGCGGGATGACGATGGGCCTGGGCATGGCGCTGACCGAGCAGAGCACGCTGGACGCCCGGCTCGGCGGCTTCGTCGAACGCGACCTGGCCGCCTACCACGTCCCCGCGCACGCGGACGTCCCCGACATCGACGCGCACTGGATCGAGGAGCACGACCCGCACCTCAACCCCGTCGGCGGCAAGGGCATCGGCGAGATCGGCATCGTCGGCACCCCCGCGGCCCTCGCCAACGCCGTCCACCACGCCACCGGCACCCGCCACCGCACCCTGCCCCTCACCCCGGACCGGGTGGGGGCGTGGGAGTGAGGCGGCGGGCAGCGGCGAGGGGCCGTCGCGGCAGCGGCCGCGGGGGGCGTGCGGGCCGGTCAGTCGGACCGTTCCACGGGAAGGCTCTTCACCTGGTCCATGGAGTCGAGGAAGGGCGCGGTGCGGTTCACCCGGGTGACAGCCTCGTCAAAGCCTTGCTTGGAGAAGACCTCTGACCAGGAGTCGGAGGTGTCGACGCCGTAGTACTGCTCGAGCTTGTCCAAGGCGTCCTCGTTCCTCTTGATGTCCTCCTTCTGCGCCCGCTCGTACATGCGCGAGGCGATGTCGGCCTTGTCGATGCTCTCGCTGCGGGAGATCTGGGCGTCGATGTCGTAGGCCCCGGCGCCGGCCGCGCCGGTCACGATCGTGCCGACGGCCGCGCCGGCCACCGGGCTCATCCATTTGACGGTGGCCGGGATCACGCCGGTGGCGAAGCCTGTGGTTCCCCACAGCCGGGCGCTGAGTGTGGCGCTCTCGAACTGCGCGTCCCGCACCACGGCCGTCCCGACGACTGCCTCCTGGCGTCCGATGGCCAGGGTGCCGGCCACCTCTCCGGAGGCGCGGAGGATCTCCTGCACGGTCTCCTTCGGGCTGGCGTCGTACCTCTGACCGGCGGGCAGGTCGCCGGTCAGATGGTGTTCGAGGACCTCACCCATGTACATCTTCTGAGCGAACATCAGCTTCCCGTGGGCGTCCGGGTCCTGGCCGAGCTTCGCGAGGAAGCGGGTCGCCGCCGTGTGGGTCACCTCGTCGGCATCGATCGGGGTGCCCTGAACGGGGAACAGCAGGTCGTCGTCCGACCCGTCCTTCAGGGCGCGGAAGAGATCCGGTGTGTACTCGCCCGCCGCTCTGCCCAGCCCCTCGTGCATGCCGGGGGCGAGCTCGATGCCGTCCTTCTCCGCGATGCCCTTGATCAGCTCCGTCATGATGCGGGCCTGGTCCTCGGTGTGGGACGGGGGATGTGGCAGCGGTGCGTCCCAGTCGTGGCCGGTGGTGGCGGAGGCCAGGGCGTGCCCCAGGGCGACACGGGGACCGGTCGCGCCGTTGTCCGAACCGCCCTCGGGGGGCAGGCCGTCCGCCGCCCAGTGGCGCTTCCTGGTCAGATACTCGAAGGTGTCGTCGTCGTTGAAGAACGCGGTGGACGCCTCCGCGTTGTGTCCCAGTGCTTCCAGGTAGCCGGTGAACGGGTCCTTGCCCTGGTCGTACGCGGGACCGAAATTGAGATAGTTCGGCGGATTGATCCCGTAGTTGCCCCATTTCCGTGCGCCGATCTGCTCCTCGCGGTTGTCGACGCCGACCGGTGGAATGAAGGCCTTCTTGTCCGTCTTGAGCAGGGCTTCGCCGTAGTCGTGCAGGAACCTGGTGTCCCACTTCCCGGTGCGCATCAGGTTGCTCATCACCTGGAACCCGTAGGGCGGCGGCGCAAGGGAAGTGCCCATGCTCACGTCGGGTGCCTGCCTACCCATGCGCTGGTAGCCGAGGTCGATGACGTCCTGCTTCCACTTCCCCATGGCCGGCGAGTCCGAATGGCTGGCCAGGGCCAAGGTGCTGCCGAGATTGTCCTGAAGGGCGGCAAGCTGCTTGTCCACCCCTTTCGGACGGTCCATCGGGTCCGGCGGCAAGGCGTCCTCGTAATCCGGCTGAGCGGCCTTGTACCAGAACTGAAGCACCCCCTTTGCGCCTTTGCGTGTGGCGAACTCCTCCGCGAAGTCGGCGTTGCCGGCGTTCATCGCGAAGATACCGTTGGCCTTGGATATCAGCTTCGGGTCCCGCTTGAAATCTTCGTCGCCTGCCAGCTTGTACAGGGCATCGACATCCTTCTTCGCCTGCATCTCCGGGCTGTCGCGGTTGAAGCCGTCGCCGCGCGGGTCGTAAGTCAGCGCCTTCTTCAGGTCCGTGTCGGCCTCGGTCGCGTCGCGGAGGGCCTTCTCGATCTGCTCATTGAGGTTCGCACGGCTCTCTTCGGCCTTCTTGACGTCTTTCCTGTCCGCGTCGTCGGGCAAGTCGACATGCACACGGCCGTCCTTGGAGTCCAGCCTCAGAAAGCTGTCCCCGCCACTCTCGGGCTTCTCGGCGATCGTGGACTCGACTTCCGTCAGGTCCTTCTTCGCGCTCTCGAACACCTTCAGGCAGCGGGACATCTCCTTCCCGAGCCACTCGGCCTGACCGGCGGCCTCCGTGACCTGATTCTGGACGACCGTGAAGTGCTTGACCGCCGCCTTCTGGGAGTCGCCGTGCCAGCCGCTCCGTTCGGTGCTCATCGGTTTGGTCACCGTGCGGTCGAAAGACGTGTGGACTTCCCTGAAGTCCTCGGGGAGCTTGTTCCACGCCTTCACCACCGCTTGCAGCGCGGTCAGGTCGACGTGGCGCACCGTCCGGTAGTCGAGAGTGTCGCTCATCAGTCGGCTCCCCCTAGGACTTCGGCTCGGTCGAGGGCACTGTCGGCAGCGGGGGGCCGTACACCGGCTTCTGCGACGGCGGCGGCTTCAGCAGCGGATACTGGTCCGTGGAGAACGGGTACCGCGGTGTCGGGGAGAGCAGCGGCTTCTGGTTCGGGTCCAGGAGGTACTTGAGCGGGTGTTCCTTCCGGTCCCGGTCCTCGGCGATCTTGTCCACCTGCTCCTTGGTGTACACGTCCCCCTCCAACGTCTTCGCCGTGACGTTGCGGAGCGCCGTGGCCGTGCTCTCGAACTGCTTGCGCAGATGCTTCATCTGGCCGCGCCACATCTCCTGGAACGTCTTGAAGGCGTCGTCGCTGGCGAACCCCTTCATCGACCCGGGTACCTGTTCCATCTCCCGCATCGCGGTGTTGTCCACCTTTTGGAAGGCGGTGTCGACCTTCTCCACCTTCTTGGCCGTTGCGTCGAGTACGGACGGCGTCACTTGGAGCCATTTGCCGTCGTCCTTGCCGTCGGCGCCGTTCAACTGCATGGCAGGGGAGGCCTGCTTGTCCCGTGCTCCGGCCACCAAGCCAGCCCATTCCTGTGTGAAAGACATGAATCCCCGCTTTCACCGGTGAACATCACCGATCTTCTGAGAAATCTATAGGAGTCTCCGAGGGAGGGTCAGCCAAGTACCCCTCGAATAGCGCTGCTTGGCGGGACTCGCCGCAGCGGTGCGCTGCGGGGCAGTCCCGCCGGTGCTCCTCCGTGCTCACGGATCCGTGAACCTGCCACTGACCCGCACCGGTGTGCGGTGCGGAAGGCACCCCTCGCGTCGCGACGGGGCGAAAGGGCTGTGCCGCGAAAGCGGTCCGGATCAGGAGTCGGGCCGCTCCACGGTGAGGCTCTTCACCTGGTCGATGGAGTCGAGGAAGGGTGCGGTGCGGCTCACCCGGGTGAACGCATCGTCGAAGCCGTCCTTGGAGAAGACCTCCGACCAGGTGCTGGAGGTGTCGACGTGGTGGGTCTGCTCGAGCTTCTCGAGGATCTCCTCGTTGCGCCGAATATCGTCCTTCTGGGCCCGGTCGTAGTTCTGGGAGGCGATGTCGGCCTTGTCGATGCTCTCGCTGCGGGAGATCTGGGCGTCGATGTCGTAGGCCCCGGCCCCGGCCGCGCCCGTCACGACGGAGCCGAAAGCGGCGCCGGCCACCGGGCTCATCCATTTCACGGTGGCCGGGATCACGCCGGTGCCGAAGGCGGCGTTGCCCCACAACCGGGCGCTGAGTGTGGCGCTCTCGAACTCCGCGTCCCGTACCACGGCGGGCCCGATGAGCGCCTCCTGGCGCCCGATGGCCAGGGTTCCGGCGATCTCCCCGGAGGTGCCGATGATCTCCTGCGCGGTCTCCTTCGGGCCGGCGTCGTACTTCTGGTCGGCGGGCAGGTCGCCGGCCAGGTGATGTTCGAGCGTATCCGCCATGTACACCTTCTGAGCCGCGGTCAACGTCCCGTTGGCGTCCGGATCCTGGGAGAGCCGGAGCATGAACCGGGTGGCCTCGTAGTGCCCCATGTCCGCCGTGGCACCTTCCACGGGGAAGAGCTGCTCCTTGTGCGACCCGTCCTTCAGCGCGCGGAAGATGTCGGGTACGTACTCACCGGCCGCCTCGCCCAGCGGCTTGTGCATGCCGGGCTCCAGCGTGATGTGGTCGCCCTTGGCGGCGATTCCCTCGATCAGCTTCGACATGACGTCGGCCTGGTCCTGGGTGTGGGACGGGCGGTGTGCCAGCTCTGCTCCGTACTCATGACCGGTGGTCGCCGCGGTCAGTGCTTCGGCCAGAGCTTGCGAACCGCCCATGACGTCCTTCAGGCCGCCCTTTTCGGCGATCTCGCCATCCGCCGGCCACTCCCGCTCCTTGGTGAGGTAGTCGAAGTTGCCATCGTTCTTGAAGAACTCGGTGGAGGCGTCGGGGTTGTGGTTCAGCGCCTTCATGAGACCTGTGACGGGGTCCTCGCCCGCGTCGTTCTTCGGGCCGAAATTGAGAAACGAGGAGTCGGTGAGGCCGCCGCTGATCCATTTGCTCGGAGGGTCGTACACATGACCCTTGACGGCCTTCTCCCGGTCTTTTTCCAGGAGTTTTTCGCCATAGTCGTTGAGGAAGTCCGAATCCCATGTGCCCGTACGCATGAGGTTGCTGAGCACCTGAGCGTTGTAGACGCCCCCGCTCGCGTACGGCTTCCCCTTCGCCTCGGCTGCGTGTATGCGGTCCATGCTGATGTCCAGCATGTCCTTCTTCCACGTCTCCATGGCAGGTGATTCGGAACGGCTGGCCAGTCCCAGCACCACTCCGAGGTTGTCCTGGAGAGCCGCGCGCCGAGCGGCCTCCGACGTGCTCCAGGGGATGGTGGCGGAGCCGGCCATACCTCGCTGTTCCGTCTTGGGCTTTGCCATGCCGTGCCAGAAGTCGATCGTGCCCTTCGGGCCCATGCCGAGGGCGAACTGTTCGGCGAAGTCGGCGTTCTTGGCATTCTTGGCGAGCAGGCCGTTGAACTTGGACAGTTCCTTCTCGCTCATCCCCGGGCCCTTTTCCCGGGCCAGTTTCAGAGCGGCGTCGATGTCATCCTTCGTCTCCTTGTCGACGTCTTCGAGGTGACTGACGATGTCGTCGTTGAAGCCCTTGCCCGCAGGGTCGATCTGGAGTGCTGTCTTGAGGCGATGGTCGGCGAGGCTCGCGTTCTCTATGTGTTCTCGGATGGTCTTGTTGTAGTCGGCTATTATTTCTTCGGTCGCGGGACTGGTCTGGCCGTCGGGCAGGTCGAGGCGGACCACGCCTTCCGCGGCGTCGATCTTGAGGTAGCTCTTCGTGCCGCCCTCGGGTCTGCTGACCTTGTCCTCGATGCTCTTGAGACCTTCTTTGGCCTCTTCGAAAACATGCAGGGCTTCGGACATGACGGTGCCCATTTTTCGGGCCTGGCCCTCGGCTTCGTTCATCTGGCTTCTGACACGGCGGAACTTTCCGAAGGCCGCGTCGGCGGTCTCGCCCATCCAGCCGGAGGTCTCCAGGGGGCCGGACACGCTGCGGCCGAAGGTGGTGGTGACCGTTTCCAGTGCTTTGGGGAGTTTGCCCCATTCGGTCACTGCTTTGCGGAGCGCCGAGAGGTCGACGTTGCGCACGGTCGAATACGAGAGAGAGGGGACTTCGGGCACGGTTCTGCTCCCCTATGACTTCTGCTGGGACGCGGGCGGCGTCTCGGGTGCGAACGGTCCGTAGAGCGGCTTCCTCGGTGCGTACGGCCCGTAGAGCGGCTTGTCGGGCGGGTACGGCCCGTAGAGCGGCTTCCTGGGTACGAACTGTCCGTAGGGCGGCTTTTCCTGGTCCGGTACTGCTGCGTCGATGTCCTGTTTGCGGCGGATGTCCTCGGCTTTGAAGGTGGTGGCCGCGGCACGGAGAGCCTTGGCGACACCGGTGTAGAGACCGCCGAGATACTTCATCTGGCTGCGCCAGAGCTCCTGGAAGTCCTTGAACGCATCGTCGCTGGCGAATCCCTTCATGGTGCCGGGGACCAGTGCCGTCTCGCGCATGGCCGCGTTGTCGGCCTTGGCGAAGGAGGTGCTCACCTCCTCGGACTTGCCCGCGAACTTGCGAAGGACGGAGGCGGTCACGTTGAGCGTCTTGCCGTCCCCCGCCCCGCCGCTCTTCCCGCCCGGGTCTCCCTTCCCCGTACCGTTCAACTGCATCGAAGTCGACTGCCTGGCGTGTGCGTCGGCTACCAGCCCCGCCCATTCCTGCTCGAAAGACATGAATCCCTGCTTTCATCGATGAACACCACCGATCTGCTGGGAAATCTACAAGAGAAGCGGAGGTGCGTCTCCCAAGAAGCCGTGAAGAACGCGGAGTTACCGATCGGTGATCGTCGGTGGATCGTCGGCGGACGGGTTCGGGGCGCTACGCGGAGTGTCGGTTCCGTGTCACCGTGAGAGGAACGGAGTCGGTGCGGGTCGGCAATCCGGCGGCCCTCCGCTCTGCTCGCCCCGGCCCCACCGCGTTCCCGTCCCGAGTGCGGCTGTGTCCGGATACTCGTAGGCTGATGGGGGCCGCAGCCGAATGCTTCGCTTGTGCAATGGAACAGCGACCGCGAGTCGCTGGTCGGCGACACAGGAAGCCGTGATCCACGGCGCCCGGAAGTCGGCCTGCGGCAACTGCTCGTGGCCGGCCACCTGTGCCCGCCCTCCGGTCACAGGGCGCCGGAGGACGGTCGTCGGCCGCACGGCGGATGGGGGAGGAACCGGTATGACCACGGGACGAGGTGGCGGACATGCCCGAACTCCCGGATGTCGAGAGCTTCCGCGAGATCCTGGCCGACTGCGCCCAGGGCCGGACGATCCGGCGGGTCGAGGTACGCGACTCCGGCGTCCTGCACGGCACCAGCGCACGGCGGCTCAGCCGGGACCTGGCGGGGCGCGAGGTGCGGGAGCCCGAGCGGCACGGCAAGTGGCTCCTCGTGCACACCGACGGCCCCACTCTCCTGCTCCACTTCGGCATGACAGGCCGCCTCGTCTGCGCGGACGCGGACGATCCCCCGCACCGCCACGACCGGATCCTGTTCACCCTCGGCGGCACCCGCCGACCCCGTCAGCTCCGCTACCGGGACCAGCGCAAGCTCAAGGGGCTCTGGTACGCGGACGACCCGGAGGCCGCCCGCCGCCTCGACGAGCAGGGCCCCGACGCACTGACCGTCTCCCGGGCGGCCCTGGACGCGGCCCTCGCCGCTCGCCGTGGCCGGCTCAAGGCCGCGTTCCTCGACCAGTCCTTCCTGGCCGGGCTCGGCAACCTGCTCACCGACGAGATCCTGTGGCAGGCCCGGCTGCACCCCGCACGCACCACCCGCTCCCTCACCGAGGACGAGCGCGCGGCCCTGCACCGGGCGCTCCGCCGCGTGCTGCGCACCTCCGTCCGCGCCGGGCACGTCCCGCCCCGTGACACCTGGCTGACCGGCTGCCGCGACGCCCCCGGCGGAGCCCCCTGCCCCCGCTGCGGCACCCGGCTCTGCTCCGCCACGGTCGCCGGCCGGACCACACGCTGGTGCCCGCACTGCCAGCCCGCGCCGTCCCCGTAGCGGGCTGCGGCTCGGCCAGGTGCGTCGGGGTGCGGGGGTGGTCGCGCGGTCGGGTGCGGTGCTGCCGACCGCCGTCAGGGCGCGGCTGCGCAACCGGCCGGGCGCCGTCGAGCGGGTGCGGAACCGGCCGGGCGCCGCACCGGCCGCGAGGCCGTCATGAGGTCTCCAGCCCCGTCCCCAGTCCCGTCCCTGTCCCTGTCTCTGTCCCCGGCTCTGTCTCTGTCTCCGTCTCCCGGGTGCGGGCCTGGTGCCGACGGGCTTTGAGGCGGTTCCCGCAGGTCTTCATCGAGCACCACCGTGCGGTGTTGGCGCGGCTGCGGTCCAGGAGGAAGAGGCGGCAGTCGGGGTTTCCGCACGGCCGCAGCCGGCCGGGCAGGCGCTCTTTGACGTCCGCCCAGGCGAGCACGAGCTCCACGGCCGGCCGGCGCTCCGGCGGCATCTCCACGTGCCACTCGATCCCGGAGGCGCCGGGCCGCGGGACTTTGCGGACGCCGGCCAGGATCCGGCGCAGCCGCGGCTCCGCGGGCGCGCCGGACTCCACCGCCTGGAGCGCGTCCCGCGCGGTGCGCAGCCATCGGCGCTCCGCGGCGCCGCCGTGGCCCCCGTACGCCCGCGCACACCTGTCCAGCTCGTGGTCGTCACGCCACAGGTCGCGGCGTCGGCCGTCCACGACAGGGGTGCTGTTCAGTGCCTGCATCAGGGCTTGGTCGTCCAGCACGGCGCCCACCTTCTCACTCGACACTCGGCTCACATAACCCCATCAAGTCGTTTGACAGGTTACTCCATGGGCGGTGTACTGGCGCTCAACGGTAACCCTCATAAGGCATCGAAGGGGTTAGAAATGGTTGAGATCCGCCACCACTACGCGACCGTCCGGGGACACCGGCTCTTCTACCGGGAAGCGGGACCGCGCGAGGCGCCCACGCTCGTCCTCCTGCACGGCTTCCCCACCAGTTCGCGCATGTTCCGCCACCTCATCCCGGCGCTGGCCGACCGGTTCCACGTCATCGCCCCCGACCACCTCGGCTTCGGCAACTCCGACGCCCCGCCCGCCGACGCGTTCACCTACACCTTCGACTCCCTGACCGACCTCACCGAAGCGCTCCTGGCCCAGCTCGGCGTCACCCGCTACGCCGTCTACGTCCAGGACTACGGCGCCCCCATCGGCTGGCGGCTGGCCCTGCGCACCCCGGACGCGGTCACTGCCGTGATCACGCAGAACGGAAACGCCTACGACGACGGCTTCGTACCGGACTTCTGGGAGCCCGTCTGGGCGTACTGCGAGGATCCGGGCCCCCGCACCGAACCCGCCGTCCGCGGCGCGCTCTCCCTCGACGCCATCCGCTGGCAGTACCTGCACGGAGTGGACCGCCCCGAGCTGGTCGACCCCGACACCTGGGCCGCCGACCACCGCGAGATCGACCGACCGGGCCTCGACCTCGTACAGCTCGCCCTGTTCCGCGACTACGCGAGCAACCCGCCCCTCTACCCCCGCGTGCACGCCTACTTCCGGGAACGGCACGTCCCCCTGCTGGCCGTCTGGGGCGCCGGTGACGAGATCTTCGGCCCGGACGGCGCCCGCGCCTTCGCCCGGGACCTGCCGGACGCGGAGATCCATCTGATCCCCGGCGGCGGACACTTCCTCCTCGAGAGCCACCTGGACACCGTGGCCGGATACATCCGCGCCTTCCTCACCGGCCCGGCCGGGGCGGCGCTGAGGCGCGCGGAGTCCTCCGCGGACGGATGACCGCGGAACGGACACCAGGGCCGGAGCCGGTGGGACGGACCAGGGAGGCGCGAAGAGGCGCCGGGGCCCTGGCCGACACGTCGCTCGCCAGCTCCTCGCGGTGATCGACGGCTGGCCCGCACCGGAGAGTCCGGCCCCGACGGTCAACTGGTCCATGGAGGCCGTGCGCGTCCGAACGGAACGGTGACGGGCCGGGAATCGTCGGGGCCGTGGGGGCGGAACACCTCCGCATACGATCGGCAGGTGAACGACAACGCCATCCTGCACGCGGGCGCGACGCCCTCCGCTCCCGCACTCGTACTTCGTCCCTGGCGCGGGGAGGACGCTGCTGCTCTCGTCGAGGTGTTCCGGGATCCCGTACTGCGCCACTGGACCGGCTCGGCCGTTGAGAACGAGGGCGAGGCGATGCAGTGGGTGCGAAGCCAGGAGCGATGCTGGACAGCGGGGAACCGGTTCGGGTTCGCGGTTCTCGAAGTGCGACCCGATGCACCACAAGGCCGGCTGGCGGGCCAGGTGGTCCTCAAGGAGGTGGCGTCCGGCAAACCGTCGGCCGAGGTGGGCTACTGGACCGCGGCGCACGCCCGCGGGCACGGAGTGGCGCCGCGCGCTGTGGAGGCGCTCACCGGCTGGGCCTTCGACGTCGTGGGAGCCGGCGCGCTGGAGCACCTGGAACTCCTGCACCAGGTGGACAACCCGGCATCGTGCCGCGTCGCGGACAAGAGCGGGTACGGCCTCGACGCAGTCCTGCCCGCGGCGCCGCCGTCCTTTCCCCGCCAGGGGCATCTGCACATACGGCGCAGGGATTCCTGAGATCCCCTCGGCAAGGCCGCGCGAGCCGCGGGGCCTCGGGGCCTCGGGGCGTTCGACGAAGCGACCCCGTTCTCGAGGGCGTCGGCGCGGACCAGGGCGACGAGACGGGGTGCAGTGATCACGCGCCAGTGGTCCGGCGCGGACGAGCGGTCACAGGGGCCAACCGGACAGCGGAACAGGGGAATCGTGCGGAGACGGTTGCGGAAGCTGTCCGTGGACGGGCGGGAGTTCACCTGGTCGGGCCGCATTCTCCAGGTGGCCGGTGAGCGCGACTGCCACAGATGTGTCCGGCTCCGCGTCTGGGGCGCAGGAAAGAACAGCCGGGCCCTCCAGGCGGATCTGTTGTCCAGGGCTGTCCTGCCGTGGGGCTGTGCGACCGACTCCCAGTACCCCCACCCAGCCGACGTACGAAAGGTCATCGAGTATGCGCTGTCGCGCGGTTGGGCCCCCGTCCCAGCCGGTGGAACATTCTTCCTGAGCGAGGCCGAACACGGATCGGCGTTCGAGTCGGACCGCTTCCTGCTCACCGACCGCCTCCGGGACGCGGCAGCACCGGACCCGACCACCCGGGTGCTGCGCGCCCTCGACGAAAGCCGCACCGGAGCTCCCGGCACCGGCGCCCAGCTGTCATCCGAGGACCGGCCTGGCTCCACGGCTCCGGCTCAAGACCGCGGAAGCCCGGAGCTGTAGAGTGCTCTCTTCGCCAGGCCCCCTGCGCGGAGTCCCACCGGCAGGTCGCTTCATGTCCCTCTCTCCTGACTCCGATCCGTACACCGTGTGGCGGCACGCGTTGGCGGAGGCCGACCGGGTCTTCGCCTCGCCTCCCGAGCTCGACCGTCCGGTGGACGGCTGTACGTACTGCACCCCGGAATCGGAGCTGCACATCCTCGGCGGCGAGCCCGCTGCCGTGCCGGACGATCTCCTCGGGCATTTCCTGCGTGAGGTCCCCAGCCACTGGGAGGCGGACCAGTACCCCGTCCTGTGGCGTCGCCTCATGCCCCGCGCACTGCGCTACTGGGGACCGGACGGGCACGGCGCAGATCCCTCCCAGGAGCTCGGTCATCTCGGCCGACTCGGTGCCGGATTCGCCGACTGGCCGGCGTCCGAACGTGCCGCTGCAGAGCGGGCCTTCCGCGCACTGCTGGCCCTCGCGCTGGTCGACGGCCGTCCCCCTGCGGACCTCACCGAACTCATCGAGGGAATCGCCCATGCGACGGAGAGTGTGGAGCCGTGGTTGGCTCACCTCGCCGGGCTTTCCGGACCAGCGGCGGACGCCGGGCTCGTCCGTCTCGCTCTCGACTGGGCGACCGAGCTCCTCTGGGAGGAGTTCGAGTTCACGTGGTGGCACGAGGGCGATCCCCAGGTGGTTGCCGCCTGGCTTGCCACGCAGCGACCCCGCATCTCCGCCTTTGCCCGGCGTCATCCGAGGTGCAAAACCGCGGCGGACGCGCTGATCGCCGTCGACCGCCTCCGGACCGGTGACCACAGCCCATGGCTGTACCCGTACGGAATGAACGAGCTGCTCGGCCTGGTCTCATGAAGCCGAGGGCGGAGCACCGGCGACACGTCGTCCGACCGGGAGACCGGCGCCGGACACGACGGCATGGCCGGATGAGCTGACGCGCCAGGCCCACCCCGGGGAGTGCATGGGCCGCTCCCAGTCGCGCTCCGGGACGGTGGCCGCGGCACCTCCGGCTGCCCCGATCCCGGACTGCCCGACGCTGATGTCGGCTGAGGCTCCCGGCGGCAGTGGAACGGTTCGGGTGTCCGCTTGCGTCGTCCCTCTCCAGGGCGCGGCGGTTGTGCCCCGGAAAGGGGATCCGGATGGATACAGGTGGCTTCGCCAAGTGGACAGGGCGGTTCGAGGACGAGCACGCGCGCCGGCGGGCGCTGGGTGATCCGGACTGGGAGCAGGGCGCGACGTTGCCTCCGGCGGTGTGGACCAGCATCCAGCGCTTCCAGGTCGGCGAGGACGGTGACGGCGCCAACCTGATCGGCAAAGCGGACCAGGCCGGCGACCCCGACTATGGGCAGGCGGTGCGGCTCTTCATAGCCGAGGAACAGAACCACGCCCGTCTTCTCGCCCGGCTGCTGACGGCTGGAGGTGTGGCGACGCTGCCCGGACACTGGAGCGATGTCGTCTTCGTGCGGTTGCGGCGTCTCCTGGGCCTCCGTACCGAACTGCTGATGCTGATGATCGCGGAGGTGGTGGCGCTGCGCTATTACCGCGCCCTCCGCGACGGCACCGACGACGCGCTCACCTCGGAGGTGGCGGGGCGGATCCTGGCCGACGAGCAGCGCCACGTCCCCTTCCACTGCGAACGGCTGCACGCCTCCCTGGCGGACCTGCCCCGGCCGGTGCGCCGCCCGACGATGGCGCTGTGGCGGCTTCTGCTGCGCGCGGTCTCTCTCGTCGTCGTCGCCGACCACGGTTCGGCACTGCGCCGACTCGGCGTCAAGCGGACGCGGTTCGTCGCCGATGTCATGACCTCGTCCCACGAGGTGGTCTCCGCAGTACTGTCGCCCCGCCCGGATGCCTGGACGAACGCGGGCTGACAACCATACGAATCACCGCTCTCTCCACCTCTTCAGGAGCCGACACGTTCTCAGGCAGTCAACGGGTCACCCCGGAACACCGGACGCCGTCATGGGAACGGCTGCTGTCCCGCACACCCGGCCGCTTCCGACCCGGTGACGCTTCCTGAGGAGCGGGAAGGGTACGAGCGTCCCATGATGCTGTGGGGGAAGCGCGTGGGTGTGGCGGTGACATACGGGGCGCTCACCGGGGTGATGTCACGCCTGTGGGAGGACACCTGGTCGGACAGCCTGACGTTCGGCATCAGCATGGCCGTGCTGATGCTCGGTGTCGGTGCGGCGACGGATATCCGGAAGCGTGCGGGCAAGGACTGACGTACCGCCCCCGGCCACACGGTCCGGGGCACGCCTTTCCCCACTCCCCGCCCTCCCCGAAGGCGCGTCCTGCCTTCATGCCGCGTCGGCCGCACTTCCTCCGGCCGAGAACAGGTCGACAACAGGCCGACGACCGCCGTGTACGGACATCGCCCCGCCGGCGTCGAACGGGGGGCCGATGAGGAGCAGGACGACCGTGTCCGCGGCCGTGCTCGCCATACTGCTGTCCGGCGCGTGCACCGCCGACGGCGCAGATTCCGCGGACACCGGCGGGCCGTCTCCGTCGATGCCGCCGAAGCCCACCGGGACCCCCGGAGAGTTGCGCCGCGGACCCGGCCGCCCGCCGGGTCCGCCAGGGACTCAAGCAACGACGACTGACACAGCTCTGCTGCCTCCGGACCGAGCGCTGCGTCACAGGCCGGCACGGGGAGTCCGATGACCTCCAACGGTCGGGCGGGGCCGAACCCACAATCAATGGATCAAGTCCCGCTCGATCATGACGCACGCTCCGTCCCGCTCGATCATGACGCACGCTCCGTCCCGCTCGATCATGACGCACGCTCCCGCGAGGTGCCCGGCCATCCGGCCTCCCCTGGTCAGCAGGTCAGCAGCGTGCCGACCGGTCCGGCCTGTGCGAGGGCTTCGAGTGCCCGCGAGCAACGCGGCGGGGGGCGCCCGCCGCGCCCACGGCGCCGATCGCTTCAGGGGGTGGCGCCGGGAAGGGCCGTTTCGCGGCGGAGGGCCTGGAGGGTTTCGCGCTCGCGCTCGATGTCGCGCTGCTTCTCCGCGAGCCGCTCGGCCTGCTCGGCGAACAGCCGCTCCATCTCGCCGTTGCGTTGCTCAAGCGGAGCGTCCAGGCAGGGCAGCACCTGGTCGATGGTGCTGCTGCCCAGGCCCGCCGCGAACAGGTGCTGGATCATCACCACGCGGTCCACCATCGACGGGTCGAAGTCCCGCCATCCGCCCGAAGTGCGCTCGGAGCGGATCAGACCGTGCTCCTCGTAGTACCGGAGAGAACGGCTGCTCACCCCGGTTGCCTCCGCCAACTCGCCTATCCGCATGGCTCCTCCTGGCCGCCTGTCGAGTAACCGGGGTCGTCGGCGTTGCACCTGACACCGGTGTGAAGACCGAAGGTACAGGCACGGCGCACACAAGGTGCGCCGGAGGAAGCCGGAGGCGAACATGGCGGCAAAGATCCACATTTGGTCCGACTACGTCTGCCCGTTCTGCCTGATCGCCGACGAGCTGATCGAGCGGGCCGTGACGGACCTCCCGGAGGTCGAAGTGGTGCACCACCCCCACGAGCTGCGCCCTCACCCCACGCCCACCCTGCGCCCGGAGGACCCTTACCTGCCCGAGATCTGGAACCGTGCCGTCTACCCGATGGCCCGGCACCACCGGATCCCGATGCAGCTGCCCAGCGTCTCCCCGCAGCCCTACACCGAACTCGCCTTCCGAGGCGCCCAGTACGCCCAGGAGCACGGCCGTGGTCACGCCTACCACCAGCGTCTGATGGCGGCCTTCTTCCGGGAGGACCTCGACATCGGGGACCGGGCAGTCCTGGCACGCCTGGCCGAGGAGGCCGGCCTGGACCCGGCCGGCTACACCCAGGCCCTGGACGACGAGTGGTACGCCGAGCGGCACCGGGAGGCCCTGGCCGAGTCGGCACGGCAGAAGATCACCGTCGTACCGACCCTCGTGATCGGCGAGCGGCGCATCGAAGGCGTGGCAACCGAAGGGGTCATCCGCCGCGCCCTGGAAGACCTGGCCGTGTCATGAGCGAACCCACCCGTGCCCCATGGGACCTGATGACCAAGGCCGTGGAGTTCTGCGTCCATCATGTCGACTCCGGTGGGCCCCCCTTCGTCGGGCAACTGCTCCACTCCGACGGCCAGGTCTCCGCACCCGGTGTGAATCTCGTCCTGGAGACCGGCGATCCCACCGCCCACGCCGAGATCACCGCGATCCGGCAGGCCGTGCGCGAGCACGGACCCGCCGGGGTCCGGGGCGCCGTACTCCTGGCGACCGGTGAACCCTGCGGCATGTGCTACCGCTTCGCCGCCGCCCACGGCATCGCCGAGGTCCACTACGCGGTGGGCCGCGACACGGCTGCCGCGTGGGGCTTCGACTACCGGCCCGGATACCCGAGCGGCGGGACCGAGCCGCTTCCCCTGGAGCGGGATGCCCGGCATCTGCCCGTGAGGCGGGCGCTGGTGCCCTTCACCCGCTACCGCGCCCTGCACCACCCCGCGTCCATCTGACGCTTCTGCACCACTCCGTGAACCACACATCCGGAAGGAACCCGTCATGCACTGGCTCTACCTCGCCATCGCCGTCGTCTTCGAGGTCGCCGTGGCCATCTCCGCGGGCAAGGCCCAGGGCTTCACCCGCCTCGGCTGGTCGGTCGCCACGCTGGTCAGCGGCGGCATCGCCACCTACGTCCTGAGTCTGGCGCTGATCACCTTCGAGGTCGGGGTCGGCTACGCGATCTGGACCTCCGCCGCCGGCGTCGGGATCGTCTTCCTGGGAGCCCTCTTCTTCGGCCAGCGTTTCGACTGGCGCAAGCTCCTCGGGATCGCCGCCGTCATCGCCGGTGTCGTCGGGCTCCAGCTCACCGGTGCCGCCTGATCCCCGCCACGGCCCACCCCACTCCGTCACACACACGCCCGAGAGGAACCGCCATGTCGATCGCCACCGCCACCACCACCGCCACCACCGCCACCACCGCCGCCGCCACCGGTCCGAGCCCCGCCGCCGCAACCAGCAAGCGCACCCGGGCCTGGCTGGTCCTCCTGCTCGCCGGAATCTTCGAAGTCGGCTACGCCCTCGCGGTGGGCGGCAGCCAGGGATTCACCATCCTGCCCTGGTCGATCGTCGCGGTGGTGTTCTTCCTGCTCACCCTGCTGGCCCTGAGCATCTCCCTGCGCACCATCGACGTCGGCATCGGCTACGCGGTGTGGGCCGGGATCGGCGCCGTCGGAGCAGCCCTGCTCGGCCCGGTCTTCTTCCCCGAGACCCTCACCCTGGGCAAGGCCGCCTGGCTCGCGCTGATCATCGGCGGCGTCGTCTGGCTGAAGCTCTCCGACCGGCCCACCGCGGAGTCCACCGAGCGGTAGAGCAAGCAGTGGGACCCCGCTGCCGGCACGGCGCGGAAGGTTTTCCCGTACGAGAGCCGCACCCCAAGACCCGGCCCTGGCCCCAGGGACCGGGTCGGCCTCTGTTCGGAGGGGCGGGACAGGACAAAGCCAAGCGTTCTTCAAAGGAACCCTGCTTCCGCACAGCGACCTCCTGGGCATCAGCCGAGAGCGGTACTGCGCTACGCCACCGCGCCCACCATGGCCTTGGCCGGCATGGCGCGCATCGCCGCGGTCCACGTCGGCTCCACGTGAAATCCGGTCGGCCCACTGCACCCGGGCGGGAATCAGCCGAGCCGCGCGGTCGAGGCCTGCGACACCGTCATGGCCGCCGACGCCTACGTCCTCGCCTGCCAACCCCACGCCAAATAGGGCATGTCAGTCCGACGGCACGTCTGCGGCATCATTCCCAGAAACCAACGGGACCCAGAGAAACAAACAAGACCCAGGTCGCTGACCTGGGTCTTCGTCATGGAGCGGGCGACGGGAATCGAACCCGCGCTCTGAGCTTGGGAAGTACCGGACATCAAGCGGGGAACCAGGTGCTGACCTGTTGAGACGTGGCTCTCCGGCCATTGCTGGGCAGGTCCTGGAGAGCCGCTGTTGACCGTGAATCGCCGCCCTGACGGGCACGCATCGGGCACGGCGGCCGACGGTGCTGAGCTCCGCGTTCACACGCGCCCTGGTCGCGGTCGCAGGTACGGCTTCGGCTGACCGGTGTCAGATGGACTGGGTGCCCCCCTCTCTGGGGTGGCGCAGAGCGCCCCGCCGGGGGATGCCGGGGGATGCCGTGGTACGTGCCCGTGCTGCTTTAGCCGGTACTTGGCCGCAGCCAGTGGCCGCTGACCTCCCATGCCCTCTTGCGTGAGCTTGCGGTATGCAATCTAACGCATATATCGTTGAGTGCATGGATGGGCAGTATGTGATCGAGGTTGAGCCCGAGGTGCGGGACTGGCTCGATTTGCTGCCCTTCCGCCTCTATCGCCGCGTGGAGGACAAGGCGGACCGTCTACTGGCCGAGCCCACGACACTCGGCGAGCCGTATTCGCGCCATCTGGGCGGCAAGCTGCGTGAGCTGCGGCTGGCGCTCGACGGGGATGCCGTCCGTATCCCCTACTGGCTCGCCCCGGGCCGGCGGATCGTGCTGCTGACCGTCTTCCGCAAGACCAGAATGCATGAGACTGCCGAGATCGAGCGTGCCCATCAGGCGCAGAAAGCCTGCGAGGCCGAGCATGGTCCGGCCCAGCACACCTACGACCGAGTCAGGGAGGCGTGATGAACCACAACCAGTGGAAGACGCGTCGTACCAAGCAGCTTCTCGGTGAAGCTGTGGAGTACGACCAGGAGTACATCGACGCACGTCTCGCCGGGGACCTCGGACAGGCCATTTACGACCGCCGCGTCGAACTCGGCCTGTCTCAGACCGAACTGGCCGATCGTGCGGAGATGACGCAACCGCAGATCTCGCGCATCGAGGGTGGAGACACCGTCCCGACGCTTCCTCTGCTGCGTCGCCTTGCCAAGGCCCTGGACGGCTCGCTGAACGTTGCGCTCACAGCGGAGGACTCCCGGGTAACCTTCACCCCGTATGCGGCCTGAGCGGTGCATGTCGCGGCTCGACAATGAACGAACCCCCGGGTCCATGACCTGGGGGTTCGCGTTGGAGCGGGCGACGGGAATCGAACCCGCGCTCTGAGCTTGGGAATCAACTGCGCCTGCAAGATCAATATGTACGTTGACCTGCGAGGACGTGCCAGAGGCGACTCATGTGACTGGCCTGGTGCCGCCGCTGTTGACCGCCGTTTCCCCCTCGGAAGGGCACGGGTGGGGCACGCGGCGCGTCAGCCCTCGCTACCTCTCGCGGGGCGGAGTGTCCCGACTTGCCACGGTCTCCGCTCCGACAGTTCCCCTGGCCGGATGCCGATGAGTAGAAGAGCCGATCAGGAGACCCGGCTCGCACAGCGGCCCACTGTGCCAACGTCTGCTCTTTCGCAACGGGATGGCTGACCGTGGGGGTGCCGCGCAGTTGTCTGACTATTGCGCATCCTGCAGGACGCAGCGGCAGGCGGTGCTGCGGAGCCAGAAGCAGTACACGTAGCTGGGGACAGAGAAGGCAGAAGGGTCGGCCGACCCCGGCGAAGGACACCATCAATCCAGCGTTGGCGCTGGTGGGCCGCGCTTCCTGGA
Organism: Streptomyces sp. NPDC007025; assembly: GCF_042869455.1. Classification (NCBI taxonomy): domain Bacteria; kingdom Bacillati; phylum Actinomycetota; class Actinomycetes; order Kitasatosporales; family Streptomycetaceae; genus Streptomyces; species Streptomyces sp. NPDC007025. The sequence goes on along the minus strand of NZ_JBIAFT010000005.1, from coordinate 105,138 downwards.
CAACCTCTCTATTCCGGTCGCGGTATGTCCCGGCAGGTCGCTTTGGCGCGGTACGGCCAGATGTCCGGAGGGGCCCGGAAATTCACGGCGGATTCAACGGAAGGAAGGGTGCCCGAGCACTCCATCGTTGACGCCTCGACGACTGCAACAACTCAGGCACGGTCCCTGTCGGACAGTACTTGACGGCACAACGAGGGCTGGCTGGGCCGAAGCTCTCACGGTGCGATTGGCAAGAAGGCGCCCGAGGTGCTCTCTGGGCACACCAAAAGCGGTTGAAGTTCGAATTATATTACCTTCCACACCGTGTAGCGGTACCTTTCTGGCGACTGTCTGCGTCGGAGGCGAACAGCTCCGCCTGTTTCGCAGGACAGCGTGGCGGCGGGGCGCCACGCCCGGGCTTTTTTCTTTGGGCTGTTCGAGAGGCTCGCCTGACGGTGGAGATCGGCACGATTAAAGGGCCCTTCATCCTGTTTGAAATGCAGTTTCTTGCCTTCGGCGTCAGATGGCCGTCGGGGAGGGGGTCGTGTCGGAGAGGTTGCATGCGCATAAGCCCTAGTCAAAATGCGTATGGTGTGCCAGTGCTTCGCCCCGACGTTGCAGTCAGTTTTCAGGGGGCGTGCAACGGCGCGAGTCGCCTCGCTCAGACCTCACTCGTCAGGTGAATGCCGTTCGCCGCCTTCGGCCTCGCCAAGCACATGCCGTTGGCATGTGCCGCAGCGATTATCTGATGAAGCGCGAGGGGCCGTGAAATTGTCCGCAGAGTCTCGTACACGGGTAGGAATCTTCATGAGATCCAGCCTCAGTGGTGCGCTCACCAGGCGTGCCGTCCCCGCGTGGCTCGCGGTGATCGCGATGATCGCCGCAGTCATGGTCGCAGTAACCGCCTCTCGAGCGCAGGCCATTGCGACAGCCGTCCCTCTCGGTACCGCAGAGAGCTACGCCGTCCTCGCAGGCCAGTCCGTCACCAACACCGGGCCGACCGTGATCAACGGCGACCTCGGGGTGCACCCCGGAACCGCTGTCAGCGGGTTCCCGCCCGGAATCGTCAACGGGGACACCCACGTGGCCGATGCCGCAGCCCAACAGGCCAAGAGCGACCTGACCACGGCGTACAACAACGCCGCGGGCCAGGCTTCGGATGCCAGTATTTCCGGTGATCTGGGTGGACAGACGCTTCTTCCTGGGGTCTACACCGCGTCGAGTTCCATCGGTCTCACGGGCACGCTGACCCTGGACGCCCAGGGCGACCCCAACGCGGTCTTCCTCTTCCAGATCGGATCAACGCTCACGACGGCATCTGCCAGCCGCGTGCTCCTGGTGAACGGCGCTTCGCCGTGCAACGTCTTCTGGCAGGTGGGCAGCTCCGCCACGCTCGGAACCAACACAACCTTCGTGGGCAGCATCCTGGCGCTGACCTCGATCACCGCAAACACCGGGGCGACCATCGAAGGCCGGGCGCTGGCGCGCGAAGGTTCCGTGACGCTGGACAGCAACCAGATCACCCGGCCGTTGTGCAACGGCGGCACCACGACCGGCACGACCACGGGTACCACGACCGGGACAACCACGGGTACCACGAACGGGGGCACCACGACTGGTACCACCACGGGCACCACGAACGGGGGCACCACTACCGGTACCACGACCGGGACCACCACGGGCACCACGAACGGCGGATCGACCACAGGCACCACGACGGGCGTTCTGGGCGGCGTCCTGGGCGGTACAGGCATCCTCACCGGCGGCACCGGCGGCCTGATCACGGGCGGCGGCGGATCGATCGCAGGCAACACCGTGGGCGGCAACACCCAAGGCAACGTCCAGGGGAGCACTGTCGGTAACACAGCAGGAAACGACGGCAACACCTCCGGCAATACCTCCGGGAACACCCAGGGCAACACGGCCGGAAACACCGAGGGCAACACCTCCGGAATCACCCAGGGCAACACCGCCGGGAATACCACGGGTGGCGGAAAGAGCGGACATCACAAGCCGTGCAAGGGTCATGGGAAGTGTGGGCATCACAAGCCGTGCAAGGGTCACGGGAAGTGTGGGCATCACAAGCCGTGCAAGGGTCACGGGAAGTGTGGGCATCACAAGCCGTGCAAGGGCCATGGGAAGTGTGGGCATCACAAGCCCTCTGGCCACCACGGCAAGAAGTGTGAGCACGGCAAGCGTGCCGGTGACGGGCCCGCGCCCTGCCGGGAGGCAGTGTAAGGAGGCCGCATTTCTGGTCGACCCGCCGGCTGACTGTTTCGTGAACATGCGCAGCTGGACGGAAAACTTGTCCAAGCGTGCACAGCAGGACCGGTAGGTCCGGCGTTCAGTCGGTGGCGCACGGATGGGGCAGTGGTGTGGCGGGGCCCTGAGGGTCCCGCCACACCCGCACCGGGTTATCAGTGGGAGAAGTTGAGCGGGCGGCGCAGTTCCGAGCTACTGGATGTGAGGGAATGGAAAGCGGACTGATCGATGAGGCGTCTACCGACGATGCGAGGGCAAGCAGGCAGAGACCGGCTGGTACATCGCCGCGCCCACGGGAGAGTTCCGCACTTTCTCGCCCGCTGCGACGAGTCGTCGAGATCGTCGCCACTCTGTGCGTGGCCACATGCCTCATCCATCTGCTTTTCGTTTTTCTGCACGTGGCGCCACCCAGTACCATTTCGAAACGATACCAGGATCAGATCAACGCATGGATCTTCCCTCTGTTCGAGCAGAACTGGAAACTCTTCGCCCCGAACCCGCAATCTTTCAATCAGAAGATCTCGGTGAGAACCATGCACACTACGGAAGGCGGAACCCGTCAGGTCAGTGACTGGTTCGATCTGTCTGCGGTGGATGATGCAGCGGTCAGGCACAGTGTCTTTCCGAGCCACACTGCGCAGAACACCCTTCGCAGGGCTTGGGCCTCTTACCTCGAGACACACGGCGGGGACGATCAACCCCATTCGGAACGGGCTCGAATGATGCAGGAGTACCTGAGGAACATCGCGGCGGATCGAGTCGCTGCGCACCGGCGGGGCTCTTTCGAGAGCGTTCAGCTACGTGTGCACACCCGTCCGATCGCGCCGCCGGCAACCGCAGGAAGTTCTCAGCCCGCGGCACCCCCTCGTGGAGAGGTCCGGCATCTGCCGTGGTGGGAGGTGACCCCCCGTGCGAACTGAGCACCCGGATTCCCCGAACTCGCCCGATACGCGGCAGGCCACCGCACAGACCGTCGGTACCGCGAGGAAACGCATGTTCGACACCGTGAGGTCATGCCGTGCTGCCCTCACCGAGCGGGCTGGTTACCTGTACGCCGCGGCGGTGCTGCGCATCGGCTACGGGTTCCTCTACCTCGTCTTTCTCCTGCGGGAGTTCCCGCACCGCGACGAGCTCTGGGGCCCCGGTTCGCCCTGGACGCCCGCGCTCGCCAACGAGTTGTTCGTGCAGACCGGCTGGTCCAGCATCCTCACTCTGTACTCGGGGCGCCCGTATTTCGAGACCTGCTACGCCCTGGCCCTCGTCACCTCCCTGCTCTTCATGCTGGGCTGGCACACCAGGGCCATCTCCGTCGCCTTCGCGGTCATCGTGGCCTCGTTCCACGCACGGACCATCTTCATGACGGATGGCGGAGACAACCTGATCCTTCTCATGTCCGTCTACCTCTGCTTCACCGCATGCGGACGCCGGTGGTCCCTCGACGCGCGCAGGCACCGGCTCCGTCCCGGTGCGACAGTTGCGGGGCTTCCGGCACCCGCGGAGAACTCCAGCCTGCGACACCAGCTCGGGACCGCGCGGCGATACCTGACGACGCTCATCCACAACTGTGGGATGCTGGTCATCGCGGCCCAGGTCTGTCTCCTCTACGGGGCTGCGGGTCTCTACAAAGTGCAGGGCAGTTTCTGGGGTGACGGAACCGCCCTCCACTATGTACTCAACCTCGACCTGTTCCGGCCCTGGCCGGCACTGTCGCACATGGTCGACAGTCAGACCACCTTCATCGCTGTCGCCGGATACCTGACGGTGTTGCTTCAAGTGGCCTTCCCATGCCTGCTGTTCAGCAGACCGAAGTACGCCCTCCTCCCGATGCTCCTCGGCATGCACCTGGGGATCGCGGTACTCATGGGACTCCCGTACTTCTCCGCCGCCATGATCGTCGCCGACGCCGTATTCCTCCCCGACCGCTTCTACACCTCCGTGAGGCGCCTCCTGCGGCGGACGGGAGGCCGAGAGGCCGACGGAAGGCCGTTCGCTCCCACCTCGGCGAAGAGTTCACTTCTGCCTTCGCAGCCTCGATCAGCGGACATGGGGCAGACGTCGCAGGACCCCACTGGAACAGATCGCCGGTTCGCTTCCGGTTCTGCGCCGCCTGGGTGACCCCTTCGGATCGACAGGGCGATGCCCTCCCGATCACCGGTGGCCGCCCAGGGGAAGATACCTGTGATGTGGAGTCCGGCGAGGTGGGCGGCGCGATTCTCTCGTAGCGGGTGGCCCGGGTCGGATGGGCGCAGTGCCCCCTGGCGGTGTCGCAGCCGGAGTATCCCTCGCCCCGCTCCTGGCGTTCTTGGTCGTCTTGGAGTGTCGCTCGTTGGCGTCGGGTCAGTGGGGGATGCCGTCGATGATGTCGCGGGCGTTTTGGCGGAGGAGTTCGGCGCAGACGCGGGAGCCGAGGGTGCCGGGGTCGTTGGAGGTTTCGCCCCAGATGTGGGCGTGGGCGAATTTGGAGCCGTCGCGGGAGAAGACCATGCCGCGCAGGGAGAGTTGTCCGTCGGGGTCGGTGGTGCAGTATCCGGCGATGGGGCTGTTGCAGTGTCCGCTCAGGCCGTGGAGCATGACGCGCTCGGCGGTCGCCTCGGTTTGCGTCTGGGCGTGGTTCAGCTGTTCCAGGAGTGCGGTTACGGCGGTGTCGTCGCGGCGGCATTCGAGGGCGAGGACGCCGGCGCCGACGGCGGGCAGCATCTCGTCGGTGGGGAATTGGTAGACGATGCGGCTGGTCAGGCCGAGGCGTTCGAGGCCGGCGCGGGCGAGGACCATGGCGTCGGCGTTGAGGTCGCCTTTGGTGCCGTCCAGTTTCTCCAGGCGGGTGCCGACTGCGCCTCGTACGCGTACGACGTTGAGGTCGGGGCGGCGGGCGAGGATCTGTGCTTTGCGGCGTACGGCTGTGGTGGCGACGGTGGCTCCGGACGGCAGGTCGCCGAGGGACTTGGCTGTGGATTTGTGGGGGACGAGCAGGACGTCGCGTACGTCGGCGCGGGGCAGCATGGCGGCGAAGATGAGGCCCTTGGGGAGGGGTTCGTCGCCGGGGACGTCCTTGAGGCAGTGGATAGCCATGTCGATGTCGCCGCGCTGGAGCTGCTGGTCGATGGCTTTGACGAACAGGCCCTTGCCCCCGAGCTGGGCCAGGTCGCCCTGCCAGCGGTCGGCTTCTGTGGTGGTCGGCACGGTCTCGATGGTCAGCTCGGGGAGGAGCTGGTGCAGCAGGCCGCTGACGTGTTCGGTCTGGGCGAGGGCCATGGGGCTGGAGCGGGTGCCGATGCGCAGGGTGCGCTCTGGGAAGTCAGACATGGGCGGGGCTTTCTCTCGGTCGGTCTGGTGGTCAGTGTTCGAGGTAGGCGGGTACCGGCCCGGCGTAGGCCCGGGTCAGGCGGAGGGCGTGCCGCTTGTGCAGCAGCTCCACTGCCGCCTCCGGCGGTATCCAGCGGCAGGCGGCCACTTCGCGGCGCTCCAGCAGGATGCGGCTGGCCTCCTGCGGAGTCACCGGAGGGGTGGCGAACAGGAACGTCATCCTCGCGCGGCGGCCCGGCGTGTGGGGCAGAACCCACTCCTGTACCAGCAGGGGGCCTGCTGCTCGGTCGAGCGACAGCTCCTCGCGCAGCTCCCGCCGCAGGGCCTCGCGGGGTGTCTCGCCTCCTTCAACGAGCCCGCCAGGAAGACGCCACGGCGCATTGGCGCCCTTGCCTTGGGGCTGCACGATCAGCACACGCCGTGACTGGTCAGTCACCAGCCCGTAGGCCGTGGCGGGAAAGCCAGGCGGTGACGGGTGCCGGGTCATGACCGTCCTGCTCACGTACTTTGTCCCTGGACGCGTCGGGGGACGGGGCGTTCGGGGTCGTCGAGCCATGGCTGGTGTGCCCCGTCACAGGTCACCGTCATGCCGAAGCGTTCGGGGCCGGGTTGTCCGGCCTCGGTCCACCAGTGGTACGCGGCTTCGACTTCGCTCCACAGCCGTCGGGGCCCGTGCTCCCAGACGGCGAAGGCGTCGTCAGTCTTACCGTCGTGGTCGACGGCGGCCCAGGAGGTGGCGTCGGTCGTGGCTACCCACAGGCGGGTTTCCACGCCGTCCACGTCAGGGTTGTGGTGCCAGGCACACCACACATCCGGGAGCTGCAGGCCGATGGCGAACTGCGCGGCCCAGTTGTCCCCGCTGACGGCCCAAGGCGACAGGGCCGAGGTGAACTCGGTGGGGATGTGGTCGTCGCGTACCACGTCGCGGAAGATCCGCAGGTCGGTGCGCTGGCCGCGCATGAGCATGAACGCCGAGTGCGGGTGGAAGCGACCGACCGCGGGGCCGTCCGGCTGGACAGTGAGCCGCAGCAGCCCGTAACACAGCCACGGACTCTCCCAGGGAAGAAGGATGACCCCACCCGGAGCCACGCCGCTGACCCAGCGCCGAGGTACCTGGCGGACGCTGCAGGTGGCCACGATGCGGTCCACTGCACGGTCGGCGACCACGGCTCCGTCCCCGGTGATGACGTGCGGGCTCAGGCCGACGGCTTCCAGGTTCGCGCGGGCCTGGTCGGCGAGGAGTGTGTCCACTTCCACGGTGGTCACCAGGGAGGTGCCGAGCCGGTGGGCGAGCAGGCCGGCGTTCCAGCCAGTGCCTGTGCCGACTTCCAGAACGCGTTCCCCACCTTCAAGATCCAGCATGTCGAGCATGCGGAAGACGATGCTGGGTGCCGATGCGGAGCAGGAGGGCCAGCGGTCGTCCTCGGGACCAGGGGCGTGGCCATCGTTGATCTGGGTGACGACCGGGGCGTCGTCGTAAGCGGCCCGTAGCCAGGCATCGAAGTCGTCCTGGCAGTTGCAGGGAGCCAGGTCGTCGCCGAGCCACACCGTGTCGGGAAGGAAGGCATGGCGGGGAACGGCGTGGAAGGCCGCTTCCCATTCGGGGGCCAGCGGGCCATGGAGTGACTGGTGGAGCCTGCTGAGCAGGCCGCTCATGGCGGCCTGCTCAGCGGCACGGGGGTCGGTTGTCATCCGTGAGTGCCTACTTCCCCTTGTGCTTGGGCTCGTCCTTGGGGTGCTGCGTGTCGGACGACGGCTTGGAGGTGCCCGGGTCCTTGCCTCCGGAGTGCTTGCCCTCGCCTCCACTGCCACCCTTGCCGGTGCCCCATCCCATCCGTTTCCCCTTCCGTTCAGTTACGGGTTGTTTCCTTCTCCCGGCTCCTGCTGCTGCAGGCCGGACTTCCTGCGAGTGCGGGTCGTGTTCAGACGAGGGGGTCACCTTTCGCCGATCACGAGCCTGCTCTCCTTCACCGCACCGGGAGCCTGGCCCCAGCCCTCCCGCTCCAGCAGGGTCAACACGTCGCGCAGCGTCTCGGCCGCGCTACGGGCGTCTGCCCTGGAGGTGCCGAGTGGGGCGTACGCCGTGGCCCGTGCGCGATTGACGACTTCCCGCACTACGACACGACCCGTGTCCAACTCCGATTCGGCTGCGTCAGCGAGAGCCAGCAGAAAGCCGCGCAACGTACTGATGGTGTGCTCGGCCTCCCCGTCCGTCACCGGGTCGAACCGCTTGCTCAGCACCAGTGCGACTGTCCGTTCCACCGTGTCCCGGGTGACGGGCACCGGTTCGTCGGCGTCCTCCAGCCGCCAGCGATGCATTCCAGAAACCGCCGCAGAACGGCTTCGTCAGGAGCACCTTCGGCCAGATGCTCCGGAGCTGCCGGACGGTGTGCCCAGGCCGCGCCCGGAGTGCGGCGCTCGTCCAGCTCGGCATTCGTCCGGCTACTGCGTCCCGACCGGTCGTGGAAGGTGAGGGAGAAGCGGCGCTGCTTCGCGTGGCGGGCTCTCATACGCTTTCCACCGCCGATTGGTCGGCTGTTTCGGTGAGCAAGTCGGCCCACACCGTCTTCCCCCAGCGGTGCGGCTCGACATCCCAGTGATCGGCCAGTGTCTCCACCAGGAGAAGACCCCGACCGGCCTCCGATTCTTCAGCATCGTCCTCCAGCAGATTGGGCTCGGGCAGGCTGAGGGACTTGTCAGAGACCGCGATCCGTACGCGTTGATGAGTGGCCAGGGTGATGCTGACACGTACCAGGCGGCAGCTTGTGTGCTGCACAGAGTTGCTGACCAGTTCGGAGACGACGAGCGTTCCGTCCTCGATGAGATGGTCGAAGCCCCAGGCGCTCAAAGCGGCTCTGACCAGGCTGCGAGCGCGGCTGACGGACCCTGCCTCGCACGGCCAGGTCTCGCTGTAGCCGGGGACACCAATCGCGTTGGGCCGGATCGCTGTCATGGTCACGGGGTCGTCCCTCCGGTGGCGTTGAACGCCCGAACTGACGTCGGCCGGACGTCAGGCGCTCTCCTACCTGCCGCCGATCACCCGGACCTGGGCGTCCGGCTCGGCGGCATCAGGGGTCAACCAAATCGCCATGCGGAGGCCCTGGTTGATCCCACAGCCAGAACCTACGGTCGTTGTCATTGGAGTAGTACTGACTGTGGGTACGGGTTAGACGACGCAGTGCACAGGGGGCGGCATGGCCGCGAAAGGGGCGGCGCGCGGAAGGGCAGCGGCAGGCACCATCGCTGGGTTCGTGCTCCGTATGGCCAGGGAAAGCGTTCCAGGAAGCGGTACGCAGGCCGGCATGGCGGAAGCCATGGGCGTGGACCTCGCAACCTGGCAGGGGTGGGAGTCCGGGCGCCGACCGTTGGCGAACATGAAGGCGGGCTCCCTTCTCGAACTCCGGCGTCGGCTACTCGGACTCGGTAGCGATCCGGCCGTCCTCGGTCTCCTCGACCCCGCCATGGACGCGGACCGCATCATCAGCGCCACTATCGAGCCGTCAGCCGATAAGCGTCACCCGCTCGCCGATTGGGTGCACACCCGCGATGCGGCCCACATGCTCGCCTGGTCACTCAACGGCACTACGCCTCCAGCGCTTGCATCAAGATCGACCAAGGCCCGACGTGGACCAGTTCCGGCCGCGCCGTTGCTGTCGGCTCCGGAACGCAGCCGGTTCTTCTCCCAGCTACGGGACACCGCGGAGGCTGCGGCCCGCGCGGGCGAAGACGGGATACTGCTACACCGCCAAGCGCTCTACTTGTGCTCCTACGACCGGAGCCGCGAAGCAATCTCGTGGATGAGCCATGCCCTGAACGTCCGGCGAGACCTGATCGTGGCGCGAGGGTGGACTCCCCACTGGGCGGCTGCGCGTTCCACCGCAACGGCCCTCGTACGCCTGGGCGACTCGCAACCGCTGCGGGACTTCATCGACCGGTCGATGGCCGACAACGATACGGCCGAGGCGGCGAACCTGAACTACTGGGCCTACTGGCTCGGAGCCATCCGCGAGCCCCAGGCGAACGACGGGTTCATGAGGGATCGGCCAACCGACTGGGAACCACTCCGGCTCATGCGGGGGCTCGTGGAGGGCTTGGACCAAGCACCGGGCTACGTCGATCTCTACGCCCACTCGCTGTGGGCGCTTCTGTCGTCTCAGCCCTGGCTTCCGCTGGCCTCCGCCGAACTGGCGAACAGACTGGATCAGCGAACGGCCCAGCTCCTCGACGACGACCGAATCTCCAAGCGATCCCGGCACGAACTCAGCTCCGTGCATTACGTTCTACGCGAGAACCGTGCGTGACAGACCGGAGGAGCCATGGCGGACACAGAGCAGGAGCAGGCGAAAGGCACAGCAAGCTTCCTGCTGGAGATGGGAATGCTCAAGCGGGCGAAGCGATCAGGCTGGTGGATCGCTGGCGTGAAGGACCCCGAGACCATCGCCGAGCACTCCTTCCGCGTTGGCCTCATCGGCTCCGTGCTCGCCATGATGGAAGGCGCCGACCCCGCGAAGACCGCGCTCCTCGGGCTCTGGCACGACACCCAGGAAACCCGCGTCAGCGACATCCCGCACATTGGCCGGCGCTACTTGGACGCCGCGTCGAACGAGAAGGTCACCGCGGACCAGGTATCCGCCGCTCACCCAGCCGTACAGGCCGGTGCCAAGCGGATCGTGGACGAGTACGAGAATGGCGACTCCCTCGAAGTGATCTGCGCACACGACGCTGACAAGCTTGAGTGCCTCATCCAGGCTGTCGAGTATCGCGAGCAGGGCTGCTCGAACGTGCAGGGCTGGATCGACAGCAGCGTGGCCAAGCTGAAGACAGCCTCGGCACAGAGCCTCGCCGAGGCCGCGCTGAACATGACCTCCGTGGAGTGGCAGAAGACGTACTTGCCGTAATCAACGGGGAAGACAGGACGCCCGCCTCCGTGGGGAGGCGGGTGTCCTGTGATGAGTCACCGTCGTCGCTGGGCACCAGGGCGGTGGGCGGCGGTGTGAGGGGTGGCTTCTCGGGGTGCCTCTACCTGGTGGGTGGAGCGAGGGCGAGTGGTGGTGCGGGCTTGGGCGGCTCGTGCGCGGGGGCTGGGTGCGGGGCGTTGGCTCATGCGGTGGATGCGCCAGACCAGGACCTTGGCGGGGGAGTGTGCGTCGTCCAGGGTGCGTTGGTCGGCGGCTTGCTGGAGTAGGCGGCCGGGGTCGTGGCCGACGGTCTGCGCGTCGGTGAGCGCGGTGGTTAGAGCCTCCCAGGCGGGGCTGTTGATGATTCGGTCCGCGTGCCCGGGGAGGGATTGGCGTATGAGGTCCGCATGGCGGGCTGTCGTTGTGTGCGGGGGCTTGCGCTCGGCGAGTGCGGCCAGCGGTGTTGCTGCGGCTTGCTCGTAGACGTCGCGGAGAGGTGCGGCGGCTTGGCGGGCGGCGATGGCTTGCTGTTGGTGGTGGCGTTTTTCGTGCCAGCGGGCGGCGGCGATGACGGCGAGGAGCGCTGCGTCCAGCAGCATTGCGAGTGCGGCCCCGTCCTTGGGGGCTGGCTGGCGCAGGATTGCGCGCATGGCGCTGCGCAGGGCGCGGGTCTTGTCGTGGTCGGAGCGGATACGGGAGCGGGTGGCGCGCTCGAACATGGTTGCCGACTGGTGCAGGCCGGGACGGAGATCCTTCGGTGCGATCAGGGTGAGGGCGTCGAGGGTTTCACCGAGGGCGGCCAGGTGGGCCTGGGAGGCGTCGTCGTCGCCTTGGTCGAGGCGGCGGGGGATGCGTTCGAGGGTGGCGGTGGCCTGGTGCCAGGGGTTGGCCTGGCGGTGTGGCGCTGGCTTATCGATGGCGGTCAGGCGTTCGTGGATCTTGGGGTAGGACAGGTCGGGGGCGAGCTTGGAGCCGGAGAACCACACCGGCTCTCCGGCCGCGTTGGTGTCCGAGGCGAGGGCGACCTTGTAGCCCCGGACGTCGCCGGAGGGGAAGCGCTGTACCTCCACCAGTACGTCGTCGTTGGCGTCCAGTAGGGAGATGAACTCTTCCTGGCTGCTGGCGGCGGCAACGGTGGTCCGCACGGTGCCGCGAAGTCGCTCGCGTGCGGTCTGTGATCGCCCGGTGCGGCGGGCCTTCTCCTGTTCGGCGCGGGTGGGGCGCTGGGCGGCGGTGCGGTCGCCGCGCGCGATGCGGTGGAGGCTGTAGTCCCTTCTCGACGGCTTCCAGTTCGCGGTCGGCGGTGAGGAAGTCGTTCCAGTGTTTCTCGTTGCGCAAGTCGCCCCGCGCTGTGGTGGCGGCGATGTGGATGTGGTCGTCGGCGTGCCGTACCGCGACCCAGCGGCACCCGTCCGGATCGCCCTCGGGCGCGATTCCGGTGGCGGCCACGACGCGGCGGGCGATGTCGGCCCATTCCTCGTCGCTGAGGGTCCGGTCTTCGGGTGCGGCCCGTACGGAGCAGTGCCACACGTGCTGTTTGGTGTCGCGGCCCTTCTGCCGGGCTTGGTTCACCCGCAGGTCGAATGCGTCTCGTCATTCGAGACGGAGTGATCCCCACACCACCCTGGTGGTGCGGGGAGTGCCCTTATAGCCGTGCTTTCCACGGAGTTAGGGCACGCGGAGGGCACGGACGGCCCCAACAGGTCTACACAACAAACAAGACCCAGGTCACTGACCTGGGTCTTCGTCATGGAGCGGGCGACGGGAATCGAACCCGCGCTCTGAGCTTGGGAAGCTCATGTTCTACCATTAAACTACGCCCGCGAGGAGCCGGGTATGGGCTGGCTCGTCGTCGGACACTCTACCTCATGGCGGACCCCGGTCGCATACGGCCTGGGTCCTTCTGCTGTTCCGGGGGCGTGGGGGTGTCGGTGCGGGTGGCGGTGGTGTCGCCCGGTCTTCGTCGGTCCGGTTCGTCGGCGCTGTTCCGTCGTTGTCCTCGCGGGGTGTCCGCGGCTCTTCGGTGTGTCCGGAATCGCGTCCGCAGCTGTGGTCCGGGCGTGTTCCGGGCGGTGTTCCGGGCGGCTGGGTGGGCGAGTTGAGGGGCGTACGGTGGGGATGGAGTGCCGGGCGTCAGAGCGTCGGACTCATCCCCTAACGTGGCTTTTGTCGTCCACGCATCCACGTGACTGGGGAGAGGGAAGCGATGGAATCCACTGTCGTCCGGTGTGCCGAGGGGCATGTTTTCAGCACCACGACGTTCCCGATGCAGCAGCTCGGAACCTCCCGGATCGGCCCTGGGCGGTTGTTGCGCTGTCCCCAGTGCGGGCGGCTGCGGCAGGCGGTGCCCGTGGTGCGGCAGCGGAAGGGGTGAGGGCGCGGCGTCCTCCTCCGAGGAGGCGCTCAGCGTCGCGGGGCCGGTCCGATTGGGCCGGCCCCGTTCCGTGCGCGTAGTCTCGGCCCGTGCTTCTCTCAGACAAGGACATCCGGGCCGAGATCGACGCCGGCCGGGTGCGGATCGATCCCTACGATCCGGCCATGGTGCAGCCCTCGAGTGTGGACGTGCGGCTGGACCGCTACTTCCGGGTGTTCGAGAACCACCGGTATCCGCACATCGACCCCGCCGTGGAGCAGCCCGATCTGACGCGGCTGATCGAGGCCGAGGGTGACGAGCCGTTCATCCTGCACCCCGGGGAGTTCGTGCTGGCCTCGACCTACGAGGTGATCACGTTGCCGGAGGACGTGGCCTCGCGGCTGGAGGGGAAGAGTTCGCTCGGGCGGCTGGGGCTGCTGACGCACTCGACGGCGGGCTTCATCGATCCGGGGTTCTCCGGCCATGTGACGCTCGAACTGTCCAATGTGGCGACGCTGCCCATGAAGCTGTGGCCCGGTATGAAGATCGGCCAGCTGTGCATGTTCCGGCTGACGACTCCCGCGGAGTTCCCGTACGGCTCGGCGCGGTACGGCTCCCGCTACCAGGGGCAGCGCGGGCCCACGCCGTCCCGCTCGTATCTGAACTTCCACCGGACCCATGTCTGAGGCGGATCCGCGGCCGAGTGGCCTGCGGGGTGACCGGCCGGGCAGCCGGTCGGGCAACTGAGGGACGAGAGAGCAGAGGGCCACCTGTGAGTGACGAGCAGGCGCACGAGCGCGAGAACCTGACCTACAGCCTCTTCGGGCAGGCCATCCGGGAGCTGGCGCAGCGGGTGGCCGACGACGGTTACGAGTCGGACATCATCCTCTCCATCGCCCGCGGTGGGCTCTTCGTGGCCGGCGGGCTGGGCTATGCGCTCGATGTGAAGAACCTTCATGTGATGAATGTCGAGTTCTATACCGGGGTGGGGGAGACGCTGGCCATGCCGGTGATGTTGCCTCCGGTCCCCAACGTCGTCGATCTCAGCCGGAAGAAGGTGCTCATCGCCGACGATGTCGCCGACACCGGCAAGACGCTGAAGCTGGTGCAGGACTTCTGTGCCGAGCATGTGGCCGAGGCGCGCAGCGCGGTCGTCTACGAGAAGTCCCATTCCCTGGTGAAGTGCGACTACGTCTGGAAGCGGACGGATCTGTGGATCAATTTCCCTTGGTCCGTCGAGCACCCTGTGGTCCGCCGGGAGGGTCAGGTTCTCGACGCCTGAGGGCGGGTCGGAAGGCCGACGGGGTCGGTAACTCCGTCTCGGTGGCGGCGTGTCGAGGATGAGCGCTGTGCGGTGGGGTCCGCACGGGTGGTTCCCTTCTCCGGTACTTGCGGGTAGGTACCGCTGGTAACAATGTTGCCGGCCGTAGGGAGACCACCTGATGGCGCGTAGGAGATCCGCGACCGCGCTCGCGGCGGCTCTGCTCATGGTGTGCGGAGGTGCGGGCGTGGCGGCTGCCGCGCCCACGAGCGGGGCGGTCGCGAGCGGGGCGGCGGCCGCGAAGGCGGACGCCCGTGTGAGTACGCCGCTGCCGCCCGAGTTGGAGAAGATCCGGGCTGCTGAGGCCCGGGAGCTCTACGGCAGCCCGGAGGAGCGGCCGCTGGGAGAGCGCAGCACGAGCCTCATCTCGCTCGGTGACAGCGAGATCTCCGGGGAGGGTGTCGGCACCTACGAGCCGGGCACCAACGGTCCGGACAACTGGTGCCATCGGTCGCCCGACGCGGCCGTACACCGCACGGGCATCGATGCGGACGTGACGTACAACGTGGCCTGCTCCGGTGCGAGCACCCAGAACATCCGGATCGGCGGCACCAAGCAGTACGCCGACGAGCTGGTGCAGAGCGACAGCCTGGCCATCAAGGCACGCAACACGCGGCTCAAGCAGATCATGCTCGTCGTCGGGGCCAACGACGACCTGCAGTTCGGGCCGGTGATGACCGACTGCGTCACTCGCTATCTGACCTTCCAGGGGCGGTGTGAGCCCAAGTACGACCCCGGCTGGCAGGACCGGGTCGACGGCCTGGTGCCCAAGGTGGAGCGGACCGTGGGCGACCTGCGGACGGTGATGCGCGACGCGGGGTACGCGGACGACGATTACCAGCTCGTCCTGATGGCCTACCCCAGCCCCATCGGTCCGGACATCAAGGACAACCCCAAGTTCCCGGGCAAGCTGGTCGGCGGCTGCGTCGGATACACCAGTGACGCCGCCTGGGGCCGCAACACGGCGGTGCCGAAGTTCGAGAAGGGCATCAGGGCGGCCGCCGCGCACACCGGGGCCGACTTCCTGGACGCCTCCCGGCTCTTCCACGGCCATGAGGTGTGCATGGAGAACACGTGGGCCCGCGGGCTGTATGTGGACCTCACCAACCCGTTCCCGCCGGACTCCAACTCGGTCCGCCAGTCCTTCCACCCGAACGTGCGCGGGCACGGCGCGTTCGCCGCGTGCTTCACCGAGATGTACCGGGCCGGGCAGCAGGGAGTGCGGGAGGCCTCCTGCGCGGATCCCGCCGGCCGCGGCGAGCCGAAGCTCTACCGGCTCGCCTGGGACGACGCCTTCGGGCAGCTGCGGAACGAGGGCACCGGGAGTTGCCTGGACGCCGACGGGGCCGCGAGCGCGGTCGGCACGGACGTGCGCGGCTGGGCCTGCGGTGCGGCGGACAAGCGCAACCAGCAGTGGTGGTACGACGCGCAGGGCAAGGCGCTCTACGCGGGCCAGACCCACGACCGGTGCGTGCAGAGCGACGGCACGGTCCGGGACGGGGCCGGGCTGGAGCTCGGCAACTGCTCCGGGGCGGGTGCACAGCAGTTCGTGCGGAACGGGTCCACCTTCCGGCCCGCCGCGGACACCGGGCTGTGCATGACGCTGCCGGGTGCCGAGGAACGGGCGCGGCTCGCCGCGTGCGACGGATCGGCGGCGCAGCGGTTCGCCGGGTGAGCCGGTGCGCAGGGTGAGCCGCAGGGGTTCGCCGGTTGAGCCGGCGCGCAGGTGAGCCGCTGAGCAGCTGAGCCGTCGCTCCGTGCGGCGGGGTGTCTCCGCTGTGCCGGGGCATCACATGCGGAGGGGCGCCCCGGGTCGGGGCGCCCCTCCATATGTGCGCGATGCGACCGGCGCCCGGGGCTCGCGGTCCGGGCCGCCTACAGCGTGCCCAGCTTGATCAGGAACAGCAGGGCCAGCAGCTGGATGGCGGAGGCGCCGAGGGCCTTGGGCCAGGGCAGGTCGTGGGAGCGGCTGACCATCGAGGTGAAGAGGAAGCCGGCCGCCACCCAGGTCGCCCACCCGACGGCCTGGACGAAGGTGGCCGTACCGCCCAGGAACAGGGCGAACAGCAGGCGCGGTGCATCCGTCAGGGACATGATCAGCATGGCGAGTCCCACGGTGGGCTGCCACGAGCCGTCGCCGCCGAACTGCCGGGCGAGCGTGTGGGTGACGGCGCCCAGGATCAGCCCCGCGAACACCACGGCCACACCGGTGATCAGCACATACGGGACGGCCTGGGAGAGCGTCGTGTGGAGGACGTCCTCGCGGGCCTGGTCGAGGCCGAAGACCGCGAGCAGCCCGTAGACGAACGTGACGATCAGCGCGGGAACCCACACCGCGTAGTCGCGCATCTGCCAGAACGTCGCGTTCGGGCGCAGCACGATTCCGGTGAGCAGGTCCTTCCAGTGCAGCCGGGGTCCGGCGGGCGGGGCGGGGGCATTGCCCGCGCGGTACGTGGCGCCGTCGGGGTATCCGTAGCCGTCCGGACCGGGGCCGCCGCCGGGACCGTAGGAATCGGGGCCGGGACCGCCGTACGGGTCGTGGATGCTGAACGCCTGGGTGTTGCCGGGGTTGTTGGCGTGCGGGTCCTGCCCGTGCCAGCCCTGCGGGGCACCGGGCTGTCCGCCGTGCGCACCGGGTCCGGGACCCGGGCCGGGCCCCGGGCCGGGGCCGTAGTTCTGCGGCGCGCCGTAGTGCGGCTGCGGGTCACCGAAGTACTCCGGCTCGCCGTGCTGCCCGCCGCCCTGCCAGGGGCCGGGTGCGGTCCCCGGCCCGGGGCCCGCACCAGACCCCTGCGGGTACGGCGAACCCGGGGGGTGCTGCGGGTACTGCCCATGCTGCTGCGCGCCCCGGGAGTCCCGGCCGCGTCCGCTCCTGAAACCAGCCACGCGATCGAACGTACCGTGTTCCGCGGGTCACGTGTGCCACAGCCGGGCGAGATGGCCGGACATCGCTGCTGACCTGTGACATCCCCTAGGGGAACCGGCTGGCGTGCCCCCTTCCGAGGGGGGAGGCGGCCCGGCCGGGAGGGCTGCGGGGAGGAGGGCGCGCTCCTCCGGAAGGCGGTCACTCCCGGAAGAGGTCACCCCGGGAAGGGGGTCACTCTCCGGGCAGGGGGTCACTCTCCGGGGAGGGGGTCACTCCAGGGAGGGGGTCACTCTCCGGGGAGGCGGACGGCGAAGGTGACGACGGCGCCCTGACCGGTTCCGCCGGCCACGGTCAGCCGGTCGGTCACCAGCCTGGCCAGCCACAGGCCGCGTCCGCTGGTGGCGCCGTCCAGGCCGGGCAGCAGTTCGGGGATGACGTCCTCGGTGAAGCCGGGGCCGGAGTCGGCGACCTGGCATTCGAGTTCCCCGGCCAGGTGGCGCAGGACGAGTTGGCCGCCGCCGCCCGCGTGCTCGACGGCGTTGGTGGCCACGGCGTCGACCGCGACGACGAATTCGCCCCTGCGGGGTTCGCCGAGCCCCGCCGACGCGGCCCGTGCCTCGACCTCGGCACGCAGTCTGGGCAGGTCGCGGAGGGTGAAGCGCAGTCGGCACAGCAGTTCGGGGGTCAGCATGGGGCACCTTCCCGCGCCGTCGACCGCGGGGCGGACCGGGCGGCGGGCCGCGGGGCGGGGGGCCCGGCGGCGAACGGGGCGCCGGGGTGGCTCCGGGTGACCGCGCGCGGGCCGGGGTCCGGCGGCCGGCCGTTTTCGGCCGGTCCGTCCTGGGCCGTACGGCCCGGGGCCTCGCGGTCCGCCACCTGCTGCTCCTCCTCGCCTGTCCTGCCGCTCCGCTCCGCGTGCGTGCGGTTAGGAGGCTAGGCCCGGCACGCGGCGATGGGTATACCGCGACCGCGGTTTGGCTCGTGTGGTGCGTTAACTGGTCGCATTTGACCACGACTTGCCGGAAAACGCGCAATGGCCGGCCCCGTGGATACGGGACCGGCCATCGCGAGGGTGCGAAGCGCCCGGTTCAGGCCACCTGGGCGCTACGAGGCGGGCTCCGGCTCGGGCTCCGGGTCCTTCTCCGTCTCGCCGTCGGCCGCCGGGGGTTCGCCGGGTGTCCTGACCGAGTCCAGCAGGAGCTGGGCCACGTCCACGACCTGCAACGCTTCCTTGGCCTTGCCGTCGTTCTTCTTGCCGTTGACCGAGTCGGTCAGCATGACGAGGCAGAACGGGCAGGCCGTGGAGACGATGTCCGGGTCGAGGGAGAGCGCCTCGTCCACGCGCTCGTTGTTGACCCGCTTGCCGATGCGCTCCTCCATCCACATCCGGGCGCCGCCGGCGCCGCAGCAGAAGCCGCGCTCCTTGTGCCGGTGCATCTCCTCGTTGCGCAGGCCCGGCACCCGGCCGATGATCTCGCGCGGCGGGGTGTAGACCTTGTTGTGGCGGCCGAGGTAGCAGGGGTCGTGGTAGGTGATCAGCCCCTCGACCGGGGTGACCGGCACCAGCCTGCCCTCGTCGATGAGGTGCTGGAGCAGCTGGGTGTGGTGGATGACCTCGTAGTGCCCGCCGAGCTGCGGGTACTCGTTGGCCAGCGTGTTGAAGCAGTGCGGGCAGGTGGCGACGATCTTCTTCGCGGACTTCGGCTTCCGCGTCGCCGGGTCCACCTCGCCGTCCTCGCCGAGGGACTCGCCGAAGGCCGCGTTCAGCGTGCCGACGTTCTCCTCGCCCAGCTGCTGGAAGAGGAACTCGTTGCCCAGCCGGCGGGCCGAGTCGCCGGTGCACTTCTCGTCGCCGCCCATGATGGCGAAGTTGACGCCCGCGATGTGCAGCAGCTCGGCGAACGCCTTCGTGGTCTTCTTCGCGCGGTCCTCCAGGGCGCCGGCGCAGCCGACCCAGTACAGGTACTCGACCTCGGTCAGGTCCTCGATCGTCTTGCCCACGATCGGTACCTCGAAGCCCGCGTCCTGCTGGATCTCCTTCGTCCACTCCAGCCGCTGCTTCTTGGCCAGGCCCCAGGGGTTGCCCTTCTTCTCCAGGTTCTTGAGCATCGTCCCCGCCTCGGAGGGGAACGCGCTCTCGATCATCACCTGGTAGCGGCGCATGTCGACGATGTGGTCGATGTGCTCGATGTCGACGGGGCACTGCTCGACGCAGGCGCCGCAGGTGGTGCAGGACCACAGCACGTCCGGGTCGATGACGCCGTTCTCCTCGGCTGTGCCGACCAGCGGGCGCTCGGCCTCGGCCAGCGCGGCCGCCGGGACGTCCTTGAGCTGCTCCTCGGTCGCCTTCTCGGCGCCCTCCATCGTCTTGCCGCCGCCCGCCAGCAGATACGGGGCCTTGGCGTACGCGTGGTCGCGCAGCGACATGATCAGCAGCTTCGGCGAGAGGGGCTTGCCGGTGTTCCAGGCGGGGCACTGCGACTGGCAGCGGCCGCACTCGGTGCAGGTGGAGAAGTCGAGGATGCCCTTCCAGGAGAAGTCCTCGACCTGGGAGGCGCCGAAGCGGACCTCCTCGGCGTCCTCGTCGCTGTCGTCCAGCGCGGTCTCGAAGTCGATGACCTTGCCGCCGGACATCATCGGCTGGAGCTCGCCGAGCGACGTGCCGCCGGTGGCCTCCCGCTTGAACCAGATGTTGAAGAACGCCAGGAACCGGTGCCAGGCCACACCCATGTTGGTGTTCAGGCCGACCGTGATCATCCAGATCATGGTCGTGCCCAGCTTGATCAGCGCCCAGAGGTAGACGAGGTTCTGCAGCGTGCCGGTGTCGAGCCCGTTGTAGGCCGCCACCAGCGGGTAGGAGAGGAAGTAGGCCGGCTCGTAGCCGTCCACGTGGTGCAGGGCGCCCTCGAGGCCGCGCAGCATCATGATGGCCAGGCCGATGACGAAGATGACGTACTCGACGAAGTACGCCTGGCCCATCTTCGAGCCCGCGAAGCGCGACTTGCGGCCCGCGCGGGAGGGCAGGCTCAGCAGCCGGATCACCATCAGGACGGCGATCCCGACGGTGGTCGCGAAGCCGATGAACTCGATGTACATCTCGTACGGCAGCCAGCCGCCGATGACCGGCAGCGTCCAGTCGGCCTGGAAGAGCTGGCCGTAGGCGTTGACGATGGTGGGCGGCAGGGTGAGGAAGCCGATCGCCACGAACCAGTGGGCCACGCCCACCACGCCCCACCTGTTCATCCTGGTGTGTCCGAGGAACTCCCGGACCAGCGTGGCCGTTCGCTGCTTGGGGCTGTCCTTGCGGGTACCCGCGGGCAGTGGCTGGCCGAGCTTGACGAAGCGGTAGATCTGCGCAATGGCGCGGGCGAACAGCGCAACGCCGACCGCGGTGAGCAGCAGCGTGACGACGATCGCGGCGAGTTGCATAGCGGCTCCTCGGAGCACGGAGGCGGCGTTTACTAAGCAGTAACTTATCCAGTCCGTACGAGACTACCCACTTGTCGCCGCTCCCTGCACCGCGCACCCCGGTGATTTGCGTCGCCCCGCGCGGGCGGGTCGGCCCCGCGGGGGTCCTCGGCCCGGGGTGGAGTCGTCCGGGGGCCGTGGAGTCGTCGGTGCCGGGGGTCGCGCGCCGCTCCCGCGCCCCTCCTGGGTGGCGCTCGGAGCCTCCTTGCAAGCAGGTATGCGCGCACCGTAGTCATGGAGGTTGAGTCGGCCCGGCTCAAGCTTCTTGACGCATTCTCCCCGGTCGTGCACTCTTGAGTCAGCTTCACTCAAGACCAAGCTGGAGGAACCCGAAATGGCTCGTGCGGTCGGCATCGACCTGGGTACGACGAACTCCGTCGTCAGTGTTCTCGAGGGCGGTGAGCCCACCGTCATCACCAACGCCGAGGGCGCCAGGACCACGCCGTCCGTCGTGGCCTTCGCGAAGAACGGCGAAGTGCTCGTCGGCGAGGTGGCCAAGCGGCAGGCGGTCACCAACGTCGACCGGACGATCCGGTCGGTCAAGCGGCACATGGGTACCGACTGGAAGATCGGTATCGACGACAAGGAGTTCAACCCGCAGCAGATCAGCGCCTTCGTGCTGCAGAAGCTGAAGCGGGACGCCGAGTCGTACCTGGGCGAGAAGGTCGCCGACGCGGTCATCACCGTCCCGGCGTACTTCAACGACGCCGAGCGGCAGGCCACCAAGGAGGCCGGTGAGATCGCAGGCATGAACGTGCTCCGGATCGTCAACGAGCCGACCGCCGCGGCCCTCGCCTACGGGCTGGAGAAGGAGGACCAGACGATCCTGGTCTTCGACCTCGGCGGCGGCACCTTCGACGTCTCGCTGCTGGAGATCGGCGACGGAGTCGTCGAGGTCAAGGCGACCAACGGCGACAACCACCTCGGTGGTGACGACTGGGACCAGCGGATCGTCGACTACCTGGTCAAGCAGTTCCAGTCCGGCCACGGCGTGGACCTGGGCAAGGACAAGATGGCCCTCCAGCGCCTCCGGGAGGCCGCGGAGAAGGCGAAGATCGAGCTCTCCTCGTCCACCGAGACCACGATCAACCTGCCCTACATCACCGCTTCGGCCGAGGGCCCGCTGCACCTGGACGAGAAGCTGACCCGGGCGCAGTTCCAGCAGCTCACGCAGGACCTGCTGGAGCGCTGCAAGACGCCGTTCCACAACGTGATCAAGGACGCGGGCATCCAGCTCAGCGAGATCGACCACGTGGTGCTCGTCGGCGGCTCCACCCGGATGCCGGCCGTCGCGGAGCTCGTCAAGGAGCTGACCGGCGGCAAGGACGCGAACAAGGGCGTGAACCCGGACGAGGTCGTGGCGATCGGCGCCAGCCTCCAGGCCGGTGTGCTCAAGGGCGAGGTCAAGGACGTCCTGCTGCTGGACGTCACCCCGCTGTCCCTCGGTATCGAGACCAAGGGCGGCATCATGACCAAGCTGATCGAGCGCAACACCACCATCCCGACCAAGCGCTCGGAGACCTTCACCACGGCGGAGGACAACCAGCCCTCGGTGCAGATCCAGGTCTTCCAGGGCGAGCGGGAGATCGCCGCCTACAACAAGAAGCTCGGCATGTTCGAGCTGACCGGCCTGCCCCCGGCGCCGCGCAACGTCCCGCAGATCGAGGTCACCTTCGACATCGACGCCAACGGGATCATGCACGTCTCCGCCAAGGACCTGGGCACCGGCAAGGAACAGAAGATGCAGGTCACCGGCGGCTCCAGCCTTCCCAAGGACGACATCGAGCGAATGATGCGGGAGGCCGAGCAGTACGCCGACGAGGACCACAAGCGCCGCGAGGCCGCCGAGACGCGCAACCAGGCCGAGCAGCTCGTCTACACGACGGAGAAGTTCCTCAAGGACAACGAGGAGAAGGTCCCGGCCGAGACCAAGTCCGAGGTCGAGACCTCGCTGGAGGACCTGAAGGAGAAGCTCAAGGGCGAGGACACCGCGGCCATCCGCGAGGCGTCCGAAAAGGTGGCGGCCACCAGCCAGAAGCTGGGCCAGGCCCTCTACGCCGACGCCCAGCAGGCCCAGGAAGGCGGCGCCGAGGGCGGCGCGGCCGGTGCGGGCAAGGCCGAGGGCGGTGCCGGTGAGGACGACGTCGTGGACGCCGAGATCGTCGACGAGGACCAGAAGCCCAAGGACGGTGCGGCGTGACGGAGGAGACCGCGGGCTTCGGCAAGGAGTCCGACGTCCCCGCCGACGCCGGTGAGCCGAGTGACGCGGACCGGGCAGCCGCCTCCGACCAGGAGGCGGCGCCCGGGGCGCCGTCGGCCGGGGACGCCCAGCAGAGTGAGGGCGATGTGAGCGCACAGGACGTCTGGGAAGCGGAGGAGGGCGGCGACCAGGAGCGGGGCGAGCCCGCCGAGGGCGGCCCGGTCTCCGAGCTGGAGGCCGCCCGGAAGGCCCTGCACGAGCGCACCCAGGACCTTCAGCGGCTGCAGGCGGAGTTCCAGAACTACCGCCGCAGGGTCGAGCGGGACCGGGAGGCGGTCAAGGAGATCGCCGTCGCGAACCTGCTGACCGAGCTGCTGCCGGTGCTGGACGACATCGGCCGGGCGCGGGACCACGGCGAGCTGGTGGGCGGCTTCAAGTCGGTCGCAGAGTCGCTGGAGACCGTCGCGGCCAAGATGGGTCTGATGCAGTTCGGCAAGGAGGGCGAGCCCTTCGACCCGACGGTGCACGAGGCCCTGATGCACTCCTACTCTCCGGACGTCACGGAGACGACGTGCGTGCAGATCCTGCAACCCGGGTACCGAATCGGCGAGCGGACCATCCGTCCCGCGCGGGTCGGCGTGGCCGAGCCGCAGCCCGGTGCCGCGGGCGGCAAGGGCGAGGCCGGTGCCGAGGCGCCGGCGGCTGAAGAGGAGAACGGTGGCCCGGACGAGGGCTGACCGCGTGCGGGAGGAGGGACGTCGAGGATGAGTACCAAGGACTTCATCGAGAAGGACTACTACAAGGTCCTCGGCGTCCCCAAGGACGCCACCGAA
Organism: Streptomyces sp. NPDC007025; assembly: GCF_042869455.1. Taxonomy (NCBI): domain Bacteria; kingdom Bacillati; phylum Actinomycetota; class Actinomycetes; order Kitasatosporales; family Streptomycetaceae; genus Streptomyces; species Streptomyces sp. NPDC007025. The sequence goes on along the minus strand of NZ_JBIAFT010000005.1, from coordinate 81,655 downwards.
GCCGAGATCAAGAAGGCGTACCGCAAGCTGGCCCGGGAGAACCACCCGGACGCCAACGCCGGCGACCCCAAGGCCGAGGAGCGCTTCAAGGACGCCTCCGAGGCGTACGACGTGCTCGGCGACGCCAAGCGGCGCAAGGAGTACGACGAGGCGCGCAGCCTCTTCGGCAACGGCGGCGGCTTCCGGCCCGGCGGCGGCGCGGGCGGGCCGGGCGGCGCCGGAACGTTCAACTTCGACCTGGGCGACCTGTTCGGCGGACAGGGCGGCGGCGGAGCCGGCGGACCCGGCGGACCCGGTGGTGCCGGGGGCTTCGGCGGTGGGCTCGGCGACGTCTTCGGCGGGCTGTTCAACCGCGGCGGCGCCGGTACCCGCACCCAGCCCCGGCGCGGGCAGGACATCGAGTCCGAGGTGACGCTCAGCTTCACCGAGGCGGTGGACGGGGCCACGGTCCCGCTGCGGATGTCCTCCAGCGCCGCGTGCAAGGACTGCGCGGGAACGGGGGACAAGAACGGCACCCCGCGGGTGTGCCCCACCTGCGTGGGCACCGGGCAGGTCTCCCGGGGCACGGGCGGCGGCTTCTCGCTGACCGACCCGTGCGTGGACTGCAAGGGCCGCGGCCTGATCGCGCAGGACCCCTGTGACACCTGCAAGGGGTCCGGCCGGGCGACCAGCTCGCGCACGATGCAGGTCCGCATCCCGGCGGGCGTCACCGACGGGCAGCGCATCCGGCTGCGCGGCAAGGGCGCTCCCGGCGAGCGGGGCGGCCCCAACGGCGATCTGTATGTCGTCGTCAACGTGGACAAGCACCCGGTGTTCGGCCGCAGGGGCGACAATCTGACGGTCACCGTTCCGGTCACCTTCCCGGAGGCCGCGCTCGGCGGCGAGGTGAAGGTTCCCACGCTGGGCGGTCCGCCGGTCACCCTGAAGGTCCCGCCGGGTACGCCGTCCGGGCGGACGATGCGGGCCCGGGGCAAGGGCGCGGTCCGCAAGGACGGCACCCGCGGCGATCTGCTGGTGACGGTGGAGGTCGCGGTGCCGGTGGCGCTGGACGACGAGGCGAAGGACTCCCTGGAGTCCTACCGGGACGCGACGGCGGGTGAGGATCCGCGGGCCGCGTTGTTCAAGGCAGCGAAGGGAGACTGAGGTGGACGGCCGGGACGGACGCAGACGCTTCGCGGCCGGGCGCTCCGCGGCGTACGAGCTGACGGACGAGTCTCCCGTCTACGTCATCTCGGTCGCAGCGCAGCTCTCGGGGCTGCACCCGCAGACCCTGCGGCAGTACGACCGGCTGGGGCTGGTCTCGCCCGACCGTACGCCCGGGCGGGGCCGCCGCTACTCGGCCCGCGACATCGAGCAGCTGCGCGAGGTGCAGCGGCTCAGTCAGGACGAGGGCATCAATCTCGCCGGTATCAAGCGGATCATCGAGCTGGAGAACCAGGTCACGGCGCTCCGGCAGCGGGTGGCCGAGCTGTCGGCCGCGGTGGAGGGCGCCGCGGCGGCGATGCAGCAGCGGGAGGCCCAGGTGCACGCCTCCTACCGGCGCGATCTGGTGCCCTACGAGGATGTGCGCCAGTCCAGCGCGCTGGTGGTCTGGCGGCCCCGGCCCCGGGAGTGACCCGGGCCAGGCACCCGGCGGCCACCGCGCCGGGGCGGTCACTGCCGCCGGGACCGGCCCCGGAAGCGGGTGCGGGGCGGGGCCGCCCGGCCTGCCGCTGCTACTTCGCGAAGCCGTAGGAGAGCAGCTTCTTCGCGTCCTTCGTGCGGTTGGCGGACGAGGAGGCGGCCAGCACGGTGCCGATCACGGTTTTGCCGCCCCGCTTGGCGGCGAAGACCAGGCAGTACTTCGCCTCGGGGCCCGAGCCGGTCTTGACGCCGAGCGCTCCGGAGTAGCCGCCCAGCAGCGGGTTGGTGTTGCGCCAGTTCATGTACCGGTAGCCGCCGCTCCTGGTGACCGTCTTCTGTTTGGTGGAGCGGGTCTTCACGATCGAGCGGAAGGTCGGGGAGCGCATCGCGTCGCGGGCGAGCTTGGTCAGATCGCGCGGGGTGGAGTAGTTGCGGCCCTTGCCGATGCCGTCGAACGAGTCGAAGTGCGTGTTCTTCAGGCCGAGGCCGCGGGCGGTGGAGTTCATCGAGCCGATGAAGGACTTCACCCGCGCGGAGCGGGTGCTGCCCTTGCCGAAGGTGTCGGCGAGTGCGTAGGCGGCGTCGCACCCGGAGGGCAGCATCATCCCGTAGAGGAGCTGGCGGACGGTGACCTTGTCGCCGACGATCAGCCGGGCCGAGGAGGCGGTGTTGCGGACGATGTAGTCGCTGTACGCCTTCCGGATGGTGACCTTCCGGGAGAGGTTCAGGTTCTTGCGGGCGAGTACCACCCGGGCAGTCATGATCTTGGTGGTCGAGCCGGTGGACCGCCGGGTGTCGGCGGCCTTGGTGTAGAGGCTGCTGCCGGTGCCGCTGTTCATCACGTAGCCGCCCCTGGCGGTGACGGACGGCTTCTTGGCGGCCGTGGCCGCGGGGGCCGGGGCCGTGCGGGCGGTGGTCGGTGCGGTGGCCGCGGGGGCCGCCGCGGCGGCCGGGGCGGTCAGTGCGGCTGCCGTCAGGACGGCCGAGGAAGTGACCATCACCGTGGCGACACGGTGGGTGCCAGCAATGCCGATCTTCACTCTGTCAGCTCCAAATGCCGCTGCCGAGCGGCTCGTTGGGCGATTTTCCGGGCCGGGGCGGCCGGGAACCAGGAAGGATCGTAGACGTTTTTAGGTTGAGTGGAATAGACTCAACTTGTTGCATGCTATGGGTAGCAAGTGCCGGTGATCGGGGCGCAGGGGCGCCAGGGCACGGCACCCGCAGCCAGCACCGGAGGAGGACGCAGGACAGTGGACGCGGAGCTGACCAACAAGAGCCGGGACGCCATCGGCGCGGCCAACGACCGGGCGGTGAGCGACGGGCACCCCGACATCACCCCGGCCCATCTGCTGCTCGCCCTGCTCACGGGCGAGGACAACGAGAACATCCAGGATCTGATCGCCGGCGTCGAGGCCGACCAGGCGGCGCTGCGCTCGGGCGCCGAGCGGCTGCTCGCGGCCCTGCCCACCGTGCAGGGCCAGACGGTGAGCCGGCCGCAGGCCGACCGCGACCTGCTCGCCGTCATCGCCGACGCGGCCCAGCGCGCCAAGGACCTCGGCGACAGTTTCGTCTCCACCGAGCACCTGCTGATCGCGCTGGCGGCCAAGGGCGGCGCCACCGGTGAGCTGCTCGAACAGCAGGGCGCCGACGACCGGAAGCTGCTGGACGCCTTCAGCGCGCAGCGTGGCAGCCGGCGGGTCACCAACCCGGACCCCGAGGGCACCTACAAGGCCCTGGAGAAGTTCGGCACCGACCTGACCGCCGCGGCCCGGGACGGCAAGCTCGACCCCGTCATCGGCCGGGACCAGGAGATCCGCCGGGTGGTGCAGGTGCTCTCCCGGCGCACCAAGAACAATCCCGTCCTCATCGGCGAGCCCGGCGTCGGCAAGACCGCCGTCGTCGAGGGGCTGGCCCAGCGGGTGGTCAAGGGCGACGTACCGGAGTCGCTGCGGAACAAGCGGCTGGTCGCCCTCGACCTCGGTGCCATGGTGGCGGGCGCCAAGTACCGCGGCGAGTTCGAGGAGCGGCTCAAGACCGTGCTCTCCGAGATCAAGGAGAGCGACGGCCAGATCATCACCTTCATCGACGAGCTGCACACCGTCGTCGGAGCGGGCGCGGGCGGCGACTCGGCGATGGACGCGGGCAACATGCTCAAGCCGATGCTGGCCCGCGGCGAGCTGCGGATGGTCGGCGCCACCACGCTGGACGAGTACCGCGAGCGGATCGAGAAGGACCCGGCGCTGGAGCGCCGCTTCCAGCAGGTGCTGGTCGCCGAGCCGAGTGTCGAGGACTCCATCGCGATCCTGCGCGGGCTCAAGGGGCGGTACGAGGCGCACCACAAGGTGCAGATCTCCGACAGCGCGCTGGTGGCCGCCGCCGCCCTCTCGGACCGCTACATCACCTCCCGCTTCCTCCCCGACAAGGCCATCGACCTGGTGGACGAGGCGGCGTCCCGGCTCCGGATGGAGATCGACTCCTCACCCGTGGAGATCGACGAGCTCCAGCGGTCCGTCGACCGGCTCAAGATGGAGGAGCTGGCCCTGGACAAGGAGACCGACCCCGCCTCCGTCGAGCGGCTGGAGCGGCTGCGCCGTGAGCTGGCCGACAAGGAGGAGGAGCTGCGCGGGCTCACCGCCCGCTGGGAGAAGGAGAAGCAGGGCCTCAACCGGGTCGGTGAGCTGAAGGAGACGCTGGACGAGCTGCGCGGCCAGGCCGAGCGCGCCCAGCGCGACGGCGACTTCGACACCGCCTCCAAGCTCCTCTACGGCGAGATCCCGGCCGTCGAGCGGGAGCTGGCGGCCGCCACCGAGGAGGAGGAAGAGGCCAAGAAGGAGATCGCGGCGGGCCAGGCCGACAAGGACAGCAGGATGGTCAAGGAGGAGGTCGGCTCGGACGACATCGCCGACGTCGTCGCCTCCTGGACGGGCATTCCGGCCGGCCGGCTGCTGGAGGGCGAGACGCAGAAGCTCCTGCGGATGGAGGAGGAGCTCGGCAAGCGGCTGATCGGGCAGCGGGAGGCGGTGCGCGCGGTCTCCGACGCGGTGCGCCGCAGCCGGGCCGGTATCGCCGACCCCGACCGCCCCACTGGCTCGTTCCTGTTCCTGGGTCCCACCGGCGTCGGGAAGACGGAGCTGGCCAAGGCGCTTGCGGACTTCCTCTTCGACGACGAGCGGGCCATGGTCCGCATCGACATGAGCGAGTACGGGGAGAAGCACAGCGTCGCCCGGCTGGTCGGCGCGCCGCCCGGGTACGTCGGCTACGAGGAGGGCGGCCAGCTCACCGAGGCCGTGCGGCGCCGCCCCTACAGCGTCGTCCTGCTGGACGAGGTGGAGAAGGCGCACCACGAGGTCTTCGACGTGCTGCTCCAGGTCCTCGACGACGGCCGGCTCACCGACGGCCAGGGCCGCACCGTCGATTTCCGCAACACCATCCTCATCCTCACCTCCAATCTGGGCAGCCAGTTCCTGATGGACCCGCTGGAGAAGGAGGAGGAGAAGCGCGAGCAGGTGCTCGCCGCGGTCCGGTCCGCCTTCCGGCCCGAGTTCCTCAACCGGCTGGACGACCTGGTGGTCTTCTCCGCGCTGGCCGGGGACGAGCTGCGGCGGATCGCCCGGCTCCAGGTCGACGCGCTGCAGGCCCGCCTCGTCGAGCGGCGGCTGACGCTGGACGTCACCCCCGCCGCGCTGGACTGGCTCGCCGCCGAGGGCAACGACCCGGCCTACGGTGCCCGGCCGCTGCGCCGCCTCGTCCAGACCGCCATCGGCGACCAGCTCGCCCGGGAGATCCTCGCGGGCGAGGTACGCGACGGCGACACCGTGCGGGTGGACCACGTCGAGGGGTGGGAGGGCCTGGTGGTGGGCTCGGCCGCCGGAGCGGCCGCGGGCGCCTGAGTCCCCTCGGAGGGGCCGGCCGCCGGCCCCTCCGCAGCTGCCTACCGCATCCCCGGGCCCGGCACCCCGGACAGCGCGGCCCGCCCGGCCGCCCCGGGCATTCCGGGGCGTCGGTGCCGGAACCGGTGAAACGGTGAAAGGGTGGCGGGGTGCCGCACGCAGCGGGCGCCGCCCCTCCGCTGCCTCCGGCCGGGCCGCACCCCCAGGGTTGTCACCGCGGGGGGCCCGTGCGGGAGGATGACCGAAGCCGTATGAAGGGAACACCCACGTGAGCATCGACCCGTCCTCGATCCCGAACTTCGGGGGCCAGCCCGAGGAGCCGGAGGAGTCCGGTCCCACCGGACCGATCATCCCCGACCAGGACCTCGTCAAGCAGCTCCTGGACCAGATGGAGCTGAAGTACGTCGTCGACGACGAGGGAGACCTCGCGGCGCCGTGGGAGGAGTTCCGCACCTACTTCATGTTCCGGGGTGAGGCGGAGCAGCAGGTCTTCTCGGTCCGTACGTTCTACGACCGGCCGCACACCATCGAGGACAAGCCCAAGCTGCTGGAGGCCATCGACGACTGGAACCGCCGCACCCTGTGGCCCAAGGTCTACAGCCACACCCACGACGACGGCAGCGTCCGGCTGATCGGTGAGGCGCAGATGCTGGTGGGCACGGGCGTCTCGCTGGAGCACTTCGTCTCGTCCACGGTCAGCTGGGTGCGTGCCAGCATCGAGTTCGACAAGTGGCTGGTGGAGCAGTTCGGCCTGGAGAAGGACATCGACTCCTCCGAGGGCGACGGCGGCGACGCGTAACGGCGTCGGCACCCCGAGTTCCCGAAGGGCCGGGCGCATCCTGGGGATGCGCCCGGCCCTTCGCCTGTCCGCTTCCCCGGAGCCCGGCCCGCACCGTGCCGGTGCCCGCTCCCCGGCTCCTCGCCCCGCTCCTTCGGCTCCCGTTCCCCGGTGCCCGCCGGACCCCTGACACCCGTCAGGTACCGCGCGGCATCCCGAGCCGGGAGACTCCCCGGACCGGCGCGCGGGACCCGCGGAACGGGGGGCGGGTGGTCAGTCGGCGCCCGCCACACCCCGCAGCCGCCGCGCGGCCTCGTCCAGCACGTCCTCCCGCTTGCAGAACGCGAAGCGGACGTAGGGGGCGCCCTCTGCCGCGTGGTCGTAGAAGACCTGGGTGGGGACGGCGACGACGCCGACGCGCTCGGGGAGGGCGAGGCAGAAGGCGACCCCGTCGGCGGCGCCGAGCGGGCGGATGTCGGTGGTGATGAAGTAGGTGCCCTGCGGGCGGTGCACCGCGAAGCCCGCTTCCTCCAGTCCGCCGGCCAGCAGGTCCCGGCGGCGGCGCAGGCCCTCGCGCAGGTCGGTGTAGTAGCTGTCGGGCAGTGCCAGGGCCTCCGCGACGGCGTACTGGAAGGGGCCCGCCGACACGAAGGTCAGATACTGCTTGGCCGCGCGTACGGCGGTCACCAGGGCGGGGGTGCCGGTGACCCAGCCGACCTTCCAGCCGGTGAAGGAGAACGTCTTCCCGCTGGAGGAGATGGTGACCGTGCGGTCCCGCATCCCGGGGAAGCCCGCCAGCGGGTGGTGCGCGCCGTCGAACACGAGGTGCTCGTAGACCTCGTCGGTGACGGCGAGCAGGTCGCGCTCCACACACAGTTCGGCGACGGCGGCCAGCTCGTCGCGGCGCAGCACGGTGCCGGTGGGGTTGTGCGGGGTGTTGAGGAGGAGGAGCCGGGTGCGGTCGGTCACGGCGTCCCGCAGTTCGTCCAGGTCGAGGTGGTAGGCGCCGTCCCGGGGGCGCAGGGTGACGGGCACCCGGGTGCCGCCCGCCATCGCGATGGAAGCCGCGTAGGAGTCGTAGTACGGCTCCAGGGCGATGACCTCGTCCCCGGGTTCGACCAGCGCCAGCAGCGAGGCGGCGATGGCCTCGGTGGCGCCCGCGGTGACCAGTACCTCGGTGTCGGGGTCGTAGCGCAGGCCGTAGAAGCGCTGCTGGTGGTCGGCCACGGCCGTGCGCAGTTCGGGGATGCCGGGACCCGGCGGGTACTGGTTGCCCCGGCCGTCCCGCAGGGCACGGACCGCGGCCTCCCGGACCTCCTCGGGGCCGTCGGTGTCCGGGAAGCCCTGGCCCAGGTTGATCGCGCCGGTCCGGACGGCGAGCGCGGACATCTCGGCGAAGATCGTGGTGCCGAACCCGGCGAGGCGGCGGTTGAGCAGCGGGCGCCCTTGGCCGGACTCCGTCCGGGTGGCGTCCGCGGCCCCCGGCGCTCCCGGGGCGGCGGCGTGGCCAGCAGTCATGGCAGCCATCCTCCGGCAAGCTCTGGTCTTCCTCAACCCGGCATTGCCCACCCGCGGCAGCGGGCAGGAGCCGACTACGCCTGCGGACGGCAGCACGGTTGCACGAGAAGGGAATTGCCGTTCACAGAACTTCGAGGGGGAAGCGCTCATGTCCCAAGTTCTGGTGTTCGTCGGCATCGTCACCGCCTTCGCCCTCGTCGCGGTGCTCGCCAGGCCGGCCCTCTCCGGCCGCCCGCGGCGCCGCCCGCCCCGCGGCGGCTCCCGGCGGGCCGGAGGCGGCCGCGGCAACCGCAGCGCGTACGACGGCGACATCCCGACCGGCGGCGGCCCCGTGTACGAGGGTGGCGTTTCGCAGGGCGGGGACACGTCGGGCGACGGCGACACTTCGTACGGCGGTGACGGGTCGTACGGCGGTGACGGGGCGTTCGGCGACGGCGACTGAAGCGCTCGCGCGGCCGGCGCGCGACGTGGCCCGCGCCCGGTCTCCGTGGCTCTGCGCCCTGCGCCCTGCGCCCTGCGCCCGCGCCCGGTCTCCGTGGCTCTGCGCCCGCGCCCGGACGACCGCGCCTCTGCCCCGCCTCCGGGTGCTCCGCGCCCCGCGGTGCCCCGCTCCGCAGCTCCGCGGGTGCTCGGTGTTGGTGGAGCGAGAAGGGAACACATGACCTCATCCATACCTATGGGATGGAAATCCGTAGAACCTGGGTAAAAGCGCTGTGGGTACGGCGTTTCCGTGATTCGGTGAATCGTGAACTGTCGTCCCCGCGCCTCCTGGTCCCCGGCCCGGAGGCGCGGGAGATCGAGGGGTGGGGCGGCCCACTCCTCCCTGCGTGCTTGCGGAGCCGACCCATGCTCACCACTTTGAACACCGCCTACACCGACACCCGCGCGCACGACCTCGCCTGGGACCTGGGTCGTGCGCCGCTGCCCGCACTCGCCTGCATGGACGTCGAACTGGACGGCAGCCACGTGCAGTTGCGACTGTTGGGCGCCTCGCACCAGGTCCTGCTCGGCGACGAATTCGGCGGGTGCTGTGAGACCGTCGCCTGCCTGCCGGGCAGCAGTACCCCGCTCCCGCTGGGCGTCTCCAAACGCTTCACGGGGTGGGAGTACGAGTTCGCGGCCCGCGTCGAGCGGCTGTCGCCCAGCTCGTTCTCCGGGCGCGCGCAGGAGTTGCTGGCGCTGGTCGCGGATCACCCCAACGGATTCGCGGGGACGTTCCCCGGGGCGCCGAGCGCCTTCACCGCGCTGCTGGTCCAGCGGCACGAGGGGCAGATCCGCTGGCGCACCTGGCATTCCTATCCGCAGGAGGGGTCGTTGGTCTCGACCCGGACCCGGGTGGCCACCCGGGCGCGGAGAGGGACGGGCGGAGCCCCGGGGCCGGAGGGGGCCTCCGTGATCCCGCTCCGCCGCGGTCCGGCCATGGCCTGAGGCGATCCGGCGCGGCGCACGGCCCGGTACGGCCCGCGCGGCGCGGCCCGGGACGGCTCGGCGCGCGGTGCGCCGCGCACCTCTCCGGGCCCTGCCCGGTGGGGAGACCGACCACCCCGGAAGCACTCATGTGAGTGACCTAAGGTGTCTATGATGTGACGTAGCGTGCACCCATGATCGACCGTCCACCGCCCTCCGTGGAGAGCCCGCGGCTGCCCGTCCCCGCGGGGTTCGGGCGCGGCCTCGTCCTCGCCTCGGTGTTCGTGTGTGCGGCCTGCGGTCTCGTCTACGAACTCGAACTGGTCGCCGTGGCCTCCTCGCTGGTCGGGGACTCGGTCACCCAGGCGTCCGTCGTCCTGTCCGTCATGGTCTTCGCGATGGGTGTCGGCTCGCTGCTGGCCAAGCGGTTGCGCTGCCACGCCGCCGCGGGCTTCGGCTGTGTCGAGGCGCTGCTCGCGCTGGTCGGCGGCGGCTCGGCGATGGGGATGTACGCCTCCTTCGCCTGGCTGGGCGGAGCCCGGGTGGCGCTGGTCGTCATCTCCTTCACCATCGGCGTGCTGATCGGCGCGGAGATGCCGCTGCTGATGACCCTGATCCAGCGGATCCGCGCGCAGGACCCCGGCGGAGCCCTCGCCGACCTGTTCGCAGCCGACTACGTGGGGGCGCTGGTCGGCGGGCTGACCTTTCCGTTCCTGCTGCTGCCGCTGGCCGGGGAGTTGACCGGCGCGCTGCTCACCGGGGTGGTGAACGCGGTGGCCGGAGGTCTGGTCGTGCAGTGGCTCTTCCGCCACGATCTGACCGGCCCGGTGCGCCGCCGGCTCCTGGCGGCCAACGGCTGCGTACTCCTCCTGCTGCTCGCGGGCACGGCGTTCGCCGGGCCGTTCGAACACGCCGCGCGGCAGGCGGTGTTCGGCGAGGACGTCCGGGTGGCCGTGCGCACCGACCGGCAGGAACTCGTCCTGACCGGCGGCGCGACCCGCGGCGAGTGGCCGGCGGCGGGCGAGCTGCGGCTGTTCCGGGACGGTGCGCTGGTGCTGCGGGGCCGCAGCGCCCGCGCCGAGTACCGGGCCCTGGTCCGGCCCGCGCTGTCCGGCGGCCCGCGCGCCCGGGTGCTGGTCGTCGGTGGCGGCGACGGGGTCGCGCTGCGCGAGGTGCTGCGCTATCCGGAGGTGCGCGAGGTCACGGTGGTGGGGAGCGACCCCGGTGTCGTCCGGCTCGCGCGGCGGGATCCGGGGCTGCGCGCCCTCAACGGCGGAGCCCTGGAGGACCGGCGCGTGCGGTTCGTACGGGCCGACGCCTTCGACTGGCTGCGGGACCGGGTGCGCTCCGGGGCCGCCCCGTTTGATGTGGTGGTCTCCGCGCTGGCCGCCCCGCGGGTCGCCGGTCCCGAGCTGTACTCGCAGGAGTTCTACGGTCTTGCCGAACGCCTGCTCGCCGAGGAGGGGCGCCTCGCCGTGCGGGCGGGCGCGCCCGCCGAGCGGGCCCGCGCCTTCTGGACCGTGCACGCCACCCTGCGGGCCGCCGGGCTGAGCCCCTGCCCCTACCCGGACGCCGCCGAAGACGGCGGGTTCCTGCTGGCCCGGCACGCCCGGCCCGCGCCGCAGGACTGCGAACTGCCCGGGGGCCGGACCGTCTCGCTGCCGGAGGGCGATCCGCAGGCCCGTCCCTCCACGCTGATGCACCCGCGCTATCCGGGCTGACCGGGCCGGCCGCGCCGGGCCGACCGGCTGACCGTGCCGCTTCCGGCCCGAGGTGGGTGGTCCCGCCCAACACGGGTGCGGGAAAGATGCGGCCCGGTCATATGTGCGCCGCACCGCTGGGTAATAGGCTCCGGCCCATGGAGCACGAGGTGTACGTACCGCTTTCCGTCGGCTCGGTGCGGGCCGCCCTCACCGACAGCGCCCGTGTCGCCCGCTGCGTGCCCGGCTTCCAGCAGGAGCAGCAGGAGCAGGCCGACGAGCGGGGGGCCGACCGGGTGGCCGGCCGGCTGAAGGTCCGGATCGGCGGCTCGACCATCACCTACCGCGGCGCTCTCACCCTCACTCCGCACGGTGGCACCGGCCCCGCGGCGGCTCCCGACGCGCTGGAGCGGCTGGAGGTCGAGGGCAGCGGCGGCGAGGCCCGTGGTGCGGGCACCGTCGAACTCGCGCTCTCCGTCGAGCCCCGGTCGGCCGACGACGGCGAGGGCACCGCGCTGGTCTGCGTCGGCACGGTGACCGGTACCGGCAGGCTCGCCGCGTTCGAGCAGAAGACGGCCACGTCGGCGGGGGTGCGGCTGCTCGACAGGTTCGCCGCGGCCCTCGGCGACAGCATCCGCGCCGAACCGCCCGCGGGCAGTCCGGAGGCGGAAGCGTCCGGTGGCGGGTCCGGCGACGGTGGACCGGAGGGCCGCGAGGGCCCGGTCGCGGGCGGTATCGGCGCACCCGGCGACAACGAACGGGCGATCCCGGGGATCCCGGAGCCGGAACCGGAGCCGGAGCGCACCCCGCTGTTCGAGACCGAGGTGCCGCCCTCGTCGCTGGGCCGCGACGAGGAGTCGGAGCTCGACGCGGCCGAGGGAACGGGCGGGACAGCCGGGGCGGACGAGCCGGGTGGTCCGGAGGGGCCCGACGGCGGTCCGGAGGGGCTCAACGCGGAGGCCGCGCACGCCCGGCGCACGATGATCGGGCGCAGCGCGGAGGAGGTGGACCACGCCCCGCCGCGCGGCCGCTACGCCCCGGTCCCGGCCCCGGAGCAGGGCTCGGCGACCGCCACCCTGCGCTGGGCCGCACCGGCCGCCGCCGCGATGGTGGCGGGCGCTGTCGTGCTCGGCCGGGCGCTCCGGCGACGGCGCTGACAGCGGGTCTTGCGGCGGGGTCGCTGACACCGCCGTTATGGTCGCTGTATGACTGATCTGCCCACCTCCCCAGAAGCCACGTCCGTTGTGCTCAGCGCCCAGGGGACCGAGGTGTCGGTCGAACCCGGGCGCGGGTGCCGGCTCGCCTCCCTCCGGGTGGGCGGCACCGAACTCCTGCGCCAGGGGCCGCAGTACGGCTCCTTCGTGATGGCGCCCTGGTGCGGCCGCACCGCGCAGGGGCGGTTCCGCAACGGCGGCGAGATGTTCCAACTCCCGTTGAACGGGGGCGCTTCCCGGCCGGCGGCCGGGGCGGGCCCGCACGCCCTCCACGGCACCGTCCGCGACGCGGTCTGGCGTCAGACGCCCGGCGGCACCGACACCAAGGCGTCCTTCACCTACGACCTGACCGACCCGTGGCCCTGGGAGGGCCGGGTGACCCAGGTCGTCGAGCTCGCCGAGGACGGCGGTTCGCTCACCCTCAAGCTCGCCGTCGAGACCTTCGACGTCTCCTTCCCGGCGCAGGCCGGATGGCACCCCTGGTTCCTGCGCAATCTCGGCGAGGGCGGGGAGGACGTCCGGCTCGACTTCTCGCCGGAGTGGCAGGAGGAGCGGGGCGAGGACCACATCCCGACCGGTAAGCGGATCGCGCCGCAGCCGGGGCCGTGGGACGACTGCTTCGGGATGCCCGGCGGTGTCGACGCCACCCTCACCTGGCCCTCCGAGCTGTCCCTGCGCATCACCTCGCGCGCCGAGTACGTGGTGGTCTACGACGAGCCGGCGGAGGCCGTCTGCGTGGAGCCGCAGAGCGGTCCCCCCAACGGGCTCAACTCCCACCCGCGCCAGGTGACCCCGCTGGACCCGCTGGAGCTGACGACCACGTGGAGCTGGCAGCGGCTGTAGGTGGTGGTTGCCGGGGCGCGGGCCGGGGGCGCATAGGCTGAGGTCCCATGAACGACGACGTGCGCGCCGCGCTGCTGCGGCAGATCAAGGACAAGGCCGTGGTGCACGGCCGGGTCACCCTCTCCTCGGGTGCGGAGGCCGACTTCTACGTCGACCTCCGCCGGGTCACCCTGGACGGGGAGTCGGCGCCCCTCGCGGGCCAGGTGATGCTGGATGCGACGGAGCACCTGGACTTCGACGCGGTGGGCGGCCTCACGCTGGGGGCCGACCCGGTCGCGACGGCGATGCTGCACGCCGCCGCCGCCCGTGGCCGGCACCTCGACGCGTTCGTCGTCCGCAAGGCGGGCAAGGCGCACGGGTTGCAGCGCCGAATCGAGGGCCCGGATGTGGCGGGGCGCCGGGTGCTGATCGTGGAGGACACCTCGACGACCGGGAACTCGCCGCTGACCGCCGTCGAGGCGGCCCGGCAGGCGGGTGCCGAGGTGGTGGCGGTGGCGACCATCGTGGAGCGCGGCGCGGCCGGGGCGATGGAGCGGGCCGGAGTGCCGTATGTCCATGCGTTCGATTTGGCGGACCTCGAACTGGTCTGAGCGTCCGGTCCGTCCGTGGCTGCTGTTTCACGTGAAACGCATTCGGGTGGAATGTGTTCGCGCGGAACCGCGATCAGCGCGCCGTAGTGCGCATTAAGTGCATTTGTGAACTCACTCGTCCGGAGCATCCGGCCCCGTCTGGGAAGATGGGCACGACGATGACGTCGTTCCGTTGAGCCGAAGCCGGATCACCACGCACCCCCAAGGAGCGGTCTCATGCCCATCGCAACCCCCGAGGTCTACAACGAGATGCTCGACAGGGCGAAGGAGGGCACGTTCGCCTACCCCGCCATCAACGTCACCTCGTCGCAGACGCTGCACGCCGCGCTCCGCGGCTTCGCCGAGGCGGAGAGCGACGGCATCGTGCAGATCTCCACGGGCGGGGCCGAGTTCCTGGGCGGGCAGTACAGCAAGGACATGGTCAGCGGCGCGGTCGCGCTCGCCGAGTTCGCGCACATCGTCGCGAAGAAGTACCCGGTGAACATCGCCCTGCACACCGACCACTGCCCCAAGGACAAGCTCGACGGCTACGTCCGCCCGCTGCTGGCGGTCTCCCGTGAGCGGGTGGAGCGGGGCGAGAACCCCCTCTTCCAGTCCCACATGTGGGACGGGTCCGCCGAGACGCTCAAGGACAACCTGGCGATCGGCCAGGAGCTGCTCGCCGAGGCGGCCGCCGCCAAGATCATCCTTGAGGTCGAGATCACCCCGACCGGTGGCGAGGAGGACGGCGTCACCCACGAGATCAACGACGAGCTGTACACCACGGTCGAGGACGCCGTCCGCACCGCCGAGGCGCTCGGCCTCGGCGACAAGGGCCGCTACCTGCTCGCCGCCTCCTTCGGCAACGTGCACGGCGTCTACAAGCCGGGCAACGTGGTGCTCCGCCCCGAACTGCTCAAGGACCTCCAGCAGGGCGTCTCCGAGAAGTTCGACAAGCCCGCGGGCAGCCAGCCGTTCGACTTCGTCTTCCACGGCGGCTCCGGCTCCACCGAGGAGGAGATCGCCACCGCGCTGCAGAACGGCGTGGTGAAGATGAACCTCGACACCGACACCCAGTACGCCTTCACCCGGCCGGTCGCCGCGCACATGTTCAGCAACTACGACGGCGTGCTGAAGATCGACGGCGAGGTCGGCAACAAGAAGGTCTACGACCCGCGGAGCTGGGGCAAGGCCGCCGAGAAGGGGATGGCCGAGCGCGTCCTGACCGCCTGCGGCAACCTCCGTTCCACCGGCACCCGCATGAAGTAGCCCCGCGCCCGTCCGCGACGCCCCGCGCGCGGTACGCCCCCGCCGCGCGAGGCCGGACGGCACGCGACCTCCTGGAAGGGCCCCCGGTACGCCGGGGGCCCTTCCGCGGCCGGGCCACGGGTGGCGGCGCGGTGTCCGCTGCGCGGACAGGTACAGGCACACTGGGGCCATGGCCATTCACGAGAACCTGCTCGGGGGTCCGCCCCCGACCCACCTTCCCGACGACCCCGGGCCGCGCGAGCTGCTCGCCGCCGGGACGGCGCCCTCCGAGGTCGCCGCGCAGTACCCCACCTCGTCGCTGGCGTGGGCACAGCTCGCCGACGACGCGTTCGAGGCGGGCCGCGTCGTGGAGTCGTACGCCTACGCGCGCACCGGCTACCACCGCGGGCTGGACGCGCTGCGCCGGAACGGCTGGAAGGGGCACGGGCCCGTACCGTTCGAGCACGAGCCGAACCGGGGCTTCCTGCGCGCGCTGCACGCCCTCGCGCGTGCGGCCGAGGCGATCGGGGAGCAGGATGAGTACGAGCGCTGCTCCTCCTTCCTGAAGGAGAGCTCGCCCACCGCCGCCGCGACCCTGGGCTGAGCCCGCGGCCGGTGGCCGGCGGGTGCACGGCGGCGGTGAGGGTGCCTGCGTACAGCCGGTGACCTTGCCGCCGCCGCCGCGTAGCGCGCATGATGCCCCTCGGGCCCGCAGAGGCCCGAGGGGACCGGGGCTCCGATGTCTATCCGGAAGGGGCGGACCGCTACCCGGACGCACAGCGAGTGGAGACAGCGATGTCACACGACCCCGAGGCCCCGGTACTGGATTTCGCGGGCACCACACCGTACGAGGACTATGTCCGCGCGGACGTCCTCACCCACCTCCAGGAGCCGCTCTCCGACGATCCCGGGGAGCTGGCGTTCCTCGTCACCACCCAGGTGATGGAGCTGTGGTTCACCGTCATCGTGCACGAGTGGCAGACGGCCGCCGCGGCGCTGCGCCGGGACGACACGGAGGGCGCGCTGGCCGCCCTGAAGCGCTCCACCCACGAGCTGCGGTCGCTCAACGCCTCCTGGGAGCCGCTGGCGCATCTCACCCCCGCCCAGTTCAACGCCTACCGGGCGGCGCTGGGGGACGGGTCCGGTTTCCAGTCCGCGATGTACCGGCGGATGGAGTTCCTGCTGGGCGAGAAGTCGGCCTCCATGCTGGTGCCGCACCGGGGGGCGCCGCGGGTGCACGCCGAGCTGGAGAAGGCGCTCCAGGAGCCGAGCCTCTACGACGAGGCGCTGCGGTTCCTGGCCCGGCACGGCGCGCAGGTCCCCGAGCCGGTGCTGCGCCGGGACGTCGCCGCCCGCTACGAGCCCGACCCGGGGGTCGAGGCGGTCTGGGTGCGCGTCTACGCGGGTGACCCGGGCGCCGCGGCGCACCGGTTGGGCGAGGCACTGACCGAGGTCGCCGAGCTGGTGTGGCGCTGGCGCAACGACCATCTCGTGGCCACCCGCAGGGCGATGGGTGCCAAGGTCGGCACCGGCGGCTCGTCCGGGGTCGCCTGGCTGGAGAAGCGGGCGGCCAAGCAGGTGTTCCCCGAGCTGTGGACGGCGCGCAGCCATGTCTGAGCGCGGACCCGCCGAAGCCGCGGACGCCCCCGCCGCCCAGGGGCCGGCCGCCGAGGGGCCGGCCGACCGGGGCCCGGCCGCCGAGGCGCTCGCCGCGGAAGCACTGGCCCTGGACGCCGCGGACCCGCTCGCCGCGTTGCGGGAGCGGTTCGTGCTCGACCCCGCCACCGTCTACCTGGACGGGAACTCCCTGGGCGCACTGCCCGAGGGCGTCGAGGCGCGGCTCGTGGACGTCGTCTCCCGCGAGTGGGGCCGGCTGCGGATCCGCTCGTGGGCGGAGTCCGGCTGGTGGACGATGCCGGAGCGGGTCGGCGAGCTGGTGGCGCCGCTCGTCGGCGCCGGGCCGGGGCAGGTCGTCGTCTCCGACTCGACGAGCGTGAACCTCCTCAAGGCGCTGGTCGGCGCGGTCCGGGTCGCCCGGGAGCAGGACCCGGACCGCGGTGAGCTGCTGGTGGACGCGGCGACCTTCCCCACCGACGGCTACATCGCCGAGTCCGCGGCCCGGCTCACCGGCTGCACGGTGCGCGCCGTACCGCCCGAGGAGGTGCCCGCCGCGCTGGGCCCGCGCACCGCCGCCGTGCTGCTCAACCACGTCGACTACCGCACCGGAGAGCTCCGCGCGCTGCCCGCGCTCACGTCCGCCGCGCACGCGGCGGGCGCCCTGACGGTCTGGGACCTGTGCCACAGCGCCGGTGCGCTGCCCGTGGACCTGGACGCGCACGGTGTGGACTTCGCGGTGGGCTGCACCTACAAGTTCCTCAACGGCGGGCCCGGTTCGCCCGCCTTCCTCTATGTGCGCGGCGCCTTGCAGGAGCGGTTCGACTCTCCGCTGCCCGGCTGGAACTCGCACGCCGACCCGTTCGCCATGGCGCCGGACTACACGCCCGCGAGCGGTGCGGTACGCGGCCGGGTGGGCACCCCCGACATCCTCTCGATGGCCGCGCTGGAGAGCGCGCTCGGCGTCTGGGACGGGGTGCGGATCCAGGACGTGCGGGCGAAGTCGCTGGCGCTCACGGACTTCTTCCTGCGCTGCGTCGCCGCCCACGCGGCCGGCGGCGCGCTCGGTGTCCGGTCCCTGACCCCGGCCGAACACGCCCGGCGCGGCAGCCAGATCGCGCTGCTGTGCGATCCGCCGGAGCAGGCGGAACCGGTGATGCGGGAGCTGATCGCGCGTGGCGTCGTCGGGGATTTCCGCCGCCCCGGTGTCCTGCGCTTCGGGTTCACCCCGCTCTACACTTCGTTCCGGGACGCCGAGCGTGCCGCCCGCGTCCTGGGCGAAGTGATCGGGGGAGCACGATGAGCCAGGACGAGGAGAAGGCGCTGCTGGCTCTCCCGGCGGCGCCCCCGGAGCGCCAGGAGCGGTACGGGCCGCATCCCTCGCAGGTCGTCGATCTGTACGGGGAGGGCGCGAGCGGTGGCCGGGTGGTGCTGCTGCACGGCGGCTTCTGGCGCGAGCAGTGGGACCGCAGCCATCTGTCGCCGTTCGCCGCGGCCCTGGCGGGCCAGGGCATACCGGTGGCGCTGGTCGAGTACCGCAGGGTGGGCGGAGGCGGCGGCTGGCCCGCGACCGCCGAGGACGTCGGTGCCGCGCTCGACCTGCTGGGCGCTCCGCCCAGCGTGCTGTTCGGCCACTCGGCGGGCGGACACCTCGCGCTGTGGGCGGCGGCCGCGCGGGAGCGGGCCGCCGGGCGGGTGGTGGTGGCGGCGCCGGTCGCCGACCTGGAGCGGGCCCATGCGACGCGGCTGAACGGCGGAGTCGTCTCCGACTTCCTCGGGGGCGAGGAGCGGGTCGCCGCAGCGCTGGCGGAGGCGGACCCGATGCGGCTGCTGCCCCGCACGCCGGTGGAGATCCTGCACGGCACCGCCGACCGGGAGGTGCCCATCGAGCTGTCCCGCCGCTACGCCAACAACTGGGGCGCCCGGCTGCACCTGCTGCCCGGCGTGGGCCACTACGCGCCCATCACCCCGCGCACCCCGGCCTTCGACGTGCTCGTCAGGTCACTGCGCTAGCCCCCGGGCCCGCGCCCGTTTGCATCTCCGGCCCGCACCCGTCCGCATCTCCGGCCCACACCCGTTTGCATCCGCGGCGCACGCGCGTCCGGCCCCGCGCGGGGCGCGGGGCCGGAGCGGGCGCGGGCGCGCGGGGCGCCCTGCTGAGCGGCGGGCTCAGTCGAGCTCGAGCTCGCCGATGGCGAGGCCGCTGTTGATGTGCGTCACCACGTTGTCGTGGATGTGGTTGCTCTGGAACGACTTCACGGACGTGGTGTCGTTGTCGCTGCTGCTCACTCGCGCGTTCAGGATGTGGTCGCTGAAGTCCTGCGCGTACGAGTTCCAGGAGTTGCCGGCGAAGGCGGTGCCCGCCGAGCCGAGGACGGCGGCGGTCGCCAGGACGGCGGCTGCGGTCGCGGTGCGGATGCGCATGGGTGCTCCTTGCGGGTCTGGTGCGCGGTCTCGCGCGGTTCTGGCTGTGCGTCGAGACCTCTTCCACACCACGCACCGGAACGATCATCATTAGTCCGTACGTGCCGCTCATCTACCCCGCACGGGCGCCTGTCGGCCGTCCGGTACCTGATTCGACCGGGGGTGCGCGTGGGTCCCCGCTGCCACCCCGGCACACTCCCCTCATGCACACGGACATGCGTACGGACAGGAACACCGCGCGGACGAACGCGGCGCGGGCCGCTGCGGCACCGTGCGACCCGGACCCGGCAGGCGCGATCGGCGTCGGCGTCACCCTGGGACTCTTCGCCGCATGGGCACTGCACGACGCGGAGGAGGTGGCCATGGTGTCCCGCTGGACCCGGACCCGGGTGCCCGAACTGCGGGAGCGGATACCCGGCGTGCCCGAGGCGGTGTGGGAGCGGCTGGAGTCGCTGGACGGCCGCCGGTTCGCCACCGCGGTCGGCGTCATGGGCGTCATCGTGGCGGCCGCGGCGGCGGACGGGCACCGCACGGGCGGGCGCAGCGGCTTCTACCAGGGGGCACTCACCGGCTTCGGGCTGCACGGCTTCGTCCATCTGGCGCAGGCGGCCGCCGTCCGCGGCTACACCCCCGGATCGGTCACCTCGCCGCTGCTGGTCATTCCGTTCACGGCCTGGGCCCGCAGGCGGCTGCGGGACGCGGGCGTCCTCCGTCCGGCGACCCCGCGCGACATCGCCGTCGGCCTCGCCACCGCCGCCGCCGCGACAGCGCTCTCGCACGGTGCGGCGGACCGGCTGCTGCGGCCCCGGCGCGGCCGGTGGAGTCAGCGGGGTCAGCGGGCGTAGTTCTTCAGCGCGTCAGTCTCCAGCGTGAACCCGACCGGCTCGGGGAGCACCACTCGGGGCGGGACTGCATGCACTGCCTCGGCAGCCACATGATGAGGGCTGCGTGAGCTCCGTCCGGCACGGCTTTTTCTCCGATACGTCCGTCGATGAACTCCAACGTGACGGTCTCGGGGGCGGTGGAGGCGAGCCGTTCGAACTCCTCCGCCGTCATGTGAGACGTGCGCTCGGCGATAGCCGTCATGTTGCACCTCCTTCCAGGCGAAAGCCAGCGTCGCCCGGCCGGACCCGGCACCGGGGACGATCTTCACACTTTCACTCGCACGGGCGGACGGCGCGCGTCCCGGGCGTCGCCGAGGACGCACACGCCGACCGCCACCGCCAGGAACGCCGCGCCGGCGGCGAGCAGCGCCGTCTCGTAGTAGCCGCCGCTCATCACCCGCGCCGCGCCCCAACCGGCAGCCGTGCCCGCGACCGCGGCGACGGCCAGCCGCAGCAGCAGCCGCCCGGGATTGGCGACTCCGGCGGTCCCGGCGGACTCGGCGGTGAGCGTGTCCCGCAGCGCGAGAGCCGCGGCCACCGCGCCGAGCAGCAGTCCGGCACCGGCCGCCAGCGCCGGGGTGCCGAAGACGACGCCGTACCGCACGGCCAGGGCCGGGGCGAAGAACAGCAGCAGGAAGCGGCGCAGCGCGTGGCCGAGGAAGGCGACGGCGGGTCCCGCGTCCGGGCCGGTGCGCAGCCGCCGGTCGGCCGCCCGGCATCCGGCCAGGACGAGGGCGCATCCGGCGACGAAGGGCAGCCGCGCCTCCAGCCGCCCCAGGTTGTAGAGGAGCAGCGTGTCGTAGGCGAGCAGGACGAGTCCGCCGAAGGAGGCGAGGGATCCGAGGAAGAGCAGCAGCCGTCCGGCGGACAGCGGCCGGGGCCGGGGGAGTCCAGCGGGCGGCGTCCGGCTGGTTGCTCCGTGTCGGACCGCCGCCGCCAGCAGCGGCGGGGTCACCAGTGCGGACGCGCACCGGATCAGCAGGTCGTCCGTGGTCCACGGGTTGCGCAGGTCCCATTCGACGGCGCAGAAGACCGCCGTGTAGGCGAGCGCGGCCACCACCAGCAGCGGGGAGGTGAACACCCGGCGGTACAGCCGGTCGTCCAGCCAGCGCAGCACCACCGCGAAGGCCAGCAGCACGAGCGGGAGTTCGAGGGCGGCCTGGACCCGCAGCACGGACCCGGCCAGCGCCTCGGGCCAGGGCCAGTGTGCCGCGAGCCGGGTCGGCGGCCAGTCCGCCGCGGGGAGTTCGAACCAGCCGGGCGGCAGATACCGGGCCACGAAGCCGGGGTCGCCGCCGTGCACCCGCCGGATGTACACCACGACGGCGATCTGGTTGACCAGTACGGCCCCGACCAGCAGGCCGAGCAGACCGAGCGGTCCCGGCACCCGGCGGGACGGGCTCGCGCCGGGCGCGGAGCGCCGCCGTCCCCGCCGGGCACCCACACCGTGCGGCGGTCCGGCGGACGGGTCGGCCGGCGGCTCCGCGCGCGGGCCGGGCAGCCACCGGGCGGTCGCGGCGAGCGGGAGCCGGGTGGCGAGGGCCAGGGAGAGGAGGACCGACACCACGACTGTGCCGTCCACGGCGAGCTGCACGCGGGGCAGCGTAGTGGCACGGCCCGCAGCCGCACGGACCGGGCCGTGCGGCTGCGGGCCGGGCTGGGGGAGCCTACGGGCCGGGGGTGCTCAGAGGAAGGAGTTGATCTCGATCGTCTCGTCGCGGCCCGGGCCGACGCCGACGGCGGAGATGGGCGCTCCGGACATCTCCTCCAGCGTCTTCACATACGCCTGGGCGTTCTTGGGGAGGTCCCCGAAGGTCTTCGCCTTGGTGATGTCCTCGCTCCAGCCCGGCAGGTACTCGTAGACCGGCTGGGCGTGGTGGAAGTCGCTCTGGTTGTAGGGCAGCTCGGTGGTGCGCTCGCCGTCGATCTCGTAGGCGACGCACACCGGGATCTGCTCCCAGCCGGTGAGCACGTCCAGCTTGGTGAGGAAGAAGTCGGTCAGCCCGTTGACGCGGGTCGCGTAGCGGGCGATGACCGCGTCGAACCAGCCGCAGCGCCGGTTGCGGCCCGTGGTGACGCCGAACTCTCCGCCGATGCGGCGCAGCGCCTCGCCGTCGTCGTCGAACAGCTCCGTCGGGAACGGTCCCGCACCCACCCGCGTGGTGTACGCCTTCAGGATGCCGATGACCCGGTTGATCTTCGTCGGGCCGACGCCGGCGCCGGTGCAGGCGCCGCCCGCGGTCGGGTTGGAGGAGGTGACGAACGGGTAGGTGCCGTGGTCCACGTCCAGCAGCGTGCCCTGGCCGCCCTCGAACAGGACGACCTTGCCCTCGTCGATGGCGTCGTTGAGGATCAGCGTGGTGTCGGCGACGAAGCCCTTGAGCTGTTCCGCGTAGCCCAGCAGCTCCTCGGTCGCCTGCTGCGGGGAGATCGCGCGGCGGTTGTAGAGCTTGGCGAGCACCTGGTTCTTGAAGTCGAGTGCGGCCTCGACCTTCTGCAGCAGGATCGACTCGTCGAACAGGTCCTGGACCCGGATGCCGACCCGGTTGATCTTGTCGGCGTAGCTCGGGCCGATGCCGCGTCCGGTGGTGCCGATCCGGCGCTTGCCCAGGAACCGTTCCGTCGTCTTGTCGAGCGTCGCGTGATACGGCGTGATCAGGTGCGCGTTACCGCTCACCAGCAGCTTGGAGGTGTCGACGCCGCGCTCCTGGAGCCCGCTCAGCTCGGAGAGCAGGACCGAGGGGTCGACGACGACGCCGTTGCCGATGACCGGGGTGCACCCCGGCGAGAGGATCCCGGAAGGCAGGAGGTGCAGCGCGTACTTCTGGTCGCCGACGACGACCGTGTGGCCGGCGTTGTTGCCGCCCTGGTAGCGCACCACATAATCCACCGAGCCGCCGAGCAGGTCGGTGGCCTTTCCCTTGCCTTCGTCACCCCACTGAGCACCGAGCAGCACAAGTGCGGGCACAGGCGTACACCCCTTCCGGGCGGGGCATGTCCCACGTGCGGTGGCGCCGATCGGCACCCTCGCAAGAGCCGCAGTCCGGTACCCCAGATAGAGGAAGCCCCTGGCGCAACAGCGGCAGGGGCTCTTGCACCGAGAGATTACCGAACAATTCTCCCGGGTGACGAACAGGGGAGTGCTCCGGCCCGGACAGGCGTACGAACCAGTACCGCCGCAGCACCGTGAGTACCGTCGGAACCACCGTTCGGGATCACCCGTACCACCCGTCGCAACCATCCGGATCCCTCCGGATTCATGAGGAAGGACCGTGGTGTCGGCTCCAGATTCCGCGAGGCCCCCCGCGGGCGTGGCCCGGGCCGCCGCAGGCACCTGCTCGAAGAGCTGGGAGGAGGCTCCGCTGCTCCTGGTCGTCGATCCCGTCGCCCGGCACACGGACGCCGAGTCCGTACGCATCGCACGCGATGTGCTGCGTGCGGCGACGCCGGGTCTCAAGCTGTGCCTGCCCGACGACCCCGCGCAGACGCCGCGGCTGCTGGCCCGGCGCGGCAGCAGACGCCCCGTCCTGGTCGGTGACGACCGGGCCCTGCTGCACGCGGTCCGGTATCTGCACGGGGAGCGCGCGCTGGGCGCCACGGCGCTGTCGGTGGTGCCTGTCGGCGACGGCCCCTCGGTCGCCCTGGCGCGCAGCCTCGGACTGCCGCTGGACGCGGTCTCGGCCGCCCGTGCGGTACTGCGCGGCAACCCGCACCCCATGGATCTGCTGGTCGACGACGAGGACGGTGTGGTGCTGGGCGGGGTGCGCACCGAAGCCTTCCCGGCCGTGCGCGCGCCGCGCCGGGAGGAGCGTGCCGAGCGGGACGCGGAGGGTGCCGGGCTGCCCGGGCAGTGGCGGCGGATGTACCAGGCCCTGGCGCGCACGATGCTCGCCCACGGGCGCGGGAGGGAATCCGGGGAGCACGGCGGGCTGCCGCCGACGGCTCCGGGGCGGCCGGTGCCGCCGTCCCCGCCCGTATGCCGCAGGCCGCCGGTGCGCGGCGGCCAGCGGCTGCGGGTGGAGGCGGACGGCGCGGTGGTGGCCGGTCCGGACCGGCCGCTGGCGGACGTGACGGTGCGGACGACCGGTACCGGCGGGCTCGCCGAGGTGTCCGTCCAGCCGCTGGCGGGCACGCCGCTGCGGGTGCGGGCGCACACCGTCACGGTCTCCGCGCCGGAGGGGTTCCCGGGGTTCCGCTACCGCGCCGACGCGGACGCCGACTCCGGGGCTCCGGCGGCGCCCGCCGCGTCGCGTACCTGGACGGTGCTGCCCCGCGCCTGGCACCTGGTGCTTCCGGCGGGGTGAGCCGTTCCGGTCCCGGCCGCCCGGTCGCCCAGTCCCAGTCGCCCGGTCGCGGGTCGCCCGGGCTCCGCTCACGGGTGCGGGTCGCCGGGCCCGTCGCCCGGGTGCCGGTCAGTCGGACTGTCGGCGGGCGTGCCAGCGGTTGAGCATGTCCTCCAGGCCGGTGCGCATGAACTCCAGGAACTCCGCGCTCTCCCGCACCCGGCGTCCGCCGGGCGTGTCGGTGCCGAGGTCGTCCGCGCCGGTGTTCAGGGTGCCCAGCCACCGGCCGAGGACGTGGTCGCGGCTGAGCAGGCTGGTGTACCAGACGTCCTGGTGCAGCATGTAGCGCTCGCGGCGGGAGCCGGGGTCGCGCTGCCGGGAGACCAGTGCGACCTGGGAGAGGTAGCGCACGGCGCCGGAGATGGCGGCGGGGCTGGCCTGGAGCCGGTCGCCGAGTTCGGCGGAGGTGAGGGCGCCCTCCTCGGAGGCGAGCAGGCAGGCGAAGACGCGGGACGCCATGCGCTGCATGCCCGCTTCGGTGAGGTCGGCGGCGAACCGTTCGACGAAGGGGGACACCCTCGTGCGGTAGTCCGCCACCTCCGGGTGGTCCGCCGCCTCTTGCCGGTCCGCAGTCCTCCGGCGGTCCTCTGTGGTCCGGTTGTCCTCTGTGGTCCGGTCGTCCGCCGCGGAGTCGTCTGACACGTCTGTCCGTCTCTTCCCGTTCTTCCCGCCCAGGGGTCCTGTGGAAGATCCTAACGCTTCCTTAACTTCACAAATTTGTGAAATGAGCGTAGCTTCCAAATCATGAACGCGTCCACGACCGCGACCGCCCGCCCCTCCGCGGCGCCCCCCGACACGGCCATCTCCGTGTCCGCCCTCGTCAAGAACTTCGGGACCGCCCGCGCCCTGGACGGGCTGGACCTGGAGGTCGCCACCGGCGAGGTGCACGGCTTCCTCGGCCCGAACGGGGCGGGCAAGTCCACCACCCTGCGCATCCTGCTGGGCCTCCTGCGCCCCGACAGCGGCACCGCGCGGCTGCTCGGCGCCGACCCCTGGCACGACGCGGTGGCCCTGCACCGGCGGCTCGCCTACGTACCCGGCGACGTCGAACTGTGGCCCAACCTCACCGGCGGGGAAGCCGTCGATCTGCTCGCGCGGCTGCGCGGCGGCATCGACCCGGCGAAGCGGGCCGCACTGGTCGAGCGGTTCGACCTCGACCCGACCAAGAAGGGCCGCAGCTACTCCAAGGGCAACCGGCAGAAGGTCGCGCTCGTCGCCGCGCTCGCCTCGGACGCCGAACTGCTGCTGCTGGACGAGCCGACCTCGGGGCTCGACCCGCTGATGGAGGTCGTCTTCCAGGACGTCATCCTCGAGGCGAAGGCCGAGGGCCGCACCGTCCTGCTCTCCAGCCACATCCTGTCCCAGGTCGAGAAGCTCTGCGACCGGGTCAGCATCGTCCGGCTCGGCAGGACCGTGCAGACCGGGTCGCTCGACGAGATGCGCCACCTCACCCGCACCACCATCGAGGCGGAGGCCGACGGCCCCCTCGACGGACTCCGCGAGCTGCCCGGCGTCCACAACCTGCGGACGGACGGCGGCCGGGCGCACTTCGCCGTCGACGGCGGACATCTCGACGCCGTCGTACGCCACCTCGGCGGGCTCGGCCTCCGCAGCCTCGTCAGCCACCCGCCCACCCTGGAGGAGCTGATGCTGCGGCACTACGGCGACGACCTGACCGGCCGCGGCCACCCGGTGCCGCACCCGGCCGCGGCCGGCCCCGACGCCGTGCAGGAAGGCGGCCCGCGATGAGCACCGCGACCCGAGCCGCACCGGCCCGCACCGGGGCCGGAAACCGGCAGGAGGGGCCCGGCGGCGGCGCGCTCACCGGAACCGGCGTACTCCTCCGCTTCGCCCTGCGCCGCGACCGGATGCGGCTGCCCGTGTGGCTGCTGGCCGTGCTCCTGGTCACCCTCTCCAGCCTCCAGCAGGCCACGGACCTGGCGCCCGACGATCCCGCCGAGGCCGCCGACACGGCCACGACCCTCGGCGGTCCCGCCATGCTCGCCATGACCGGCCCCGAGCACTACCTCGCCGACCCCACCCCCGCCGCCGTGCTCAGCATGCTGGTGCTCGGCTACGGCGCCGTCCTGGTCGGGCTGATGAACGTGCTGACCGTCGTCCGGCACACCCGCGCCGACGAGGAGACCGGCATCGCCGAACTCCTCCGCTCCGGCGTCGTCGGCCGGCACGCCACCCTCACCGCGGCCCTCGCCACCGCGGCGGCGGCCGACACGGTGCTCGGGCTGCTGCTCGCGGTCCTGCTGCCCGCCGCCGGGCTCGGCGGTGCCACCGCGGGCGGCGCCCTGCTCTACGGCGCCGCGCTCACCGTCATCGGCCTGGTCTTCGCGGGCGTCGCCGCCGTGAGCGTGCAGCTCTCCTCGCACGGCAGAACCGCCGCCGGGGCGGCGCTGGCCGTGCTGGGCGCCGCCTACGCGCTGCGGGCCGCGGGCGACGTCGGGCCCGACGCGCTCTCCTGGTGCTCACCCATCGGCTGGATCCAGCGCAGCTACCCCTTCGTCGACAACCGCTGGTGGTCGCTGCTGCCCGGGCTCGCGCTGGCCGCCGGTACCGCCGCCGCCGGGTATCTGCTCAGCACCCGGCGCGACGTGGGCGCCGGACTGCTGCCGCCCCGGGCGGGCCGGTCCCAGGGCTCCGCGGCCCTCACCCACCCGCTCGGCTTCGCCGTCCGGCTGCACCGCGGACTGTGCGCCGGGTTCGCCGCGGCGCTGCTGCTGCTCGGTGCGATGTACGGCTCGCTCCTCGGCGGGGTCGAGGACATGCTCAAGGACCTGGCAGAGGTCCGCGAGGCGCTCGCCGAGGCGGGCGGGACGCTGGTCGAGTCGTTCGCCTCCACGATCCTGCTGATCGTCGCCGTCGTCGCCTCCCTCCTCGTGGTGCTGGTCGCGCTGCGGCCGCGCGCCGAGGAGACTTCCGGACGCGCCGAACCCCTGCTGGCCACCGGCCTGTCCCGGTCCCGCTGGCTGGCCTCGCACTTGGTGGCCGCACTGGGCGGGGGCACGCTCGTGCTGCTGCTGGGCTCCCTCTCCCTGGCCCTGACCGGTGCCGCCGCCACGCATGACGGAGACCTGGGCGTACGGCTGCTGGGCGCGGGGCTGGCCTACGCGCCGGCGCTGTGGGTGACCGGCGGGGCCGCCGCCCTGGTGTACGGCTGGGCGCCCCGCGCGACCCGGTTGGCCTGGGTCGTCCCCGCCTACGGGTTCGCCGTCGGCTATCTCGGCAAGCTCTCCGGGCTGCCCGACGCCTTCGGCGCCCTCTCTCCCTTCAGCCACGTCCCGCAGCTCCCTGCCGCGGAGATGCGCTGGACCCCGATGGTCCTCCTGACGCTGGTGGCCGCCGCCCTGATCGCCGCCGGGCTGGCGGGGTTCCGGCGCCGGGACCTGCACCCGAAGTAGGACGCGGCGGCCGGGCGGCACGGCCGCCGCGGTGCGACGCGGCGGCGGTGCGAGACGCCGGGGCCGGGCCGCGGCGGGCCGGTCAGGTCTCCGGATGGAGCGCCGCCATCGCGCCCGAGAGCCGGCGCAGCGCCTCGGCGGCCTGGGCGAATTCCCGGTCGCCGCCCAGCTCTTCGCTCAGCCGCCGGGCCAGCTCGGCGTGCCCGGGGTCGATACCCGCCACGGCGGTGCGGCCCTCGGGCGTGGGGGCGAGCAGTTTGGCCCGCCGGTGGGCCGGGTTGGGTTCGTACGCCGCGAGGCCCCGCTCGACCAGGAGGTCGGCGATCCGCTGGACGCTCTGCCGGGTGATGCCCATGGCCCGGGCTATCCCGGAGACGGGCAGCGGATCGCGGAGCACGGCGCCGAGCACCTGCCACCAGGCGGCGGTCAGTCCGGCCGGGCGGGCGAGCACTTCGGCGGCGGCGAGGAACTGGCCGTTGAGCCGGAAGACGGCCAGCGCGGTCTCGCTCAGCAGTTCCGTGTCCCGCGGGTGTTCGGTGTCCCGTGGGTGGTCGTCCGCGTCCGCGGCGCCGCTCATGCCTGCGCCGCCGCGAACACCGCGTACGCCTCCGGGTCGGAGTGCTGGTACAGCCGCTGGAAGGCGTCCAGCACGGCCGGCTCGAAGACGCCCAGGCGGTTCAGGATCTCGCGGGCGAAGGCGACGGGTTCGGTCGGCCCGGCCGTGATCAGGTCGCGGTCGGTGACGGCGTCGGCGTCGCGGTAGTGCGCAGCGCCCCGGTAGCCGTTGGCGGCGCGCAGGAACTCGGGCGCCGCGGCGGTGTGTGCGCGCTCGTCGAGCAGTCCCTCGTCCGCGAGCCCGTAGACGGCTCCGCAGATGGCCGCGACGGGGACGCCGTCGTGCAGGAACTCCCGTGCCGTGTAGGCGAACGCGGTGAGGGCGCCGCTCGTCCAGGTGTCGGCGCCGGGCAGGATCAGCATGCTGCTGTCGAGGGGGCGCAGGCCGTCCAGCGTCAGGTCCGGCTCGATGCGCAGTCCGCCCTTGGTGGTGACGGTGGCGCCGGTCGCGCCGACGGTGCGTACGCCGCCGGGGATGTGGGCGACGGCGTGCCCGTACTCCCAGTCGGCGAGGGTGTCGTACACGGCGAGGTGAACGGTCATGGCGGCCTCCGCGGGCGCTCGAAGCGATGACAGTACTTTGTCAATATGACAATATCCTGTCAATCTCGCGCGGTCGGGTCCCCGCTTTCTCCGCGGGCCCCGGGCGGTCCCGGACATCCCGAGGTCCTCCGGGTTCCCCGCGTGCTTCCGGGCACGCGGGGCGGCGCGCGCCGGTGGTCCATGCGGCGGCGCGGGAGGTGCGGCTCAGGCGGGCAGCGGCCGCTCGTGTACCACGTGCTTCATCACCAGCGTGGAGCTCAGCCGCTGGACGCCGGGCAGGGTGGCGAGGTTCTCGTCGTAGAGCCGCTGGAAGGCGGGCAGGTCGGCGGTGATGACGCGGAGCAGGTAGTCCGGGTCGCCGAAGAGCCGCTGGGCCTGGACGACCTGCGGCAGCTCGGTCAGGGCCTGCTCGAAGGCGGAGATGGTGGTGCGGTCCTCCTGGCGCATGGTGACGAAGACGAGCGCGTCGAAGGTCAGTCCCACCGCGTCGGTGTCGACCACGGCACGGTAGCCGCGGATGGCGCCGCTGCGCTCCAGCTCCCGCAGCCGCCGGTGGCACGGGGAGAGGCTGAGCCCCACCCGCGCGGCCAGCTCGGTGACCGTCAGCCGGCCGTCGTTCTGGAGCTCCGCAAGAATCTGCCGGTCCATATCGTCCATGGGGAAGATTATCCCACCAAGGGTGCTGCAGCCGATGATTCTGGGGAGCACTTTCGGGGCTGAACTTCCTATTGTTCCTCCCGCACTCCCGTCAGAGCGGAAGGGACCGCCCCCATGGCTGCCAGCTCCATAGCCGCGTTTTTCGCCCTCTCCTTTCTCCTCGTCCTCGTCCCGGGCGCGGACTGGGCGTTCACCATCACCTCCGGGCTGCGGGACCGGTCGGTGGTGCCCGCCGTCGGCGGACTGATGCTGGGGTACGTGGGGCTGACGGCCGTGGTCGTCGCGGGCGTGGCCGCGCTGGTCGCCCGCACGCCCGGGGTGCTGACCTCGCTCACCGCGCTCGGCGCCGGATATCTGGTCTGGCTCGGCGCGACGACGTTCGCCGGGGCGAAGGAGGCCGGGCTGCCGCAGACCGACGACGGCACCGGCGCCGCCACCGCCGCGGCCGGGTGCGCCCGCTCCCGGGTGCTCAAGGGCGCCGGCGTCAGCGGACTGAACCCCAAGGCGCTGCTGCTCTACGTCGCGCTGCTGCCCCAGTTCGCCGACCAGCACGGGCAGTGGCCGCTGGCCTTCCAGATCGGGCTCCTGGGGCTGCTGCACATGTGCACGGCCGGAGCCGTCTACCTCGGCCTGGGCTCGCTGGCGCGCACCGTGCTGCGGGCCCGGCCGACCGCGGCCCGCCTCGTCACCAGGCTCTCCGGCGTCGCGATGATCCTGCTGGGCGCCCTGCTGCTGGTGGAGCAGCTCCCCCACTGAGCGGAGCAGCTTTCCCCACCGGGGGAGCAGCCTCCCCACCGCGCAACCCCGGTGCCCTGCTTCGGTCCGCCCCGCGTGCGGAAGACTTCCGCCCTCCCTGCGCCCGGTCGGGGAGGGCGACATTACGCTGGCTCTCACCCTTCCGGGTGCCTCCCCGCCCGGAAGCCGTCCGTCCTGGGCCGGACGGGCACCACGCGAGCGAACCGAGGTACCGATCGTGACGACGCACCACCCCTCATCGGACACCCCCGCCACCCCGGCTTCCACCTCGGCCGTCCCGGACCCGGCCGCCGGCCGGGCGGTCCGCGACGCCGACCGGGCCCATGTGTTCCACTCCTGGTCGGCCCAGGGGCTGATAGACCCCCCGGCGGTCGCGGGCGCCGAGGGCTCCCACTTCTGGGACTACGAGGGGAAGCGGTACCTCGACTTCACCAGCGGCCTCGTCTTCACCAACATCGGCTACGCGCACCCCAAGGTCGTGGCCGCGGTCCAGGAGCAGGCGGCGAAGATGTGCACCTTCGCGCCCGCCTTCGCGATCGAGGCGCGTTCCGAGGCGGCCCGGCTGATCGCCGAGCGGACCCCCGGCGACCTCGACAAGATCTTCTTCACCAACGGCGGTGCCGACGCCGTCGAGCACGCGATCCGGATGGCCCGGCTGCACACCGGCCGCCCCAAGGTGCTCTCCGCCTACCGCTCGTACCACGGCGGGACCCAGCAGGCGATCAACCTCACCGGTGACCCGCGCCGTTGGGCATCCGACAGCGGCACGGCGGGCGTCGTGCACTTCCACGCGCCGCACCTCTACCGCACCCCGTTCTACGCCGAGACCGAGGAGCAGGAGTGCGAGCGCGCGCTGGCACACCTGGAGCAGACCCTCGCGTACGAGGGCCCGCAGACCGTCGCCGCCGTCATCCTGGAGACCATCCCCGGCACCGCCGGGATCATGATGCCGCCGCCCGGCTATCTGGCGGGGGTCCGGGAGATCTGCGACAGGTACGGCGTCGTCCTCGTGCTGGACGAGGTGATGGCGGGCTTCGGGCGCACCGGCACCTGGTTCGCGGCCGACCTCTACGGCGTCGTACCCGACCTGCTGACCTTCGCCAAGGGCGTCAACTCCGGCTATGTGCCGCTCGGCGGAGTGGCGATCTCCGGGAAGCTCGCCGAGACGTTCGACCAGCGCCCCTACCCGGGCGGCCTCACCTACTCCGGCCACCCGCTGGCCTGCGGTGCGGCCGTCGCGACGCTCCGCACCATGGCGGAGGAGGGCATCGTCGAGCACGCCGCGCGGCTCGGCGAGACCGTCATCGGCCCGGCCCTGCGCGAGCTGGCCGCCCGCCACCCCTCGGTCGGCGAGGTGCGCGGCACCGGTGTCTTCTGGGCCCTCGACCTGGTGCGCGACCAGCAGACCCGGGAGCCCCTGGTGCCCTACAACGCCTCCGGCGCGGCCAACGCGCCGATGGCGGACTTCGCCGCCGCGGCCAAGCGCGGCGGCCTGTGGCCGTTCGTGAACATGAACCGCACCCATGTCGTCCCGCCGTGCAACATCACCGAGGCCGACCTCAAGGAGGGGCTGAGCGTGCTGGACGAGGCGCTGACCGCGGCCGACGCGCACACCACGGCGGGCACCGGCGGTGCTGCGGCGGGCGCGGGGAGCACGGGGGAGTGATCAAACGCAGCACCCTGCGCTCGCAGATCGCCACCGCGCTGCGCGACGAGATCCTGGCCGGCCGGCTCGCCACCGGCCGGGACTTCACCGTCAAGGAGATCGCCGAGCAGTACGGCGTCTCCGCGACGCCCGTGCGGGAGGCGCTGGTCGATCTCGCGGCGCAGGGGCTGCTGGACGTGGAGCAGCACCGGGGCTTCCGCGTGCACGAGTTCACGCCGGCCGACTACCGGGCCATGTGCGAGGCCCGGGAGCTCGTCGTCGACGGGGTCTTCCGGGGCCTCGACGGGCCCCCCGGTGCGCCCGACGGTGCGTCGCACGGCCTGGGATCCGCGCGCGCCGCCGGCCCGGCCGTCCCCGCCGGCCGGGCGGTCGCCCGCCGCGCCTTCGCCGGGCTGGCGCCCGAGGTGGTGCGCTCCGTGCGCCGCCGCGCCGACGCGGCCGAACGCGCCGCCCGCGCCGGGGACCTGGACGTACTGATCGCCTACGACCTGCGGTACTGGCGAGAGTTGAGCGGGCTGCTGGGCAACCCCTACGTCTGCGACTTCCTCGACCGGCTCCGCGTCCAGTGCTGGGTCTACGCCGTCCCGGTGCTGCGCCGCCACGCCTCGCTGCGCGGCCGGCTGTGGGCGGGGCACAACGCGCTGCTGGACGCCGTCGAGTCGGGGGACGCGCGGGCGGCCCGCGAAGTCGTCGCCGCCCACAACCGGCACGCGCTGGCGCAGGTGGGCGCGGACGGGGCGGCACCGCGTCCCGAGCAGGGCCCCGAAGGGGAGTGAGCCCGCCGGGGCGCCGCCGGGGTGTCGGAAGGGGCGCCGCCGGGGCGTATCCGTCCCGGCCCGCCTGCGCCGGACGGGGGACGGGCGGCAGGAGACCGCACTACGCTGGGCGCAGGCAGGTCCCTGACGGTATTGGAGCGCCCCTTGGCCTGTGACCTCTGGCTCGTACCCCTCGTCGACGTGCTGTGCCACAGCCCCGACAACCCCTTCTCCGAAGAGATCGCCACCTACGACAGGGTGCTCACCGAGGCCGGTCTGCCCACGGTTCCCGTCTTCGGCTACATGCCGGGCCTCTCCGGCGACGTGGCCCCGGTCGCGGGCTTCGACTACGAGGCGCTGCACTGTCTGCGCCGCGCCCACCTGCTGCTGGCCTCCGGTCTGGAGGTGGCGCCGGTGGGGGAGTTGGGCAGCGACTACGAGCAGCTCCTGGAGATGTTCGAGCAGCCGGCGCAGCAGTCCCACCTGGTGTGGCACTACGACCACGCGGGTGTCTACATCCCGGTGGACTTCCAGGCGCCGCTCTACGACGACGAGTTGCTGGAGGGGAACGGTCCGCTGGGCTCCAGCCACGGCCTGCTGCGCGAGCTCCAGGCGCTGGGGCCGCACCTGGGGATCGACCCGGGCAATCCGCCGCCCGCGCCCGCCGCGCCCCTGCGCCCCACCGATTTGGACGAGCCCGCGGCCTCCGCCGCGATCGGCTACGAGGACGGCACCCCGTTCGGCAGGGAGCGGCACGTGTGGCTGAGCCTGCACGCGGCCGTGACCCGCAGCCTGGCCCAGGGGTCGATGATCGTCTTCGGCTGACGGGCGCCGCCGGCCCACCGGCCCGCCGTCCCGTCGGCGGGGTCGGCGCGGTCTCGGCCCTCGGCCCGGTCGCCGGTCAGCCGCCAGGGGGCCGCTGGCGGGGCATGGTGGCCCAGCCCGCGGTCCCGTTGGGCGGCGGCATACGGCGCGCCGGCCCGCCCCGCGCACCGGGCACCGCGCTCTGCGGGGCCAGCAGGAGCGGAGAGCCCGAGGTGCGGAAGGCGACCATCCAGTCGACCGTCTCGGCCCGCACCGTCTCGTTCACGTCGTCCGAGAACCGGCGGAGCACTGCCAGCGAGCGCTCCGCCGCCTCGCCGGCCGTGCCCTCGGCCGGGCCGAGGACCTCGCGGACGTTCTCGGCCGCCCACTCGTACCGCAGCGCCTCCAGCCGCCGGTGCAGTGCCAGCGCCGCGGCGACGTCCCGCATCCAGCCGGCGGTCAGGCCGAGCCAGCGGTCGGCGAGGGCGCAGCCGGCCGCGCCGAGCAGGGCCAGATAGCCGAGGTGGCCGGACCTCTCCTGCACGAGCGCGAACCCGGCCAGCTCGGCGAGCGGCAGCAGCGCCCCCACGCAGGCCCCGGCCACGACGCCGCCGCGCAGCAACCGGGCCCAGCGGCGTTTGCGCACGCGGTCCGCCAGATACCACTCGACGAGGCGCATCGCCTCCTGCTCGACCCACTGGTACAGCTCTTCCAGGCGCTCGGCGGGCTCGTTCCAGTCCCCGGACGGGAACCCCCGCCCCAGCAGATCGGGCTGCTTGACCCGCTTCACCCATGCTCCTTCGACGACGCGTCCGGCAGCCCGGCGTTCGGTCCGACCGCACAATTCATACCGCCGAAAGTGGGACCTCACCGACGATCCGCGCGGAATTCCCCCCGGAAGTGGCGGTCTGTCGGGTATAGGAGCGACGCTGTGCCCCTCGTCGTCACTCGTAAGGGCCGCACGGGGGCGGCTGCGCGGGCCGCTAGGGTGGCGGCGTGAGGATTCTGGTCATTGGCGGCGGTGCCCGCGAACACGCAATCTGTCGCTCGCTCTCCCTCGACCCCGAGGTCGCCGCCGTGCACTGCGCGCCCGGCAACGCCGGGACCGCCGAGGTGGCCACGCCGCACGCGGTGGACGTGCTGGACGGTGCCGCGGTCGCCGCGCTCGCCGCCTCCGACGAGGTCCGCGCCGACCTCGTCGTCGTCGGCCCCGAGGCGCCGCTGGTCGCGGGAGTCGCCGACGCGGTCCGCGCGC
Source organism: Streptomyces sp. NPDC007025 (assembly GCF_042869455.1). NCBI lineage: Bacteria > Bacillati > Actinomycetota > Actinomycetes > Kitasatosporales > Streptomycetaceae > Streptomyces > Streptomyces sp. NPDC007025. The sequence continues at coordinate 47,136 of NZ_JBIAFT010000005.1, read as the reverse complement.
GGGGCATCCCCGTCTTCGGCCCGTCCGCCGAGGCCGCCGTGCTGGAGGGCTCCAAGGCGTTCGCCAAGGAGGTCATGGCCGAGGCCGGGGTCCCCACGGCGCGCAGTTACGTGTGCACCGGGCCGCAGGAGGCCGACGCGGCGCTGGACGCGTTCGGCCCGCCTTACGTGGTCAAGGACGACGGCCTCGCCGCCGGCAAGGGTGTCGTGGTGACCGGCGACATCGAGGAGGCGCGCGCCCACGCGCGCGCCTGCGGCGGCGCCGTCGTCGTCGAGGAGTTCCTGGACGGCCCGGAGGTCTCCCTTTTCGCGGTGACCGACGGCGAGACCGTGGTGCCGTTGCAGCCCGCGCAGGACTTCAAGCGCGCCTACGACGCCGACGAGGGCCCCAACACCGGCGGGATGGGCGCCTACTCGCCGCTGCCGTGGGCGGACCCGAAGCTGGTGGACGAGGTCGTGGCCACGGTTCTGGAGCCGACGGTCAACGAATTGCGCCGCCGGGGCACGCCCTTCTCCGGGCTGCTCTACGCCGGCCTGGCGCTCACCTCGCGCGGGGTGCGCGTGATCGAGTTCAACGCCCGGTTCGGCGACCCGGAGACGCAGGCCGTCCTCGCCCGGCTCCGCACGCCGCTGGGCGGACTGCTGTACGCGGCCGCCACCGGCACGCTCGCCGACTTCCCCGCACTGCGCTGGAGCGACGGCGCCGCGGTCACCGTCGTGGTCGCGGCGCACGGGTATCCGGCCGAGCCCCGCAAGGGCGATGCCGTCGAGGGGCTGGCCGAGATCGTCCGCGAGGACGGTCCGGACGCCTACGTGCTGCACGCGGGCACCAGGGCCGACGCGGACGGCACGGTGCGCAGCGCGGGCGGCCGGGTCCTGTCGGTCACCGCGACCGGGGCCGATCTGACCGAGGCGCGTGAGCGGGCCTACACGGCCGTCGGTCGCGTCCGGCTGGCGGGCTCGCACCACCGCACGGACATCGCGGAGCGGGCCGCCGCGGAGGCGGCCGCGGCCGACTGAGCGGCCCGGAGCCCCCGGAGACCCCGGACCTGCCCGGACGGACTCACCGGGACGCCCCCGGACTTGCCCGGACGCCTCCGGCCCGGACGCCCCGACTCGCCTGGAGCGGAGCGGAGCGGAGCGGCGGTCGGGCGCGCCGCGTGCGCCGGGGCGCGGTTCTGCATACCGCCATACTTGCGGCTCATATACCTCCCGCCCCCGCCGGGCAAGAGCTCTCCCCAAAGCCATTCCATCGAGTGAGCGCGTCCGCTTCCGGCTGACGCCCGCCGAGGCCCCGACTAGGGTGCCGCACAACTGCCGTGCAGTCGCCATCAGGGCTGCGCGGGCGGTGTGCGCGCGTGGTCCGGCCGGCTGCGGGGGCCTCGCCGACCGCCCGGCGAACCGTCCGTCGACTGGCGCAGCGCGTATTGCGGTGTCGGAGCGCGGTGACACAGTGGGTGGGAGCCGGAGAGCCCGGTTGCGGACCCGAAGGTGCGGGGGTGAGACGTGCGCGGTTCCAGTGGTCTTGGTCCCGGCAGCCGAGCAGGGGCGCGTTCCGCACGCGCCCACGCCCTCGCCGTGCTGCGGGTGCGCGGCACGATGCTCGCCCTGGCGCTGCTCCCGGCCGCCGCCGCGGTGATCCTCTGGACGGGGCGCACGACGGGGCAGTTCGGCCCCGGCTGGGAGACGGCGCGCTGGTCCGTGAGCGGGTTCGCCGTCGCCGTTCTCGGCTGCGCCGCGGTCGCCGGGCTCGCCATCGCCCGGGGTCGGCCGGCCGTGTCCCCGACGGTGCCCGTCGAGGAGCACGCGGCTCCCGACCTGCACGCGCTGGTCCGCGATCTCGCGGACCGGCTGGAGGTCCCCGCGCCCTCCGCCATCGCGCTCACCCCGGACTGCGACAGCTGGCTGGAGGACCGCACCCACGCGCGCGCGGGCGGCGCCCGGGGAGCGGCCCCGGTGCTGGTCATCGGCTCCCCGTTCCTGTGGTGGATGCGGGTCGCCGAACTGCGCGCGCTGCTGGCCCCGGTGGTCGCCGGCACCGGTCCCTCCGCCCACCCCGACATAGCGGCGGCCCGCCGGGTCGTACGAGGACTGGACGCGGCGGTGGCCAACGCCGCGCGCCCCGCGGGCCCGTGGAGCGGTGACCCGGCGGCGGACGGGCCCGGCGCACCCGCGGCCTGGGTTCCCGGGGTGCTCGCGCGGGTGGTGCGCGCAGGCGCGGCACGGCTGCGCCGCGCGGTGCACCGTGCGGTGGGGCCGGTCGCCCGGCTGATGCTCCGCGCCGCCGGACCGCACGCCGCCGCGATGGAGCAGGGCGTCGCCGCTGCCGCCGCCGACCGCGCCCAGGCCGTCGACCAGGGGTTGCGGGGCGCGGCGCAGGAGCAGGTCGGCCTCGCCTACGCCGGCTGGGACCGGCTGCTGACCCGGGTGGCGCTGCCCGCCTGGCGGCTCGGCCTGTGGCCCACCCGGCTCGACGCGGGGGTGGTCTCGGCGCTGACCGAGCTGTCCCGCCGTGACCGGCTCGCGGCGGGTTTCACCTCGCGGCTCGGTGAACGTCCGGCCTGCGACCTGCTGAAGGAGCCGGGCAACACGGACGGCGCCGTCTCGCTGCTCGCCGCCCGGATCTTCCTGGGGCCGCGCCCTCCGGTGCCCGCGGCGCACGGGGCGGCCCCGGAGTGGACGCCGGTGGACTGGGCGGCGTACCCGGAGGAGGTCGTCGACCGTATCTGGCGTGCGGAGGCCTCCCGTCTCTTCGCCGCGCTGGACGCGCTCGGCTCCCCGGAGCCGGTGGGCGCGTCCCGGTCGGCCGCGAGTGCCGCGGCCCCGGCCTCCGCGGTGCCGGTCGGCCGTCGGCTGCCGGAGTCCGCCTTCGCGCCGCCCCCCGGCGTCCCGCGGCACGGGAGCGGCCCGCCGGGTGGGACGCCCGCCGGGGAGGCGGTTCCGGAGTGGGCGGGTCCCACCCTGGCGCGGGTGCTCGACCGGTTCGCCGCGGCGGGCGGAACCGACGCGTTGGCAGCGCGTATCAGCGCGGAAGTGGCGCGCGAGGAGGCGGCGAGCGCCCCCGGTGGTCTCGGTGCGAGCCCCGGCGCGGAGCCCCAGCCGGGTACCGGCGGTGCACATCTCGCGCCCTTGGCGCCGATGGGCCTGCCGCTGCAGCCGCCGCGGAGCGGCAAGGAGCTGCTGGCCGACCACGTCACCGCAGCCGTCTGCTGCGCCGCCGTCGACACGGCGGGTGCCGTACCGGGACTGGACTGGCTGGACGGACCGGCGCTCTACGTCGACGGCGAGCGCGCGGGCGAGCTGCCCTCGCTGGTGCTCGCCCTCGTCGAGGACGGTGAGGCGGTGGAGCTGCGGGACTGGTTGGCGGCGGCCGGGGTGCGGCCGGAGAAGCCCGTGCGGCTGATCTGAAGATCATCTCCAGCCATTTAGCGACGAAGGGTGACCACACCCTTGCGTAATGTGATGTGCTGTCTGCCGTCACATCGGGCGCAGCGGGTACGGGGAGGGAGCAGCGATGGGAACCGAGCGGACCGGACAGCCCGTACGGGAAGCCGAGCGGACCGAGCGGCAGCCCGTGTCACTCGTGCACGAGGCCGCCGAGCCGACCGAGCCGACCCGGCGCTGGGAGTCGGGGGCGCTGGCGCACGCCGTGACCGATCCCTTCGGCCAGGGCCCCCTGCCGTGGCTGCGGGTGAGTGAGAACTACTTCGAGAACGGCCGGCTCGTCCCCTGGTACGTGGACTGCGTCGACCCGGCACCCGGCCAGACCTCCCGCACCCCGGAGTTGGTGCGGGAGCTGGCGGGCGGCGGCCAGACCGTGCCCCGCCCCCGGACCCGCGGCCCCTCCAGCAGCGGCCCGCCCGCCGCGGACGACGTGCGCTGCCAGATCAAGGGCTTCGCCTCGGCGGCGGGCGGCACCCCGCCCGGCGAGTCCCTCGACTTCCGGATCACCGTCAATCCGCCGCAGCCCTTCAGCGTCGACGTCTACCGGATCGGCCACTACGGCGGCGCGGGCGCCACCAAGATCACCACCAGCCCGCGGCTGTCCGGCATCATGCAGCCCGCGCCGCTCACCGCCGAACGCACCGTCTCCTGCCACCACTGGTGGCTCTCCTGGCGCCTCCAGATCCCCGACTACTGGTCCACCGGCGCCTACGTCGCCGTCCTGACCACGGCCGACGGGCACCGCTCGCACATCCCCTTCACCGTCCGCGACCGCGACCCGGCCGATCTGCTCCTGATCCTCCCGGATGTCACGTGGCAGGCGTACAACCTCTTCCCCGAGGACGGCCGCACCGGCGCCAGCCTCTACCACGCCTGGGACGAGGAGGGGCGGCTGATCGGCGAGAGCGAGGCGGCGATGACCGTCTCGTTCGACCGCCCCTACGCCGGTTCCGGCCTGCCCCTGCACGTCGGGCACGCCTACGACTTCATCCGCTGGGCCGAGCGGTACGGCTACGACCTGGCCTACGCCGACACCCGCGACCTGCACGCCGGGCACATCGACCCCACCCGCTACCGGGCCCTGGTCTTCCCCGGCCACGACGAGTACTGGTCCGTCCCGATGCGCCGGGCGGCCGAACGCGCCCGGGACAGCGGCACGTCGCTGGTCTTCCTCTCCGCCAACACCATGTACTGGCAGGTCGAACTCGAAGCGCTGCCCTCCGGCGCCGCCGACCGGCTGCTGACCTGTCGAAAACGGCGCGGGCCCGGGCGCCCCGCACTCTGGCGCGAGCAGGGTGAGCCCGAGCAGGCGCTGCTGGGCATCCAGTACGCCGGACAGGTCGCCGAGCCCTACCCGCTGATCGTCCGCAACGCCGACCACTGGCTGTGGGCGGCCACCGAGGCGCACGAGGGCGACGAACTGCCCGGCCTCGTCGCCGGCGAGGCCGACCGCTACTACCCGCGCACCGCGCTGCCCCAGCACACCTCCCGGATCCTGCTGGCGCACTCCCCCTACCGCGACCGCGCCGGCGCACTCCGCCATCAGGAGACCTCGCTCTACCGCGCACCCTCGGGTGCGCTGGTCTTCTCCTCCGGCTCCTTCGCCTGGTCCCCGGCCCTGGACCGGCCCGGCTACATCGACACCAGAGTCCAGCGCGCCACCAGCAACCTCCTGGACCGCATCTGCACCAGGGAGTGACAGCCGCCGGCGCCCTCGCGGGTCGCCGCCCGACCCGGGTGCGGGCGCCCGGAGCCCGCCACGGAAGGGCCCCGCCCGCAGGGTGTGCGGGTGAACCGCCGGGCCGCCGCGAGGCCGCGGGGCGTACCGCCCGGCACCCGGCGCGGGTGACAAGGAAGAATCGGGGCACCTGTAGGAAGCGCCGCAGGAAGCCGGCCCCCGCTGAGGAGAAAGAACGTGACGGGATTCGTCGAAAAGCCCGAGCCCGCCCAGGTCCCCGGCCTGGTGCACCTGCACACGGGCAAGGTGCGCGACCTCTACCGGAACGAGGACGGCGACCTGGTGATGGTCGCCACCGACCGGCTGTCCGCCTTCGACTGGGTGCTGCCGACCCTCATCCCGGACAAAGGCCGCGTCCTCACCCGGCTGTCCCTGTGGTGGTTCGAGCAGCTGGAGGACCTGCTGCCCAACCATGTGCTCAGCACCGACGTGCCCGCCGGCGCCCCCGCCGACTGGGCGGGCCGCACCATGGTCTGCCGCTCCCTGCGGATGCTGCCCGTCGAGTGCGTGGCCCGCGGCTACCTGGCCGGGTCCGGGCTGGCCGAGTACGAGGAGTCCCGCACCGTCTGCGGACTCGCCCTGCCGGAGGGCCTGCAGAACGGCTCCGAGCTGCCCGGCTCGCTCTTCACCCCGGCCACCAAGGCGGCCGTCGGCGAGCACGACGAGAACGTCGACTACGAGGAGGTGGCCCGCCGGCTCGGCCCCGAGACCGCCGCCGCGCTGCGGCAGTCCACCCTCGCCGCGTACGACCGCGCCCGCGACATCGCCCGCGAGCGGGGCATCATCCTGGCCGACACCAAGTTCGAGTTCGGCTGGGACGACAACCGCACCGAGGACGGCGAACCGGTGCTCACCCTCGCCGACGAGGTCCTCACCCCCGACTCGTCCCGCTTCTGGCCCGCCGACCAGTGGCAGCCAGGACGCTCCCAGCCCTCGTTCGACAAACAGTACGTCCGCGACTGGCTGGTCTCCCCCGAGTCCGGCTGGGACCGCACCTCCGAGCAGCCGCCGCCCGCGCTGCCCGAGGCCGTCGTCGAGGCCACCCGCACCCGCTACATCGAGGCGTACGAACGCCTCACGGGCGTCCCCTGGAGCTGACCGCCGCCCGCCCCTCCGCCCCCGCCGCTCCGGAGGCGCCACACCCGGAGCGGCGCCCGCCTCCCCGGAGCCGCGGCCGTCGGCGGGGTCCCGGCACCAACCCCGGACACGCGTACGGCCCCGGTCGGATGACCGGGGCCGTACGGCTCTCTGCCGAGCGGACGACGAGGCTCGAACTCGCGACCTCAACCTTGGCAAGGTTGCGCTCTACCAACTGAGCTACGTCCGCACACTCCGCGCCGGCCCAACGGGGCCGTCGTGGTGCGGGGCCCAGTATAGCCGGACCGGGTGCGGGGCCGGACCGTGTCCCGCGGGGCTCAGATCCAGCCTCGTGCGCGGGCCGTCCGGGCCGCCGCGTGCCGGTTCTCGGCGCCCAGCTTGGCGGCGGCGGCCGACAGGTAGTTGCGGACGGTTCCCCGGGTCAGCGACGCCTGCTCGGCGATCCGGGCGATCGGCGCTCCGTCCGCCGCCAGTTCCAGCAGCTCGGCCTCCCGGGCCGACAGCGGCGAGTCCCCCGCGCTGATGGCGTCGGCGGCCAACTCGGGGTCCACGTACCGGTTGCCGCCGTGCACGCTGCGGATGATCTCCGCGAGTTGTTGGGCGGAGGCGGTCTTGGGGACGAAGCCGCGGACACCCGCCGCCAGCGCCCGCTTGAGGTGCCCCGGACGGCTGTGGCTGGTGACGATCATCGTCCGGCAGTCCGGCACCGACTCCCGCAGCGTGGCCGCGACCCGCAGTCCGTCGGAGCCCGGCATCTGCAGATCGAGCACGGCCACGTCCGGGCGGTGCGCACGGGCCATGGCGATCGCCTCGGGCCCGGAGGCCGCCTCGGCGACGATGACCAGATCGTCCTCCAGCGCCAGCAGGGCGGCCAGCGCGCCGCGGATCAGATGCTCGTCGTCGGCCAGCAGCACCCGGACCGCGTCCCCGCCGGACGCCGCCGCCACCTCGCCGGAGTCCGCGGTTTCCTCACCCATGGCTCGCCCCTCTCGCCGGACCGGTGCCCTCGCCGACCGCGGCGTCGGTGAGCCGGGCCGCCTCCGCCTCCGGCACCGCCTCCTCCGGCTCCGGTCCGGCACCGGGGCCGCCGCGGCCGCCGGGGTCGCCGGGGCCGCCGGGGTCGCGAAGGCCGTCCGGGACTTCCGGCGGCGGTTGCGGGCGCCGGGAGCCGGACGCCGGGATCTCGGCCCGCAGCCGGAAGACCCGCGCCGTCTCGTCGCACTCGGCGGTCAGTGTGCCGTCCACGGCGGCCAGCCGCTCCCGGAGGCCGGTGAGCCCGCTGCCTCCCCGGCCCTGGTCCGGCCGCAGTCCGTCGTTCTCCATCACCAGCGCGGTGGCGCCCGCCGCGTCGCAGGTCAGCCGGATCACGCAGCAGCTCGCCTCCGCGTGCCGCAGCACGTTGGTGGCCCCTTCGCGGACCACCCAGCCCAGCGCGGCCCGCGCGCCGGACGCCAGGCCCGGCTGTGCGGATTCGATCCGGCAGTCCACCCCCGCGGCCCGCAGCACCGCGCGCGCCCCGGCCAGTTCGGTCTCCAGCCCCGTCTCGCGGTAGCCGCGGACGACGGCCCGCACTTCTTTCTGCGACGTGCGCGCGAGCTCCTGCACCTCCCGCATCTGCTCGGCGGCCGATGCGGCGCCCCGGCGGGCGAGCTGGGTGGCCAGCTCGCTCTTGAGCGCGATGACCGACAGATCGCGGCCCATCACGTCGTGCAGGTCGCGGCTGAAGCGCAGCCGTTCCTCCGCGACCGCGAGCTGCGCCTGCGCCTCCCGCGCCTCGTCGAGCTCCCGCATGACCGCCAGGTACCAGGCCGAACAGCGCGGCGAGAAGATCCCGACCAGCCCGCCGATCGCCAGAACGAACAGCGTGCCGAGCAGTGCCGGCCAGGTCGCCCCGGCCGCGGCGAAAGCGGCGGTGATCAGTACGCAGCCTCCGGCGGTCACGGCCGCCGAGCGGCGGCGCGGCACGATGAGCCCGTACACGCCGGTCAGACTCGGGAGCCCGGCGAACAGCGCCATCGTGGGCGCGGGATTGTCGTTCGCCACCCAGCCCCGCGCGATCAGGGCGGTGACCAGCGCGGCGGTGAGCAGGAACGTCACGAGTCCGGTGACCAGCAACCGGCGGGGCGGATCCTGCTCGGTGCCCAGATAGGTGTCGATGCCGCGCCGCAGGCCGCGCACCCCGAGCAGGCACTGGAGGAGCCCCAGCACGACGACGGCTCCCCCCATGGCCGTCGCCGTCGGCGGTCCCGCCACCTGCACCGCGAACTGCGGCATCCCGCTCACGTAGAAGATCCAGGGGGAGAGCAGCAGCAACCAGTACGTCGAGACCTCGACCTGTTGCAGCTTGCTGCGCCGCTGCCACTTCCGCCGCTTCTCCCGGCCCCAGTGGATCATCGGTGGCCCGCCTCCCGTTCCGGAGCGCGCCTTTCCCGTTCCGGCGCGCTCCGGCCACCGTAAGCGGCTCGGCCCCCGACCGGGGAGGTCGGCCGCGAGGGGCGGCCGCCCGGGACCCGGTCGGCCGCCCCTGTCGGCCCGCGGAGCGGCCGGTCAGCGGCGGGGCTCCCACCGGAACCGCTTGCGCACGGCGTAGCCGCCCAGCGCCGTCCAGGCCACCGCGACCGCGAGCGCCCGCAGTGTCTCCGGGCCGCTGAGCTGCTCCGTCCAGCCGCTCCGCAGCAGGTCCATGACCGGCGTCATCGGCAGCCAGCGGCAGAACTCGGCGATTCGGTCGGGGTAGATCTCCAGCGGGATGAAGACCCCCGACCCCGCGAACGTCGCCAGCATCAGCGGCATCGGGGTGAGCTGCGCCAGCTCGGTGGTGCGGGTGAAGGCCGAGGAGGCGGCGGCCAGCGTCGCCATCAGCAGCATGCCGAGCAGCAGCCCGGCCACCAGCAGGTCCGGCCGGGCCGGTGCTCCCACGTCCAGCAGCACGGCCCCGCCCGCCAGCAGCAGCACCGACTGGACGATCCCGATGGTGACGGACGGCAGCGCCGCCGCGCCGAGGATCTCCAGATCGTCCGCCTCCCCGGTGCGCAGCCGCTTGAGCACCAGCTCCTCGCGGCGGCCCACGTAGACGCCCACGAGATTGCTGTAGACGGCGAACAGCAGCACCATGCCCACCGCTCCCGGCAGCACGGTGGTGCCGACCGAGAGTCCGGTGCCGGACAGATCGGCCTGGTCGGCGGTGGACTTCAGAGAGAGGGCCATCACGGTCGGCAGCAGCAGCGCGATGAACAGCGCGGAGCGGTTGCGCACCAGCAGCGTCAGCTCCGCGCGGGCCAGCGCCCGCACCCGGCGTGCCGACAGCCTGCGCCACGCCCCGGCACGGGTGTTCCGCACCGGCTTCCCGGCCGGTGCCGTGGTCGTCGTCCCGCTCATGCCCGAACCCCCGTCCTCGCTCCGGCCCCGGTACCGGCGCCGGTCGTCGTGTCCGTTCCGCTGTCCGCTCCGGTGCCGGTACCGGTGCCCGTGTCCGTTCCCGCGCCGGTTCCGGTGCCGGGCTCCGTCCGGTCCGTGCCGGATTCCGGCCGGTTGCCCGCCTCGGCGATCTCCAGGAACGCCTCCTCCAGGGAGGCCGACCGGGCCTGCAGCCCCTCCAGCGTGATGCCGGACTCGCGGGCCCAGACCAGCAGCTCGGTGAGCGCCCATTGCAGCTCGTGCGTCCGCACCGCCACCGTCCGGCCGTCCACGGCGGCCGGTACGTTCAACGGCAGCCGCTCGGGAAGCACGCCGCGGGGGAGGCGGAAGGTGATCCGCGAGGGGCGCTCGGCCACCACCTGCTCGGGGGTCCCCGAGGTCACGATCCGTCCGGCCTGCATGATCGCCAGCCGGTCCGCGAGCTGCTCGGCCTCCTCCAGATAGTGGGTGGTCAGCAGCACCGTGGTGCCCTCGGCCCGCAGGTTGCGCACCAACTCGGCGGTGTCCCGGCGCCCTTCGGGGTCCATGCCGGTGGTCGGCTCGTCCAGGAAGAGCACTTCGGGCCGTCCGGTCAGCGCCAGCGCCAGGTCCAGCCGCCGCCGTTCACCGCCGGAGAGCTGTTTGACCCGTACGCCGGACCGGCCGCCGAGTCCGACGATCTCCAGAGCCTCCTGCGGCGGCCGGGCCTCGCTGGTGACGCCGGCCCACATCGTCGCGGTCTCCGCGACGGTGAGTTCGGAGGGGAAGCCGCCTTCCTGGAGCATCACCCCGGTACGGGGGCGCACGAAGGCGCGTTCGCCGTACGGGTCGAATCCCAGCACCCTCACGGTGCCGGCGCTGGGGCGGGCCAGTCCCTCCAGCACCTCCACCGTGGAGGTCTTGCCGGCTCCGTTGGTGCCCAGCAGCGCGAAGATCTCCCCTTCCCGCACCGAGAACGACACGTCCCGTACCGCTTCGAATCCTTGCTCGGTCTGCCCCTTGCGGCGCCCGGAGCCGGCCCGGCCCGCGTAGCGGCGCTTGAGTCCTTCGACCTCGATCGCGTCCATGCCCCCAGGTTTCCGCCGGTCGGGGCGCGCGGGCAGTGCACGCGGTCATGGGTGTGGATGACGAATGTCATCGGAGGCCGACGGAGGCCGGTGCCGCGGGCCGGACACGGGGAGGTGAGGAATCGCGCGGACCAGGAACACGAGGAACGGCCCCGGTCCGAGGACCGGGGCCGTTCCCCAATGAAGTGAGCGGACGACGAGGCTCGAACTCGCGACCTCAACCTTGGCAAGGTTGCGCTCTACCAACTGAGCTACGTCCGCATTGCCCCCACCCGGCTTTCACCGAGTGGTGCGACCAATACTCTACCTGATCGTTTCCGACCGGAGGTCCGTACTGGAGAGCGGGTGACAGGAATCGCACACTGCGCCTCCCTCTTGGAAAGAGGGCGCTCTACTACTGAGCTACACCCGCACGCTTGCTTGAGGTCTTCCCTCGGGGGCTTCCCTCGCGGCGTGCCTTGACTCTAGCCGATCACCCGGGGTCCCTGGCAAGTCGAGCCCCGAACCGGCCCGTTCCGGTCCGTCACGCCCATGGCGGACACTCCGGACCGCTCCCCGCTCCCCGCTCCCCGCTCCCCGCTCCCCGGGCGGCCGGTGGCGCGGGGAGGGTGCGCCGCGGGTGCCGCCGGGCGGGGGAGGGTCGGCGCGGGCGGGACGGGACGGGTGCGGGTCAGCTCGCGGCGCGGAACGCCTCGTAGACCTTCTTCGGGATGCGCCCGCGTGCGGGGACGTCGAACCCGTTGGACTCCGCCCAGGCCCGCACGGCGCGCGGGTCGGGGTCGATCGACGTGCGGCGGTAGGTCTTGCCGGACCGCGCCCGCTTGCGGCCGGCCTCCACGAAGGGGGCCAGCTCGGTGCGCAGCTGCTTCGCGTTCTCGGCGTTCAGATCGATCTCGTACGTCTTGCCGTCGAGGCCGAAGGAGACCGTCTCCGCGGCTTCTCCGCCGTCGATGTCGTCGGAGAGCATGACCACTACGCGCTGTGCCACGGGATATCGGTCCTTCCTGCAGGATCACGAAAGGGGGTCACCCGGCATTGCGGCTTCTTCGGCAAGCCCCCCGCCGATCGGCGGGTACGCAGGGCGAACCCGAGTAGGAGACGGGTTCATATTCAACTGTGTGCGACGCTTCGGCACCGGAGTGCAAAGGGCGCACAAAGATTGTGGCCCACAGAATTAGTTCCGCTTCCGGCCGCAATCGGGACCCTACTTTTTTCCCGGCGTTTTTCCCAGTGCTTCGCGAAGTCCCGGTGCGGCAGCCCAGGATATCAACGCGCGTAGATTCTGGCGCCGGGTACGCTGGCCAGCGCAGCGCCCCGCTAAGCACTAGGAGTACCTGTGGCTCGCGTCGTCGTCGACGTCATGCTGAAGCCGGAGATCCTCGACCCCCAGGGACAGGCGGTGCAGCGCGCACTGCCCCGGCTGGGTTTCGAGGGCATCTCCGATGTCCGCCAGGGCAAGCGCTTCGAACTCGAAGTGGAGGGCCCCGTCGACCAGGCCGCCCTCGCCCGCATACACGAACTCGCCGAGACGTTTCTCGCCAACACCGTGATCGAGGACTTCACCGTCCGCGTCCAGGACGCGGACGGCAGCGAGCGCCCGGCCGGTGACGGGGACCCGCACGGCGGGAACACCGGGAACGCGACCTCCGAAGGAGCAGTGGCGTGACCACCCGTATCGGCGTCGTCACTTTCCCGGGCTCCCTCGACGACAGCGACGCGCGCCGCGCCGTGCGTATCGCCGGCGCGGAACCCGTCGCCCTCTGGCACCGCGACGGGGACCTGCGCCGGCAGCAGGTGGACGCGGTCGTGCTGCCGGGCGGATTCTCCTACGGCGACTATCTGCGGTGCGGTGCAATTGCCCGCTTCTCCCCCATCATGGAGGCGGTGGTCGAACAGGCGAAGGCCGGAATGCCGGTACTCGGCATCTGCAACGGTTTCCAGGTCCTGTGCGAAACCCATCTCCTCCCCGGTGCGCTCACGCGCAATGATCATCTGCACTTCGTCTGCCGGGACCAGCGGCTCCGGGTCGAGAACGCGGAGACCGTGTGGACCGCGGACTACGCCGGCGGCCAGGAGATCGTCGTTCCGCTGAAGAACGGTGAGGGCGGCTACGTCGCCGACGAGCGCACCCTGGACGAACTGGAGGGCGAGGGCCGGGTCGTCGTCCGCTACCTCGGCGGCAACCCCAACGGTTCGCGCCGGGACATCGCCGGAATCACCAACGGGGCCGGGAACGTGGTCGGCCTCATGCCGCATCCGGAGCACGCGGTCGAGGCCCTCACCGGGCCGACGACCGACGGGCTCGGATTCTTCACCTCGGCCCTGAAGAAGCTGGTCGCCTCATGAGCTCCCACCCCCTCGACACCGTCAAGCACGCCGAACACACCCCCGACACCGCGCTCCCGTGGGCGGAACTCGGCCTCAAGCAGGACGAGTACGACCGCGTCCGGGAGATCCTCGGCCGCCGTCCCACCGGTGCCGAGCTGGCCATGTACTCCGTGATGTGGTCCGAGCACTGCTCCTACAAGAGCAGCAAGGTGCATCTGCGGCAGTTCGGCGAGAAGGCACCGACCGAGGGCCCGGGCGCCGAGGCGATGCTCGTCGGCATCGGCGAGCAGGCCGGTGTGGTGGACGTCGGCCAGGGCTACGCGGTCACCTTCAAGGTCGAGTCGCACAACCACCCCTCGTACGTCGAGCCGTACCAGGGCGCGGCCACCGGTATCGGCGGCATCGTCCGCGACATCATCGCCATGGGCGCCCGCCCGGTCGCGGTGATGGACCCGCTGCGGTTCGGCGCCGCCGAGCACCCCGACACCAAGCGGGTGCTGCCGGGGGTCGTCGCCGGGATCGGCGGCTACGGCAACTGCCTGGGCCTGCCCAACATCGGCGGCGAGGTCGTCTTCGACCCCTGCTACCAGGGGAACCCGCTGGTCAACGCCTTGTGCGTGGGGGTGATGAAGCACGAGGACATCCACCTGGCCAAGGCCGCCGGCACCGGCAACAAGGTCGTTCTCTACGGCGCGCGGACCGGTGGCGACGGTATCGGAGGCGCCTCCATCCTCGCCTCCGAGACCTTCGACGCGGAGAAGCCCAGCAAGCGCCCCGCCGTGCAGGTCGGCGACCCCTTCCAGGAGAAGCTGCTCATCGAGTGCACGCTGGAGGCGTTCCACGCCGACCTGGTCGTCGGCATCCAGGACCTGGGCGCCGCGGGGCTCTCCTGCGCCACCAGCGAGCTGGCCTCCAACGGCTCCGGCGGCATGCAGGTGGAACTCGACACCGTGCCGCTGCGCGACTCCTCGCTCTCCCCCGAGGAGATCCTGATGTCGGAGTCCCAGGAGAGGATGTGCGCGGTCGTCGAGCCCGAGAAGGTCGACCGCTTCCTGGAGATCTGCGAGAAGTGGGAGGTCACCGCGACTGTCGTCGGGGAGGTGACCGACGGCGACCGGCTGGAGATCTTCTGGCACGGCGAGAAGATCGTCGACGTCGACCCGCGCACGGTCGCGCACGAGGGCCCCGTCTACGAGCGCCCCTACGCGCGCCCGGACTGGCAGGACGCGTTGCAGGCCGACGACCCGGCCGGGCTGCCCCGTCCGGCGAACGGCGAGGAGCTGCGGGCCGCCGCGCTCGCCCTGGTCGGCTCCCCGAACCAGGCCGCGAAGTCCTGGATCACCGACCAGTACGACCGCTACGTCCTCGGCGACACCGTGCTGGCGCAGCCCGAGGACGGCGGCATGATCCGGATCGACGCGGAGACGGGCCTGGGCGTCGCCGTCGCCACCGACGGCAACGGCCGCTACGCCAAGCTCGACCCCTACGAGGGCGCGCGGCTGGCGCTCGCCGAGTCGTACCGCAACGTCGCCGCCACCGGCGCCCGCCCGCTGGCGGTCACCGACTGCCTCAACTTCGGCTCCCCCGAGGACCCGGCCGCGATGTGGCAGTTCGCCGAGGCGTGCCGCGGGCTCGCCGACGCCTGCCGGGAGCTGGGCACCCCGGTCACCGGCGGCAACGTCTCGCTGTACAACCAGACCGGCGAGGCCGCCATCCACCCGACGCCGGTGGTCGGCGTGCTGGGCGTCATCGACGATGTCGCGCGGCGCACTCCGATGGCGTTCCGCGACGAGGGCCACCTCGTCCACCTGCTCGGCGACACGCACGAGGAGTTCGGCGGTTCGGCCTGGTCCCAGGTCGCGCACGGCCATTTGGGCGGTCGCCCGCCGCGGGTCGACCTGGAGCGGGAGCGGCTGCTGGCGGAGATCCTGATCTCCGCGTCCCGCGACGGCATGGTCGACGCGGCGCACGACGTCTCGGACGGCGGCGTCTTCCAGGCCCTGGCCGAGTCCTGTCTCAAGGGCGGCAGGGGTGCGCGGATCGTCGTCCCGGACGGGCTCGACCCCTTCGTCTTCCTCTTCTCGGAGTCGCAGGGCCGGGCGCTGGTGGCCGTGCCGCGCAGCGAGGAGGTCCGGTTCACCGACATGTGCGCGGCGCGCGGGCTGCCCGCGGCGCGCATCGGCGTGGTGGACGGGGAGGCGCTGGAGGTCCAGGGCCAGTTCTCGCTGCCGCTGGCGGAGCTGCGGCGGCACCACGAGGCCACGATCCCGGAGCTGTTCGGCTGACCGGTCCCGCACCCGGACCGCCGGGTCCGGGACCCGCTCCGGCCGGTCCCGGACCCGGCCCGCGCCCTCCCTCCCGTCCGCAGGGCGGGAGGGCGCGGCAGCGCGCGGCCCGCTAATCTCACGCGTATGCCGCCCGCCCGACGCACCACCCCGAACGGAAGAGACCGGCGCACCTACGACCCGACCCGCGTCCGCACGGCGCTCATCAACCAGGTCGAGTCCGTGGCCGACGCCGCGCACCGCCTCGCACCGGACCAGCACGCCCTCCCCTCCGGGCTGCCCGGCTGGGATGTGCACCATCTGCTCGTCCACCTCGCCCGGCAGATCGACTCGCTCCCCCGCCTGCTGGGCAGGCCGGGGACGGAGGTCTCCGGCCAGGCCCCGCAGGTCACCCTGTCGCGGTGGGCCCTCGCGGCGGCGACCCGCGCCGAGGTGCTGGACGAGGAGACCCGTGCGGAGGCGGCGGCGTCGCCCGACGGCCCGGAGCGCGTCGACCGGGCCGTCGCCGATCTGGAGCCGGTCCTGGAGTCCTGCGTGCGCGAGGACCTGCTGGTCCCGCACGCCTTCGGCACGATGCGGATGCTCGACTACACGGTGACCCGGCTGGTGGAGCTGGTGGTGCACAGCGACGACCTGGCCCGGGCCACCGGGCTGCGGATCGCGTTGGACCGGCAGGCGACGGCGGCCGCCGTCCGGCTGCTCGCGGACGCGCTGGCCGCCAAGGCGCCGGGCGCCTCGGTGGAGGTGCGGATCCCCCCGTTCGCCGTGGTCCAGGCCGTCGAGGGCCCCCGGCACACCCGCGGCACCCCGCCGAACGTTGTCGAGACGGATCCGCTGACCTGGCTCCGGCTGGCCACCGGCCGGGTCGCCTGGGCCGAGGCGCTGGCCGGCCCGCAGCTGACCGCGAGCGGTGCGCGCGCCGATCTGTCGCCGGTGCTGCCGGTACTGGGCTGAAGGTCACAGGTCCCGGGTTCGGCGCAGCGGGCGGCTGGCCGTAGACTCGAAGCGTGCCACGTGGTGACGGAAAGCTCAGCCACGACCTCCTCCCCGGTGAGAAGGGCCCTCAGGACGCATGCGGCGTCTTCGGGGTCTGGGCGCCGGGGGAAGAGGTCGCGAAGCTCACGTATTTCGGCCTGTACGCCCTGCAACACCGCGGTCAGGAGTCCGCGGGCATCGCAGTGAGCAACGGTTCCCAGATCCTGGTGTTCAAGGACATGGGCCTGGTCTCACAGGTCTTCGACGAAACTTCCCTCGGATCCCTGCGCGGCCACATCGCCGTGGGTCACGCGCGCTACTCGACGACAGGCGCCTCGGTCTGGGAGAACGCCCAGCCCACGTTCCGCGCCACCGCCCACGGCTCGATAGCCCTGGGTCACAACGGCAACCTGGTCAACACGGCGCGGCTGGCGGAGCTGGTCGCCGAGCAGGCCGACGTGCCGGGCGGCCGGGCCACCCAGGTGGCGGCCACCAACGACACCGACCTGGTCACCGCGCTGCTCGCGGGCCAGACCGACGGGGACGGCAAGCCGCTCACCGTCGAGGAGGCGGCGCCGCAGGTGCTGCCGCAGGTCAGGGGCGCGTTCTCGATGGTCTTCATGGACGAGGACACGCTCTACGCGGCCCGGGACCCGCAGGGCATCCGGCCGCTGGTGCTCGGCCGCCTGGAGCGCGGCTGGGTGGTGGCCAGCGAGACCTCGGCGCTGGACATCGTCGGCGCCAGCTTCATCCGGGAGATCGAGCCGGGCGAACTGGTCGCCATCGACGAGGACGGGCTGCGCAGCCAGCGGTTCGCCGAAGCAAAGCCGAAGGGCTGTGTCTTCGAGTACGTCTACCTCGCCCGCCCGGACACCGACATCGCGGGCCGGAACGTGTACCTCTCCCGGGTGGAGATGGGCCGCAAGCTCGCCGCCGAGGCCCCGGCCGACGCCGACCTGGTGATAGCGACCCCGGAGTCCGGCACCCCCGCCGCGATCGGCTACGCGGAGGCCAGCGGTATCCCCTACGGCTCCGGCCTGGTCAAGAACAGCTACGTGGGCCGTACCTTCATCCAGCCCTCGCAGACCATTCGCCAGCTCGGCATCCGCCTCAAGCTCAACCCTCTCCGGGAGGTCATCCGGGGCAAGCGGCTGGTCGTCGTGGACGACTCGATCGTCCGCGGCAACACGCAGCGCGCCCTGGTGCGGATGCTGCGCGAGGCCGGGGCGACCGAGGTGCACGTGCGGATCTCCTCGCCGCCGATCAAGTGGCCGTGCTTCTTCGGCATCGACTTCGCCACCCGCGCCGAACTGATCGCCAACGGGCTGTCGACCGACGAGATCGGCAAGTCGCTGGGGGCCGACTCGCTCTCCTACATCTCCACCGACGGGATGATCGAGGCCACGACGATCCCCAAGGACCAGCTCTGCCGGGCCTGCTTCGACGGGGAGTACCCGATGGAGCTGCCCGACCCCGAACTGCTGGGCAAGCACCTGCTCGAAGCCGAGGCGGGTTCCGACGTCGACGGCGTCGACACCCTCGCCTCGGGTGTGGGTGCCGCGGACGCGCTGAAGCGCCCCTAGCCCTGCGCGCCGCCCCCGTCCGCACCGTGTCCGCCTCGCCTCGCCCGGCCGCGTCCCGCCGTCCGCTGCCCGCAGCGCCGCGGGGGGCGGGCGCGGCGGGGCACCGCGCCCGCGGCGCGGCGGCCCGTCGGCGGCGCCGGTCCCGCTCCCCCTTCCGCACTCACACACGAGAGACGTACCGATGACACACAGCGAAGGCGTCAGCTATGCCGCCGCCGGCGTCGACATCGAGGCCGGCGACCGTGCCGTGACGCTCATGAAGGAATGGGTCGCCAAGACCCGGCGCCCCGAGTCGATCGGCGCGCTCGGCGGCTTCGCGGGCCTCTTCGACGCCTCCCGGCTCAAGGGCTACACGCGCCCGCTGCTCGCCTCGGCCACCGACGGCGTCGGCACCAAGGTCGCCATCGCGCAGCGCATGGACGTGCACGACACGATCGGCCACGACCTGGTGGCGATGGTCGTGGACGACCTGGTCGTCTGCGGTGCCGAGCCGCTGTTCATGACGGACTACATCTGCGTGGGCAAGGTCGTGCCCGAGCGGGTGGCGCACCTCGTCAAGGGGATCGCCGAGGGCTGTGTGCTGGCGGGCTGCTCGCTGGTCGGCGGCGAGACGGCGGAGCACCCGGGGCTGCTGGGGCCGGACGAGTACGACGTGGCGGGTGCGGGCACCGGCGTGGTGGAGGCCGACGCGCTGCTGGGGCCCGATCGCATCCGTACGGGGGACGTGGTGGTCGCCATGGCCTCCTCCGGGCTTCACTCGAACGGGTACTCGCTGGTGCGGCACGTTGTCTTCGACCGCGCCGGATGGGAGCTGGACCGGCAGGTGCCGGAGTTCGGCCGGACCCTGGGCGAGGAGCTGCTGGAGCCGACGAAGATCTACTCGCTGGACTGCCTGGAGCTGACCCGGACCACCGAGGTGCACGCCTTCTCGCACGTCACCGGGGGCGGACTGGCCAGCAATCTGGCGCGGGTCGTGCCCGAGGGGCTGCACGCCTCCGTGGACCGCTCGACCTGGACCCCCGGCGCGGTGTTCGAGGTGGTCGCCGGAGCCGGCGGCGTGGCGCGGGCCGAGCTGGAGAAGACCCTGAACATGGGCGTCGGCATGATCGCCGTCGTGCCCCGCGCTTCGGTGGACAGCACCCTGGCGACACTGACCGACCGGGGCGTGGACGCCTGGGTGGCGGGAGAGATCACCGAACGCGGGGACCGCACGGAAGCGGTCACCCTCACGGGTGACTATGCACGCTGAGCGCTCGCTGGCAGGCATTGTGCGGTCTCGGGCGGCGGCCGACGCCGTACCCGCCGTACGACCGTCCGGGCAGTCCGTCGGGTCCGCTTACACCGGCTCCGGGCCACGCGGGACGTCCGCGGAGTGCGCCGCCGCGCCGCTGCCGGGGACGTGCCCGACGCCGGGAGTCCGCCGCCGGACGGCGGCCGCAGCAGCACCGCCGGAGCCCCGCCGGGGGTACGGCTGCGCCGTGCGGCTGGGCGGCAGCGCACGCCAGAACCCGGTCCGGCGGTTGCCGGACCGGGTCAGTACGGGCGAACGTCAGGCGCCGCGGCGCTTCGACCGGGGGTCCGACGACCCGGGCGCACCCGCGTCGTCGTCCTCCTCTTCGTCGTACAGATCCACGTACTGTGCGTACGGGTCGTCCTGCTCATCGTCCTCGAAGCGTTCGCCGTTCGGCGACTCGTTCGATGTCGATGCGCCCAGCTCCTCGGCCAGGCGCGATAGGTCTGTCCCGCCAGTGTTGTACTTCAGCTGGCGGGCGACCTTCGTCTGCTTGGCCTTGGCCCGGCCGCGCCCCATGGCTCGACCCCCTCAACGACGGGGCTCGACGGCCCCAGAGTCTTGACACGCGTTCATGTTTCATAGCGGCCTCTCGAGCGAGAGACCGGTACTCAGGGCTTCAACGGTACCTGCTTCCGCCGCCGTACGGTACGTCGCCCGCATGACGCGGCCGCCGTCCGACGCGCCCGTCGACCCTTCTCGTGCTGGTCAGTGGTGATTTTACCTTCCTGTAGCTGAGGGACCCGCCGCGGGGTGGTGAGACCACTGTCACGGTGGTTCCCCGCGCCGTCCACCGGCCCGGTTCCCGGGGGTTTCAGCGGCCCATGCGCTGCTCGGCGAGCCGGTCCGCGGCGACGACCGGGGGGACGCCGTCGGCCTCCGCCCGCTCGAAGATGGCCGTCGTCGTCGCCTGGATCTTCTCTGCCTTTGCCTTCGCACGTGCGAAATCAAAGCCGTGGAGCTCGTCCGCGACCTGGATCACCCCGCCCGCGTTGACCACGTAGTCGGGCGCGTAGAGAACGCCGCGCTCGGCGAGGTCCTTCTCCACGCCGGGGTGCGCGAGCTGGTTGTTGGCGGCGCCGCAGACGGCCGCAGCGGTGAGCACCGGCACCGTCTCCTCGTTCAGCGCGCCGCCCAGCGCACACGGCGCGTACAGGTCCAGTCCCTCGGTGCGGATCAGCGCGTCGGTGTCGGCGACGGCCGACACCGGGGCTCCCGGGTGCGCGGCCAGCACGGTGCGCACCGACTCCTCGCGGACGTCCGTGACCACCACCCGGGCCCCGTCCTCCAGCAGGTGCCCCACCAGGTGCTTGCCGACCTTGCCGACCCCCGCGACACCGACCAGCCGGCCGCGCAGCGTGGGCGTGCCCCACAGCTGCTGAGCGCAGGCCCGCATGCCCTGGAAGACGCCGAAGGCGGTGAGCACCGAGGAGTCGCCGGCGCCGCCGTTCTCCGGCGAGCGGCCGGTCGTCCAGCGGCACTCCCGGGCCACGACGTCCATGTCCTGCACATAGGTGCCGACGTCGCAGGCGGTGACATAGCGTCCGCCGAGGGAGGCGACGAAGCGGCCGTACGCACGCAGCAGGGCCTCGGTCTTGATCTGCTCGGGATCGCCGATGATCACTGCCTTGCCGCCGCCGTGGTCGAGACCGGCCAGCGCGTTCTTGTAGGACATCCCGCGCGCGAGGTTCAGTGCGTCGAGCACCGCGGCCTGCTCGGGGTCGGCCGAGCCCGGGTAGGCGTGGAAGCGGGTGCCGCCCAGCGCCGGGCCGAGTGCGGTGGAGTGCAGCGCGATGACGGCCTTCAGGCCGCTGGGCCGGTCCTGGCAGAGCACGACCTGCTCGTGTCCGCCCTGTTCGGAGCGGAAGAGCGTGCTGATGACCGGATCCCCGGCGGGGGCTCCGGCGGGAACGCTGGCAGAAGGTGATACCTCGATCACGGTAGTGACTCCTGGAATCGCGTCGTAGCCCTCGGCGGACGCGCCGCTTGTGGCAGTCGTAGCCCGCGGAGGGCCGGTCGGGATGCAGCGTACGACCTGCGCGTCACGGGCACGTTGCGGTCCCACGATCGGGGTAGTCAACTGTCTCCCAGGCTCGCTCATGAGACCGGCATGTGGAGGCGTGGAGCTTGGAGGCAATGCGTGGCTGAGAATGCGTCCGTCGTCGTCCCGTACGCGGCGTACCTGCGGGTCTACGAACCGCTGGCGGCCTTCCCCGAGCCGGAGCGCTCGCACTGGATCGCGTATGCGAAACAGCGGCGCCTCCCGACCGCGCAGGACGAAATCCGCCGCGCCCTGGCGGATTTGATCCCGGTGCCGCCCGTGGCGGTGCCGGTCGGCGAGAGCGCCGAGGCGTTCGTGACGGAGGTGGACGGCGTCACGTGCGTCTGCCCCTGGCGCACCCGGCTGCGGAGCTGGCAGGCCCTGGCGGCCCTCACCCAGGCCGCCGAGGACCGCGAGATCGACCTGCCGCAGTCGGTGCTGGACGCCGCGCTGCCGCCCGTGGTCCGGCGGCAGGCCGTGGCCGACTACGAACAGTGGCGGGAGCGCAACCCGGACGCGCGGCCCTGGATCCGTACCGCGCTGTGGCATGTGCCGGTGCGCTGGTTCGTTCTCTTCGAGGACGAAGAAAGGGAGTTTGCGAAGCCGGAATCCGGTCAGGAGAGCGGACAGCAGTTCGTTTTCCGTTATCGCACGCCCATGGTCCAGGCGAGGCGCCGCCTCGCCCGCGGCCTGAAGGTGCTCCGCGAGGAACTGGAGGAGGGACCGCTCGTCGAGGGACTGATCGACGTGGGCCGCTGGCTGGAGGAGTTCCACCCGCGCTCCCTGGTCGAGCTGGACTACGGCGGGCTGGCCCACGCCATCCCCGAGGAGCAGTTGGCGGGCGACCGCTCCGCCGCCGATGTCGCGGAGGGTCTCGCGGCCCTCCGCGCCGGCGACGGTGAGCGTGCCGGTGCGGCCTACGAGCGGCTGACAGCGCGCTGGAGGGCGGTTCGCCAGCTCCAGTACGCGAGCTGAGGTGCCCCTCCCCGCCGGGCGCCCGGGGCCGTTTCCGGGCCCGGGGCCGGGGGAGCGGCGGCCACCCGGAACGGGCTCTGTGGGAGGAGTGGGACCTACGTCCCGAACCGGGTGATTGCCTCAAGCGTGACGGATTGCACTTAAACGGGTCTTGCTCTCAGAGCTACCCCTCGTGTCAAAATAGGACAAGGAGTCCGCACGGGGCTCCTTCCGTCCAACTAAGGGCGGATAGATCGGTATTGCGCTCCTTGGTGGGTCTGATGCCCCTTGCTCCCTGTTGTGACTGATCGTCACAGGGGAGTGACTGTCCGCTATGGGACGGTCCATCGGCTTCCGCCGAGGTTGAACACCTGAGAGGGCAATTCCATCGGTTTGGCCGACGTGGCTGGACAGATGGTGTAGTTGTAGTGCCGAGGACAAGCCGTTCGTCCTATAACCGACTCGGCTCGCGTCCGCCATATCGGGCAACGCGGGTCAAGGTGCAGAATTTAGAGGAAAGAACCGTGATGGTTCGGTTCTCCCGAGGAGGCCGCTCATGACCGCTCGCACCCCTGATACCGAGCCGCTGCTGACCCCGGCTGAGGTTGCCACGATGTTCCGCGTGGACCCCAAGACGGTCACGCGCTGGGCAAAGGCGGGCAAGCTCACGTCCATCCGCACGCTCGGAGGGCACCGCCGCTATCGCGAAGCGGAGGTTCGCGCCCTGCTCGCGGGCATCCCGCAGCAGCGCAGCGAAGCCTGATCAGGGTTCCTGAGCAGGCGCAACAGCACCACACAGGGGCGAATTCCGGGGCCTCACCCCACGATCCGCCCCCTGCGCACCACGCGGCCGAACCGCTGCCCCAACAGCGGCTCTCCGTTGATCGCGCTGGACTCCGCCGGGTCCAGCGCGATCTTTTTGTGTCCGCGAACCGGTGCCCCGAACCGTCGCGCCGGCGGACCGTTCGAGAAGTGCCCCGGGGGACGCTCCAAGGGTCGGGGGCTGCGCCTTCCTGCGCTTCGGCGGGTGCCCCTGAGCGGATGTGCGCGCAGCTGTGCGGTCCGTTCCACGCCTGGTGCAATTGCACATATTAAATTGAGGCCGTCTGAGGGGTGCTCAAGTTCCCGGGCGGTACGACCAATCCGGGTGACACCCGTCACATCGGGCAGGTGTTGTGGTGATCACTCTCGGTGCGGTATGGCGTCAACGACGGTGCCTCATCCGTCACTTGCGTTTCCGGTCGGCCTTCCCGTGATCTGTCATCGCCAGCCGCAGCAGCCGGTGGCAGAGCGGGCAGTGCCGGGTCGCATGGCGCCGCCGCCCCGCGGCCGCGAGATGGGCCCGCAGGAGTGCCCGCGCTTCCTGCCGCGCTCCGTGCGCGGGTTCCTCGATCACGGGTCACCTCCTCCCGTGCCAGGACTACCCCCCGGCCCCGGGCCCGTCAAACATCGGCGGAGGTTTGGGGCGGCCGGCCCCGGCGCGGGCAAGGCTCCGGGGCGGGCGGGGCTTCCGAGGTGGGGCTTCCGGAGTGGGCGGGGACGCGCGGCGGAGTCGGCGAACACGAAAGAGCCCGGCAGTCGCCGACTGCCGGGCTCTCGAACAGATGCGGTCCTGACGGGATTTGAACCCGCGGCCTCCACCTTGACAGGGTGGCGAGCACTCCAAACTGCTCCACAGGACCTCGCGAGATGGAACTCTACAGCAGGTCAGTGGCCGGGAGCGAACTCACGCTGCGTTGCGCGTTGGTCACCTAAGGCGAGTGGCCCTGTCACGGAGCCGCGGCGTCCACCGCCTTCACGATCCGCTTGTCGGAGACCGGGTACGCCGTGCCCAGCGCATGGGCGAAGTAGCTGACCCGCAGCTCCTCGATCATCCACCGGATCTCCCGCGCCGCCTGCGGCACCGCACGTCCCGGAGGGAACTGCTCGAGCAGCCAGAGGTATTCGTCCCGCATCTCGTGCACCTTGGCCATCCGCGTCCGGTCCCGGTCGACGTGGTGCGGGAGCTGCTGGAGGCGCCGGTCGGCGGCGACGAGGTAGCGCATCAGATGCGGCAGCCGGGCCGCACCGTGCTCGGCCACGAACCCCGGCTTGATCAGCTCCGCGAGCTGCTGCCGGACGTCCGCAACGGAGTCGGCCAGCACCGGGCTGGTCGTCGCGCGCAGCCGGCCCTCGCACGAGTGCCAGGCCGCCAGCACCTCCTGCACCTGCTGCACCGTGCGCAGCGTCGCGTCCACCACGTCCGTGCGGACGGCGTCGAACAGCTTGCGGAAGGACTCCTCGTCCCAGGCCGGTCCGCCGTGCGCCGCCACCAGCCGGTCCACCGTGGCCGCCACACAGTCCTCGAACAGCGCCTGCACGCTCCCGTGCGGCGACCGGGACAGGGCCAGCTTCTGCTGATTGCCCAGCTTCGACTGCGCGAACTTCGCCGGGTCGGAGGGCAGGTTCAGCATGATCAGCCGCCGGGTGCCGCGCCACATCGCGGCGTGCTGCTCCGCCTCGGTGTCGTACAGCCGCACGGCAACCGAGGAGCCCTCGTCCACCAGCGCCGGGTACGCCTTCACCGGCTGCCCGGCGCGCCGGGTCTCGAAGGTGCGGGGGAGGGCACCCAGCGTCCACCGGGTCAGGCCCGTGCGCTGGAGCGCCGGTGGCTCCGCCGGTGCCCCCTCGCGGGGCGCGGCGCCGTCTTCTGCGGCCTTGCGGCCCTTCTTGCGCGCGGCCCGCGTGGACGAGTCGAACGCCTGGGAGATCGCCGTCTGCGTCTGCGACTTGAGCCGGATCTGCAGCGCCTCGACGTCCTTGCCCTCCGCGAGCGTGCGGCGCCGCTCGTCGGTGACCCGGAAGGTGACCTTCAGATGGTCGGGCACCTTGGCCGGATCGAAGTCCTGGGCCGTCAGGGGGACCCCGACCATCCGCTGCAGCTCCCGCGCCAGCGTCCACACCAGCGGCTCGGGCTGCGGCGCGGTGCGCCGCAGGAACTCCCTGGCGTGGTCGGGAGCCGGGACGTAGTGCCGCCGGATCGCCTTGGGCAGCGAACGGATCAGTTCGGTGACCAAATCCTGGCGCAGCCCGGGGATCTGCCAGTCGAAGCCCTCGCCCGTGACCTGGTTCAGCACCTGGAGCGGTACGTGCACGGTCACCCCGTCCGCATCCGTGCCCGGCTCGAACTGGTAGGTCACCGGCAGCGCGAGGCCGCCCTGCCGCCACACGTCCGGGTAGTCGGCGGCGGAGACCTCCTCGGCCCGGTCGCTGATGAGCATCGACTTCTCGAAGTTCAGCAGATCGGGCTCTTCGCGGCGCTTCTTCTTCCACCAGGAGTCGAAGTGCGCCCCGGAGACGACGTGCTCCGGCACCCGCTGGTCGTAGAAGTCGTACAGGGTGTCGTCGTCGACCAGGATGTCGCGGCGCCTGGCGCGGTGCTCCAGGTCCTCGACCTCGTCCAGCAGCTTGCGGTTGTCGTGGAAGAACTGGTGGTGGGTCCGCCAGTCGCCCTCCACCAGCGCGTTGCGCAGGAACAGGTCACGCGAGATCTCCGCGTCGATCCGGCCGTAGTCGACCTTCCGCTGGGCCACGACCGGTACGCCGTAGAGCGTCACCCGCTCGTACGCCACCACCGACGCCTGCTTCTGCTCCCAGTGCGGCTCGCTGTAGGTGCGCTTGACCAGATGCTGCGCCAGCGGCTCGATCCACTCGGGCTCGATCCGCGCGTTGACCCGCGCCCACAGCCGCGAGGTCTCCACCAGCTCCGCCGACATCACCCAGCGCGGCGGCTTCTTGAACAGCGCGGACCCGGGGAAGACGGCGAACTTGGCGCCGCGCGCCCCCAGATACTCGTTCTTGCCGGAGTCCTTCCCGCCCTCCAGCCCGCCGCCCTTCAGCCCGACGTGCGAGAGCAGACCCGCCAGCAGCGACCGGTGGACGGCGTCGGGCGCCGCCTCCTGCCCGGCACCCGGCTCCGGGCCACGGCCTCCGGCGGAGTGGATTTTCATCGTCCTGGCGACCTGGCGGAGCTGACTGTGGATGTCCTGCCACTCGCGTATCCGCAGGTAGTTGAGGAACTCCGCCTTGCACATCCGGCGGAAGGCGGAGGAGGACAGCTCGCGCTGCTGCTCGCGCACATAGCGCCACAGGTTGAGGAACGCCAGGAAGTCGCTGGTCTCGTCCTTGAACCGGGCGTGCTGCTGGTCGGCCTGCTGCTGCTTGTCCGAGGGCCGCTCCCGCGGATCCTGGATGGAGAGCGCCGCCGCGATCACCATCACCTCGTGCAGGCAGCCGTTCCGGTCGGCCTCCAGCACCATCCGGGCCAGCCGCGGGTCGACGGGCAGCTGGGACAGCTTGCGGCCCAGCGGCGTCAGCCTCCGCGTCTTCGCCTCCAGCGCGCCCAGCTCCTCCAGAAGCTGCACGCCCGCCTTGATGCTGCGGTGGTCCGGCGGATCGATGAACGGGAACTTCTCGATGTCCCCCAGCCCCGCGGCCGTCATCTGCAGAATCACCGACGCCAGATTCGTCCGCAGGATCTCCGGGTCGGTGAACTCCGGCCGCGCGAGGAAGTCCTCCTCCGAGTAGAGCCGGATGCAGATGCCGTCCGACGTCCGGCCGGAGCGGCCCTTGCGCTGGTCGGCGCTCGCCTGGCTGACCCGCTCGATCGGCAGCCGCTGCACCTTGGTGCGGTGGCTGTAGCGCGAGATGCGGGCGGTGCCCGGATCGATCACGTACTTGATGCCGGGGACCGTCAGCGACGTCTCCGCCACATTCGTCGCCAGCACGATCCGGCGCCCCGAGTGCTGCTGGAAGACCCGGTGCTGTTCGGCGTTGGAGAGCCGCGCGTACAGCGGCAGCACCTCGGTGCCGCCGCCGGGGCGCGGGCCCTGGCCGCGGGCGAACTTCTTCTCCAGCGCGTCCGCCGTGTCCCGGATCTCCCGCTCCCCGGAGAGGAAGACCAGGACATCGCCGGGGCCTTCGGCGTGGAGCTCGTCCACCGCGTCGCAGATGGCCGTGACCTGGTCCCGGTCGCCGCCGCCGCTCCCGGCGGCCTCGCCGTCCTCCTCGTCGCCGCTCCCCGAACCCTCCTCCAGGGGCCGGTAGCGCACCTCCACCGGATACGTCCGGCCGCTGACCTCCACGATCGGCGCGTCCCCGAAGTGCCGCGAGAACCGCTCCGGATCGATGGTGGCCGAGGTGATGATCACCTTCAGGTCCGGCCGTTTGGGCAGCAGCTGCGCCAGATACCCCAGCAGGAAGTCGATGTTCAGGGAACGCTCGTGCGCCTCGTCGATGATGAGCGTGTCGTACTGACGCAGCTCGCGGTCCTGCTGGATCTCCGCCAGCAGGATGCCGTCCGTCATCAGCTTGACCAGCGTGTGGTCCTGCACCTGGTCGGTGAAGCGCACCTTCCAGCCGACCGCCTCGCCGAGCTGCGAGCCCAGCTCCTCGGCCACCCGCTCGGCGACCGTGCGCGCCGCGATCCGGCGCGGCTGGGTGTGGCCGATCACCCCGCGCAGCCCGCGGCCCAGCTCCATGCAGATCTTGGGGATCTGGGTCGTCTTGCCGGAGCCCGTCTCGCCCGCGATGATCACCACCTGGTGGTCGCGGACGGCGGCGAGGATCTCGTCCTTCTTCTGGCTGACGGGGAGCTGCTGGGGATAGGTGATCTGCGGCACCGCCTCGCGGCGGGCCGCCACGCGCAGCTCGGAGGCGTCCATCGCCGCGGAGATCTCCGCGAGCACGGCCGCGCGGGCCTCCCCTTTGCGGATCTTGCGGGCGCCCGCGAGTCGGCGGCCCAGCCGGTGCTGGTCGCCGAGCATCAGGTGCGGGAGGCGCTTCGACAGCTCCTGGGGGGAGGGGGCGGGGGTCTGGGTGGAAGTCGACATACCACGTCAAGGATCGCACCCCCGGGGAGCGGGTGGCGAACGGTTTGCAACCGGGGGCGCGGCTTCCGCGTCGGTGTACCCGAAGGACACCGGCCCCGTACCGCCCGGACGGGGCAGGCCGGCGCGGCTGACACGGCGGGGCACCGACCCGCGGCGGGGCCGCGGCGGACGGGACGGACGGGGGACCGAGGTGCGGGGGACCGAGGTGGGCGGAGAGCGTACGCGCCGCCGCAGGCGACGGGTGCGGGGCGCGGTGCTCGGCTGCGTGCTGGCACTGCTGCCGGCGACCTGGCTGCGGCTGACGACCGACGGCCGGGTCGGCGAGGACCTGGCGGAAGCACCCAGGGCCCCGGTGGCGCTGGTGTTCGGCGCGGGTCTGCGGGACGGCCGGCCGTCCCCGTATCTGGCGCACCGGCTGGACGCCGCCGTGCGGCTCTACCGCGCGGGTACGGTCCGGGTCCTGCTGGTCTCCGGCGACCACGGCCGCCGCGATCACGACGAACCCGGCGCCATGCGCCGCTACCTGCTCGACCGCGGAGTCCCGCCCGGCCGCGTCGTCACCGACCACGCGGGCTTCGACACCTGGGACTCCTGCGCCCGCGCCGCCCGGGTCTTCGGCGTCCGGCGGGCGCTGCTGGTCAGCCAGGACTACCACGTGCGGCGGGCCGCCGCGCTGTGCCGGGCCGCCGGGATCGACGCGTACGGCGTCGCGGTGCCCGAACCCCGGGACGCGACCTGGTACGCGGGCGGGCTGCGCGAGCTGCCGGGTGCGGTGAAGGCGGCCTACGACGCGGCGTTCACCCCCGACCCGCGCTTCCCCGGCCCCCGCGAACCGGGCGTCGTCCGGCGCGCCCTCGCGGGATCCGGAGCGCACCACCTCCCCACCGAGCGGCAAGAAAGCGGCACGCACTGATGACATCCACGGGGACCGACGGCGCGAGCAGCACCGGTGCGAGCACCAACGGCGCGAGCACCGACGGCGCGAGCACCACCGGCGCGAGCACCACCGGTGCGCGGACCACGCAGAGCGCGACCACCGGCGCCGGCGCCCCGGGCGCCGCCGGGCACACCGCCGACCGCGACGCCGAGGAGCGGGCCTACCGGACGGCTGCCGAGCACGGTGACGCGGCGGACCGGCACGCGTACGCGGAGTTCCTCGTCGGCAGGGGGCGCGTGGACGACGCGGTCCGCTGGCTGGAGGAGGCGGCCAGGGGCGGCGACCCGCGGGCCGCACGGCTGCGTGCGGTCACCGCGAAGGACCGGGGCCAGTACGCGGTCGCCGCATACTGGTACCGCTCCGCAGCCGAGCGGGACGGCGCCTGCGCCTTCGGCCTCGCCGAACTGCTGTGGGAGCGGCTCGACGACCAGGAGGGCGCCGCGGAGTGGTACGCGCGTGGCGCAGCCCTCGGCAGTGTCGAGTGCCGTACGAACGGCGCACTGCTCCTGCTCAGCCAGGGCCGCCGCAGGGAGGCGGAGGCGGAACTGGCGCAGGCCGCCCCGTACGACCATGTCGCCGGCCGGGTCGAGCAGCGGGTGGCCGAGTTGGGTGAGCGGATCGACCTCCACCGCGCCCGGATCCAGGAACTCACCGCGCTGTGCGGGCTGCCGGCCGAGGAGCGCCCCGCCGACCTGCCCGAGCGGGTGGCGGAGTTCCTCGACGATGCCGAGGAGTGCGCGCCCTTCAGCGAACTGCACACCGAACCGGAGTGGTTCACCTCCTACCCGTCCTTCCTGCCCGAAGCGGAGAAGGCGTACGTGGAGGCGCGCGCGCTCGGCAACCCGCGCACCGATCAATGGCACGCGCTCCTCCACTACCACCTCGACCGGTACGAGGACGCCTGCCGGGTGCTGACGGACGGACTGCGCCGCCACCCGGACTCCCGGCTGCTCTCCCGCTCCCTCAGCGCCGTGCACTTCCAGTACGGCGAACTGGCGCGGTACGAGGCGTCGCTGCGGCCCGGCGCCGAGGCGGGCGACCGCATCCAGCAGCGGCGGCTGGGCGACCTGTGCCGCGAGCAGTGGCGCACGGCCGAGGCCCGCCGCTGGCTGGAGGCGGCCGAAGCGGGCACCGACGGCGACGACGAACCGTACGAGGCCGCCGCCGACTCCCTCGCGGAGCTGGAAGCGGACGAGCACACCGCCCCGCCGGCACTCTCGGCCGAGGAGGAGTCCCGACTGCCCGCGCTGCACGCGGCGTCCGCATCCGGTGACCCGGCCGCCGCGCTCGAACTCGGCCGCCTGGCGGAGAAACTGCACCGCTACCCCGAAGCCGTACGGCACTACCGGCACGCCGCCGCGGCGCCGGACGTGTCCGCCGGCGCGCCGGACGTGTCCGCTTCCGTCCCGGACGTGTCCGCTTCCGCGGTCGGCGGGGGAGCGGGCAGTGCGCAGCAGGGACAGTCCGCGGAGGGGAGCAGCGGGGAAGACGAATCCCCGGCCGGCCCAGCCGCCCTCGCCGCGTACGCGCTCGGTCGCATGCTGCACGAGGAGTGCGGGGCGCACGAGAAGGCCGTCGTCCCGCTCTATCTCCCCGCGGCCAGGGCGGGCGACCTGGACGCCGTCGAGGGACTGGGCGCGCTGTACGTCCGGTTGGACGACCCGGTCGCGGCCGAACCGTGGCTGCGCAGGGCGGCCAGGTTCGGGCGGCCCGAGGCCGCGGGCTGGGTCGGCAACCGGGTCGGGGACGGCTACGGCGACCTGGAGGAGGCCGTCCGCTGGTGGACGCGCGCCGCCAAGGGCGGCAAGGTCTGGTACGGCTGGCGCGCCGGTAAGCAGCTCGTCCGGTGGCGGCGGTACGAGGAAGCCGAGGCCCTGCTGCGGCTCGCCTGGACGGGTCGCGAGGAGCAGGAGGCGCTGCACGAGGCCGCCTACTGGCTGGCCCGGTCCCTGCGCGGTCAGGCGCGTACCGTCGAGGCGGTGGAGTGGCTGCGCACCGCCCGGGAGGTGCACCCCCTCGTGCGGCTGGGCTACAGCGGCTTCATGCTCACCTCGCTCTTCGACCCGGCGACGGAACTGGCGGAGCTGCTGGTCGAGGAGGTCGCGACGCCCGAGGCGTACGCGGAGGCCGCGGAGCTGCGCGCCGCCGTCCCGGAGACCTGAGCGCCGGGGCCCGCACGTACCGCCCTCCGGGGTGACGGGCAGGGCGACCGTGTCCCGTTAGGCTGGCCGCATGCACGGTGGCGCACTGACGGTACGGGGCACGCGGCGGGCTGCCGCCGTCGTCGCCGTCCTCGTGGCGCTGCTGCTGGCACTGTGCGGGGCCGTGCAGCTCGCGGGTGCGCGCAGTGCGCAGTCCGCCGGGGCCGGTGCCGGCACCGGGGAGGCGTCCCTGGGGGCGCGGACCGCGGTGGCCGCGCCGTACGCCGCCGCACCGGACGTGCCGTACGCGGCCGAGGCGGTGCGGTACGCCACCGTGCCGTCCGCCGATCGCGCGGTCCCCGCCTCCGCTTCCGTCGACGCGGACCCTCAGCACTGCCACCGTTCGAAGGGCGGGGGCGGCGCGCTTCCGGCGGCGCCCGTCGGCAGTCGGCAACTCCTGTCTCTCGCGCTCCCGGCCTGCCTCACCCCGCAGTCGCACAGCGCGATCGGGGCGGCGCACGCCAGACCGCCCGTGCGCGGTCCCGCGCCGATACCGCCCCCCACTCCCGTCGGACTCTCCGTCCTGCGCGTGTAGCCGCGCCCGCCGGCGCGGAGTCCCCGCGCGTCCGCACGGTGCGGACGCGCCGACTTCCGTGCCGGTTCCGGATCGCCGCATTCCGCAACCGTGACAGGAGACGTCCGCATGCCCTCGACCGACCCCAGCAGCCCCACCGGGCCGTCCGAGCCCCCGGCGGGATCCGCCGCTTCCCCGGACCGCGATCCGAAGCCGACGCCGCATCCGGAGTCCACGCCGGACCCGAAGTCCAAGAAGAAGTCGGCCCTGAAGCCCCCGGCGCCGGCCCGCTCCCGCAAGGGGGTCGTCATCGGTGCGCTCGTCGCCGTCGCGGCGCTCCTGGCGGGCTGGTTGTCGCAGTACGCCGTCGGCGGGGACACCACCGCTCCGCGTGCGGGAGGCGACTCCGGCAGCACCACCGCCGACGAACGCTCCGGCAACACCGCGGCCGGCGACCCGGCGCTGTTGAAGCTGGCCCGCCGCAATGCGGACGACCCGTTCGCGCGGGGTGCCGCGGACGCTCCCGTCGTACTGATCGAGTACGCCGACTTCGGTTGCTCGTTCTGCGGCAAGTTCGCGCGGGACACCGAGCCGAAGCTGGTCGAGAAGTACGTCGACAAGGGGCTGCTGCGCATCGAATGGCGCAACTTCCCTGTCTTCGGCGAGGGCTCCGAGCGCGCCGCTCTCGCCGGGTACGCGGCAGGCCGGCAGGGCCGGTTCTGGCAGTTCTACGACGCCGTCTACGCCGACAAGGGCAACGAGAAGAACGCCTTCGAGGACGGGCACCTGCGCGAACTCGCCGAGCAGGCCGGCGTGCGGGACCTCGACCGCTTCGACCGCGACCGGTCGAGCGAGGCCGCCAGGAAGCTGCTGGAGAAGGACCGCACCGAGGCGTACGGACTGGGCGCCGCGGCCACCCCCGCCTTCCTCGTCAACGGTCAGCCGATCGCGGGGGCACAGCCGGACGAGGTCTTCACCGACGCGATCGAACGCGCGGCGGCGGCAGCCGATAAGTCCGGGAAGTCCGAGAAGCCCGGCAAGTCCGGCTCGGGCGGGGACCAGGACTGATGGACGTCGGATACCTGGCCGCCTTCCTCGGCGGCCTCCTCGCCCTGCTCAGCCCGTGCAGCGCGCTGCTGCTGCCCGCGTTCTTCGCCTACTCGATCGACTCGGCCGGCCGGCTGACGGCCCGTACCGGAATCTTCTACCTCGGGCTGGCCACGACGCTGGTCCCGCTGGGCGCGGCCGGCGCGTTCGCCGGCCGGCTCTTCTACGGCCACCGGGACCTGCTGGTCTCGGCCGGCGGCTGGCTGATCATCGCTCTCGGAGTCGCCCAGGTGATCGGTCTCGGCTTCGCCCCGCGCCGGTTGCAGCAGGTCTCGGGCCGTATCCGGCCCACGACGGCGCTCTCCGTGTACGCCCTCGGGGCCGTGTACGGCCTGGCCGGGTTCTGCGCCGGCCCGATCCTCGGCAGCGTCCTGACGGTGGCGGCCGTGCACGGCAACCCCGTCTACGGAGGGGTGCTGCTGGCCGTGTACGCCCTGGGCATGGCCGTACCGCTGTTCGTGCTCGCGCTGCTGTGGGAGCGATTCGACCTGGGGCGGCGGCGGTGGCTGCGCGGAAGGGAACTGGTGGTCGGCGGGCGTTTCCGGCTGCACACCACCTCGCTCCTCTCCGGCTTCTTCTTCATCCTCCTCGGAGTCCTCTTCCTCGCCTTCGACGGTGCGTCGGGCCTGCCCGGCCTCTCGGACGTGGACGGTGCCTTCGCCGCGGAGAACTGGGCCCGCCGGGTGGGTGACGCGGTGCCCGACAGCGTGCTGCTGGGCGTGCTGCTGCTGGTGCTGGGCGCGGTGGGTGCCGCGCGCGGCGTACGTACGGCGCACGCACGCCGCGTCCGCCTCCGCGCCGGTGCGCGGCCGGACCCGGGCGCCCGGGCCGACGCCGGGCCGCAGCCCGACCCCGCCCCGGAGCAGCCCGCCTCCGCCACACGGTCCGCCCCGGAGGCGCAGCCCGCCCCGGACGGGCGGTCCGCCCCGGACGCGGCGGCGGCACGCGCGGACACCCGGCCGCCCGCGGACGCATAGCGGGAACCGCCGGGAACCGGCTCCGCCCGGTGCGCGCGGAACCGGGCGGAGCCGCGCGGTCAGGGTTGCGGTCGGGGTTGCCGCGAGGCGGAAACGGTGGAATGCCCGTTGTGTCCGCATAGTGTGCAGGGATGAGCGAGGAACCCGAGTGGTCCGAGCACCGCGCGGACCCCAGCCCCGACCGGCCCCGCCACCCCGGCAGCGAGCAGGGCGGCGGCCGGCCGGGCCGGCACGGTGGCACGCGGCGCACCGCCGCCCGGATGTGGCAGGACTTCAAGGACTCGCCCTTCCTGCCCGCCACCGTGCTGGTGCTGATCCTCGCCGCGGCCGCCGGTCTCTTCGCCGGGTCGTACACGTACGCGATGGCGAATCCCACCCCGCACCACGTTCCCGTCGCAGTCGTGGGCGAGCCGGAGGGCCATCGGGACCGCGCGGCGTTCGTGCAGGGCATGGAGAAGGCGCTGGGTTCCTCGCTGGAGCTGCGCCATTACGGCACACAGGCGGCGGCGGAGCACGCCGTCGAGGCCCAGCAGGTCTTCGCGATCATGCGCGTGGAGCGGCCGAAGGGCGTCGAGCTGGACGTGTCGAGCGCGTCCGGCGCCTCGGTGGCCGAACTGCTGGGCACGGCGGGACCGAAGGTCGGCCGAGCGCTGGGCGTCCCCGTACGGGTGCGCGACCTCAAGCCGCTGAACGCGGGCGACCCGCGCGGCCTGGCGATCTTCTACATCTCGCTCGCCGCCGTCATCATCGGCTTCGTCGGGGCCATCCAGCTCAGCGTCCACGCCCGCGCCCTCAACCCGCCCGAGCGCATCGCCTACACCGCCGCCTACGCCCTCCTGGGCGGATTCGTCATCGCCGCCGTGGCCGACTGGGGACTCGGCGCGCTGGACCTCCCGTTCGTCCACTCCTGGCTGATCCTGGCGCTGACGATGTTCACCAGCGGGATGGTCTTCACCATGTTCAACACGCTGATCGGCCGCTGGGCGATGCTGCCGACCTGGGGCGTGATGGTGCTGCTGGGCAACCCCTCGTCGGGCGGTGCGGTCTCCTGGCCGCTGCTGCCCTCGGCACTCGGCGAGATCGGCCGCTGGCTGCCGCCCGGCGCCTCGGTGAACGCCCAGCACACCGCCGTCTACTTCGCCGACCACCAGCTCGTCCAGCCCTACCTGGTCCTCGCCGCCTGGGCGCTGGTCTCGTGCACCGTCTTCTGGCTCTGGCGCCACCGCCACCCGGGCGGCCGGGACCGCGCCCCGGCCCACGCCGCGGCCCCGTCCTGACCCGGCCCTGACCCCGGAACCGCCGGCCCCCGGCACCGGCCGAAATGCCGATACTCATGGATCAGGTGTTCTATAGACTCCTGCGGTGACGAACGATGTCCTCAGCCTCACCGTCCTGGGATCCGCCACGCCCTACGCGAGCGTCGACAACGCGTGCTCCGGCTACCTGGTGTCCGGCCGCGGCACGCGCGTCTGGATGGATGCGGGCAGCGGGACGCTGGCACAGTTGCAGCGTCACGTCCGGCTCGACGAGGTGGACGCGATCTGGATCTCGCACCTGCACGCGGATCACAGCGCGGACCTGCTCACCGCCTACTACGCGGCGCTGTTCGCGGATGTCCGGCTTGCCGCGCCCATCCCCCTGTACGGGCCGCCCGGGATCGCCGACCGGCTGGCCCACTTCCTCACCAACAGCGCGAACCGCAGCCCGGTCGAGTCCGCCTTCGCCGTCCACGAGTTGCATGACGGACACCGGGCGCGGGTCGGCGCCCTCACCATGACCAGCCGTACCGTGGAGCACGGGATCCCGGCTTTCGCCGTGCGCATCGAGGCCGAGGCCGAGGGCCGGACGCTGGCCTACTCCGGGGACACCGCGCCCTGCGCGAACCTCGCGGAACTGGCCGCAGGATGCGACGCGCTGCTGTGCGAGGCCGACAGCACCCAGGCGTCGGCCGAGGGCCCGCAGGTGCACCACACGCCCGAAGACGCCGGTGACGCGGCCACCGCGGCCCGGGCAGCGCGGCTCATCGTCACCCATGTCGGCCGGACCCTCACCCCGCAGGAGGCGGTGACCCGCGCCTCGGCCCGGTTCGCCGGCCCGGTCGACCATGCCGCACCCGGCGCCACTTTCCCGGTCGGCTAGTCCCGCTACACGGATCACCGGACGGGCCGACACGCGAGCAGCCCCGCCGCGGACTGTCGGCGGGGGCCGTGTGCCCCTGATTCCCTGTTCAGCTGATTCCCTGGTCAGCGCGGGGCGGCCGGCGAGGACGGGGACGAATGGCGACCCCCCGCCGATTCCCGCGCCGGGCTCGCCGCACAGCACGGGGAGTTCGTCCGTCCCCGTTGTGCCAAGCGGCATTTCGTGCCCTCCTCCACAGACCCATACGGTCCTGCTCATGGAGTGGAATTTTCGGACAGCCGAACAACTCGCGACTGCCCTGCGTGCCGGTGACGTGACCTCGGCGGAGCTGACCGACGAGGCCATCGCCCGTATCGAACGGGACGACGCCGCGATCAACGCGATCTGTGTGCCGGACTTCGACCGTGCACGGGCCGCAGCGCGCGATGCCGACCAGGCCCGCGCCCGCGGTGCGGACCGTCCGCTGCTGGGCGTTCCGGTGACGGTCAAGGAGTCCTACGACATCGCCGGGCTGCCCACGACCTGGGGGATGCCGCACCACCGGGACCATGTGCCGTCCGAGGACGCGGTGCAGGTGGCGCGGCTCAAGGCCGCGGGCGCGGTGGTGCTCGGCAAGACCAACGTGCCCCTGGGGCTGCAGGATATACAGAGCTTCAACGAGATCTACGGGACCACCAACAACCCGTGGGATCACCGCCGTACATCGGGCGGATCCTCCGGCGGCTCGGCGGCTGCCCTGGCGTCCGGATTCGGCGCGCTGTCCATCGGCTCCGACCTCGCCGGTTCGCTGCGCACCCCCGCGCACTTCTGCGGAATCCACGCGCACAAGCCGACGCTCGGGCTGGCGCCGACCCGCGGCATGGTCCCGCCGCCCGGGCCGGCCCTGCCGGTCGAGCACGACCTGGCCGTCGTCGGCCCGATGGCGCGCACCGCTCGCGACCTCACGCTCCTGCTCGACGTCATGGCCGGACCGGACCCGCTGACTTCCGGTGCGGCGTACCACCTGACGCTGCCGCCCGCGCGCCACGAACAGCTCCGCGACTTCCGGGTCCTGGTTCTCGACGACCATCCGCTCATACCGACCGGCTCCGCTGTGCGGGCGGGCGTGCACCGGGTCGCCGACGCGCTCGCCGACGGCGGTGCCCGCGTCGAAGGGCGCAGTCCGCTGCTGCCGGACCTGACCGAAGCCGCGATGCTCTACCGGCAGTTGCTGTTCTCGGGCTCCGCTGCGCACTTCCCCGTCGAGGAGTACGAGCAGCTGCGGACTCGCGCCGCCGCACTGAGCGCGGACGACCAGAGCCTCGATGCCGCGGTGCTGCGCGGCATGGTGTTCAGCCACCGCGACTGGATCGAGGCGAACAACCGTCGCGAGCTGCACCGCCGCGGCTGGCGCCGGTTCTTCGCCGAGTTCGACGCAGTGGTGTGCCCCATCACGCCGACTCCCGCGTTCCCGCACGACCACCACCCCGACCCGAGGGAACGCCGGATCGACATCGACGGCACCGAGTACCCGTACTTCGACCAGCTGGTCTGGGCCGGTCTGCCGACCATGCCCGGCCTGCCCGCCACCGCCGTGCCGGCGGGCCCGTCCCCCGAGGGGCTGCCGGTGGGAGTGCAGCTCGTCGGTCCGATGTTCGAGGACCGCACCCCGCTGCGGCTGGCCGAACTGCTGGAGCAGAAGATCGGCGGTTTCCGGGCACCGGAGTAGGGGTTCCCGGCCGGGATCCGGAGGGCTCGGAAGGCGTCGACCTGACCAGCGTGGGCGTATCGGATGGCGTGACAAAGCGTGAAACGGCCCCGTCGAAGATTCTCGACGGGGCCGTATGCCCTGCTAAGAGCGGTGGTGGCTGGGGCCGGGGTCGAACCGGCGACCTTCCGCTTTTCAGGCGGACGCTCGTACCAACTGAGCTACCCAGCCGCAGCGGTCCTGACGGGATTTGAACCCGCGGCCTCCACCTTGACAGGGTGGCGAGCACTCCAAACTGCTCCACAGGACCAAGCGTTTGTGCGAGGTACAGTCTCGCACAGTGCGACGTGTGGTCCCAACCGCGTTTCCGGGGCTTGGAACGCTCCCCAGCTGGGGTGACGTCGCCGGAAAAGAGTAACAGACCCCGGAGGCTGCCCCGAACCGTCAGCTACCGGGTCGTCTGCGGAGTCGGGGAAGGTTCCGCGTCGCCGGAACCTGGACCGCGCATGCCCCCGTATCGGCACGGCAGCACGAAGAAAGGCCCCTCCGGCCGCGTTTTCGCAGTTCAGGGGCTGAGAAGGTGCCCCAACGGGATTCGAACCCGAAATCGTTACCTCGCTGACCTGCGGGAATGTGACGAAGCCGGATGAGTGGGGCCGTTTCGCTCCGACCCGATCCGGCTGTGTCTCGCTCGATCCGGTACCCGTGCTGACGTGTCAGCACGACCCCGCGATCGTTGCTCGTGTAACTCCAGTCACGTCAAGCACATGGGGTGCGGGGGAAGCCCGGCAGGCCGCCCGAGCTGCACGGAGTAGCTTTCCGGCGCGTACCGGGTCCGCTACGTTGACTTCGGGGCAGCAGCGCGAACAGTGGAGGCGGCATGTCAGCGGGCGCAGCCGAGGGGCCTGAATTCCACCCCCCCGAGATGCTGAGCTGGGAAGAACTTCAGCAGCTTCCGGACGACGTCGCCGAGGGGATCGAGCTCTGGCAGGGCAGGGTCGTGTGGAACAGGCGCGGCCCGCTGGAGCACCAGCGTTTCGCCGTGCGCATGCGTAACGCGCTCGAGGACGCGGCCCGCCGCGCCATGCGGGGAGAGAGCAGCGGCACGGGCGAGCGCTGCTGGCAGGTCGAGGTGGAGACCAATGTCTTCTTCACGCCCGACAAGTCCAGCTTCCTCACCCCTGACTTCATGGTCCGCCGCTGCCTACCCCGTGGAGCCGACACCTTCGCCACGGACGCCGTCCTTGTGGGCGAGGTGCTCTCCGGCTCGGACACCCCCAGGCGCCGGCAGTGGAAGATGGACCGCTACGCGGAGGCGGCCATCCCCTGGTACTGGGAGATCGAGCTCGACTCGAGCGCGACCTGGGACGTCACCTCCGTTCGGGCGTACGAGCTGGTCGCCATCGACCGGTCCGGGCTCGCCGTCAAGCCGCTGCGCCCCTCGGTGTACGTAGCCGTCGGCGAGTGGGAGCCGGACGGCCTCGGTATCGAGTTCCCCGAGCCCTTCGCCCTGAGCGTCCCCTGGGAAGACCTGGCGTTCCAGTAGTGCCGAGCCGGCCAGGTGGTGTCGTGGGGCTGCCCTGGAACCGTTCGCCGGGGTCGTATGCGGAGCCGGGGGAGTTCCCCGTCGTCGGAAACTGGGCCGCGGATGCCCCGTGGCGGCACAGCCGAGTCGGCACGGCAGCACGAAAAAAAGCCCCTCCGGCCGCGTTTTCGCAGTTCAGAGGGGCTGAGAAGGTGCCCCCAACGGGATTCGAACCCGTGCTACCGCCTTGAAAGGGCGGCGTCCTGGGCCACTAGA
Organism: Streptomyces sp. NPDC007025; assembly: GCF_042869455.1. Taxonomy (NCBI): domain Bacteria; kingdom Bacillati; phylum Actinomycetota; class Actinomycetes; order Kitasatosporales; family Streptomycetaceae; genus Streptomyces; species Streptomyces sp. NPDC007025. Next base: position 7,704 of record NZ_JBIAFT010000005.1, on the reverse strand, counting down.
CGATGAGGGCGAAACCGCCGACTGTGCGCCTGAACAGCGCCTCAGCAGGCTCGGGCAGCATATGGGATGCACGGACCGTTCGCCAAAACATATGCCGGGCCCGGACGGCGGTGTGCGGGCGGTTCGCCGTACCGGGCCGCACGGTCAGCGATCCGGCCGTCAACCCTGCCCGTCCCGCACGGTCAGCGGCCCGTCGCCGGGCTCGTGCCGGTCGGGCTCGGCGACGACGGCGACGACGGCGACGGGGACGGCGAGGAGCCCGGTTCGACCTCCTCCGGCAGATGGCGGGACACCTCCGCCTTGGACAGTCCCAGGCCGCCCAGGTCGATCTCGTCCCATGCCTGGAGCTGCTTGCTGTCCCGGTCCAGGTAGAGCACCGCTGCCTGCACCTTGTCCGGCGTCTCGCCCTCGACCGCGCGCAGTCCGCTGCCTCCCGTGGAGCCCTCGATCATCAGCCGGGTGTCGTGCGGCAGCACCCGGGTGCTGCGGTTGTGGGTGTGGCCTGCGAGGGCGAGCGGGACGAGGCCGTCGGTCTGCTCGGCCAGTACCGGGTTGTGGCCCACGGCTATGTCCACCGGGGAGCCGGCGGCCCGCTGGGAGCGCAGCGCGGCGGCGAGCCTGCGGCCCTCCGCCCGCTCCGCCGGGTCGCCCTCGGCGGCGACCGAGCGGTCCGGGGTGAACTGCGGGTCGCCCCAGCCGGCTATCCGCAGCCCGGCGACGTCGACCGGTTCACCCCCGTCCAGTACGTGCACCTGCGAGGGGGACGTGCCGGCCAGTTTCTCCATGGCCTGCTGGGTGGTCTTCGAGTCGTGGTTGCCGCGGACCCACACATAGGGGGCGCCGAGGTCCGGTATGGGCTCCAGGAAGCCGTTCTCGGGGGCCGTGCCGTGGTCCATGGTGTCGCCGGTGTCGATGATCACGTCGATCTTGTACTGCTCGACCAGCGACCGGACGATGTGCCAGGCGGCGGGGTTGAGGTGGATGTCCGAGACGTGCAGCACCCGGGTGGTCGACGGGTCCGGCTGGTAGGCGGGGAGCGTGGACGCCGCGTCGTAGAGCTTGGTGACGTTGGTGACCAGCCGCGCCAGCTCCTGCTGGTAGACGTCGAACTCGGTGGCGATGCTGCGGGCGTTGCCCACCACCGAGGGGGCGCTCGCGAGCAGCCCGGAGAACTTCGGCTCCAGCACCGATTTCGGGTTCCAGGTGAGCGCCGCGGTCGCGCCGCAGGCCACCAGCAGCGCGAGGGAGAGTCCGCCTGCCGCGAGGGCCCGGCGTGGCCTGCGGTAGACGGCGAGGGCCAGCGCGCAGGAGCCGGTCAGCACCGCGACCGCCGAGCGTACGCCGAGGTCGAGCGCGCCCGAGCGGACGTCGTCCGAGATCTCGTCCTGCAGGCCCTCGATCCGCTCCGGGTGGTCCACCAGGGCCGAGGCACGCTCCTGGTCGAGCTCGTCGACGTCGACGTCCAGCCGCAGCGGTGCCGTGTGGCTGTCCAGCGCCAGCGCTCCCAGCGGCGCGACATTGATCTTGGTGCCGCCGCTGAAGGAGGGGCGCAGCGTCATCGTCGTGTCGACGGGCCCCACCGGCTCCCGCACGCTGCCCACGGCGAGCAGCCCCAGCCAGGCCCCCAGCAGCGTCACGAGCACAAGCCCCGCGGCACGCCGGTGGGAGCGCCGGGTGGTGGCGGCGAACCGGTGGGCGAGCCGGTCGGCGACCTGTCTGAACCGGTCCCTCGCGATCCGCGACGGTCTGTCGGCAACGCTGGCCATGTGGGCGCGTATGCCCCTTGTGCGGCGTCCTATGCCGCGAGCGGGCCGGGCGCTCGACGGCCCGGGCCCACGTGCGGTCGCCTGCGGGACCGGTTGGGCAGGAAACTGGTGCGCGTGCTGCTGCCCGGGCGGGGTCGCGGGTCGACAATGGTCACGTGCTGGAGATGACGCGTGAGGAGTTCGAGGAGCTGGTGGCAGAGGCCCTCGACCGGATACCGCCCGAACTGACCAGGCTTATGGACAACGTCGCGGTCTTCGTGGAGGACGAGCCTCCGGCGGGCGAGCCGGAGCTGCTCGGGCTCTACGAGGGGACGCCGCTGACCGAACGCGGCGAGTGGTACGCGGGTGTGCTGCCCGACCGCATCACGGTCTACCGGGGGCCGACCCTGCGCATGGTCGAGCGGGAATCCGCCACCGGCGGCGGCCGGGACACGGGGGACACCGGGGACGCCGGGGGTGGCCACGATGCGGAGAGCGGCCGGGAGGGGGTCGTGGAGGAGGTCGAGATCACCGTCGTCCACGAGATCGCGCACCACTTCGGCATCGACGACGAGCGCCTGCACGCACTCGGCTACGGCTGACGTGACGCGAGGCCGGGGGCGACAGGGGGCGCCCTGGGCGGCGCTCGGCGGTCGCGCGTGCGCCGTGGCGAGCGCCGTGGGCGTCGCGCGGCGTGACCTGTTGGGGTGATGGGGAGTTGGGCACGGCACTCGCCTGTAGTCCCGCTGTAGTCCCGCGCAGGAGGTCCCGCCGTGCGCCGAGCCCGTACCGCCGTACCCAGCCCCACAGTCGTCGCACGGACGACCGCGGGTGCCCTGATACTCGCGGCGGTTTCCACCCTCACCGGCTGTATGACGGTGCAGGGCGCCGACGACGCGGGCGAGGGCACCGTGCCGGTGGGCAGCAGGGCCGACGACGACAGCGGGGCGACCGAGCCGGACGGCGGACTGGACGGTACCGCCTACCGCAGGGGCCACACCCGCGGCGGAGCGCACGGTGGCGCCGACGGGCGCAAGGCCCGGGAGCACGAGCGGGACAAGAAGGGCAAGCACGCGAAGCGCGGCGAGCAGGGCGACGAAGAGCGCTCCGAGAAACGGGACGGCTCGGACGGAGACGGCTCGGGTGAGGACACCGGGTCCTCCAAAGGTTCCGGTCCGTCCGGCTCGTCGTCGGGCAGCGGCGGGACCCGCCCCGGGCCGGGCCCGACCGGGGGCCACGACGGTTCGGGCGGCGCCGGAGGCGGCCACGACGGCGGTTCGGGTACGCCGACCGACTCACCCAGCCCGACGCCGACCAAGCCGGATCCGGAGCCCTCGCCGACCCGGACCACGGCCTCGCCCAGCGGAGGCTCCGACCCCTTCGCCCGCCGGGTCCAGCCCAGTCCGGCCTGAGCATGCACGCTGCGCCTGCCCGAGCGCGCCCGGCTTGGCGGAGGCCCCGCGCCGCACGGTCGGACAGCGGCTCGGCGGTTCCGGGGCTCGGCGGCTCAGGGGCTCGGTGGCTCGGCGGCCCAGCGCGGCCTCAGTGTCGAGCGAGTGCCGCGTGCTCGGGGCACCCGCTCGACGCCCGCGTCCTCCCGGGAGCCACCCCGGCACCCCGCAAGCACCCGCAAGCACTCGGAAGCGGTCCACGCGCCCCCGGCAGCGGCCCGCAGCGGCCCGGAGCCCTGCTTCCAGCCGGGCCTCCGGCCGGATGCGCAGCCGGTCCGGAAGCCGGACCCGCGGCCGGGCCGGAGCCCCGGGGGAGGCGGGAGCGCGGTGACCGGGGGGATCGTGGCCAGGAGCCCGTTTGCGTGTTGCTCCCAGGGCCGCGTATGCTGGTAGATCGTTTGATCCCATTTGCCCGGCGCCGTCAGTACAGCGCGCCGTGTGGCGCGTTCTCTCCGGCCGTGGCTGACCGCATCGAGGCGGTTCTTTGCGAATTTCACGGAGTTATGGGCGCGTGCCGAATGACTCCGGAAGGTTGTCGCAACTCGCATGTCTGTCACCACCCCTGCCGCCGTACGGCCCGAGGACTTCCCCGAGCCGACCGAGCCGACCGCTGAGACGGTCCCCGCAGCGGCTCCCGAGACCCCTGAGACCCCCGAATCGGTCGACGCATCGACGGAATCGGCTGCCGAGGCCGACCAGGCCGACGAGGCCGCCGAGCCGCAGATCACGTTCGGCGAGCTGGGGCTCCCCGAGGCCGTCGTCCGCAAGCTCGCCCAGAACGGTGTGACCGCGCCGTTCCCCATCCAGGCCGCCACCATCCCGGATGCGCTGGCCGGCAAGGACGTGCTCGGTCGGGGCCGCACCGGCTCCGGCAAGACGCTCTCCTTCGGCCTGCCGCTGCTCGCCCGGCTGCACGGGGGCCGCACCCAGCGCAAGCGCCCGCGCGGCGTCATCCTCACGCCCACCCGCGAGTTGGCGATGCAGGTCTCGGACGCGCTGCAGCCGTACGGGGACACGCTCGGCCTCAAGCTGAAGGTCGTCTGCGGCGGTACCTCGATGGCCAATCAGATCTCCGCGCTCGAACGAGGTGTCGACATCCTCGTCGCCACCCCGGGCCGACTGCGCGACCTGATCAACCGCGGCTCCTGCTCGCTGGACGACGTCGAGACGGCCATCCTCGACGAGGCCGACCAGATGTCCGACCTGGGCTTCCTGCCCGAGGTCACCGAGATCCTGGACCTGGTCCCCGAGGGCGGCCAGCGGATGCTCTTCTCCGCCACCATGGAGAAGGAGATCGACTCCCTGGTCCGCCGCTACCTCGTCGACCCCGTCTCGCACGAGGTGGACGCGGCGCAGGGCGCGGTGACGACCATGACCCACCACGTGATGGTCGTGAAGCCGCGCGACAAGGCGCCGGTCACCACCGCCATCGCCGCTCGCAAGGGCCGCACCATCATCTTCGTCCGCACCCAGCTCGGTGCGGACCGCGTCGCCGAACAGCTCCGCGAGGCCGGGGTGCCCGCCGACGCGCTGCACGGCGGCATGACGCAGGGCGCGCGCACCCGCACGCTGGCGGACTTCAAGGACGGCAGGGTCAACGTCCTGGTCGCCACGGACGTCGCGGCCCGCGGTATCCACGTCGACGGCATCGACCTGGTGCTGAACGTCGACCCGGCCGGCGACCACAAGGACTACCTGCACCGCTCGGGCCGTACGGCACGCGCGGGCGAGTCCGGGACGGTCGTCTCGCTGGCCCTGCCGCACCAGCGGCGGCAGATCTTCCGGCTGATGGAGGACGCGGGCGTGGACGCCTCGCGGCACATCATCGGCCGCGGCGACGTCTTCGACGACGACGTGGCCCGCATCACCGGCGCCCGGTCGCTGACCGAGGTGCAGGCCGAGTCCGCCGCCAACTCGGCCCGCCAGGCCGAGCGCGAGGCCAAGAAGCTCAACCGCCAGCTCGAGAAGCTCCAGCAGCGCGCCGCGGAACTCCGCGAGGAGGCCACTCTGCTGACCGCCCGTGCGGCGCGGGAGCGCGGCGACGACCCGGACGCCGCCGTGGCGGCCGCCGCCGAGGCGGAGGCGGCCCAGGCCGCCGAGGAGGCCCGTGCGGAGGCACGCCGCGAGGCGAAGGCGGAGGCCGAGCGCCGCGAGCGGGCCGACCGCGAGCGCCAGGACCGCGACCGCGGCGGCCGCTCCTCGTACGACCGGCGCGACCGGGACCGCGGCGACCGCCGTGCGAACGACCGCGGCGGTGACCGGGGCGGCTTCCGCCGGGACCGCGACCGGGACGAGCGCCCCTACGGCCGCGACCGGGACCGGGACCGGGATCGCCGGGACGGCGGCCGCGGTGACGGTGGCCGCGGTGGCTCCGGTGGTGGCGGCTTCCGCCGCGACGACGTCCGCCGTGACGACCGCCGCGAAGGCGGGGACCGCGGTTTCCGCCGGGAGGGCTTCCGTGGCGGCGACCGTCCGCACCACCGCGACGACCGCCGTCCGCACGGCCGCTCCGGTGGCTCCCACGCCCCCAGCCGCAACGGCGCCCGCACCCCGGACCGCCGCGCGGACAAGCCCCGCTGGAAGCGCAACGGCTGACACTCGGTGAGGGCCCCGGCCCTCCCGAACGCGTGCCCGAGCACGGCTTCGAAGGCGTTCAACCCGGAATGCCTTCGAAGCCCGCCGGGCCTCCGGGCTATGCTGCTCGGTGCGGGCCGTTAGCTCAATTGGCAGAGCAGTGGACTTTTAATCCATTGGTTGTGGGTTCGAGTCCCACACGGCCTACCGATGAGCCCCAGGTCAGAGAATCTCTGGCCTGGGGCTTGAGTCGTTTTCGGGGCTGGAGATCATCAGCTCAACCATTGCTCAACCGAGGCGCCAGCGTGCGCATGGGTGAGCGTGCGCGAAAAGCGCCGCCGGATCCCTGGCTGGAGGTTGCGACGGCGCCGGGTCCCCATCCGCTCGTGGTGGGTAGACGCGCAGATGGCGGCGCGATCAGCGTGCGGTGACGAGCAGGGTCCCGATGTGTCCCGCTTCGCGAGGCTCCAGCACGGTGGCCTTGGCGGTGGCGAAGCCTGCGCGGATCAGCAGGCGCTCCCACACTGGGGGCCGGAAGCTGTAGCGGTGGGTGAACATGGCCGGTCCCGCGAAGTCGCCCTTGTCCATGCCCTGGGGTCCGTAGGCGCCGGGGATGGCCGGCGGCTGGGAGAAGGCGAACACGCCGCCCGGGTTGAGCCTGGCCCGGACGAGGGGAAAGAGGCGGCCCGGGTCGGCGAACCAGGTGCAGCCGAAGATGGAGTAGATCGCGTCGTAGGTGTCCTCGGTGGCGGCGAGGTGTTCCAGGACTTCGCCCTGCACGAAGGTTGCTCCGGTGCTGCTCCATCGTTCGGCGAGCTTCTTGACCATGACCGGCGAGAGATCCAGGCCGGTCGTCTGCACCCCGTGCAGGGCGAGGTAGGCCGCTGCGCGGCCGGTGCCGCATCCGATCTCCAGTGCGGTCGAGGGGGTGCCGAGGAGTTCGGGGCCGGGGCCGTGGTCCTTGTACTGGGTCCAGCGGAAGGCGGGCTCGGCCTCCGGGTCGAAGGCGGACTCGGCGTAGCTGTTCCACAGTTCGGTCTCGGCGGCGATGTCGTGCGGTACCGGCACGTGAGTGTCCTTTCGGCGGCATGCCCGCCCCGGTGGGCGCCACCGGGGCGGGCACTGTATCGGGCGTCAGTGGCTGTCGGGCGCCTTGTCGTCGCAGGGCGAGCAGTTCGCCCCGTCGACGGCCCACAGCTCTTCGTCCGGAGTGAAGCCGTTCGCGCGGATGGCGTCGGCGGTGCGCAGCACGGTGCCGTCGCCGCGGCGCTGGATCAGCGGGGCATGGTGCTTGTAGCGGCCCTCGTTGTACAGCCGACACAGGGCGAAGTAGACGGGGTGTCGAGGATGAGTTGGTGTACGCCGATGTCCACGGTCTTGCCGACGCCCAGGTGGAGGCCCGGCCGCTCCAGGGACGTCATGACGTACATGATCGCGTTGTCGAGGATGCGCTCAGCGAGACTGCGGACGGCGACCGTGTCACGCAGCAGCAGCCGCACCTCCCGCTCATAGAGGTCGATGGCCGCCGATCCGGGGGATTCCAGCACGTTGTAGGTGAGGCCGTTGATGTGGGGGCGTACCGCGGGTCGCGGGAGCGTTGGGCGGGTGGGTGGAGGAGGGCGGTGAAGGCGCTGGTCTCCGAGACTGCGGTGTCGTGCTGTACTGACATGTGCCTCTCCTGTCTGTGTCGATGAGTTGGGTTGGCCTCGCCCCTGGTGACCGGCGCGTGTTGGATGGCAGCCGTAGCGCGGCGGCTCACCGGGGCGGGGGGCTCATCGGGGCGGGCTTCCCGGCGAGTGCCAGGGCCACGGCGGCGGCGCACGAGGCGACCACGGTGGTCGCGTACAGCGGCCCGGCGTACCGGGCAACCCGTCGCAGCAGCGTCACGTCTCGTCGCCCTCCTGTCGGCGCTTGCGCTGCTCGCGCTCGGCTGC
>NZ_JBIAFT010000004.1:440416-515569 GCF_042869455.1 Streptomyces sp. NPDC007025 | reverse complement strand
AGCGTGAGGGAAACGCCCGGTCACATTTCGAACCCGGAAGCTAAGCCTTTCAGCGCCGATGGTACTGCATGCGGGAGCGTGTGGGAGAGTAGGACGCCGCCGAACTCATTGTGGGGAGAGCCCCGTCGGAGACATCCGACGGGGCTCTCTCACGTTCAGGGCCGATTCGGGTTCCGGGCCTCGGCCTTCCGTCGGCCGGCGGACTGACGAGGACTCGGGACGACCGAATGGTGATCCCATGACGACGCCCGGCGCTTCACCGAGCAACTCGGCACCAGCCCAGGTCAGTGGCTGCTCGACCAACGTATCGACGCGGCACGCGTCCTGCTGGAACAGACCGACCTTCTGGTCGAAGCCGTCGCCACCCGCGTCGGACTCACCTCGGCAGTCAACCTGCGCCGCCGCTTCCGGGCGCATCTCGGCACCACTCCCGGCGCCTTCCGACGCGCCTTCGGCCAGATCTGAGGGCGGGGCCGGGCGGCGGGTCCGCTGGTGTGAGCGGACCACCCGACCACCGTGCCTCTGCGGGGAATCGGCCGGAGCCGACAGGGCCTTGCCCACTGTTCACAGCCGTCCCGCCGCTTTGAGGGAGAGGTAGGTGTCGGTCAGTGCGGAGGCGAGACGGGACGGGGGCTCGTCCACGACAGTCGCACCGTGCCGGCGCAGACGCTCTGCCGTCTCCTGCCGTTCCGCCAGCGACTGTGCTGCTGCCGCCGCGCCGTACACCGCGTCGAGAGTGCCCCGTCCGTCCGCCATCTCCTCGATGCGGGGATCGGATACCGAGGCGACAACAACGGTGTGCCGTCGGGTGAGGAGCGGCAGGACAGGCAGCAGACCCTCGTCGACCGGCGCTCGGTCGAGTCCGGTCAGGAGGATCAGAAGCGACCCGCTGGGTGTCGTACGGAGGGCTCTTGCCGCCAGAGTCCGCAGGTCGGATTCCGTGAGAGCGGGTTCGAGAGCAGCCATGGCCGCTACGAGCGTGGGCAGAGTGTCGGTACCGGCGCGCCCCGTGACGCTCGTCCTGGTGACACGGTCATGGGCGAGCAGGTCGACGCGGTCGCCGGCGCGGACGGCCGAGGCGGCCAGGAGCAGTGCCGCGTCCATGGCCACGTCGAGGCGAGGAACGTCACCGACGCGGCCTGCCGAGGTACGGCCCGTGTCGAGGACGAGCAGGATCCGCCTGTCCTGCTCGGGCCGCCAGGTGCGGACGGCCACATCCGCACGGCGCGCTGTGGCACGCCAGTCGACGGAACGGGTGTCGTCTCCGGGTGCGTAGTCCCGCAGGCTGTCGAACTCGGTCCCCTCGCCGCTGGTCAGGATGCTGGTGTGGCCGTCGAGTTCGCGGAGGCGGGCCAGTTTGCCCGGCAGGAATCTCCGGCTGGGGAAGGCGGGAAGGACGCGGACGGTCCAGGGGACCTCGTGATGCCCTTGGCGGGCGGCGAGCCCCAGGGGGCCGTGCGAACGGACCGTGACACGTACGGCTTCGCGGTCCCCGCGGCGGGTGGGCTGGAGCCGGGTGGTGACACGGCGCCGCTCTCCCGGGGGTACGCGGAGCCGATGGCGGCTGGCGCGGGCGGAGCTGTCCGGCGGCCAGCTGCTGGGCGGCCAGGCGTCGCGGAGATCCGCGTTGAGGGTGCGACTGCTGGGATTCGTGACGACGAGAGAGACGAGTGCCTGTTCGCCAAGTCGAACTGAGGTGTCACCGCTTCGGGTGAACAGGAGCTGACTCACTGGCGCCGCCAGGAGCAGGTCGGTCACGATGGCAATCAGCAGGAGAAGCTCGACGGCGAGGATCCCGGTCCAACTGGGCAGCAGGAAGCCCACGATGAGCGTGGCCAGGGCGGCCGCGAGGGCCGTTCTGCCGGTGAGGGCCATGGTGGGAACCGGAATTCTCAGCGGGGAACTGGGGTGTGGGTGAGAACGGAGTGCAGCACGCTGTCAGAGGTGACGCCTTCCATCTCGGCCTCGGGCCGTAGCCGGACGCGGTGTCGGAGCGCTGGCGGGGCGAACGCCTTGACGTCGTCCGGCGTGACGTAGTCGCGGCCGGTGAGCCAGGCCCAGGCGCGGGCGGCGGAGAGCAGAGCGGTAGCGCCTCGGGGGGAGACCCCGAGGGAGAGCGAGGGGGAATCGCGGGTGGCACGGCAGATATCGACGACGTAGCCGGTGACGTCGGAGGACACGGTGGTCCGGGCGACGGCTGCGCGCGCGGCTTCGATCTCGGCGGGGCCCGCGACGGGGCGTACGCCCATGGCGGCCAGGTCCCGGGGGTCGAAGCCCTCGGCGTGCCGGGTGAGTACATCGAGTTCGGTCTCGCGCGAGGGGAGCGGGATGTTCAGTTTGAGCAGGAAGCGGTCGAGCTGTGCTTCGGGCAGGGGATAGGTCCCCTCGTACTCGACGGGGTTCTGGGTGGCGGCGACCAGGAAGGGATCGGGAAGCGGGTGTGGTCGGCCGTCGACAGAGACCTGGTGTTCCTCCATCGCCTCCAGCAGGGATGCCTGCGTCTTGGGCGGAGTGCGGTTGATTTCGTCGGCGAGCAGGAGATTGGTGAAGACCGGGCCGGGCTGGAAGGAGAACGTGGCCGCGCGCGAGTCGTAGATCAGTGAACCGGTGACATCGCCGGGCATCAGGTCCGGGGTGAACTGAACCCGCTTGGTGTCGAGTTCGAGTGCGGTGGCCAGTGTGCGCACGAGGAGTGTCTTGGCGACGCCCGGCACGCCCTCGAGCAGTACGTGCCCTCGGCACAGCAGGGCGATGACGAGTCCGGTGACTGCGGCGTCCTGTCCTACGACAGCCTTGGAGATTTCCTCACGGAGGGCTTCGAGGGCGCTGCGGGCGTTGTCTGCGGAGGGGGAGCTCACGGGGTGATGTCCTTGTCTGTCCTTCGACGGTGCTGCTGGGAGCCGACGGGGGCGAAGAGTTCTTCAAGGCGGTCGAGTTCGTCCGCGAGGTGGAGCAGCGCGGTGTCGTTCGCAGGAGAAGAGCCGAAGAGGAGGGAGCGGATCCTGGCCTCGTCGTATGCCGGTTCAGCCGGTTCGGGTGATGCTCGGTGGACTCCTCGTGCGGCCAGGGCAGGGACGAGAATCTCGCGGTCGTGGGCCTGCGGGCGAGGCACCCCGGCCAGGAGGGCGAGCCGGCCGCGGCAGGCGGCCCGGAGGGTGTCGGCCGCATGGGCACGGTCCTTGGCTTTGCGGTAGAGGCGGGACCTTCCCGCTGTCGTCTCGGCCGCGGGCACGGCGACGGGAAGCTGTTCGGTGACGAGCGGGCCCAGCCGCCGTGCCCTCCACAGGGCGGCGAGGAGGGCCGCGACGGCGAGCTGTACGGCCGCCCAGGACCAGCCGCCGGGCAGCAGGTCGAAGAAGCTGCGCTCCTCGCCGGTGGAAGGAGCTGCAGCGTCGGAGGGGAGGTACCAGAGGAGTTGTGGATGTGCTCCGAGGAGTTGGAGGGCCAGGGAAGCGTTGCCGAGGTGGTCGAGGTGTTCGTTGCGGAGGAGGTCGGGCGTGCCCAGGAGGACGGTGTCGCCGCGGGATGGCGAGTGGAGGCGCAGCAGGGTGGCGCGGCCGTTCCGCGGATAGCAGCTCTCGGCGAGTCGGGCGGTGGCGCTGTAGCGGTGTCCGCCCAGATCCGCATCGCCGGCACGGCGGGCCGCGGCCAGGTCGCAGTCCGGACGTGTCGGCTGGACGGGCAGGGCGGCGAAGGTGCGTATGCCGGGGATGAGAGCGGAGGTCGTTCTCGCATCCGGTGCCAGCAGGACGGTGCGGCCGGAGCCTTCGGCCGCCTTGCGGACGGCGGTCCGCTGGTGCTCGGTGAGGGAGTCGGGGAAGGGGACCAGGAGTGTGGAGTCGTGCCCGGCTTCTTGGCGCAGCGCTGCGGAGTCGGTGAGGACCGTGGTGTGCACGCCCCGGTCGGTGAGGAGACGGGCGAGGGCTTTGCTGCCGTCGGGGGAGGCCGAGCGGGGGTCCAATGGGGCGGTGTGCTCGGCGGAGCGGAGTGCGGCGAGGGCCACCCCGGAGACGGCGAGGATCGCGGCGGCGAGCAGGAGCCCGCGGGCCCGCTGCCATATGTGAGGTGCGAGGGGCGAGGTGGACGTGGGGGCCGTGGTCGTCACACAGCCCACCCGTGGGATGCCGGCGCTGCGGAGGTGCGGTTCGCGAGCGGGGCGGGGGTGGTGCGGAGGAGGGCGTTGTCCAGGTCGCGAAGGTGGGCGTAGTCGGCGGGGTCGGCCGGCCGGCCGGCGTAGCTGACCTCGTCGAAGGTGCGGGCAGCGGCGCGCAGCCGATCGGCGAGCTGGGGGAGGTCGACGGCGGCCTCGCTGGTGGCTTCGTCGGCTGTGCGGCCCGGACGGGGGTCGAGCAGCGCGCGCTCCTCCAGGGAGCGGACCAGTGCGCGCATCCGCTCCTGGACGGCCGGGGTCCAGTGGTCGGCCCGGGCGTGGGATTCGGCGGCTGTGCGGTGGTCGGCCGCGCTGCGGAGCCGGTCGGGGAACAGGGCCGCGGAGCCCGTGGTGCGCCTTGTGCGGAGGGCGCCCAGACGGAGGCGGAGAGCGACGAGGAGCAGGGCGAGGACGAGGACCAGGACCGTGAGGCCCACGGATCCGCCCGGGGCGGCTTCGGCGGCGGTGCGGAGCAGGTCGCCGAGGCGGTCCCACAGCCAGTCGAGGACGCGATGCAGCAGGGAGGGGTCGTGCTGGTGGTACTCGGACCGGGACAGTTCCCGCTCGGCGTCCTCGCGGGCCGGCAGCCGGGGGGCGGTGACAGGGCCGTCGCCCTCGTCGGCGGTGGCCGCCCGGTGGAGAGCGGCGGCACTGCAGCGGGAGAGCGTGTCGATGTGTCCCCCCGGCACGGTGTCAGCTTCCTGCGGCGGGGGGCTCGGTGTCCTGGTGCTCGAAGCCGGGGACACCCGCCGCGCGGGCCAGTTCGAGGTCGAGAGCCTCGCGGCGGATGCGTTGGTCGAGGTAGAGGAGGGCGGTGATGCCTGCGCTGAGGGGAAGGGCCACGGTCGAGGCCAGGACGGAGCCGATGCCGTTGATGACGAGGGAGGTCCAGGTCGTCGCGGCCGCGGGGTCGGTGAGGGTGTCGCCGCCGCTGACGAGTGTGGAGACGGCGGTGGTCGGCAGCGAGACCACGAAGGAGATGGCGGTGATCAGAACCAGGGTGAGCAGCTGGATGCCCAGGATGCGCCACCAGCTTCCCGTCACCAGTTTGGCCGAGCGCCGCATGGCGTCGGACAGCCCCTGCTTCTCCAGCATCAGCGCGGGCGGCGCGAGGCAGAACCGGACCCAGACCCAGGCCGCGGCGGCGATTCCGCCGAGCAGCCCGAAGAACAGCAGGAGGAGCGCCGGTCCGACCGGGCCCGCGAGCGCGACGAGGATCCCGGGGAGCAGACAGCCGAGGAGAACGAGGCAGACCAGAAGAGGAAGGAGGAGGAGCAGACCGAGCAGGCGGGGGAGCTGGGGGCGTGCGTCGCGCCATGCCTCACCGGGGGTGACCCGGCGGCCGAGGACCGCACGGCTGACGACCACGGTGAGCATCGCGGTGGCGACCACGGTGCCGAGCATGCCGACGACCCAGGTCACGCTCAGAGTGCTGAGTGTGTCGGTGAGGGCCTTGTTCAGCTCCTCGAGGCTGGGTTCGTCGTTCTTGGTCAGCGCCTCGAACGCGGTGGAGTCGCCGAGCCAGAGGCGCATGGTGAGGACCGAGACGAGCTCGGTGAGGACGGCGACGACGAGGGCGATCCCCAGTGCGGTGCGCCAGTGGGCGCGCATGGCGCTGACGGAACCGTCCAGGATCTCGCCGATGCCCAGGGGGCGGAGCGGGACGACGCCGGGCTTCGCGGCCTGCGGCGGGTGTGCCCAGGCGGTGGGCGGGCCGTTGTGGTTCCAGCCCCGGGCGGGGCCGGGGCCCGCTGTCCGTCCTCGGTGGCCGCCGGGGTGCTGCCGCGGGATCTGTGCCCGGCTGCTGCGCCGGCCGTGGCTGTCGTCCTGGCCGTCCCAGTTCCATCCCTGGGGGGCGGCCGGTGGCTGGTCGGCGGCCCAGTTGCGGGGGCGGTCGTCCGCCTCGGGTCGCGGTGCCTCGGGTGCGGCGCGCTCCGTGTCGTCGCCCGTCGGCTCCCCGGCGTGCCGTCCGGGCGTGCCGGAGGGGCGGGGGTCGGGCGAAGCGGATCCGGGCGAAGCCCGGTCCGGGGAGTCGTTCACGTGAGGTCACCTCGTGTAATCCCGGGCCTGGTGGGCTGCCCATCGTGCCACGGGGTGGTGCGGGTGCGGCCAGTCGGGAGCCTGCGACGCCCTTCAAGGGGCCCGCGCCGAGCGGGCAGACTGGACGGATGGCTGACGAGTGTGTGCCCGTGATCCGTTACGAGGAGTCACCGGAGGGGCCCGCTGTGGTCCTTCTCGACCAGACCCGGCTGCCGGTGGAGGAGGCGGAACTGGTGTGCGCGGATGTGCCCGCGCTGGTGGCGGCCATCCGGTCGCTGGCGGTGCGGGGTGCGCCGGTTCTGGGTATCGCCGGTGGTTACGGGGTCGCCTTGGCGGCGGCGCGGGGTTCCGACGTGGCGGAGGCCGCGGAGCAGCTGGCGCATGCCCGGCCGACGGCGGTGAATCTCGCCTACGGGGCACGGCGGGTGGAGGCCGCGTATCGGGAGGCTGCCGACGGCGGAGCGGTGCACGCGGCTGCCCGGGCGCTGGCTGCGGCGCGGGCGCTGCACCGGGAGGACGCCAAGGCGAGCGAGCGGATGGCCGGGCACGGGAGGGAGCTGCTGGCGGGTCTGGTGCCCGACGGCGGATTGCGGATCCTGACACACTGCAACACCGGGAGGCTGGTGTCCGGTGGTGAGGGCACGGCCCTGGCCGTGGTGAAGGCCGTGCACCGGGCCGGTGGGCTGCGGCGGCTGTGGGTGGGGGAGACGCGTCCGCTGCTGCAGGGGTCGAGGCTGACGGCGTACGAGGCGGCCGAGGCGGGGATGGCCTACAGCGTGCTGGCGGACGGCGCGGCCGGGTCGCTGTTCGCGGCCGGTGAGGTGGATGCGGTGCTCGTGGGTGCCGACCGGATCGCGGCGGACGGTTCGGTGGCCAACAAGGTCGGCACGTATCCGCTGGCGGTGCTGGCGAGTCACCATGGGGTGCCGTTCGTGGTGGTGGCTCCGGTGACCACGATCGATCCGGAGACGGAGCGGGGCAGCGGTATCGAGGTGGAGCAGCGGGCGGCACACGAGGTGACGGTGGGGCCCGGAGCCGGGCCGGGACGGGGTCCGGGGGGCGCCGGCGGGGGCCCGGCGCTGGCTCCGGTGGGGGCGCACGCCTACAATCCGGCGTTCGATGTGACGCCGTCCGCCCTGGTCACGGCAGTGGTCACGGATGAGGGGACTGCCTCTCCCGTGACGGCCGCCAGTATTGCGGAACTGTGTTCCACATCACGAAAGCGAGCGTCACGATCGGCTAATGGGATGATGAAGGCATGAAGGGACGCGTCCTTGTCGTCGATGACGACACCGCACTGGCAGAAATGCTCGGCATTGTGCTGCGCGGAGAAGGTTTTGAACCGTCGTTCGTCGCGGACGGCGACAAGGCGCTCGCCGCCTTTCGGGAGACCAAGCCGGATCTGGTGCTCCTCGACCTGATGCTGCCGGGAAGGGACGGGATCGAGGTGTGCCGCCTGATCCGGGCGGAATCCGGGGTACCGGTGGTCATGCTCACGGCCAAGAGCGACACGGTCGACGTGGTGGTCGGGCTCGAGTCGGGGGCCGACGACTACATCGTCAAGCCGTTCAAGCCCAAGGAGTTGGTGGCGCGGATCAGGGCGCGGTTGCGGCGTTCCGAGGAGCCCGCGCCCGAGCAGCTGGCCATCGGCGACCTGGTGATCGACGTGGCCGGGCACTCGGTCAAGCGGGAGGGCCGGTCCATAGCCCTGACCCCGCTCGAGTTCGACCTCCTGGTGGCCCTGGCGCGGAAGCCGTGGCAGGTCTTCACCCGCGAGGTGCTGCTGGAGCAGGTGTGGGGCTACCGGCACGCGGCGGACACCAGGCTGGTCAATGTGCACGTGCAGCGGCTGCGCTCGAAGGTCGAGAAGGACCCGGAGCGGCCGGAGATCGTCGTGACCGTGCGGGGTGTGGGCTACAAGGCCGGGCCGGGCTGAGATGGTCCGGAACACCGCACCGAACCGCACCGGTGGGGGGCGGGGAACAGGCCGCGAATCCGACGTGTCCAAATTCGGACGCCTGTGGAGGAGTGGGGTCCTGTTCTCCGACGGTCTGCTCCCCGAGGGGGCGACCGGCCCCGGCGCGCGCCCCATGGTGCGGTTCTTCGTGCGGTGGGTGCGGAGGCCGCTGCTGCCGGTGATGCGGCTGTGGCGGCGGAACATCCAGCTTCGGGTGGTTGTGGCGACGCTGCTGCTCTCGCTCGGGGTCGTGCTGCTTCTGGGGCTCGTCGTCATCGGGCAGGTCCGCAACGGCTTGCTGGAGGCCAAGGAGCAGACCGCGCAGAGCCAGGCCTCCGGCGGCTTCGCCGCCGCCGAGCGGATGGCGGACAGCGCCGGCAGTGGCCCCAGCGGCGGTGAGGACAGCATCCGGGGCAGCAGGGGTGCGCAGAACTCCGGCACCTGGTTGACCAACCTGGTCGAACAGCTTGCCAGCAGCGGCCGGGGCGTCTATTCGGTGGTGGCGCTCGGTTCCGACAACAGCGAGTCGCCCTTTCTCGGCAACAGCAGCCTCACCACGCGCGGCCCGCGCGCGGGCGGCGACATCCGTCCGGAGAGCATCCCCGCCGACCTGCGCAAGGCTCTCGACGACGAGCCCGGCCCGCACCGCCGGTACGCCCGGGTCTATCAGCAGGACTCGGGCCGTGAACCGGCGCTGATCGTCGGCAAGCGTCTCAACGACGCGCGCGGCAATCCCTTCCAGCTCTACTACGTCTTCCCCTTCACCCAGGAGGAGGAGTCGCTGAGCCTGGTCAAGGGAACGCTGGCGACGGCCGGGGTGTTCGTCGTGGTGCTGCTGGGCGCGATCGCGTGGCTGGTCGTGCGGCAGGTGGTGACACCGGTGCGGATGGCGGCCGGGATCTCCGAGCGGCTGGCGGCCGGGCGGCTCCAGGAGCGGATGAAGGTCACCGGCGAGGACGACATCGCCCGGCTGGGGGAGTCGTTCAACAAAATGGCGCAGAACCTCCAGCTCAAGATCCAGCAGTTGGAGGAGCTGTCCCGGATGCAGCGCCGTTTCGTCTCGGATGTCTCGCATGAGCTGCGGACGCCCTTGACGACGGTGCGGATGGCGGCCGATGTGATCCACGAGGCGCGTGAGGACTTCGACCCGGTGACCGCCCGCTCGGCTGAGCTGCTGCTCGGGCAGCTCGACCGGTTCGAATCATTGCTGGCGGACCTGCTGGAGATCAGCCGGTTCGACGCGGGCGCCGCCAACCTCGAGCCGAGCGCCGTCGATCTGCGGGACGTGGTCCACCGGGTGGTGGAGGGCAGCGAGCCGCTCGCCGAGCGCAAGGGCAGCAGGATCCTGGTGAAGGGTGACGAGCAGCCCGTGGTCGCCGAGATGGACGGCCGCAGGATCGAGCGGGTGCTGCGCAACCTGGTCGACAACGCGGTGGAGCACGGCGAGGGTCGCGATGTGGTGGTGCGGCTCGCGACCGGGGGCGGTGCCGTGGCGGTGGCCGTGCGGGACTACGGCGTCGGTCTCAAGGAGGGCGAGGCCGAGCGCGTGTTCAACCGCTTCTGGCGGGCCGACCCGGCCCGGGCCCGCACCACGGGTGGTACCGGACTGGGGCTGTCCATCGCGCTGGAGGACGCCCGGCTGCACGGTGGGTGGCTGCGCGCCTGGGGTGCGCCGGGCGACGGATCGCAGTTCCTGCTCGTACTGCCCTGCACAGCCGGGGAGCCGCTGCGCGGCTCTCCGCTGCGGCTGGAGCCCGAGGACTCGCGTCGGAAGCGGGAGCGGGCCAGGGAGCGGGAGCGGCAGGCGGTCGCGGCGGGGACCGCGTCGGCCCCGGCCGCCGGCGGGTCGCGGAACGACGAGCGGTCAGGGCACTCCGGAGAGGAGCGGAGATGAGAGCGGCGGAGGAGCGTACACGGCGGCGCGGAACCGCCGCGCGGCGGCGGCGTGCGCTGATCGTGCTCGCCGCGTGCGGGGCGCTGCTGGCCGGGTGCGCGTCGATGCCGGACGGAGGCAAGGTCAAGCACGTCAACTCCTCGCACCGCAGCGGAACCGACTCCCAGGTGCGGGTCTACAGCGTCAGTCCGCAGCAGGGCGAGGCGCCGACCCAGATAGTCCGGGGCTTTCTGGAGGCGACGACCAGCGACGAGGCCACATTCCGCACCGCGCGCGAGTACATGACCCCCGACATGGCTCGCAGATGGGACCCGTTCGCGTCGACGACGGTGCTCTCGGACGCGCCGGGTGCGGTGAAGGCGCCGCCTGAGAGCACGGCTGTCAAGGGCGGCTATTCGGTGGAGGTCTCGGGCGACCGGATGGCCGAGGTGGACAGCAAGCACGCCTACTCGCCCTCCGAGGGCAAGTACAGCGAGGTCTTCCGGCTGACCGAGGTGAAGGGGGAGTGGCGCATCGACGAGATGCCGGACGGCCTCGTGCTCGGCGAGTCCGACTTCCAGCGCATCTACCGCCCCATCAACACTTACTACTACGCGCAGCTCGGGCCGGACGCGGATTCGATCACTGACGGACAGAACGTGCTCGTCGCCGATCCGGTCTATCTTCGGCGACGCATCGACCCGGTCACCGAGACGGTCTCCGCGCTTCTGCAGGGCCCGTCCGGCTGGATCGACCCCGTCGTCGGTTCCTCGTTCCCGCGCGGCAGCCGCCTGGCGCGCGGACAGCACCTCTCGCTCGACGACTCGGGCGTCCTGCGGCTGCGGCTCAACGCCCGCGCTGCCGAGGCCGGCGGCAGGCGATGCGCGCGGATGGCGGCGCAGGTGCTGTACTCCGTGCAGGACCAGGCGTCGGCGAAGGTCGGCAAGGTGGAACTGGCCGGTCCCAAGGACCGGCAGCTCTGCTCCCGGACCCGGGAGCAGGTGGCCGCATACCAGCCGGGCCGCCTCAACGGCAGTGCCAAGCGGGCGTACTTCATCGACGGCAAGCACCGCGTCGCGTCCTTCAAGCGCAAGAGCGCGTCGGCGCGGCCGGTCGAGGGCCCGCTGGGCAGCGGGCGGGTGGAGATGGGCGCGGTCGCGGTCAACCGGATCGAGAGCGAGGGCGCTGCCGTCTCGCGCGGCCGGCGCGCCCTCTACGTCGCCTCCCTGGAGGGCAGCAGCGCCACCACCGCGCTCGGTGATCCGGTGCTCACCAGCGCGGCGGAGAAGGAGAAGGACCGGCTGACGGCGCCGAGCTGGGACGGACTGGGCGACCTGTGGGTCGCCGACCGGGACCCGGACGCTCCTCGGCTGCTGCGGCTGCGCAGCGGCAAGGAGCAGCCCGACGAGGTGAGGGTGCCGGACCTGGGCGAGGACGAGCGCATCGAGTCGCTGCGGATCGCCTCCGACGGGGTGCGGATCCTGCTGCGGGTGCGGGACGGCGAGGGCCATGCCTCGCTGCAACTCGGCCGGGTGGTACGCGGGGGGACGGCGAAGAACTCCCGGGTGACGGTCGAGCAGCTGCGTCCGGTCGCTCCCCAGCTGGTGGACGTCTCGGCGGCCTCGTGGGCGGGCGGCAGCCGCCTCGTGGTGGTGGGGCGCGAGTCGGGGAGCGTGCAGCAACTGCAGTACATGGAGACCGACGGCTCGGTCTCCGACCAGCCGACGCTCCCGGGGATCACCGACGTGACGGGGGTCGCCGCCTCCGAGGACGAGAGCAAGCCGCTGCTCGCCGACTCCGAGGACGGCATCGTGCGGCTGCCCCCCGACGCGAACTGGCGGATGCTCACGGAGCACGGTTCGGCCCCCGCTTACCCGGGCTGAGCCCGCCACCCGGCGTGCCGCGCCGCAGCCCGGGCCGGTCTCCTGACCGCGGTGTCGCGGCGCGTGGGCGCTGCCACCCCGGGCTCGGTCCGCGGGCGTTCGGGGAGTTTTCCACAGGGGTGGTGGCGCCGGATCCCCGGCGCCAGAGTGGGGGCATGTCGAGGACCTTGCTGGGAATTCGGCGGGAACTCGCAGGTCTGGTGCTGCCCGTGGGGTGTGCCGGATGCGGTCGCCCGCCTACGCGGGACCGCTTGTGCGAAGAGTGCAGCAGCGTGCTGAATGGCGCGGTGCCGCGGCGGGTCCGTCCCTCGCGCGTACCGTCCGGACTGCCGCAGGTGTATGGAGCCCTCACCTACACCGACGAGGCCCGAGCCGCGCTGCTCGCTCACAAGGAGCGCGGTGCCCTGGGCCTGGCCGCGCCGCTGGGAGCGGTGCTCGCACGTGCCGTCGAACGCGCCTCGCGTGCGACGGCCAGCTCTGCGCCGGCCGCACCCGTCCGGGGCGGGCCGTCCGTCGCGGCAGGCCGCCGGCCGGCACGGCGCCCTGTCCCGATCCTGCTCGTTCCGGTGCCCTCCATGCGGCGGGCGGTCGCGGGGCGGGGGCACGATCCGGTGCGGCGCATGGCGCGGGAGGCCGCGGCCGTGCTGAGAGGCGGGGGCATGGCCGCGCAGGTGCTGCCGGTGCTGTGCCTGCGCCGGAGGGTGGTCGACCAGGCGGGGCTTGGCGCAGCGCAGCGGACCGCGAATGTTGCCGGAGCTCTGGAGACGGTGCCAGGCGGCGCACGGCTGCTGGGCCGGGGCCGGGTCGTGCTGGTGGACGATGTGATGACGACGGGCGCGACGCTCGCGGAGGCGTCGCGGGCGCTGGGCGGGGTGGCCTCGGCCGCGGTGCTCGCGGTGCGCTCGGTCGAGTGATCAAGAAGAACGGAAAGTTGCCTGGCGTGACGCGATGGAACTATCAGATCGGGGACGTCGTTGCAGGTGATACCAGGGTTCACTCCCCTGATCGGAGGTACGTGCCGGTAGGGGGTGCCGAGCCTCCCCCAGTGGAGGTACGTTCGGATTGAGTGGCGATCTCTCCTCCGGGGGAGAAGGAGGTGAAACTCGCAAGCCGACTCGAGCCGGAGAGCCAAACGGCGGGAGGGCCGAGCCTCCGGCGTCAGTGCACCAAGGATGGTCGCACGGAGATGTGGGACCGTCCGGGAACGGAGTTCTGCGTGGACATCGTCGTCAAGGGTCGCAAGACAGAGGTGCCCGACCGGTTCCGCAAGCACGTGGCCGAAAAGCTGGAGAAGGTTCAGAAGCTCGACGGCAAGGTGATCAACCTTGAGGTCGAGGTGGCCAAGGAGCACAACCCCCGGCAGGCCGACCGTTCCGACAGGGTTGAGATCACCCTGCGTACGCGTGGACCGGTCATTCGTGCGGAGGCAGCAGCCTCCGACCCGTACGCGGCGCTCGACCTGGCCTCCAGCAAGCTGGAAGCCCGGCTGCGCAAGCAGGCCGACAAGCGTCGCGTCCACCGCGGCGGCAGCCGCGCACCGATGAGTGTGGCGGCGGCGACCGCCCACCTCGCGTCGGAACTCAACGGAGAACTGGACGCCGCCGCCGGATCGGTGGCCGTTGCCTCGGAGGCCGAAGACCAGCCCGTGGTCACCAAGATGGGACCGCTGGAGGTTCGCGGTGAAGGACCGCTCATCGTCCGCGAGAAGACGCACGCGGCAGCGCCGATGACGCTGGATCAGGCGCTCTACGAGATGGAGTTGGTGGGCCATGACTTCTATCTGTTCGTCGACTCCGAGACCAAGCAGCCCAGTGTC
This sequence comes from Streptomyces sp. NPDC007025, assembly GCF_042869455.1. Taxonomy (NCBI): domain Bacteria; kingdom Bacillati; phylum Actinomycetota; class Actinomycetes; order Kitasatosporales; family Streptomycetaceae; genus Streptomyces; species Streptomyces sp. NPDC007025. The sequence continues at coordinate 501,850 of NZ_JBIAFT010000004.1, read as the reverse complement.
GTCTACCGGCGGCACGGCTATGACTACGGCGTGATTCATCTGGAGCCGGACCCGTTCGTACAGGAGCCGCCGCCCGGAGCGGGCGGGGCGTTGGGCGGCTGACACCGTCCGGCGCCGGTCAGGTGCGGTCCATCGGCGATCCGCCGGGCATGGCCCGGCACCCGCTCTGCGCACCACCGGCTTGATGTTCGCGCCCCCGGCCGGATCTCGGGACCCGGCCGGGGGCGTCGGCATGAGTAACATCAAGGCCCGGGCCAACCTCCGTTGGCCGGAGCGGGGTTGGTGGGAGATCAGGGTGCAGGGGGAGGAACGATGGTGGACAGCTTCGGGCCCGTGATGCCCGTGCCCGACGCACACCCGGGCCCGGTGGCGGAGGAGGAGCTCTACGAGCGGGAGCGGCGCAAGGAGCCGATCCGGGTGCTGGTCGTCGACGACCACGCGCTGTTCCGGCGTGGGTTGGAGATCGTGCTGGCCCAGGAGGAGGACATCCAGGTCGTCGGAGAGGCCGGGGACGGGGCCGAGGCGGTGGACAAGGCGGCGGATCTGCTGCCCGACATCGTGCTGATGGATGTGCGGATGCCGAAGCGGGGCGGGATCGAGGCGTGTACCTCCATCAAGGAGGTCGCACCGAGCGCGAAGATCATCATGCTGACGATCAGCGACGAGGAGGCCGACCTCTACGACGCCATCAAGGCGGGTGCGACCGGGTATCTGCTGAAGGAGATCTCCACGGACGAGGTCTCCACGGCGATCCGGGCCGTGGCCGACGGCCAGTCGCAGATCAGCCCCTCGATGGCGGCGAAGCTTCTCACCGAGTTCAAATCCATGATCCAGCGCACCGACGAGAGCAAGCTGGTGCCCGCGCCCAGGCTCACCGACCGGGAGCTGGAGGTGCTCAAGCTGGTGGCCACCGGGATGAACAACCGGGACATCGCCAAGGAGCTCTTCATCAGCGAGAACACCGTGAAGAACCACGTCCGCAACATCCTGGAGAAGCTTCAGCTCCACTCCCGGATGGAGGCCGTGGTCTACGCGATGCGGGAGAAGATCCTCGAAATCCGCTGACGCGCGGGCAGCGGACCGCCGTGTGCGGACGGAGAGCACCGCGAACGGGCGGCAGGCTGCCGCCCGCGTGCCGAGAGCCGCCGAGGTGCGGGCGGCTCACCCGCCCAGCGCGTCGAGGGCGCTGCGGAGCCGGGGCCGCAGCTCCTCGGGAGCGCAGCGCTCCACCCGCACCGCGTCGCAGCCCACCCATGCGGCGGCTTCGCACAGCGCCTGCGCCATCGGTTCCACGGCCTTTGCGCTCTCCAGGGACAGCTGGCGGGCGACCAGCGTGGTGCCCTCCCGGGCGGGGTCCACCCGGCCGACGAGCTCGCCGCCCGCCAGCAGCGGCATCGCGAAGTAGCCGTGCACCCGCTTCGGCTTCGGCACGTACGCCTCCAGCCGGTGCTGGAAGCCGAAGACGCGTTCGGTGCGAGGGCGGTCCCAGACCAGCGAGTCGAACGGGGAGAGCAGCGTCGTACGGTGCCGGCCGCGCGGTGCGGATTCCAGGGCCGCCGGGTCGGCCCAGCCGGGTTTGGGCCAGCCCTGCACCCGGACCGGCACCAGCCCGGTGTCCGGCAGCACCGACTCCACCTGTTCGGCCTTGAGGCGGTGGTAGTCGGCCAGATCGGCCCGGGTGGCGACGCCCAGCGCCGAGCCCGCCTGGGTGACGAGCCGACGCAGGCAGGCGCGGTCGTCCAGGTCGTCGTGGAACAGGGCGCCGGGGATCGCGCGCTCCGCGAGGTCGTAGACGCGCTTCCAGCCGCGCCGCTCGGTGACCACGACCTCCCCGATGTCCAGCAGCCACTCGACCGCGATCTTGCTCTCGGACCAGTCCCACCACTCGCCGCCGTTCCGGCCGCCGCCCAGGTCCGCCGTGGTCAGCGGGCCCTCCGCACGGAGCCGGTCGCGCACGGCGGCGCACGAGCCCTCCCGGTCCTTCATCCGGTGCCAGCGGTGGCCGCGGTCGCGGAAGGCGCGGCGGCGGAAGGCGAAGTGCGGCCACTCCTCGATCGGCAGCACGCACGCGGCGTGCGACCAGTACTCGAAGCTGTGCGCTCCGGACCAGTAGGCCGACTCCACGGCCTGCCGTCCCACGGCGCCCAGCCGGGCGTAGGGCACCAGCTCGTGCGAACGGGCCAGGACCGAGATCGTGTCCAGCTGCACCGCGCCCAGGTGCCGCAGTACTCCGCGTGCTCCTGCCCTGCGGTCCGGGGCTCCCAGCAGACCCTGGGCACGCAGTGCGATCCGCCGGGCCTCGGCGGCGGAGAGGGAGGCCTGCGGCACGTGGGTGCCGTCGGCCGGGACAGCGGTGGCAGGCAGACCGGTCGTCATGCGGCACACCCTAGGCGGGACCACTGACACTCCCCGCGCCGAGGCGTCGGCCCCGGGCGGCCGGCGGGCGGCGGGGGCCGCCGAGCGGCTTCCGGGCGCCTGCCCGACCCGCACGCCTCCCCGCACCCGGCCGTGACCGTGCTTCCCGGAGCGCCCGTGCTGCTGCCCCGTCTCCCGCGGCGCCTGCCCGCGCGGGGCGGTGCGCGGGAGCCACGCGGAGTGTTCCGCGGGAGCCACGCGGGCTGTTCCGCGGGAGCTATCCGCGCGGCGGCGAGGGCAGGTAGGGGGTGGACTGCGGGTGGCCCAGGTCCGAGGGGAGCAGGGCGGCGACGCGGGCGTCACGGCGTGTTCCCCTGTGCACGATGCGTGCCCGCGCGATCCCCTCCTCCACGAAGCCGAGCCGTTGCGCCACGGCGCGTGACCCGGTGTTCTCCACCTGGGCCAGCCACTCCAGTCGCTCCACTCCCAGCGCGGTGAACGCCCAGTCCGCCACGGCACGCGCGGCCTCCGCGGTGTAGCCCTTGCGCCGGTGGCCGCGTGCTGTCCAGAAGCCCAGTTCGGCCTGGCGTTCGGCGGTGTGCAGGGAGAGTCGGACCAGTCCCATGGAGCCCACCAGTTCGCCGCCGGGGCCGCCGCCGTCCGCGGCACGGCCGCCTTCCGCACCGCCGTCACCGCCCGCGTCCGCGCCGTCGCCGGGGGCGCCGCGGGTGAAGACGCCGAAGTTGTACATCGTGTCCTCCCGCCAGCCGTTCGCGCTCACACCGCGGACGAACTCCTCGGCGTCCTTGAGCGTGTACGGTTCGGGCACCGGGACGAAGCGCTGGATGTCCGGATCGTCGCAGGCCGCGGCGAGCGCCGCCGCGTCCCACTCCTCGAAGGGACGCAGCAGCAGCCGCCCGGTGCGCAGTGTGATCGGTTCCATGGACCGATTGTGCCGCCGGGGTCCCCGGCACCTTCGGGGGCTCCGGCACGTTGGGGGTACAGGGGCAGTCGTCCCTCGCATACGATGGCCGGTGCGGTACAGGCCCTCGGCAAGGAGAGGACCTCGGTGATCCGCACCGATATCCGCACTGACCGTGCAGACCGTGCCAGGCCCGACCGGCAAGGAGCCACCTTAAGTGTCCGTCTTCGGCAAGCTCATGCGTGCAGGTGAAGGGAAGATCCTGCGCAAGCTGGACCGCGTCGCGCGGCAGGTGAATTCCATCGAAGAGGACTTCGTCGACCTGTCCGACGCCGAGCTGCGCGCGCTCACGGACGAGTACAAGGAACGGTACGCCGAGGGCGAGAGTCTGGACGACCTGATGCCGGAGGCGTTCGCGACCGTCCGCGAGGCCGCCAAGCGTGTGCTGGGCGAGCGGCACTACGACGTCCAGCTGATGGGCGGCGCCGCGCTGCACCTCGGCTACGTGGCCGAGATGAAGACGGGTGAGGGCAAAACGCTGGTCGGTACGCTGCCCGCGTATCTGAACGGGCTGTCGGGCGACGGCGTCCACATCGTCACGGTCAACGACTACCTGGCGCAGCGCGACTCCGAGTGGATGGGCCGGGTGCACCGCTTCCTCGGGCTCGAGGTCGGCTGCATCGTCGCCAACATGTCCCCCGCCGAGCGCCGCGAGCAGTACGCCTGCGACATCACCTACGGCACCAACAACGAGTTCGGGTTCGACTACCTGCGCGACAACATGGCGTGGTCGAAGGACGAACTGGTGCAGCGGGGACACAACTTCGCCATCGTCGACGAGGTGGACTCGATCCTCGTCGACGAGGCCCGTACGCCGCTGATCATCTCCGGCCCCGCCGACCAGGCCACGAAGTGGTACAGCGACTTCGCGAAGCTGGTCAAGCGGCTGGAGAAGGGTGAGCCCGGCGACCCGCGCACCCAGAAGCCGGAGACCGGCGACTACGAGGTCGACGAGAAGAAGCGCACGGTCGGCATCCACGAGTCCGGCGTCGCCAAGGTCGAGGACTGGCTGGGCATCGACAACCTCTACGAGTCGGTCAACACCCCGCTGGTCGGGTATCTCAACAACGCGATCAAGGCCAAGGAGCTCTACAAGAACGACAAGGACTACGTCGTCATGGACGGCGAAGTCATGATCGTCGACGAGCACACCGGCCGTATCCTCGCCGGGCGCCGCTACAACGAGGGCATGCACCAGGCGATCGAGGCCAAGGAGGGGGTGGACATCAAGGACGAGAACCAGACGCTCGCCACGATCACCCTCCAGAACTTCTTCCGCCTCTACAACACCCTTTCGGGTATGACCGGTACGGCCATGACCGAGGCCGCCGAGTTCCACCAGATCTACAAGCTCGGCGTGGTCCCCATCCCGACCAACCGCCCGCTGGCCCGGGTGGACCAGGCCGACCTGATCTACCGCACCGAGGTCGCCAAGTTCGACGCGGTCGTGGACGACATCGCGGACAAGCACGAGTCGGGGCAGCCGATCCTGGTCGGCACCACCTCGGTCGAGAAATCCGAGTACCTCTCCAAGCAGCTCACCAAGCGCGGCGTCGCACACCAGGTGCTCAACGCGAAGAACCACGAGCGTGAGGCGCTGATCGTCGCGGAGGCGGGCCGCAAGGGCGCGGTCACGGTCGCCACCAACATGGCCGGCCGCGGTACCGACATCAAGCTCGGCGGCAACGCCGAGGGCATGGCGGAGAACGAGCTGCGCGACCGCGGGCTGGACCCGAACGAGCACCCGGAGGAGTGGGCGGCGGCCCTGCCCACCGCGCTGGACAAGGCCGAGAAGTCGGTCAAGGCGGCCGTGGACGAGGTCAAGGAGCTGGGCGGCCTCTACGTGCTGGGCACCGAGCGCCACGAGTCGCGCCGGATCGACAACCAGCTGCGCGGCCGCTCCGGCCGGCAGGGCGACCCGGGCGAGTCCCGCTTCTACCTGTCGCTCGGCGACGACCTGATGCGGCTGTTCAAGGCGCAGATGGTGGAGCGCGTGATGGCCATGGCCAACGTTCCCGACGACGTCCCGATCGAGAACAAGATGGTGACCCGCGCCATCGCCTCCGCGCAGTCCCAGGTCGAGCAGCAGAACTTCGAGATCCGCAAGAACGTCCTCAAGTACGACGAGGTGCTCAACCGGCAGCGCGAGGTCATCTACGGCGAGCGCCGCCGGGTCCTGGAGGGCGAGGACCTGCACGAGCAGGTGCGGCACTTCATGGACGACACGATCGAGGCCTACGTCCAGGCCGAGACCGTCGAGGGCTTTGCCGAGGAGTGGGACCTGGAGCGGCTGTGGAGCGCCTTCAAGCAGCTCTACCCGGTGCAGGTGAGCATCGAGGAGCTGGAGGAGGCCGCGGGCGACCGCGAGGGTCTGACCGCCGACTTCATCATCGAGGCGATCAAGGACGACATCCGCGAGCAGTACGACGCGCGTGAGCAGGAGCTGGGCTCCGAGATCATGCGTGAGCTGGAGCGGCGCGTGGTGCTGTCGGTGCTCGACCGCAAGTGGCGCGAGCACCTCTACGAGATGGACTACCTCCAGGAGGGCATCGGCCTGCGTGCGATGGCCCAGAAGGACCCGCTGGTCGAGTACCAGCGGGAGGGCTACGACATGTTCCAGGCCATGATGGACGGCATCAAGGAGGAGTCGGTCGGCTACCTGTTCAACCTGGAGGTTCAGGTCGAGCAGCAGGTCGAGGAGGTGCCGGTCGAGGACGAGGCACCGGCGCCGTCACTGGAGAAGGAGGGGGCGCGCGACGCCGTGCCGGCCGGTGCGGGCGCGGGGCCGGCCCCCGCGATCCACGCCAAGGGGCTGGACCAGCCGCAGCGCCCCGACCGCCTGCACTTCTCGGCGCCGACCGCCGAGGGCGGCGTCGTCGAGCGCGATCTGGACACCAGCGAGACGGCGGACGAGGACGGCGGCGGTCCGGTCCGCTCGTCGGCCGACGGCCTCACCCGCGCCGAGCGCCGCAAGGCCCAGAAGGGGCGCAAGAAGCGGAAGTAGCGCGCGGCGCGGCCCGCCGCGCGCCGGCCGCCGTTTCGGCGGCCGGCCGGGGCGGCTCGCGCACTCCTACGCGGCCCGAGGGGCCGGGCACCCGGTGCCCGGCCCCTCAGCCGTGTCCGGTGGCTCCTCGGCCGTGGTCCGGTGGTGGCCCCTCAGTCGTGCCCTGTGGTCCCCCGCCGGGCCCGGCTGCGCCTCCGCCGGGTCCGGGGCTCCGTGCGCCCCCGCGGGATCGGGGCGCGGTCAGCCGTCGGCGGCGCCGTCGAGCTCGATGGCGGTGCAGCGCCAGCGGTTGTCCGGGCACCATTCCAGGCGGAACGCCATGGCGCGCTGGTGGGCGCCGGTGGCGATGCGGGCGAAGGCTTCGATGACACCGGGCCGCGGCTGGGTGCCGCGAGCCTCCAGCACCTCGGGTGCCGTGCGGTCCGCGCCGCGCGGGCGCAGCGGTGCCGAGGGGGCCAGGGCGGTCAGCCGGTCGTAGGCGGGTCCTCGGACGTGGGCCAGCAGGGTGTGGACGGGGCACTGGCCGCTCAGCACCAGCAGCAGCCGGTGGGCGAACCAGAACGGGGGCCGGCCCTGGCGGGCGCGGTGGGCCGCTGCCCGGAGCGCGGAGTCGGCGGGGCGGCGGCTGTCGCGCCGGGTCGGCGGCCGGGTGGGTGCCGGGCGCGGGCCGCGCCTGCGGGGCTGACGTCCGGATGCCGGGTCGGAGACGGGCGTCGTCATGGGCTCCCTCGGGGTGTGTGCCGGGACCCGGCGAGCGAATACCGGGCGGTAACTGGCTGGACGGCAACGGTTCTAGCGGCGGAACGCGGGGTGCCGCAATGCGCGGGGGCGGCCCGGTGCGGGGCCGGGGCAGATTCCCCTATCCGGTGGGGGCGACCCGTGGGTGTTGACTCCGCGCCGTGTTCACCTGCGGGTTCGTTCGGCCGCCGAGCAGGGCGCCGTGCGGCGCGTGCCCGTATGCTGACGGGGCATCCGGTCCCGGCGATACACGAAAGCGGCAGCCCATGCGCGTCTATGTCCCTCTGACCCTGCCCGCACTGAGCGAGGCGCACGGCGCGGGTGAGCTGGGACCGGCGCCCGTCGAGGCGTACGCGGTCACCCCCGGGCTGCGCGCGTGGTGGGGCTCGGAGGACGCGGAGGAGCTGGAGTACGCGGCGCTGCGGCAGGCCGCCGGTGCTGCGCTGCGGCTGCTCGCCGACCAGCACGAGGCGGCGCGCCGCCGGGTCGTCGTCGCGCTGGAGGCCGCCGACGAGGCCGTCGTCCCCGACGAGGAGGGCGACGGGTCCCGGGGCGGCGCGGAGGCGGATGCCGGGGCCGTGGGCCGGGTCCGGCTGACCGCCGCCGTCCCGCTGACCAAGGCGGCCGCAGTCCACCTCGACGCGGAGGACGCGGTGGACGACGTGACCGCCGCGGTCGGTGCGCTGTCCGCGGCGCTCGCCGGTGACGAGCGGGCGGAGCAGGTGGTGGACCGGGCCGACGACCACGAGCTGCTGTGGTTCGCCACCCAGGAGATCCCCGCGCTCGTCGGCTGAGAGGCCGCCGTCGGCGGCCGACCGGCCGCAGACGGGCCCCGCGCGGAGGCGAGCGGTCGCCCGCGGGGGGCGGGAAATCGGTGTCGCGATGTCAGTGCCGTCTCCTACCGTCGGCTGCATGGTCCTGGGGCGAGAAGAGCGGTCCGCGCACATTGTGTGGGACTGGAACGGCACGCTGCTGCACGACATCCATACGGTCATCGAGGCGACGAACGCCGCGTTCGGCGAGCTCGGTATGCCGAGCATCACACTGGAGCGGTACCGGGAGCTGTTCTGCGTACCGGTACCGCGCTTCTACGAGCGGCTGCTCGGCAGAATGCCCACCGACGACGAGTGGCGGGTGATGGACGAGACCTTCCACCGGTACTACTGGGCGCTGGCGCCGCGGGCGGGGCTCGCCGAGGGAGCCGCCGAGCTGCTGGCCGCCGGGCGTTCGGCGGGCCGCACCCAGTCGCTCTGCTCGCTGGCGCCGCACGACCGGCTGCTGCCGCTGCTGCGTACCTACGGCATCGAGGAGCACTTCGTGCGGGTGGACGGCTCGGTCGGCCCCTCCGGTGGCGGCAAGGCGGCGCAGATGGTGCAGCATCTCGCCGCGCTCGGCGGGGTGGAACCGCGCCGCACGGTGGTGATCGGGGACGCCGTGGACGACGCCTCGGCGGCCGCGCACGCGGGGGCCCGTGCTGTGCTGTTCACCGGCGGCTCGCACAGCCGGGCCAGTCTGGAGGAGGCGGGTGTCCCGGTGGTGGACACCCTGCACGAGGCCGTCCGGACGGCGGAGCTGCTGGCGGCGGAGCCGTGACCGGACCGTCGGGGGCGTGGGAGCGGGCCGGGGCGGCGGCCCGGCGCCGCAGCGGCCGTACGGATCACGGCCCTACGGATCACGGCCCCCGGCAGAGCCGCACGGAGCACGCCGACAGCTGCCGGCACGCCCCCGGCGGCCCGAAAGGGGGAACCGTCCGGGCCCCGCGCACCGTCTCCAGGAGCGTGCCCCCGGAACGCCGCTTTGCCAGAAATTTTCCCGGACCCGGCCCAACTGGCCGGTTCGGAGAAGACGATCTCGGCGTTCTCCCTATTCGTACATATAAGGCCCATGACGTGTCGGCGGCCGGGGGCGATAGCCTTACCCCCGTGATCAGCGCGATATCCACCGGAGGATCAGCGACCGAGCGATCCTCCGTACAGCGCCCCCCGCGACAGCGCGGGCGGGGCGCCGCTGGTCGTCTCTCCCGGCACAGCGGCGGACCCGAGCGGAGACCCCGCGTCGTTCCGGTGCCGTGCCTTCATTTTCCCGACGTCACGCAACGGCGCGCGACAGGAGCCAGAGGACATGCAGAGCAAGCTGGAAGAAGCAAAGGCCGAGCGGCTGGCGGAAGCCGCACGGGTGGCTGAACGGAGCCCGGCCCAGGGGCGCCACCCGGTCCAGGGGCCCCAGGACGACGCCCTTGGTGCGTATCTCCAGCGGTACTACCTGCACACGGCGCCGGAGGATCTCGCCGACCGCGATCCGGTCGACATCCTCGGAGGTGCTCTCGCCCACTACCGGCTGGCCGAGGAGCGGCCGCAGGGCACGGCGAACGTCCGCGTGTACTCGCCGTCGATAGACGAGAACGGCTGGTCGTGCACGCACTCGGTGGTGGAGGTCGTCACCGATGACATGCCGTTCCTGGTCGACTCGGTCACCAACGAGCTCTCGCGGAGGGGACGCGGCATCCACGCCGTGATCCACCCGCAGATGGTGGTCCGCCGGGATCTGACCGGGAAGCTGCTGGAGGTGCTCTCCGTCGGCCGGGACGACCTCGCGCAGGTGCCGGACACCCAGTTGCCGGACACCCGGGCCGCCGGGGCCGGCGAGCCCGCGGCCGGTGCGCGGGACGGCGCCGGGGCGGCCGGGAACGGGAAGCTGCCGCACGACGCGGTGGTCGAGTCCTGGATCCACGTCGAGATCGACCGCGAGACGGACCGCGACGACCTCAAGCAGATCGCCGCGGACCTGCGCAGGGTCCTCTCGGACGTGCGGGAGGCCGTGGAGGACTGGCAGAAGATGCGCGGTGCGGCCCTGCGCATCGCCGACGAGCTGCCCGGCGAGCCCACCGACGAGCTCCCGCGTGAGGAGATCGAGGAGGCCCGGGAGCTGCTGCGGTGGCTGGCCGACGACCACTTCACCTTCCTCGGCTACCGCGAGTACGAACTGGACGTCGAGGAGGGCGCGGACGGCTCCGGGAAGGGCGACGGCGGTGAGGAGCTGAGCCTCGCACCGCTGCCCGGCACGGGGCTGGGCATCCTCCGTGCCGACCCGCGGCGCAGCACCGAGGAGAGCCACCCGGTCTCGCCGTCCTTCAACCGGCTGCCCGCCGACGCGCGCGCCAAGGCGCGCGAGCACCAGATGCTGGTCCTCACCAAGGCGAACAGCCGGGCGACCGTGCACCGCTCGTCCTACCTCGACTACGTGGGCGTCAAGAAGTTCGACGAGGCGGGCAACGTCGTGGGGGAGCGCCGCTTCCTCGGGCTGTTCTCGTCCGCCGCCTACACCGAGTCGGTGCGCCGTGTCCCGGTGGTCCGCCGCAAGGTCGCCGACGTGCTGGAGACCGCGGGCTTCACGCCCGACAGCCACGCCGGGCGCGACCTGCTGCAGATCCTGGAGACCTACCCGCGCGACGAGCTGTTCCAGACCTCGGTCGAGGAGCTGCGCTCCATCGTCACCTCCGTCCTCTACCTCCAGGAGCGCCGCAAGCTGCGGCTCTACCTGCGCAAGGAGGAGTACGGGCGGTACTACTCGGCGCTGGTCTACCTCCCGCGCGACCGCTACACGACCGCGGTGCGGCTGCGGCTGACCGAGATCCTCACCGAGGAGCTGGGCGGCACCAGCGTCGACTTCACCGCGTGGAACACCGAGTCGGTGCTCTCGCGGCTGCACTTCGTCATCCGGGTGCGCCCCGGCGCCCAGCTCGCCGAGCTGACCGACGCGGAGATCGAGCGTATCGAGTCCCGGCTGGCCGAGGCGGCCCGCTCGTGGGCGGACGGTTTCAACGAGGCGCTGGTCGCCGAGTGCGGCGAGGAGCAGGCCGCCGAACTGACGCAGAAGTACGCGCGGGCCTTCCCCGAGGGCTACAAGGCGGACTTCTCGCCGCGGGCCGCCGTCGCCGACCTGCAGCACCTGGAGGAGCTGGTGCAGGGCGGGCAGGAGAGCGACTTCTCGCTGAGCCTGTACGAGCCGGTCGGTGCGGGCCCGGGTGAGCGCCGCTTCAAGATGTACCGGACCGGCAGTCCCGTCTCCCTCTCGGCCGTGCTGCCGGGACTGCAGGCGATGGGCGTCGAGGTGGTCGACGAGCGGCCCTACGAGCTGCGCTGCGCCGACCGCTCGCACGCCTGGATCTACGACTTCGGGCTGCGGATGCCGGACGGCCGGCGCGGTCTGGAGGAGGAGGCCCGGGAGCGCTTCCAGGAGGCGTTCGCCGCGGTGTGGACCGGCCGCGCCGAGAACGACGGGCTGAACGCGCTGGTGCTCTCCGCCGGGCTGACCTGGCGGCAGGCGATGGTGCTGCGCGCGTACGCGAAGTACCTGCGGCAGGCGGGCGCCACCTTCAGCCAGTCCTACATCGAGGACACGCTGCGCGGGAACGTGCACACCACCCGGCTGCTGGTCAACCTGTTCGAGGCCCGGCTGGACCCGGCGCGCCGGTGGGCGGGGCACGAGCTGACGGACGGCATCCTGGAGGAGCTGGCCGGGGCGCTGGACCAGGTCGCCAGCCTGGACGAGGACCGCATCCTGCGCTCCTTCCTGACGGTCATCAACGCCACCCTGCGCACCAACTACTTCCAGCGGGACGCCGACGGCGAGCCGCACACCTACGTGTCGATGAAGCTGGACCCGCAGGCCATCCCGGAGCTGCCCGCGCCGCGCCCCAAGTACGAGATCTGGGTGTACTCGCCGCGGGTGGAGGGCGTACACCTGCGGTTCGGCAAGGTCGCGCGCGGCGGCCTGCGCTGGTCGGACCGGCGGGAGGACTTCCGCACCGAGGTGCTCGGCCTGGTCAAGGCGCAGGAGGTCAAGAACTCCGTCATCGTGCCGGTGGGCGCCAAGGGCGGCTTCGTCGGCAAGCAGCTCCCGGACCCGGCCGCCGACCGGGACGCCTGGCAGGCCGAGGGCATCGCCTGCTACCGGACGTTCATCTCGGGTCTGCTGGATGTCACCGACAACCTCGTCTCCGGGGCGGTCGAGCACCCGCGGGACGTGGTGCGGCACGACGAGGACGACACCTACCTCGTCGTCGCGGCCGACAAGGGCACCGCCAGGTTCTCGGACATCGCCAACGAGGTCGCCGAGTCCTACGGCTACTGGCTGGGCGACGCCTTCGCCTCCGGCGGTTCGGCCGGCTACGACCACAAGGGCATGGGCATCACCGCGCGCGGTGCGTGGGTGTCGGTCGAGCGGCACTTCCGGGAGCTGGGTCACAACACCCAGACCGAGGACTTCACGGTGGTCGGCGTCGGCGACATGTCCGGCGACGTGTTCGGCAACGGCATGCTGCTCTCCGAGCACATCCGGCTGGTGGCCGCCTTCGACCACCGGCACATCTTCCTCGACCCCGACCCGGACGCGGCCACCTCCTACGCCGAGCGCCGCCGGCTGTTCGAGCTGCCGCGCTCGTCCTGGGCGGACTACGACCCGGGGCTGATCTCGCAGGGCGGCGGCATCCACCCCCGCGGCGCCAAGTCGGTGCCGATCACCCCGCAGGTGCGCGAGGCGCTGGGCATCGAGCCGGGGGTCACCAAGATGACGCCCGCCGAGCTGATGCGGGCCATCCTCACCGCCCCGGTCGACCTGCTGTGGAACGGCGGCATCGGCACCTATGTGAAGGCGTCGACGGAGAGCGACGCGGATGTCGGCGACAAGGCCAACGACGCCATCCGGGTGGACGGCCAGGATCTGCGGGTGAAGGTGGTCGGCGAGGGCGGCAACCTCGGCTGCACCCAGCTGGGCCGGATCGAGTTCGCGCTGAACGACGGCCGGATCAACACCGACGCGATCGACAACAGCGCCGGGGTGGACACCTCCGACCACGAGGTGAACATCAAGATCCTGCTGAACTCGGTGGTGGCCGACGGGGACATGACCGTCAAGCAGCGCAACGCGCTGCTGGCGGAGATGACCGACGAGGTCGGCATGCTGGTGCTGCGCAACAACTACGCGCAGAACGCGGCGCTGGCCAACTCGCTGGCACAGGCGGCGAGTCTGCTGCTGGCCAGCCAGCGGCAGATGCGCCGGCTCTCCAAGGAGGGCAAGCTCGACCGGCCGTTGGAGTTCCTGCCCTCCGACCGGCAGGTGCGGGAGCGGCGCGGCAACGGCCAGGGGCTGACGCAGCCGGAGATCGCGGTGATGCTCGCGTACACCAAGATCAATATCACCGCTGAGCTGATCGGCACCTCGCTGCCGGACGACCCGTACCTCGAGGGGCTGCTGTACGCCTACTTCCCCGAGCCGCTGCGCGAGCGGTTCGGCCAGCAGATCGCCAACCACGCCCTGCGCCGCGAGATCGTCACCACGCTGCTGGTCAACGACACGGTCAACACCTCCGGCTCGACCTTCGTCCACCGGATGATGGAGGAGTCGGGGGCCTCCACGGAGGAGATCGTGCGCGCCCACACCGCCGCGCGGGCCATCTTCCGGCTGGGCGACATCTGGGACGCCGTCGAGTCGCTGGACAACGAGGTCGCCGCCAACGTCCTGACCGACATCCGGCTGCGCTCCCGGCAGCTGGTGGAGCGCGGCACCCGCTGGCTGCTCAACAACCGCCCGCAGCCGCTGGAGCTGGCCGACACCATCGAGCTGTTCGCCGACCGGGTCGAGGCGGTCTGGGCAGAGCTGCCCAAGCTGCTCAAGGGCGACGACCTCAAGTGGCACCAGCGGGTGTACGACAAGCTGTCGGGCGCCGGTGTCCCCTCGGAGCTGGCGCTGCGCCTGGCGGGCTCGGCGGCCGCGTTCTCCGCGCTGGACGTGGTGGCCGTCGAGGGCCGTACGGACATGGGCCTGATGGATGTGGCCGAGGTCTACTTCGACCTCGCGGACCGGCTGGGCATCACCCAGCTCCAGGGCCGGGTCAGCGAGCTGCCCCGTGCCGACCGCTGGCAGTCCATGGCCCGCTCCTCCATCCGTGAGGACCTCTACGCGGCACACCAGCTGCTGACGGCCGATGTGCTGGCGGCCGGGGACGGCGCCGCGTCGTCGGAGGAGCGGTACGAGGCGTGGGAGGAGAAGAACCACGCGATCCTCGTCCGCGCCCGGGCCACCCTGGACGAGATCCAGGCGTCCGAGACCTTCGACCTGGCCAACCTCTCGGTGGCGATGCGGACGATGCGCACCCTGCTGCGCAGCAACCGCTGACCCGGGTCCGGCACCGGACACCCCGACCGCCGCGCCGCGGGACCTTCCCGCGGCGCGGCGGTCACGCGTTCGGCCGCCTGTGCCGCGACGGGCCGCACCGGCGCTGCCTACGGTGAAGTGTGGGTGTGCTGGTGGACGGAGTGGACGACGCGAACGACGACAGCGGCGCGCACGGGGACGGCGACGCGGTCGGCGGCAGCCGTGCGGGCGACGGCGGCCCGCGGCCGGACGCCGCGGGCGGTCCCCCGGGGGTGGACGAGGCCGACACGCTCGTGCTCGACCCGGTGGCCGGCACCGGCGGCTCCGGGACCGGCACGGCGGTGGCCGTGCACCGCGCGGGCGGTACCGGGGGCGACGCCGCGCTGCGGCGGCAGCGCCGCGCCGTGCTGCGGTACCGGACCGGGTCCGCTGCGGCGCTGGTGCTGCTGGCCGCCGGCTATCTGCTCCAGGTACTGGGCATCGCCCACCCGCACGCCTTCCTCGTCGTCGCGGGCGCGCTGCTGGGCCTGCTGACCGATGTGCTGCTGCCCTACGGCGCGCAGCAGGTGGTGCGGGAGCTGCGCCGGGCGCAGTTCACCCCGCCGGTGCGGCAGCTGCTGAGGGACGCGCTGCTGCTGGGCGGGCTGGGCGGGCTGGGGGTGCTGCACCCGGCCGGGGCCGGTGCGCTGCTGCCGGGCGCGGTGCTGCTCTGCTGGATCCTGCACTTCTCCTGCCAGGCCGTCGCGGCCGCGGTGCGCGACCGGCGGCGGCTCCCGGTGGTCACCCGCAACATCGACACCTCCGCGCTGCGGCTCTCGCCCGCGCCGCCCGCGCTCTTCGCCCAGCGGGCGACCGTGCGGCTGACGGCTGTCGCAGCGCTCACGACGGCCGGGATGAGCGCCTCGGCCGCGTCCGGGGACCCGGTGTGGGCGTCGGTACTGGCCTGGGGCTGCTGCGCCGGGCTGCTGGCGGGGACCGCGCACCTGGCCGGGCGGCTGCTGCCCGGCAGGCGGGTGGCCGGTGAGGAGGAGGCGCTGGCCTGGCTGGACGGCTGGCTGGCGGAGTACCGGCCGACGGTGGCGATGTACTTCTCGGGCGGGACGACGTCGGCGTACCAGGCGAACATGTGGCTCTCCACGCTGGCGGAGCTGGAGGGGCGGCCGCTGCTCGTGCTGCGGGAGCGGTTCATGGTGCAGAAGATCGACGCCACCGACGTCCCGATCGTCTGCATCCCCAAGGTCTCGCATCTGATGCACCTGGAGCACTCCACGCTCAAGGTGCTGCTGCACCCGGCCAACTCCGGCAAGACCTCCCAGGCGCTGCGGATCCCCACCCTCAAGCACGCCTTCATCAACCACGGCGAGTCCGACAAACTCTCCTCCTGCAACCCCTACGCCAAGGCCTACGACCAGGTGTGGGTCGCCGGAGAAGCCGCCCGCGAGCGCTACCGGCTCGCCGAGGTCGGCGTGGACGACAAGGACGTCGTCGAGGTCGGCCGCCCCCAGCTCGCCCCCATCCGGCACGCCGACGAGCGCGCGGCGGGCGGTGGAGACGGGCGGCTGACCGTGCTCTACGCGCCCACCTGGGAGGGGTTCACCGACGATCCGGGCAACACCTCGGTGCTCACGGCTGGGGAGAACATCGTCAAGGCGCTGCTGGCCGACCCGAAGGTACGGCTGCTGTACAAACCGCACCCGATGACCGGGTCGATCGACCCGCGGGCCGGCGCAGCAGACCGGCGCATCCGCGCGCTGGTCCTCCGCGCGGGCGTCGGGCAGGGCTGCGCGCAGCCGGATCCGGAGGCGCTCGCCGTGCTGGAGGAGGCGACCCGCGCGCTGGAGGAGCTGACCCGCGCCGACCTGCGGCGGCACGCGGACGAGGTGGAGCGGATGCTGCGCCAGCAGGCTCCCGCGCCGGGCCGCGCCAGGGCGACGGCCGAGGCCCAGCGCAGGTGGGAGGAGGCGTACTGGGCGGCGCGGCCCGCCGGACAGCACCAGGTCGTGGACGGGCCCAGGCCGGGGCTGTTCAGCTGTTTCAACGAGGCCGACGTGCTCGTCTCGGACGTCTCCTCGGTGGTCTCGGACTACCTCAGCAGCGAGAAGCCGTACGCGGTCGTCAACACCAGCGGTATGGACGAGGACGGCTTCCGTCGCGCCTTCCCCACCGTCCGCGCGGCGACCGTGCTGGGTCCGGACGGCGCAGGGGTTCCCGGACTGCTGCGGACCCTGCGGCACCCGGAGGAGGACGCGCTCGCCGCCGCCCGCGCCGCGCTGAAGGTGCGGCTGCTCGGCCCGGCCGAGCCGCCCTCGCTGGTCCGTTTCGACCGTGCCGTGCAGGCCCTGGCGCGGGAGGCCGAGGCCCGGGCACGGCATGTGCGGGAGGGCGGCGGCCCGGGCGCGGCGCGGGCCGGTCCGGATCAGGCGCGGGTCGAGGCGCTCGGTGCCGACGACCGGTCCTGACGGCTCGCGGCGTCCGCCGCGGCCCCGCCCCGGGCGGCCTGCCCGGCCCCGGCCTGTTCCGCCCCGGGCTGACGCACCTGCTCCGCGGGGTGCGCGAGGGTCCGCAGGGCGAGGACGAGGTTGTTGTTGAGCGAGAAGTAGAGCTGCACGGCCTGGCCGCTGTCGCCGAGCCGGGTGGGCGGGGTGACGTCGGTCCTCTTGCGGTCCGGCAGGTCGCCCAGCAGCCGCCCCATGCGCATCCGCTCGGGGCCGGGGCCGGGGCGCAGCCACAGGTCCCACACGCCTTCCGGGGCGCCGTCGGCGAACGCTGCGGGCAGCTCGAAGGGCAGCTCCATCCGCGCGGTGTCCGTGCGGCCCGTGCCCGCTGCGCCGTCGCCGCTCCACCGCCCGGGGAACTCGAACGCCTGGCGCGGGTTGTCGCGCGGCACCGCCGTCAGCACCGGGCCACCGGACAGCTCCTCGGTGCGCCGCGACAGCGCCGGGCGCGTGCCCTGGCCGTACAGCCGCGCCGTGAGGGTGTAGCCGTGCTCGCCCAGCTCGATCGAGGTGATCTCCGCGTGCCGGGCGCGGGACCAGGCGCGCACGGCGAGGTGGCCGTCGCTGGTGACATAGGGGATCCGGGGGTTCAGGGTGCCGTCGTCGGTGAGCGGCGCCGGCATGGTGAGCAGGTGTGCCGTCTCCACGAGGAGGGCCTTGACCCGTCTGGCCGCGCCGTCGGAGGTGCGCTCCACGTAGGCGTCCCACCGGGCCTCGTGCAGGTCTGCTCCGGAGCGCTCCAGCCGGAGGGCGATCCAGCCGTCCGCGTCCGCACGGTCGCGGGGCGGCAGCGGGAGGCGGACGGGTGCGGAGTCGTCCCGGTGCCGGGGGCGCAGGGACAGCACCGCCGGGCCCTTGGGGAGCGTGTCGGCCCGGAGCCGGACCAGCAGCGCCCCGTCCCGCTCGGCCCGCGCCCGGGCCACCGGGCGCCGCATCCCCTTGGCGGCGCCGCCCGGGGTGCCTCCGCTCAGTCGCAGGGCACGGGCCAGCGGGCGCAGCGCGGGGACGAACGCCCGCGGTACGAGGCGGCGGGCGGTCCGTACGACCCGCCCCCGGCTGCCCGTGCGGGGGGTGGACGCCGCGGACGCGGGCTGCCGGGCCGCGGGCCCGCCAGGTGTTGCCGGCCCGGTCCGCGCGTCCCCCGCCGGCTGTGCGGGTCCGTCCGGCTGTGCGTCGCCCGCCGGCTGCGCGGTCTCCGCTGTCGGCGCCGGTGCGGCTGCCGGTGCCGGTCCGGGAGTCCGTCCGGGGCCGGCCGGCTGGGTCGGTCCTGCCGCTTGTCCGGGTCCGCCGCTCGGCGGTGCGGTCTCCGGTGCGGCGCGGCCGGGGGCGGCGCCCGCGCCGGCGCGTCCCGCCAGCAGCCTGGTCATCAGGGCCTCGTACTCGCCCGCCACCCGCCGGGGGCAGTAGCGGGCGGCCTTCTCCCGGGCCGCACCGGCCATCCGGGAGCGGAGGTCCGGGTCCTCGATCAGGTGCAGCAGGGCGTCGGCGTAGCCGCGTACGGTCGTCTCCTCGCTGCCGCCCAGCGGGGCGAGCAGCCCGTCCTCGCCGTTGGTGATGATCTCTCCCGGTCCGTACGGGCAGTCGGTGCTGACGACGGGGACGCCGCAGTGCATGGCCTCCACCAGGGTCATGCCGAAGGACTCGGCGTCGGAGGAGACGGCCGCGATGGAGCCCTTCGCCCACTCCGTCTCGATGGGGGAGTGGACGCCCATCAGGAACGCGCGGTCGTGGAGGCCGCAGTCGTTCAGGGTGGCCCGCAGCGCGTCCTGTTGCGGGCCGCGCCCGTACAGCCGCAGCGACCAGTCCGGGTGGACGCCGGCGACCAGCGCGAAGGCGCGCAGCAGCCGGTCGTACCGCTTGACCTTGATGAGGCGGCCCGCGGCGACGATGAGCTTCGCCTCCCCGTCGGAGGGCTCGACCTGCGAAGCGGGTACCGCGTTGGGCACGCAGGTGATCTCGGCCCGCACCTCGGGCAGGGCGGCGCGGTAGTCCGCGGCGTCCGCGTAGGAGACCGTGACGAAGGCGTCCAGGTGGGCCAGGGCGGCGTCCTGGTGGCTGCGGATATGGTCGCTGTGCATCGCGTGGGTGAGGTGTTCCTGCCCGATGCGCAGGTAGCGGTCGGTTCCGTAGGCGGCGAGGTAGTCGTTGATCTTCGGCCGGGTGCCGATGACGACGTCGGCGTCCAACTGTTCCAGCAGCTCCTTCACCCGCAGGTCGCCCAGCCGGGTGGCGATGCCGCGCTCGACGTGGTCGCGGCCTTCGATGAAGCGCTCGCTGGGCCGCCGGTAGTCCGGGTGGTCCCCGTCGTAGCCGGGGGAGGAGCGGCGCAGGTCGATGAGGGAGGTGAGGGTGACGCGGGGGTCGAAGACGAGTGCCGGTTCCTGGCGTGACCGGCGGAGGCTGACCACCTCCACCTGGTGCCGATCGGCAAGCGCTCCGGAGAGGTTCACCGTCGACCTGATCGTCCCGCCGATTCCGTAGGCGTTGTCCAGCAGGAACACGATCTTCATCCGCGGCTTCCCCTTCTCCGTGCTGCGTAGGTCAATCTGTCCGAAAACAGATGATTTCCACCGACTATTTGAGGTGTGAAAAGGGAGGGGATGCGCTCGTAACACTCGTATGTCCCTCGTTCGGCCCTCGCGGCGGCATGCCGCGACCGGACGGACCGCCGCCGCGCCTACTGTCTGATCAATGGCCTCGAAGATCATCGACCCAGCCGGGCCGGGCGGCGCCGACAGCGGCCCGCCCGCCGGTTCCGGCGTGCCCGGGGACGCGGCGGGGGCCGCGGAGGCCGCCCCGGTGGCGGCCGGAACGGTGCCGGTGGTCGCTTCCGAGGTGCCGGCCGACCCCGGGGCACCTTCCGGTGCGGTCCACGGCGCTGCCGGCAGCGCCGCCGACGCCGACAGCACTTCCGACGGCACGCGGGGCCCCGCCCGGGACCCGTTCCTCGACAACGCGAAGTTCCTGCTCATCGTGCTCGTCGTGATCGGCCACAGCTGGCCGATGGGGCTCGTCGAGGGCTCCCGCACCGTCAAGGCCGGCTATCTGTGGATCTCCTCCTTCCACATGCCCGCCTTCATCCTGCTGAGCGGCTACTTCTCCCGCGGCTTCACCGGACGCCCCGCGCAACTGCGCAGACTGGTGGCCGGGGTGCTGGTGCCGTACCTCGTCTTCGAGGTGCTCTACACCGCGGTGGAGACCGCCGCCTGGGGGAAGCCGTTCCGGCTGACTCTGACCGAACCCACGTTCGTGTGCTGGTTCCTGGCCGCACTCTTCGTCTGGCGGCTCACGGTCCCCCTGTGGCGGGTGATCCCCCGGCCGCTGCCGGTCGCCGTGCTCGTCTCCCTCGCCGCCGGCACCTCCACCCTCGGGAACGACCTGGCGCTGCCCCGGGTGCTGATGTTCCTGCCGTGGTTCGTCCTCGGACTGGCCCTGCGGCCCGCCCACTTCGCCCGGCTGCGGACCAGCGCCCCGCTGCGGTGGTGCGCCCCGCTGGTGCTCGCCGCGGGCGGCGCCGCGGCGTACGCGCTCGCGCCGGGCACCGATGTGCACTGGCTGTGGATGAGCCACGGCCAGGCCGAACTGGGCGCGAGCACGCTGCCCTACCTGCTGGTGCGGCTCGCGCTGTTCGCGGTGACGGCCCTGATGACCGGCGCCTTCCTCGCGGTGGTGCCGCGGCGCACCCGCTGGATCACCGCGTTCGGTGCCGTGACGCTGTACCCGTACCTGCTGCACGGACTGCTGACCACCGCCGCGCACGGCTACGGCTGGGAGGCGCCGCTGCGTCCGCTCGGCCCGCTCGGTGCCGGCCTGCTGACGGTCTGCGGAGCCGCCGTCGCCGTACTGCTGTCGACCGCGCCCGTACGGCGGCTCGCGCGGCCCCTCATCGAGCCACCGGTGCCGGGCCTCACCCGGCCGCGGCGCCGGGGACGCTCGCCCGGAACGAGTGAGCCAAGGACGGCGTGATGGCCTGGGACCCTTTCACCGACAGCTTCGTGACACCGTCGCGCACCGCACCCGGCGCCGCGGAACCGCAGCGGACCGCGCCGCCGGACGGCGAAGCCGCAGCGCGGTACGCGCCCACCGTCTCGGCCCTGGGCTCCTGCGCCGGGCCGGACGGCTCCGGCGGCGGCGCGCTCCCCGGGCCGCCCGGACCCGCCGCCGGGCTGCCCGCGCCCGCCCCGGCACCGCCCTCCTCGGGCACCCGGCGGCCGGGGGAGCGCGGCGCGCCGGACGAGGCCCGGGGGGCGCGCCAAGGCGACTCCGGCGGCCCGGAGAGAGCGGCCGGGGGACCGCACCGGAGGTGGGCCCGGGGACCCCACCGGCCGGCCCGCGGCGCCTCCGCAGCGGGGCGGCAGAGCGGACGCGACCCGTTCCTCGACAACGCACGGTTCCTGCTGGTCCTGCTCGTCGTCCTGGAGCACAACTGGGCACCCGTCGCCGACGCCATGCGCGGTGTCGAGGCCGCCTCGCTGCTGGTGTACTCCTTCCATCTGCCCGCCCTCGCGCTGCTGTGCGGCCACCTCTCGCGGAACTTCACCGGGCGGCCCGACCAGATGCGCAGGCTGCTGACCCACCTGCTGGTCCCCTACCTCGTCTTCGAGGCCGCCTTCGGGGGGATGCGCACCCTCTTCTGGGAGCAGCCCTTCGCCGTCACCCCGACCCGGCCCTCCTTCGCGTGCTGGTTCCTGCTGGCACTGTTCGCCTGGCGGCTGACAGCGCCCCTGTGGCGGGCCGTCCGCTGGCCGGTGGCCTTCGCCGCGCTGCTGTCGGTCGCCGCCGGGTTCACCGAGCTGGGAGACGAACTGGCCCTGTCCCAGGTGCTGATGTACTGGCCGTGGTTCGTCCTGGGGCTGCGGCTGCACGCCGGCCGGCTGCGCCCGCTGCGCAGCCGCGCCGCACGCAGCTGGGCACTGCCGGTGCTGGCCGCCGCCGCGGCGGGCGCCTGGTGGGCGGCGCCCCGGGTGAGCCGCGACTGGCTGCTGATGGAGGCGGGCGCCCACGAACTGGGCCTGCGCCCGCTGCCGTACGTGGTCGTGCGGCTCGCGCTGTTCGTGCTCGGCGGAGTGCTCGTGGCCGCGTTCCTCGCACTGGTCCCCGCACGCCGCACCGGCTACACCGTGTTGGGCGCCTGCGCGCTCTACCCCTTCCTGCTGCACGGACTCGTCGTCGAGGCCGTCCGGCAGACCGGCGGCTACCAGGCGGTGGTCACCGGCGGCCTGCTGGCGGTGGTGGGGACGACGGTGCTGGCCGTGGGGCTCACGATGCTGCTCGGGCTGCCGCATGTGCGGCAGGTCCTCTGGCCGCTGGTGGAACCGTCGATCCCCGGATGGCTGCACGGGCGGGCCGCGCCGGAGGCGGGTGACGACGCCGCGCCCGACGGGCGGCTCCCCCGGGTGCGCGCCCCGCAGAGCGGCAGCGGCCGGTGGCCGGCGGACGGCCGGGCCGTGCCGCCCCGCTCGGCCGGGACCCGGGTGCCGGGCCGGACCGCGAACGGCGGCTGAACCCCGGATGGCCGCGGCGCTGCGGTGCGCCGAAGCTCTGCCGACGCGCGGCGCGGCGGGCTCCGGTGTGCCCCGGCGGGCGGTACAGGTGCCAGGGAAGCCCGTACGCACCCGTACCGAGGAGAGCGCCTCCCCATGACGACCACCGCCTCGTCCGGCCGGTCTCTGCCCGCCGACGCCGACGCCTCCGCAGCCGATACCGCCGACGGCCGGGAACCGCCCGGGCCCCGGACCTTCGAGGAGGTGCCCGGCTGGTTCTACCGCACCGACCTGATCCTCTTCGACTGGTTCCTGACCCGGCAGCGCGAACTCCAGCACCGCGGCGACCTGCTGGAGATGGGTGCCTATCTCGGCAAGAGCGCCGTCCTGACCGGCGGATACCTCAACGGCCCGGACGAACGCTTCACCGTCTGCGACCTCTTCGATTCCGAGTCCGCGCCCGACGACGCCAACGGACGCGAGCTGCGCCGCTCCTACCCCACGCTGACCCGGCGCGCCTTCGAGGCCAACTACCTCTCCTTCCACGACGAGCTGCCGCGGATCCTCCAGGCGCCGACGACAGCGGTGCCCGACGAGGTCACGGACGGCAGCTGCCGCTTCGTCCACGTGGACGCCTCCCACCTGTACGCGCACGTGCGCGGGGACATCGCCGCCGCGCGGAGGGCCCTCGGCCCGGCCGGGCTCGTCGTCCTGGACGACTACCGCTCCGACCACACACCCGGTGTCGCCTGCGCCACCTGGCAGGCCGTGCTGGAGGACGGGTTGCGGCCGGTCTGCGTGTCCGGCCACAAGTTCTACGGCACCTGGGGCGACCCGGAACCCTGGCAGGACGCCCTGCACGCCGAGCTGCGGGCCCGCGGCAAGTGCTGGCTGCAGTGGCAGGAGGTGGCGGGCCGGGGGCTGCTGCTGGTGGGGGCGCGCAAGGCCGACCCGCCGGTGCTGCCCGTCTCCCGGCACGCCGGGTCCGGTGCCGCCCGGGGGACCGCACTCCGTGCCGCCGCCGTCCGGCGGCTCGCCGTCGACCTGCTGCCCCCGCTGATGACTCGCGCCGTGCGCCGCGCCCGCCGCTGACCGGCCCGGCGGGTCCGGAGCGCTCAGCACAGCCGGCGTTCGGCCACCAGCGGGTCCGGCGGGATGCGCAGGGTGGTGCGGGACCAGGAGCCCCGCAGGTTGCTCCAGAACCGGCCCGGCGTCAGCGGCGCCCGGGTCGAGTCGAGGAGGTCGGGCAGCGGGCCGCAGGTCAGCGCGTGCCGGGCCGCCCGCACCCGGCGCGGGTCGACGCCCCGGGGCACCGGTGCGCCCGGCGCGGTCAGGTCGGCGAGGATCCAGGAGCGGTCCAGTGGCTTCTCGTGCCCCGCCTTGCGGTGCGAGACGGGTTCGGTGTGGGCGCCCAGCGGGTTGCCCAGGCCGAGGATGTCCACGACCCGGCCGTCCAGCGGGAGGACGGCCCCGGCCAGCCCCAGCCGCGCCTCCGCGCCCGCGACCGGTGCCCGCACCCGCGGGGCCAGCGGCACCAGCGGGAACCCGGTGTCGCGGGGCAGCCGCAGCACCAGCGTGTGCCCGCCCTCGTGCAGGGCGTGCCGCGCCACCAGGGTGAAGTCCCGAGGGGCCGCCGTGTGGTCGTACTGGCTCACCGGATGGTGCGCGCCCAGCGCCTGCTGGTAGACGCTGTGCGAGTCGAAGACGATCCGCTCGTCCTCGAGGCTGCCCAGCGGCGGGCGGAGCGCGACGAGGCAGACCATGCCCCAGCCCGCCACCGCCGCCGTCAGCACGGCCGCCGCACGGCCGAACGGCAGCAGGAGGACGGGCAGCAGCAGCAGGAAGAGGGCGGGCAGCACCATCCGGCCGTGCATGAAGTCGCCGCCGACCTTCACCACGAAGAGCGCCGAGAGCAGCCCCGCCAGGACGGGCGCCACCCTCAGGGCGGCGTCGGCCCCGCGCGGCGCGTCCGGGGCGCTGCGGCTGCTGTCGTTCTCACCCGCGCGCCGGGCACGGACCAGGTGGAGCACTCCGTACGCGGCGAGGAGGCCGAGCGGTACCCACAGCAGGTACGGGTCCAGGGTGTTGCGCAGGTAGTACCAGCCGTAGCCCCACTGGCTGCCGGAGGCTTCCTTGGCGATGGCCGGCAGCGGCACGAGTACGCCGTAGTACCCGGCGCGGAAGAGTTCGTAGCCGCCCGGCAGCGCGACCGCCGCGCCCGCCCAGGCGAGCGCGGTGCGCGGCCGGGGCCGCCGCACCACCCACAGCGCGGCCAGGAACACGGCACCGACCAGCACGAGGTCCGGTCGCACCAGCGGGCCCAGGCCGAACACGAACGCGGTGGCGGGCAGCGCCCGTCCGGGTGCCGTCAGCGCGTGCCGCAGCCCGCGGAGCGCCGGCGCCCTCCGGTCCCGCTCCGGGGCCGGTTCCGAATCCGGTTCCGTTTCCGAGCGCGCCCGGACCAGCAGCCACCAGCAGCCGCCCAGATAGCCGAAGGTCAGCCCGCTCTCCAGCCCGGAGGTCGCGTAGTCCCAGGTCGCGCAGAGCGGGAGCAGCACCAGCACCCCGACGGGCAGCAGCGCGCCCGCGGGCCGGTGCAGGCGGATCATGCGGCGGGTGCCGTCCAGCGCCAGCAGGAAGCCCGCCACGGTGCACAGCAGCCCCAGGGCGACCGCGAGCCGCAGCGGGTCGTCCACCCCGGGCACGGTGCTCCCGGCGGCGAGCAGCCACTGCCAGAGGGTCCCGGTCGAGGTCTCGGCGCGCTCGCCGACGTTGTAGACCGGGCCGTTGCCCGCCAGGATCTGCCGCACGGTGCGGGTGTAGATCAGCGCGTCGTCGTTGGTCCAGCGGTGCCGGTACCCCAGGACGAGGACGGTCGCGCCGCAGGCGAGGACGGCGAGCGCGTTCCAGCGCTGGACCAGTGTGCCGGGCAGAGCGAAGGCCCGTGGTCCCTGCGCCGGTTGGGGGACGGGGATCTCATCCGAGCGCGACATACCGCCAGCCTCTCCCCGGGCCCGCCGGGGCCCGTGCCTGCGGCGCGCCGCCGGGGTGCCGCTCACCCGGTCGGCGGAGGGGTGCCGCGGGGAAGCGGGCGGACTCCGGGGGCGCCGCGCGCGCCGGTCGCCGGACACGCCGCGTGCCGCGGCCATATTCGGCCTCGGACCGGTTCGCCGGGCCGGGCCGGGCTGGAGTGGTCCGGTCCGGCCGAAGCGGCCCCGGCCGGCCCGGCTGTGTCCGCTGTGTCCGCCGTGTCGTTCCGTCCCCGTACCGCCCCGCACAGAGAGCGAGCCGCCATGCCCACCATCGATCCCACCCCCGATCCGGTGCCCCCGAATCCGGCCGCCGCCTCCAGGCAGGCCTCGTCCTTCCGTCCGCCGCACCACACGCGGGTGGGGGGGTTCCGTGCGATGCCGGGCGCGCAGGTCTCCGAGCGCGCCGCCGTCGGGGACGGCAGCACCGTGTGGGAGCTCGCGCAGGTGCGCGAGGACGCGGAACTCGGCGCGGAGTGCGTGATCGGGCGGGGTGCCTACGTCGGTGCCGGGGTCCGGATCGGCGACCGCTGCAAGCTGCAGAACCACGCTCTGGTCTACGAGCCCGCCGTTCTGGGCGACGGCGTCTTCGTCGGGCCGGCCGTGGTCCTCACCAACGACCGGGCCCCGCGCGCGGTGGAGCCGGACGGCGCGCTCAAGCGGGCGGGGGACTGGGAGGCGGTGGGGGTCACGGTCGGCGACGGTGCCTCGCTCGGCGCGCGTGCCGTGTGCGTGGCGCCGGTACGGATCGGCCGCTGGGCGATGGTGGCGGCGGGCGCCGTGGTGACGGCGGACGTGCCCGACTTCGGCCTCGTCGCGGGGGTTCCGGCACGCCGCATCGGCTGGGTGGGCCGCTCCGGGGTGCGGCTGCGTCCGGTGCCGGAGCGGCCGGGGGAGTGGGAGTGCCCCAGGACGGGCGAGCGGTACCGGGAGCAGCCCGCGGAAGGCGCCGCCGGGGCGACCGAGGGCTGCCCCGGGCTGCGGGAGGTGCGGCCCGTCGAGCACGGGGCGGGGGGCCGGGGCCGCTCGTGACAGAGCGCGGGCGGGAGGCGCCGCCGCGCCCTCGTCCGGGGTGCGGATGTAGGCGATCCGGGTGATTTGTAAGCAAATCATGCAAGAGGGGGGCCGGATGCGGGTCCACATAGGGCGAATCTGCCGGGGGAACCGGAGGGCACATCCGCATGCAAGGGCTGCGAAAAGACATGATTCCGGCTGCCAAGCCCACGATTCCGGCCGCCAAGCCCGTACTCGGGGACGACGAGGTCGCCGCCGCGGTGCGGGTCCTGCGCGACGGCCGCGTGGTCCAGGGACCCGAAGTGGCCGCGTTCGAAGAAGAGTTCGGCGCCCTGGTCGAGGGCCGCCCGTGCGTCGCCGTGAACTCGGGCACCTCGGCGCTCCACCTCGCGCTGCTCGCGCTCGGCATCGGGCAGGGCGACGAGGTCGTCGTCCCCTCGTTCTCGTTCGCCGCCACCGCGAACGCGGTGCGGCTCGCCGGCGCCGAACCGGTCTTCGCCGAGATCGACCCGGAGACCTTCTGCCTGGACCCGGACGCCGCCGCCGACGCCGTCGGGCCGCGCACCGCCGCACTGCTGCCGGTGCACCTGTACGGCCATCCGGCGCCCATGGGGCGCCTCACCCAGCTCGCTCAGCGGCACGGGCTGGCCGTCGTCGAGGACGCCTGCCAGGCGCACGCCGCCGCGCTGCACGGGCGGCCGGTGGGCACCTTCGGGGACGCGGCCTGCTTCAGCTTCTACCCGACCAAGAACATGCACGCCCTGGAGGGCGGCATGGTCGTCGTCCCGGACGCGGAGCGGGCCCGCACCCTGCGGCTGCTGCGCAACCAGGGCATGGAGCAGCGGTACGAGAACGAGATCGTCGGCGCCAACATGCGGATGACCGACGTGGCGGCGGCCATCGGCCGCGTGCAGCTCGAACGGCTGCCGGAGTGGACCGAGCAGCGCCGCACCAACGCCAAGGCGCTCGACGCGGGCCTGGCCGGCGGGCTGGTCACCCCGCAGGTCGCCGACGGCGCCCGGCACGTCTTCCACCAGTACACGGTCCGGGTGCCGGGCGGCTCCGCGGTACGGGACACGGTCCAGCGCGAGGTGCAGGCCGCGGGCGTGGGGTGCGCCGTCTACTATCCGACGCCCATCCACCGGCTGAAGCCCTACGCGCACCTGGGTGCCGACCTCCCGGTCACCGACCAGGCCGCCGCCGAGGTGCTCTCGCTGCCCGTGCATCCCGCGCTCACCCCCGAGGACCTGGACCGGATCGTGGCCGCGGCGGACAGCGCGGCGCGCCGGGCCGGGGTGACGAAGTGACGGCGGCGAGGGCGGCCGCGGCGGC
This sequence comes from Streptomyces sp. NPDC007025, assembly GCF_042869455.1. Lineage (NCBI taxonomy): Bacteria > Bacillati > Actinomycetota > Actinomycetes > Kitasatosporales > Streptomycetaceae > Streptomyces > Streptomyces sp. NPDC007025. Next base: position 474,263 of record NZ_JBIAFT010000004.1, on the reverse strand, counting down.
CGCACCCGTGGCGCCCGCGGCCAACGAGCCCAGGACCGCCCGCGCGCCCCGCACGGGGTCAGGGCCCGGGGCCGCCGCGTCGGCCGCGCCCGAGGAGCAGCACGCGGGGCACGGCTCCGGGCGGCGGCTGCGCGCCGGACTCGTCGGACTGGGGGTGATGGGCCGCAACCACGCGCGGATCCTCGCCGCGCTGGACGGTGTGGAGTTCGTCGGCGTCGTCGACCCGGCCGGAGCCCCGCACACCGGCGGGCCCCTGCCGCCCGGCGTGCCGGTGCTGCGCGAGGTGGCCGACCTGCTGGCGCTGGGCGTCGACTACGCGGTCGTCGCCTGTCCGACCGCGCTGCACGAGGAGGTCGGCCTGCAACTCGCCGCGCACGACGTGTGCGCGCTGCTGGAGAAGCCGCTGGCACACACGCCACAGGCCGCACGGCGGCTGGTGCACGCCTTCGAGGAGCGCGGCCTGGTCGCCGGGGTGGGGCATGTGGAGCGGTTCAACCCCGCGCTCCAGCAGCTGCGCGGTCGGCTGGAGGCGGGGGAGCTGGGGGACCTCTTCCAGGTCGTCACCCGGCGGCAGGGGCCTTTCCCGCACCGCATCGCCGACGTGGGCGTGGTCAAGGACCTGGCCACCCACGACATCGACCTGACGGGCTGGATCACCGGGCAGGGCTACGCCTCGCTCTCGGCCCGCACCGTCTCCAAGAGCGGCCGCGAGCACGAGGACATGGTCGCCGTCGTCGGCTCGCTGACCGGCGGCACCATGGTCAGCCATCTGGTGAACTGGCTCAGCCCGCTCAAGGAGCGCTTCACCGCCGTCACGGGCGAGCGGGGCTGTTTCGTCGCGGACACCCTCACCGCCGATCTGACCTTCCACGCCAACGGTGCGGTGGCCACCGAGTGGGAGGCCCTGCGCGCCTTCCGCGGGGTCGCCGAGGGGGACGCCGTGCGGTACGCGTTCCCCAAGCGTGAGCCGCTGCTCGTCGAGCACGAGCGGTTCCGCGACGCGGTGCGCCAGGGCACCGGTGAGGGCAGCGGCATCGTCACGGCCCGCGAGGGGCTGCGGACGGTGGAGGTGTCGGCGGCCGTGCTGGAGTCGGCACGCGAGGCGGGCCGGGTACGCGGCGGGGCGCCTCCGGCGGCGGGAGACGCGGCCGTGCCGCTCGAAACCCTCGTGGTGGCCTCGCCGGTCAGCACGTCCGCCCCGGCGCCGGACCCGGACGGACCGGCGCCCCACGAGACGGTCGCCTCCCACGACCCGACGGCCCCCACCATCGCGGAGCACACGGCATGAGGCACACGCACCGCAGCATCCGGCGCCGGACGGCGCGCGGCAGCAACGCCCCCGAGGCACCCGGCGCGGCCGCCGGGCGGATGGCCGGGAGCGCGGCCCGGCAGGGTACGGAGCGTCCCCGGGGGCGTCCGCGGCTGGCCGTCGTCGTCGGCAACACCATCGCCGGGGACTCGCGGGTGCAGAAGACCGCCATCGCCGCGGCCCGGGCGGGCTGGGACGTGACGCTGGTCGGGCGCAGCCCCTCCCGGCGGCGCGAGGAGTCGGTGCTCGGCCCGGTCCGCGTCATCAAGGTGCCGGTCTCGGCGCAGCTGCGGGCCGTGGTCGCCGCCGAGCGCCGCCGCCCCGGAGTGCGCAGCCGGCTCACCCAGTTCGGACTGCCCGACGACGCCGCCTGGGTACGGGCCCGGGCCGCGCACGCGGCCTGGGTGCGCGAGCAGACGGCACGCGTCGGCTGGCTCGGCGGCCCCGCACCCGAGCGGCCGGCCCTCCAGGAGCCGCGGGCCGCCGCACTGGCCCGGCAGCTCGCCCGGGAGGCGCTCCGCGGATGGGTGCGGGCCCGCCGGTACGCGCACCGGGGCCGCGGCCGGGCCTACCGGTGGGAGCGCCGGCGGGTCGCGGGTGCGACACGGCCCACCGGCGACTGGCGCACCGACTGGCCCGAACTGCTCGACATCGACCTGGCGTTCGGCCCGGTCGTGGAGGAGCTGGAACCGGACGTCATCCACGCCAACGACCATCTGATGATCGCTGTGGGCGCGCGCAGCGCCGCCCGGCTGCGGGCCCGCGGCGTGCCCACCCGCTGGCTGTACGACGCGCACGAGTACGTCCGCGGCGTCGAGTGGCCCGACGCGGTGCGCGCCAGCGCCTTCCCCGGGGTGGAGGAGGAGTTCATCGGCCGCGCCGACGCGGTGGTCACCGTCTCCGAGGAACTGGCGGGCATCCTGCGCGAGGCGTACACGCTGCCCGCCGAGCCGCTGGTCGTCGCCAACGCGCCGGTCCGCGAGACCGTCAGCGCCACGGCGGGCGACTGCGTCCGCGTCCGGGACGTGTGCGGGCTGAGCCCCGACGTGCCGCTGCTCGTCTACGCGGGATGGATCGGCCCCGAGCGGGGGCTGGACACCGCCGTGGAGGGGCTGGCGGAGCTGCCGCACGCCCACCTCGCGCTGGTCGCGGGCAAGGAGAACGCGACGCTCCAGGGGCTGCTGGCCCGCGCCGAGGAACTGGGCGTCCGGCAGCGGGTGCACGTGGTGCCCTACGTGCCGCAGGAGCAGGTGCCCGACTACCTCTCCTCCGCCGACCTCGGACTGGTCTGCTTCCGGCACGTGCCCAACTGCGAGATCTCGCTGCCCACCAAGGCGGCCGAGTACCTGCACGCCGGACTGCCGATGGTCACCAGCGGGGTGCGCACGCTGCGCAACTTCGTCGAACGCACCGGTGTCGGCGAGGTGTTCGTCACCGAGGACGTCCGCTCCTTCGTGGCGGCCGTGCAGCGCGGCCTCGCCAAGCGGAGCACGCTGGCCGCGCGGATCACCGAACCGCTGCTGCGGGAACTGTCCTGGGAGCAGCAGTCGGCGGGACTGCTGGACCTCTACGAGCAGCTCGCCGGCCCGGCCGCCGCGGCCCGCCTGGCGCCCCGCGGCGTGCCGTGGTCCGCCTCCGAGCAGCCCGGGCTGGGCGCCCCGGGCCGTGCCGCCGCCCCGGAGCCGGCGGAGTCCGGCGCCACGCCGTCCGCGTGGCGGTCGCTGGGCAGCACCCCGGTACGGCTCGGCCTGGGCTGCGCCAACTCGGCCGGTCAGCTCGCCGGATTCGCGCGGGCGCTGTGCGAGCGCCGCCAGGACCTGTCGGCCGAGGTCGTGATGCACACCCACGACCAGAGCGTCATCTACCCGGCCGACATCTACGCGATCGGCGAGCGCACCGGCGACCTGGGGTTCCAACTGGAGCGGGCACGCCGGGTGCTGGGCTCCTACACGCACTATCTGGCCGACTCCTTCACCCCGGCGCTGGGCCGGCTCAACGGCGGCCACATCCAGGACGACCTGCCTTCGCTGTCCGCCGCCGGTATCAAGGTGGCGCTGCTGGCGCACGGCAGTGACGTGCGCGACCCCCAGCGGCACATGAGCCGCTACGAGCACTCCCTCTTCCACGCCGCCGACGAGGCCGTCCTCAAGGCGCTGACGCGGAAGAGCGCCCGCAACCGGCGGGCGGCGGCGCAGAGCGGACTGCCCCAGTTCGTGACCACCCCCGACCTGCTGGAGGAGCTGCCCGGGGCCCGCTGGGCACCGCTGGTGGTCGACACCGGGAGCTGGGCGAGCGAGCGGCCCGCCATGGAACGCTCCCGGCCCGTGGTGGTGCACGCGCCCTCCAAGCGGTGGACGAAGGGCACCGAGAAGGTGGTGCCGGTGCTGGAGGAGATGGACCGGCGCGGTCTGATCGAGTTCCGGATGCTGACCGGGGCGCCCTGGAGCGAGGTGCGGGAGCTGGTCAAGGGCGCGGACGTGGTCGTCGACCAGTTCGCCGTCGGCACCTACGGCACCTTCGCCTGCGAGGGGATGGCCGCGGGCCGGCCCGTCATCGCCTTCCTGGACGAGCGGCTGCACCGGTCGGTCGGCATCCGGCCCCCGATCGTCAATGCCACCCCCGCCACCCTGCGCGGCGCGGTCGAGTCGCTGCTGGAGGACCGCGACTTCGCCCGGCGTACCGCGCAGGAATCCGCCGAGTACGTCCGCACCTACCACGACGGCACCTACACGGCGGACGTACTGGACGGCTTCCTGCGCTGAGCGCCGCGCCGCCTTCCTCGGCGGCGCGCGACGGCCGACAACAGACGGCCGACAACAGAAGGGGACACCCGTGGAGTTCGACAGCGGCGCCGGGAAGGGCGGCACATCGGGCGCGGAGCAGCGGTCCGCCTCCGCCGGACGGCGGGGCCGGATCGTGATGCTGGTGTGCAACGGGGTGGAGGGCGACTCCCGGGTGCAGAAGACCGCCCGGTCGGCCGCCGCGGCCGGCTGGGAGGTGGTGCTGCTGGGCCGCTCCCCCGACGGGCGGCCCGCGTCCTGGCGGCTGGGCGGGGCGCAGGTGCGGCTGCTGCCCGTGCCCACCCCGCTCGACCGGCCGCCGCGTACGGCCCGCCGTCCGCTGCTGACCCGGCCGCTGGCCTACCGGCCGGCCACCGCGCCCTACCGCGCGCAGCGCGTCAAGGCGTGGCGTGACGAACTGCGCACCCGGCGCGCCGCGCTGGCCGCCGACCGGCGGCCGGCGGTGTACGCCGCGGCGCGGCTGGCCGGTCCGCGGGCCGCCGCCCGGCTCGCCCAGCGCTGGGTGGGCTTCCGCACCCGCCAGCTCGACCGGGGGACGGCGCTGCGCGGCACCGGCACCCCGCTGGACCGGGCGACCGTGGCCGTGTGGCGGCGCGCCCGCAAGGAGCGCTGCTGGCGGCGGCTGTGGCCCGGCCTCTACGACTTCGAACTCGCCTACGGGCGGGTCGTGGACGAGCTGCGGCCCGACCTGATCCATGCGCACGATTTCCGGATGCTGGGGGTGGGCGCCCGCGCCAAGGTCCGCGCGGCGGCGGCCGGGCGGCCGGTGAAGCTGGTGTGGGACGCGCACGAGTATCTGCCCGGCGTCCGGCCCTGGCAGCACGACGTGCGGTGGCTGCCGGCCCATCTGGCGCACGAGCGCGAGTACGCGCCCTGCGCGGACGCCGCCGTCACCGTCTCCGGCACCCTGGCCGCGTTGCTGCGCGAGGCGCACGGGCTCGCCGAGGAGCCGGCCGTCGTCCTCAACGCGCCGGAGGCGCACGCCGCGACCGGACCGGCCGGCACCGATGGCCGCGCGCCCCGGAGTCCCGCGTCCGCGAGCACCTGGCCCGGGCCGGCCGCCGGCGGGACCGGTGCGGCCGACGGCGGGGACGGCGGGGACGGCGGGGACGGCGGGGACGGCGGGGACGGCGGGGACGGCGTGCCGAGTCTGCGCGCGCTGTGCGGCATCGGACCCGGAACCCCGCTGGTCGTCTACAGCGGCGCGGCGGCCCCGCAGCGCGGGCTGGGCACGATGGTGGAGGCGCTGGCGGAACTGCCCGAGGTGCACACGGCGCTGGTCGTGCCCAGGCCCTCCGCCGGGTATCTGCGCGAACTGCGCGCGCGGGCCGCGGAGCTGGGGGCCACCGAGCGGCTGCACGTCCTGCCGTACGTGCCCTACCGGCAGGTCGTCCCCTTCCTCGCGGAGGCGGACGCGGGCGCGATCCCGCTGCACCACTGGACCAACCACGAGATCGCGCTGATCACCAAGTTCTTCGAGTACGCGCACGCCCGGCTGCCGCTGGTGGTCAGCGACGTGCGGACGATGGCCGGCACCACCCGGGAGACCGGCCAGGGCGAGGTCTTCCGTGCGGAGGACACCGCCGACTACGTACGGGCCGTGCGCGCGGTGCTCGCCGCTCCGCAGCGCTACCGGGCGGCCTACGAGCGCCCGGGCCTGCTGGAGCAGTGGACCTGGGAGGCCCAGGCCCGCACGCTCGACCGGATCTACGCGCGGCTGCTGCACCAGGCGGCGCCGGAGCGGCCCGACCATCAGGAGCAGCCGGAAGGAGACGGGAATGCGGATCTGCGTGGTGGCGCTCGGGAAGATCGGGCTGCCACTGGCCGTCCAGTTCGCGGCCAAGGGACATCAGGTGACGGGAGCGGACACCGACGCGCGCGTGGTGGCGAGCGTCAACGAGGCGGCGGTGCCGTTCCCCGGTGAGGAGGGGCTGGCGGAACGGCTGGCCGAGGCGGTGGAGGCCGGTCGGCTGTCCGCGACGACCGACACCGCGGCGGCCGTCTCCGAAGCGGAGGCCGTCGTGCTCGTCGTCCCGCTGTTCGTCGACGAGCGCGGTACCCCCGACTTCCGGGCGATGGACGCCGCGACCCGCGCCGTCGCCGCCGGGCTGCGCCCCGGCACACTGGTCAGCTACGAGACGACGCTGCCGGTGGGCACCACCCGGGACCGGTTCGCGCCGCTCCTGGCGCAGGACTCGGGGCTGCTGCCGGAGCGGGACTTCTCCCTGGTCTTCTCCCCCGAGCGGGTCTTCACCGGACGGGTCTTCGCCGATCTGCGCCGCTACCCCAAGCTGGTCGGCGGTATCGGCCCGCACTCGGCCAAGGACGGGGTGCGGTTCTACGAGTCGGTGCTCGACTTCGACGCCCGCGAGGAGCTGCCCCGGCCCAACGGGGTGTGGGATCTGGGCTCGGCCGAGGCCGCCGAGCTGGCCAAGCTCGCCGAGACCACCTACCGGGACGTCAACATCGCGCTGGCCAACCAGTTCGCGCGGTTCGCCGACCGGTCCGGTGTGGACATCGACGCCGTCATCGACGCCTGCAACACCCAGCCCTACAGCCACATCCACCGCCCCGGCATCGCGGTGGGGGGCCACTGCATCCCGGTCTACCCGCGGATGTACCTGTGGAACGATCCGGAGGCGGCCGTCGTCCGCGCCGCGCGCGAGACGAACGAGGCCATGCCGGCGCACGCCGTCGACCTGCTGGCCGACGCCTACGGCGAACTGCGCGGCGCCGAGGTGCTGGTGCTCGGCGCCGCCTACCGGGGCGGGGTGAAGGAGACCGCGTTCTCCGGCGTCTTCCCCACGGTCGCCGCGCTCCGCGAGCGGGGCGCGCGCCCGTACGTGTCCGACCCGCTGTACGCGCCGCACGAACTGGCCGACATGGGGCTGCGCCCGCACACCGGCCAGCCGGTGACCGCGGCCGTGATCCAGACCGACCACGCCGCCTACCGGGAGCTGTCCGCCGACCGGCTGCCCGACGTGCGGGTCCTGGTCGACGGCCGCCGCGTCACCGATCCGGCGCTGTGGGCGGGGGTGCGGCGGGTGGTCGTCGGGGACGGCGGCGGCCGGGAGGCGGTGGCGGTATGAGCGCCGGCACCCGGGCGGCGTCCGGGGCCGCCGGACGGGACGGGGCCGCCTGCCCCGATGCCGGCGCCGCCTGCCCCGACGTCAGCGTCGTCGTCGCCGCCTTCGACACCATGCCCTACCTCACCCGTTGCCTCTCCTCGCTCGTCGAGCAGACCATCGGACCGCGGCGGATGGAGGTGATCGTCGTCGACGACGGCTCCACCGACGGCAGCACCGAGGAGATCGCCCGCTTCGCCGCGCAGCACCCCGGCCTGTTCAGCACCGTGCGCCGGGCCAACTCCGGCGGCCCGGCCGCGCCCTGCAACCAGGGCCTGGAGCGGGCGCGCGGGCGCTACGTCTTCTTCCTCGGCGCCGACGACCACCTCGCCCCCCAGGCGCTGGAGCGCATGGTGGCCATGGCCGACGACTGCCGGTCGGACGTGCTGCTGTGCAAAATGGTCCCGGTCGGCGAACGCACCGTCCCCACCGGCGTGTTCGGCCGCTCCGCGCCGATGATCCGGCTGGTCGGGGACGGGCTGCCGTGGGCGCTCTCCAACACCAAACTCTTCCGCCGCTCCCTGGTGGAGGAGCACCGCATCCGCTACGACGAGTCGATGCCCGCCTTCAGCGACCAGCCGTTCGTGCTGGAGGCGTGCGTGCGCGCCGCCCGGATCTCGGTGCTGGCCGACCAGCCGCACTACTTCGCCGTCCGCCGGGCCGACTCCAGCAACATCACCTACCGGGCCGGGCCCGAGGTCCGGCTGCACTGCGCCGAGCGGCTCTTCGAGGCCGCCTGCCGCTTCCTGCCGCCCGGCCCGCTGCGGGACGCCTTCCACAAGCGGCACTTCCACGTCGAGGTCTTCCAGCTCTTCGGCGCGGACTTCCCCGCCCTCGACCACGAGGTGCGGCAGGCCGTGTGCACCGGGGCCGCCCGGCTGATCGGCGCGTACGGCGACGGGCTGCTGGAGCGGCTCGACCCGCGCCGCCGCCGCACCCTGGAACTGGCGTGGCGGGGCGATGTCGCCGCGCTGTGCACCGAGATCGCCGCCGACCCCGAGCGGACGCCGTGCCCGGTCACGCCCGCGGGCCGCGCCGCGCTGGTGCGCTGGCTGCGCGGTCCGGGCGGCGCCGGCCGGCCCCCGCGGGGCGGGGCCCGGCCTGCGGTCGGTTGAGCGCCCCGGGCACACCGGTCAGCTGAGCGCCTGGGGCCTGTCCGCTTCCGGTCCAGCCGCTTCCGCCGCGAGGATCGCCTCGGCCTGCTCCGGGGTGGGCGCCGGGCGCCGTTCCGCGAGCGGCACCACCGGCGGCAGCGCCGCCGCGTCCTCGCCCAGCAGCACCCTGCGCACCACGCGTTCGGCGGCGTGCCCGTCGTCCCAGGGGCAGAACCGCTCCCGGAACGCAGCGCGCAGTGCTCGGGCCTCCGGGCCGCGCCAGGTGCCGCTGCGGAAGACCGCCGTCAGCTCGTCCTCGGTGCGGGTGACCGGTCCGGGGGTCTCCCCCGCGCGGCCGGAGAGCAGGTCGAAGTAGGTGCCCCGGGCGTCGCGGTAGCTCTCCCAGTCGGGCGCGTGGACGACCAGCGGCCGGTCGAGGTTGGCGTAGTCGAACATCAGCGACGAGTAGTCCGTGATCAGCGCGTCCGCCGCCAGGCACAGATCCTCGACCGAGGGGTGCCGGGAGACGTCCCGCACCAGCCCGCGCGCGTGCAGATCGCGCAGCACCGCGTCCCGTCCGTAGTAGTAGTGGGTGCGCACCAGCAGCACGTACTCCTCGCCCAGCCCCGCGCTCAGCCGCTCCAGATCGAGGCGGGGGACGAAGCCCCTGCGGTAGTCGCGTGCCGTCGGCGCGTACAGCAGGGCGATCCGGCCGCGCGGGATGCCGAGCCGGGCGCGGACCGCGGCGACCTCCTGCGCGGTGGCGGTCGCGAACCGGTCGTTGCGCGGGTAGCCGGCGGACAGGTCCTGGTAGCCGGAGGGGAAGACCCGGTCCCACACCTCGGCCGAATGCGGATTGGCGGTCAGGCTCACGTCCCACCGCTCCACCCGGCGCAGCAGCCTGCCGAAGTCCATCTGCGCGGCAGCCGGGTACGGCTGCTGGTCCAGGCCCATCGTCTTGAGCGGGGTGCCGTGGTGGGTCATCAGATGCACCTGGCCGGGCCGCTTCACCAGATGGTCGGGGAAGTTGACGTTGTTGACGAAGTACCGGGCGCGGGCCAGCATCCGCCAGTAGCGCCGGGAGCCGGGCAGCACATGGTCGGTGCCGGGCGGCAGCGCGGGCACCGCGTCCGGGCGTACCACCCACACGCTGTGCAGCTGCGGCGCCAGCCGCCGGGCGGCGGCCTCGATCGCCTGCGGGTTGCAGGCCACGCCGCGGTTCCAGTAGGCGGAGTAGACGGCCACGTCCGGATAGCCGGGCAGCCGCCGCTGCACGGCGTAGTAGAGCCGGTGCCCGGCGCGGGCGAGCCGCGGGCGGGCCGCGCGGGCCGCCGAGCGGGCGCGCCCGGCGGTGCGGCGCACCGCCTCCCGCGCCGCGAACAGCGGATAGGCGTCGAGGGCCAGCAGCCGACAGTCCCGCGCCCGCCGCGGCGGCGGCGTGAATCCGTCGGGCACGTGCTCGCGGTAGAGGCGCGCCGCCTCCCGGAAGAAGGCGCGCCGGTCGGCCGGGCGCACCCGCTCCTTGCGCCGGATGCAGAAGACCAGATGCGCGACGGCCCGCTCGAACAGCAGCGGCCGGTGCCGCGCCAGCTCGGGGCGGCGCTCCAGGAAGGCGAAGAGGGAGGCGTACTGCGGGAAGATGTCGAAGTGCGCCCGGCCCGGGGAGCGGGTGATGGCGCCCTGATGCCGCTGCCGGTAGTCGACGCAGACGCGCGGCAGGCAGCCGATGGAACCGGCGCACACCAGGGCCTCGTTCGAGAGCGGCGCGTCCTCGTACAGCCCGGGTTCGAAGCGCAGCCCCTCGCGCAGATAGAAGACGCGCCGGTAGGCCTTGTTCCAGGCGACGTGGAAGAGGGTGAGCAGCTCGGGGTGCTCGGCGGCCGTGAAGGTCTGGGTGCCGACCCCGGCGAGCTGGTCGCCGAAGCGGCTCGCCTCGGCGCGCCCGTCCCAGTAGGAGCGCTGGTGGTCGAAGACCAGCACGTCCGGGCCGCCGCAGGCGGCCAGTTGCCGGTCGATCGCGGCCAGGGCGCCCGGCAGGAAGCTGTCGTCGCTGTCGAGGAAGAGCAGGTAGTCGCCGCGTGCGTGGTCGACACCGGTGTTGCGGGCCCGGCCCAGTCCGCCGTTCTCGGCCAGGTGCAGCACCCGCACCCGGGAGTCGCGGGCCGCGTACTCGTCCAGGATGGCGCCGCTGTGGTCGGGGGAGCGGTCGTCGACGGCTATCACCTCCAGGTCGGTGAAGGACTGGCCGAGCACCGAGTCGAGGCACTCGCGCAGATAGCCCTGGACCTTGAACACCGGTACGACGACGCTGAAGCGGGGCATGACCACCAGTCCTTCGCTGCGGGGGGAGCAAGAGGCGTGCGGGGAGCGGCGCCCGGCCCGGGCCCGCCGGGACCCGGCGCGGGTGCGGGACGCCGCTCGGCGAGCGGTACGAGGGGCGGCACCGCCGCGGGGACGGCGGCACCCGGCGCGGCGGCGCCGGTGCTGTGGCCGGTACCGCGGCCCGTGCCGGTTGCGGGGCCGGTGCCGAGGAAGACGTGCCGGACCACGCGTTCGGCCGCGTGCCCGTCGTCCCAGGGGCAGAACCGCTGCCGGAAGGCGGCCCGCAGGGCGCGCGCGTGCTCGGTGGTGTGCGCGCCGGTGGCGAGGATGTCGATCAGTTCGTCCTCGCTGCGGGCCACCGGGCCCGGCGCGGCCGCCGTCACGTCGAAGTAGGTGCCGCGGGTCTCCCGGTAGGTCTCCCAGTCGGGCGCGTGGACGACCAGCGGCCGGTCGAGGTTGGCGTAGTCGAACATCAGTGACGAGTAGTCGGTGACCAGCACGTCCGAGGCCAGGAACAGCTCCTCGACCGACGGGTGCGCCGACACGTCGAGCAGCCCGCCGGGCGGCTCGCAGGGCAGCCCCTGGCCGGCGTGGAAGTAGTGGGCGCGCGCCAGCACGACGAAGGCCGGTCCCAGCGTCGCCACCAGCCGCGCCGGATCGAGCCAGGGCTGCCGGCCGGGCCGGTGGTCGCGGTGGGTGGGTGCGTACAGCACGGCCGTCACCCCGTCGGGTATGCCCAGCGCGGCGCGGAGGCGGGCGACGTCGGCGGCGGTCGCGGTGTGCAGGACGTCGTTGCGCGGGTGCCCGAACTCCAGTGTGGTGTACGGCGAGGGGTAGGCGCGCTCCCACACCAGCGTGGAGTGCGGGTTGCCGGAGAGGCTGTAGTCCCAGCGGTCTGTGTGCTCCAGCAGTCTGCCGAAGTCCATGCCGTCGGCGGCGGCCGGATAGGCCATCAGATCGAGCCCCATGTGCTTGAGCGGGGTGCCGTGGTGGGTCTGGAGGAGGAGCTGGCCGGTCCGTTTGCGGAAGCTGTGCGGCAGGTTGACGTTGCTGACCAGGAAGCGGGCCCGGGCGAGCGCCGTCCAGTGGGCCGCCGAGCCCGGTTGCAGCCGCCGCACGCCGGGCGGGAGGGTGTGCGCGTGGTCGGGCGGACATATCCACGCGGTGCGGATGTCCGGGACCAGCTCGCGGGCCTTGGCCTCGATGGCCGCCGGGTGGCAGGAGTAGCCGCGGTCCCAGTAGGCGGAGAAGACGGCCAGGTCCGGATCGAGGGGGCGGTGGCGCTGGAGCAGGTAGTGCCCGCGCAGCAGCGCCTTGCGCAGCACGCGGCGGGCGCTGCGCAGCCGGGCGCCCAGCAGGCGGCGGACGCGGCCCGCGTGCGCCAGCAGCCGGAAGGCGTGGTGCGCCCCGTGCCGTACCAGCATCCGGCGCAGCCGTCTGCCGGGCGGCGCGGCCGGGCGGCCCGCGCCGGGTGCGGGCCGGTGGCGGCGGCAGTGGGCCCGCGCGCGGTGCAGGAACTCGGCGCGCGCCGACCCGGGCAGCCTGCCGGGGGTGCTGTGGATGGTGGCGAAGTGGTCGGTCATCCGCTGGTGCAGGGGGTGGTGCCAGCGGTCCAGTCCGGGACGCGTCGCCAGGAACGCGAACAGCCGGTCGTACTGGTCGAAGACGTCGAAGTGGCGGCGGCCGGTGGTCGTCAGGATGCTGCCGCCGCGGCGCTGCCGGTAGTGCACGCAGACCCGGTCCAGCGTCCCGAGGGTGCGGGCGGTGAGCAGCGCCGGGAACGTCCAGGGGGTGTCCTCGTAGGTGCCGGGCGGGAAGGCGAGCCGCTCGCGGAGCAGGAAGGCGCGGCGGTAGGCCTTGTTCCAGGCGACGGCGGTGAGCCGGAGCAGCTCGGGCCGCTCGTCGAGGGTGCACACGCCGGGCCCGGCGCCGGGGGCGAGCAGCTCGGGGTGGGCCGCGGGGCCGAGCGAGCCGTCCCAGTAGGCGGGAGCGAAGTCGAACAGCAGGATGTCCGGGTCGCTGGTCTCCGACAGGCGTTCGGCCAGGGCGCGCAGGGTGCCCGGTGCCATGGTGTCGTCGCTGTCCAGGTAGAGGACGTAGTCGCCGCGGGCGCGGGCGGTGCCGGTGTTGCGTGCCGGTCCCAGGCCGATGTTCTCCGCCAGATGGATGACGGTCACCCGCGGGTCGGCCGCGGCGTAGGCGTCCAGAATCTCGCCGCTGGAGTCCGGTGAGCGGTCGTCGACGGCGATGAGTTCGAGGTCCCCGAAGCACTGCCCGAGTACGGAGTCCAGGCACTCGTGCAGATACGCCTGCACCTGGTGGGCGGGGACGATCACGCTGAAACGGGGCATGGCGGTTCCGCGGGGTCGGCGGGGAGCAGGGGCGGCTGTCGCGCTCGACAGGGGTGAATCATCTGATTTATCCCATACGTCGGACGAGGGCACATCCCGGCGCCGTCCCGTCCCCTGCCCCCGTGCGGTCCCCCGTCCCGTCCCCCGCGCCGCCCGACCGGAACACCGGCCCCGAGCACCGTTCTCCCGCCGCCCCGGAACACGCCCTCCCGCCGCCCCGGCGCCCGCGGACCTCAGCCCGGCAGCCGCCGGAAGACGCTGCGCGGCAGGTGCCGCAGCACGCTCATCACCGGGCCCAGCGCGGCCGGCACCCACACCGTCCGCGCCCGGCGCCGCACCCCGTGCTCGATCGCCTCCGCCACCGCGCCCGGCGTGGTGGCCAGCGGCGCGGGCGTCCGCCCCGCCGTCATCCGGGTGTGCACGAATCCGGGCCGCACCACCAGCACATGCGCTCCCGAGCCGTGCAGCGCGTCCCCCAGGCCCTGTGCGAACGCGTCCAGCCCCGCCTTGCTGGACCCGTAGAGGAAGTTGGCCCGGCGCGCCCGCTCCCCGGCGACCGAGGAGAGCACCACCAGCGACCCGTGCCCCTGGGCGCGCAGCGCGTTCGCGCACACCAGCCCGGAGGAGACGGCGCCGGTGTAGTTCGTCCGGGTGAGGTGCACGGCCGCCATCGGGTCCTGCTCGTCGCGGGACTGCTCGCCCAGTACCCCGAAGGCGAGCAGGACCAGGTCGATGTCGCCTTCCGCGAAGACCTTCTCCAGCACCTCCTCGTGCGTCTCGGGGGCCAGCGCGTCGAACGGGACCGTGCGCACGGCGACCTCCGCGCCGTGCGCGGCCGCCTCCTCCCGGAGTCCGGCCGCCGCCGCGTCCAGCCCCGGGCCCGGCCGCCCCGCGAGCCAGACCGTGCGGGCCCGGCGGGCCATGAAGCGGCGCGCGGCCGCCAGCGCGATCTCGGACGTGCCGCCCAGGACGAGCAGCGACTGCGGGGAACCGAATGCGTCCTTCATGTGTGCTCCATGGTGTTCTTCCGGGATGCCGGTTCGGAAAGCGCGGGGCCGGGGTGCGCGGAGTCCGCCGGATGCGCCGGGCGGGGCCTGAGCCGTGCCGGGACGCGCGGTGCCGGAACCCGCGGGGCGGGGAGGTGTCCGGGCGGGCGCGGGATCACAGGGCCAGCCGCCGGGCCAGGTCCGAGGTGAAGACGCCGCGCGGGTCCAGCCGGGCGCGCAGCTCCCGGAAGTCGGCCAGCCGCGGATACATCCCCGCCAGCAGCTCGGGCCGCATACGCGCGTCCTTGGCCAGGTACAGCCGTCCCCCGGCCAGCGCGACTTCCTCGTCCAGCAGGTCGAGGAAGTCCGCCAGCCCCGGCAGCCCGGTCGGGATGTCCAGCGCCAGCGTCCATCCCTCCGCGGGGAAGGAGAGCCACCCCGGGTCCCCGGCACCGAATCGCTTGAGGACGGCGAGGAAGGAGGGGCAGGAGCGGCGTGAGATCAGCCGCACGATCCGGCGCAGCGCGTCGTCGTGCTCGTGCCCCACCACGCACTGCCACTGCACGAACCCCGCGCTGCCGTAGACCCGGTTCCAGTGCGGCAGTCCGTCCAGCGGGTGGAAGAAGGAGGCGAGCCGCTGGAGTTCGCCCCTCCGGCGGCGCGGCGCCTTGTGGTACCAGAACTTGTTGAAGGCCGAGACCGTACTGCCGCGCAGCAGCCCGCCGGGCACGGTGCGCGGCGCGGGCGGCAGCTGCCCGGGCCGGAAGGCCAGCGGGTCCCTGCGCGCCGCGCGGGCCGCCCGCCCCGGTCCCTGCAACGCGGCCAGCGGCGCGTGGTCGCCGCGGGTCAGCACTGCGCGTCCGGCCGCCGTGCCGCGCGCCAGCAGGTCGATCCAGGCCACCGAGTAGCGGTGCCGGTGGTCGCTCGCGGTCAGCGTGGCCAGCAGCGAGTCCAGGTCGGGGAGCCGCTCGGTGTCCACCGCCATCAGCGACGTCTCCACCGGCAGCAGCCGCACCGTCGCGCTCAGCACCAGCCCGGTCAGGCCCATCCCGCCGGCCGTGGCGTCGAACAGTTCGGTGCCCGGCACGACCGTCCGCACCTGCCCGTCCGCCGTCAGCAGCTCCAGGGAGCGCACATGGCGGCTGAAGGAGCCCGAGAGGTGGTGGTTCTTGCCGTGGATGTCCGCGCCGATCGCCCCGCCGACCGTCACATAGCGGGTCCCCGGGGTCACCGGAACGAACCAGCCCAGTGGCAGCAGGACCGTCATCAGCCGGTGCAGACTGACCCCCGCCTCGCAGGTCACCATCCCCTCGGCCGCGTCGATGGCCAGCACCCGGTCCAGCCCCGTGGTGTCCAGGACGGTGCCGCCCGCGTTCTGCGCCGCGTCCCCGTAGGCCCGGCCCAGGCCGCGCGGGATGCTGCCGCGCGCCCCGCACTCCAGGACCGCCGCCACCGCCTCCTGGCGGGTACGCGGCCGCAGCACCCGGGCGCCGGTGGGGGCGGTGCCGCCCCAGCCGGTCAGCAGTCGAGCGCTGTCGGGCGGTGCGGACACGTCGCGCTGGAGGTGCTGAGCGGGCATGGACGTGACGGTAAGCGCCAGGAAATGCCCGGCAGCGGAGGCTGTGCCGGTGGCGACGCCGGTGTCGCCAAAAGGTCGCTGAAAGGGTGAAACGGCGTGTGTCGGCTCGCGGCTCGGCCTGCGGCGGCGCCGGGCGCGGCAGAGTCGGAGCGTGGCAGCGAAAGCGGTACGACAGTGGGAGCGGCGGCTGTTGTGCGCTCTGGGTGACTGCGCGGCCGACGCCCGGGTGGCCGGCGCCGCCCGCGCGCTGTCCTGGAGCGGGGAGCACGCGGCCGTCTGGCTGCTGGTCGGACTCGCCGGCGCCGCCACGGACCGTACGCAGCGGGAGCGCTGGCTCCGGGGCACCGGACTCGTGGGTGCCGCGCAGCTGGCCAGCATGGGGATCAAGCGGGTCGTGCGCCGCCCGCGCCCCGAGCCGGCGGGCCGCGCCCCGCTCGTACGGACGGCCGGGCGGCACTCCTTCCCCAGTTCGCACGCCGCCTCCTCCGGCGCGGCGGCGCTCGCCCTGGGCGGACTGCGGTACGGGACGCCGTTGGCCGCGCTGGGCGCACTGATCTGCGTCTCCCGGCTGGTCGCCGGTGTGCACTACCCCTCTGACGTGGTGGCGGGCGCGGCCCTGGGCGCGCTGGTCGTCCGGCTGGGCGGGGCCGCCCGGCCGCAGGGCGCGCAGCCCCCGGCCCCGCCCGGCTCCGCCGCGCCGGACGCGGAGAGGGCGGCCGGATGACCGAACGCTCCACACTGACCGGCTCCCCCGGGCACCGGGGGGCCGCCCCGGACCCCGGCGCCGAGCAGACCGCCGGACCGCAGGCGGAGTCGGCAGCCGGGCCCACCACCGGGCCGGTTTCCGAGCCGCGCCCCGGCGGCCGCGCCGACCCGGCCGCCGGGCAGCCGGCCGGATTCGCCGGCACCCTCCCCGGTGGGCTGCTGCTGACCGTACGGCCCAGGCAGTGGGTGAAGAACCTCCTCGTCCTCGCCGCGCCCGCGGCCGCCGGAGAACTGGCGGCGGTGCACACGGTGCTCGCGCTCGCCCTCGTCTTCGCCCTGTTCACCGCGGCAGCGGCGGCCGTCTATCTGCTGAACGACGCCCGGGACGCGGAGGCGGACCGGGCCCACCCCGACAAGTGCCGCCGCCCCGTCGCCGCCGGAACCGTGCCGGTGCCGCTCGCCTACGCGCTCGGCACCCTCCTCGCGCTCGCCTCCACCACGGCCGCCGCGCTGCTGTGCAACACCGGGACCGCGGCGCTGCTCGCCGGCTACGTGCTCATGCAGATCGCCTACTGCCTGCGGCTCAAGCGCGTTCTGGTCGTCGACCTGGCCGTGGTGACCGCCGGGTTCGTGATGCGCGCCATGTCCGGCGGGCTGGCGCTGGGCATTCCGCTCTCCCGCTGGTTCCTGATCACCGCCGGGTTCGGCGCGCTGTTCATGGTGGCGGGCAAGCGCTACTCGGAGGCGCTGCTGATGGGTGAGGGCGAGGGCGGCACCCGGGCACTGCTGCGCGAGTACACCGTCGGCTATCTGCGCTTCGTCTGGCAGCTCGCCGCCACAGCCGCGGTGCTCGCCTACTGCCTGTGGGCGCTGGAGGACGGCACCGGCGCGGGGGCCACGCTGTGCCGGCAGCTCTCCATGGTGCCGCTGATCCTGGCGGTGCTGCGGTACGCCGTCTTCACCGACCGCGGCGCGTCCGGCTCCCCCGAGGACGTCCTGCTGCGCGACCGTCCGCTGGCGGTCACCGCGCTGTGCTGGGCGGCGCTGTACGGGCTGTCGGTCGCGGGGATGTAGACCGTGTGCGACCGCGGGGTCCGGCGCCGTACGCGTCGGCGAGGTCCGGCGCCGTGCGCGTCCTGGTGGCCCGGCGCCGGACCTGTCCTGGTGGGCCGGAGCCGTGCGCGCCGGAGCGGCCGCGCGCCGGGGGCCGCGCGGTGAGGGCGCGGAGTGCCCCCGCCTCCCGGATGCCGCCGCGGCTCCGCGCGTTCTGCGCGGAGCTCGCCGGATTCGCCGCCGTCGGGGTCTTCGCCTTCCTCGCGGACCTCGGCGGCTTCCTGTGGCTGCGCGGCCCCGTCGGGATGGACCCGATGTACGCCAAGGCCCTGTCCTTCGTGGCGGGCGTCGCCGTCGCCTACACGGGCAACGCGCTGGGCCCCTACCGGCTGCGCGACCGCCGGGTGGCCGGGGGCTGGCAGAGGTTCAGCATCTTCGTGCTGGTCAACGCGGCGGGCGGGGCCGTGCAGCTCGGCTGCCTCGGCGTCTCGCGGCAGCTGCTGGGACTGACCTCCACCCTCGCCGACGTCGTCTCCGGCGCCGGAGTGGGCCTGGTGCTGGGTACCGCCGTGCGCTTCTGGGGTACCCGCACTCTCGTCTTCTCCGGCACGCGGGGCTTGCGTACGCCCGGCCGCACCGCGGCCGCCGCGTCCCCTGCCTCCGCACCGTCCGCCGCCCTCGGCCCGGACGGTGCGCCCGGCCCGGACGGTGCGTCGGCGCGGGAGCGGTCGAGGGCCGACGGTGGGGCGGGGGCCGGGTGACGGGCAGCCGGCCGCCCCGGGGGCCGGCGCGCCGCCGGACTCGCCGTGCCTATCCGGGCCCCGGCGCGGCCCCCGGCGCCACCTGGCGGGCCGCCCGCTCCATCGCGCTGGCCAGCAGCGCCAGATCGGTCGGTCCGTTGCCCAGTTCCCGTACCTGGCGGCGCGCGGGAGGGTCCCCGGCGCGCGCCCAGTCCAACGGCACCACCGTGGGCCGCAGCGTCGCGGTGCGGGGGATCCGGCCGGTGACCCGGCCCGCCTGGAAGGCGACCGGCACCCCGCCGACCACGGTGCCCTCCGGCCCCCGGCGCTGACGCAGGGTCAGAGTGCCCCGGCCGCGCGGCGTGCCCTCGGCGCCCCGTTCGCCGCCGGTCAGCTCCACATGCAGCGCCGCCGCACGGGCCGGCGCCGTGTGCACCGTCCGGTCGGCTCGGCCGGTCGCCGCGATCACATGCACGCCGAGCCGGCTCCCCGCCCGGGCCACCGCCTCCAGCGCCCGGACCACCGAACCGGCCGCGGGGCGGCCGGGGTTGCCCAGTGCGGGGTCGACCAGCGTGTCGAAGTCGTCCACCAGCACCACGAGCCGGGGCGGCACACCGCCGGGCCCCAGCGGGGAGGGCGACGTCAGCGAGGGCGCCGCGGCGTCGCCGTCCGGCCCGCCGGTTCCCCGGGAACCAGCGGAATCAGCGGAATCAGTGGAACCAGCGGAACCGGTGGAATCGGTGCGGGCCGCTTCGGCGCCGGACCCCTCGGTAGGGGCCGTCCCGGTGCGGGACGCCGCGGCCGTACCCGGCTCCCCGGGCAGCTGGTCCCCGGGCCGCGCCTCGGTGCGCCGCAGCCGGAGGGTGCGCCGGGTACCGTCCGGCTCGGGCTCGGCAGCCCCGCCGCCCCCGACGGCTCGGTCGCCCGGATCCGGGCCCGGCCGCCGGGCCGCCCCGCCCCCGGCCGCCGAGGGCGCCCCGGCCTGCTGCGGCAGTGCCTCCAGTCCCGCACCGCTTCCGGCGCCGGGCCTTCCGCCGCCCTGGACTCCGCTCCTGCCCGCAGCGCGGTCCTCCGGGTCACCGCCGTGCCCGGCGGACCGCTGGGCGGCCACCGCGGCGCGCTCCTCGGGCGCCCGGGCGGGAGCCGGGACCTGCACGCCCTCCCCGGCCCGCGGCTCGGCGGCCGTCCCCCGTACCGGCTCCCGCTCCGGTGCCTGCCGGGGGGCCACCACCCGTCCGGAGGAGCGGGCGGCCGAGCGCACATACTCCTCGAAGCTGCTCTCGTCACCGATCAGGTCGGCCCGCCGCTTCAGCTCGGCGCTCAGCGACTGCGCGAACTGCCGCATCCGCACCGGGTCGCCCGCCGTCAGCCGCGCCGTGGTGTGCGGCAGCTCCTCGCACACCCGCAGCCCGTCCCCGGCGTCCGCACCGGCGCCGTCCACCAGCACCAGCGCGAGCCGGTCGGGGCGTTCCCCGGCGGCGAGGGAGGCCGCCAGCGAGCGGAGCAGTTCGGTCTTGCCGGATCCGGGGCCGCCGCTGACGAAGGCGTGCCCCGGCAGGGCGCGGCCCGCTGCGCCGGTGTCGCCCTCGGGGACGGCGGGCGCCATCCCGGCGGGCAGTGCCGACAGGTCCGAGAGGTCGGCCTCCAGCGGTCCGTGCGGTCCCGCGCCGAAGACCAGCGGGACCCGGCCCGCAGTGCCGGCGGCCCGCTCCGACCAGCGGGCGAGCAGCGCGGCGGGGGTCGCCCTGGCCAGCCCCAGCTCCTCCAGCAGCCGGCACTGCTCGGGCAGGGTCACGGTCGGGGCCGCCGACGCGTCGGTCCCCGTGCCCTCCGGTTCCCGCAGCGGCGCCAGCGCCCGCGCGAACCGCTCGGCCCATGCCGCCGAGACCGCGTCCACGGTGGCCACGCGCCCGCCCGGCGCCCCCGGGCCGCCGCCCGCTCGGCCCGGCCCGTCCTGCGGTTCCCCGCCGGGAGCCGCCGCCCCGGCAGGAGCCGGGGCCCGTCCGCTCCGCCACTCCTCGGAACGCGGTCCGCCACCCGGTCCGCCGTGTCCGTCCCGGGTGCGGTGCCCGGTGTGTCCTCCCCGGGTGCCGGGCCCGTCGCGTCCGGCCTGTCTGTCCCGGCGCTCCGGGGTGCTGTGCGGGGCCGCCCGTCCGGCGGGGTGCAGGACCTTGACCGCCGTGGCGACATCGCCGCTCAGCAGGGCGACCGTGCCGCACTCGGCGAATCCGGGGCAGGCGCCGTCCGCCGCTTCGAGGGTCGCGGTCAGCGGCGAGGACGGGCTGGCGGGCGGCGTCTCGGCCAGGCAGAGCAGATGGATACCGGCGGCCGGGCCCTCCCGTGCCAGTCGGGCCGTGCTCGCGCGCAGCTCCGCGGTGCCGGGGTCGCCGTCCACCACCACGACCGCGGCGGGGCCGCTGCCCCCCGCCGGGCGGGGAGCCGAGCCCTGCGCCTCCAGCCGCCGTACCAGCTCCGCCGTGCGGGCGGCCGCCTGGTCGTGGTCGTAGGCCGTCAGCAGCCCGCAGTCCTGGCCGTGTCCCGGGCGCAGATGGGGCAGCCAGCCGAGCCATGCCCACTCCTGCTGCCGTGCCTGGGCGCTGCGCGCCGGGTCGGCCGACAGCAGGACGACCTCCAGCGCGCTGGGCCCGTGCAGGGCCGTCAACTGCGCCAGCACGGACCGTGCCAGTCCGGCCAGCCGCGCCCGCGGCCCCGCCAGCCCGAGCGCGCCCGCCCGCCGCAGGTCGGCGGTGACCGCGTCGCCCTGCCCGCCGCCGCGGTGCGCGATGCCGAGCCGCACGGTCAGCGCGTCCGGATGCTCAGGGCCCCGCTCCCACAGCCGGGGGCCCGGTCCGAGGGCGCTCAGCAGCACCGAGGCCGGGTCCGGCCAGCGCTTCGCACCGCCGGGCGGCATCGACAGGGCGTCGGCGGCCGCCTCCTGGCGGTTCCCGAAGCCCTCGGCCGGGTGTGCCGCGTAGCCGCTGGTGCCCGAGCCGTAGCGCGTCGGCCCGTGCGGGTCCGGGTCGGGGTGCCGCGGTCCGCCGCCGGGTGCCGTGCCGGGCCCGGCCGGCTCCGTGCGGGCCGTGAGGCGCCGGGCCCAGGCGCTCAGGCCCCGGCCTCTGCGGGCTGCCGCCTCCCCGTCGCCCGGTGGGGGCCCGGCGGTACCGCCACTCGGGCCGCCGGGAGGTACGAGGCCCGCGCCGTGGGCCATGTCGGCCCCGGGGAAGGGCCCGCCGGACGCCGGTGCGTAGGAGTGCGCGGAGTGGCCCGGGCCGTCCCCCGTGCCCCAGTGCTCGGCTGCCCGGGCGGCTCCTCCGCCGGGGCCCGGCGGCTCGCCGGAGGTGCCGGCCGTCCCCGGTCCCGTTCCGGCGGCGGGGCCTCCGGCGGGCCGCTCGGGGACGAGGCGGAGGCGCCCTTCGCCGTCCGGGGCCGTGGGCAGGGCCAGCGGTGCGGTCGGGCCGGGCGCGGCCGGATCCGCTGCGGCGGCCTCCAGCCGGACGGTCGTCTCGCCGATGCGCAGGGTGGCGCCCGGGCGCAGCAGGACGGGCTGCCGGCCGACCGGGGCGCCCTCGACCGTGGTGCCGTTGGTGGAGCCGAGGTCGGTCACGGTGACCGTGCCGCCGTCGGTCACGGTGACGGCGCAGTGCAGCCGGGAGACGTCGGGGTCGTCCAGCGGGACGTCGGCCTCCGCGGAGCGGCCGAGGTGGACCGTGCCGCCCTGTAGCAGGTGGATGCCGCCCGCGTCGGGTCCGCCGGTGACATGCAGCCGGGCCCGGGCCGAGCCGTAGGCCGTCAGTGCCGTCACGGCGGCGCCGTGCGCGGGGAGCGCGGCGGGGGCGACGGGGGCGTGCAGGGAGATGAGCGCGCCGTCCAGCAGCGGGGGCTCGCCGATGATCTGGCGGTGCGGGTCGAGCCGCCGGGTCCCGGCGTAGACGACCACTGGCTCCTGCGCCGCCTCCTCCTGGCCCGCCGCCTCGCTCCCGGCGGAACCGGAAGCGGAGGACGATGCGGCCAGCGCTGCCGCGGCTGAGGTCGCCAGTGCGCTGGTCACCGCCGAGAGCACGGTGCCCGCCGGAGCCGTGACCAGTACGTTGGCCTGTCCGACCGGTTGAACCGGGTGGGGCTGTGCCGACTGCGGCCGCGCGGCGGGGCGTGCTGCCGGTCCCGTGCGGCCCCTGCCCGCGTCCGCCGTGCCGCGCGCGCCGCGTGGCGCCGGCGCGACAGTCAGCCGGATCTGCATCTGCGCCTCCAGGTCCCGTCCGCGCCGCGCGCTCGGCGGGCAGCCCACCCACCGCGCTCACGCGCCGGCACATCGTCCGTACCACTGCATGCATACTCGCACCCGCGACCGACAGCGGAGCCGGTCCTGGCCATCCGCCCGATTCTGCCGCGCTGATGATCTTGACCGGGTGACGGCGCCGCCGCAACCATCACCACCCCGCGTGCGTCTTCCGGGGGAGCCGTCCGGCCAGGCGTGCCCAACGGGCACCGGCGCGTGCCCGGTGCGCTGCGCCGGTCACCGCGCGTGCCCGCGAGCGGGTGCGGGCCTCGGCGCCGCCTTGCGCGGCGGCACTATTGTGGGCGGGATTGCAGAACGAGACCAGGGAGCGCATTGACGTGCGGCCGGTAGGCAGCAAGTACCTGCTCGAAGAGCCGCTGGGGCGCGGCGCCACGGGCACCGTCTGGCGGGCCCGCCAGCGCGAGACGGCGGGCTCGGAGGCGGCGGTGGCCGGGCAGCCCGGCGAGACCGTCGCGATCAAGGTCCTCAAGGAGGAGCTGGCCAACGACCCCGACGTGGTGATGCGCTTCCTGCGGGAGCGCTCCGTGCTGCTGCGGCTGACGCACCACAACATCGTCAGAACCCGCGACCTCGTGGTCGAAGGCGATCTGCTGGCGCTCGTGATGGACCTCGTCGAGGGCCCTGACCTGCATCGATACCTGCGCGAGAACGGCCCGTTCTCGCCCGTCGCGGCCTGCCTGGTCACCGCACAGGTGGCCGACGCGCTGGCCGCCAGCCACGCCGACGGCGTCGTGCACCGGGACCTGAAGCCCGCGAACGTCCTGCTCACCGAGGACGAGAACGGCATGCGCCCGATGCTCACCGACTTCGGCATCGCCCGGCTCGCGGACTCGCCCGGACTGACCCGTACCCAGGAGTTCGTCGGCACCCCCGCCTACGTCGCGCCGGAGTCGGCCGAGGGCCGCCCGCAGACCTCGGCGGTGGACGTCTACGGCGCGGGCATCCTGCTGTACGAGCTGGTCAGCGGCTACCCGCCGTTCAGCGGCGACAGCGCCCTCGCCGTCCTGCACCAGCATCTGGCGCAGGAACCCGAGCGCCCCGCGAACCTCCCCGACCCGCTGTGGACGGTCATCGAGCACTGTCTGCGCAAGAACCCCGACGAGCGGCCCGGCGCCGAGAACCTGGCGCGCGGCCTGCGGGCCGTCGCCGGCGGCATCGGCGCCCAGGCGACGCCGCAGGCAGCGGGCGCCGCGCTCGGGGTGGCCGCGCTGCTGGCACCCGACCCGGCGCCCGCACCCGTCCCGGGTTCCGCGCCCGGCGCCCCGGCGGCGGGCGGCGGGCAGTACGATCCCGCGGCGCGGACCGACGTCCTGCCGCAGACCGGCGGCCCGCACGGCGCGCCCGGCAGGTACGACCCGTCGGCCGAGACCAATGTGCTGCCGCAGACCGGCAGTCCGCAGGGCGGCTACGGCCAGGGCGGGCAGAGCGGCCCAGGGGGCCAGGGCGGCGACTCCACCCGGGTCATGCCGCCGGTTCCGGGCGGTCCGCCGCCGGGCGGACAGGGCGGGACTCCGCAGCAGGACGGCCCCCACCCGTGGGAGAGCCAGCTGCGCGCGGCCCGGGACCGCAACGAGCAGACCCAGTTCCAGCCGCTCGACCCCAGCATGGATCCGCTGCGCCGCCGCCCCCAGCGGCAGGCCCCGCCGCCGCCCGGTCCCCAGGACCACGGGCAGTACGGTCAGTACGGCGGGCAGGGCCAGTACGGCCGGCAGGGCCAGTACGGGCAGCAGCCCGCACAGCAGCCGCCGCAGCGCTACGAGCCGCAGCCGCCCAGGGGCCGGGAGCCCCGGCCGCAGCGGGACCCGAGGCCGCAGCGGGATCCGCGGCAAGGGGGGCCGCCGCGCGAGCCCCGGCAGCGCCGCGAGCCGCGGCAGCGCAGCGCCAACCCCATGCGCATCCCGGGGCTGGGCTGCCTCAAGGGGTGCCTGTTCCTCATCGTCATCCTCGTGGTGGCGGGAGTGCTGTTCTGGAACCTGACGGATGCTCCGCAGTGGTGGGCCGACGGCAAGAGTTTCTGGGAGTCGACGAAGGACGTGTTCCGCGAGATCGGGGACTTCTTCGACAAGGTCAACAACTGAGGCTTCGGCCCGCCCGACAGCCGAAGCGGAATTCCGCGGCGCCGCACCGGAAGCCTGTGGCGCCGCACCGGAATCCCCGTGGGCCGGACCCGAGCACCGGCGACCATGGGGATTTGTCGACACCTGAAGGGGGATTTCCCCCACAGAAGTGACAGTTACCGGCATCCGGGGCTCCCAACCCGGGCCCCGCCGCGTAGTTTTGTCGCCATGGCACGGAAGATCGGCAGTCGCTACACGGCACACCGCATCCTCGGCCGCGGCAGCGCCGGAACGGTGTGGCTCGGTGACGGACCGGAGGGTCCCGTCGCCATCAAGCTGCTGCGTGAGGACCTCGCCTCCGACCAGGACCTGGTCGAGCGGTTCGTGCAGGAGCGCAGCGCGCTGCTGTGCCTCGACCATCCGCGCGTCGTCGGCGTACGCGACCTGGTGGTGGACGGCAACGAACTGGCCCTGGTCATGGACCTGGTGCGGGGTACCGATCTGCGCACCAGGCTGGAGCGGGACCGCCGGCTGGCACCCGCCGCGGCGGTCGCCATCGCCGCCGACGTCGCCGACGCGCTGGCCGCCGCGCACGCCGCCGGGCTGGTGCATCGCGACGTGAAGCCGGAGAACGTGCTGCTGGACGCCCTGGCGCTGGAGGGGCCCGGCGGGGCGCCGCCCGCGCTGCTGACCGACTTCGGCGTCGCCAAGCTCATCGACTCGCCCAGCCGCACCCGCGCCACCTCGATCATCGGCACCCCCGACTACCTGGCGCCCGAGATCGTCGAGGGGCTGCCGCCGCGCGCCGCCGTCGACATCTACGCGCTGGCCACCGTCGTCTACGAACTGCTGGCGGGTTTCACGCCGTTCGGCGGCGGCCACCCCGGAGCGGTGCTGCGCAGACATGTGACCGAGACCGTGGCGCCGCTGCCCGGCATCCCGGACGAGCTGTGGCAGCTCGTCCACCAGTGCCTCGCCAAGGCCCCCGCCTCCCGGCTGCGCGCCGCGGAACTGGCGGCCCGGCTGCGCGAACTGCTGCCGGGCCTGGAGGGGCTGCCGCCGCTCGACATCGACGAACAGGACGACGAATACGGCGAGTACGGCGGGCACGCCGAACACGGGGGACCCGCCGCATACGCGGACCACGACGCCTACCCCGACCACGACGAGTACGCGGGTGACGACGCGTACCCCGGCCACGCGCCGGGCGCGGGCGGCGCGGGGGGCGCGGCGCACGACCGGCGTCCCGGCCCCGGCGCGGCGGCGGCCGCCGCGGGCGGCGGCGCCGTGCCCCTCGTCCACTCGCGGGTCGGCCCCGACGCGAACCGGGACACCCACACGAGCATGCGGGTGCCCGGCGAGGACGAGCTGGCCGGCGGCGCGCACGGCACGGCACGCACGCCCCGCGCCGCGGGTGAGGCGCGCGCCGGGTCCGCGCGGCACCGGACCGCCGTGCGGCGCAGACGGCTGAAAATAGGCGTTGCCGCCGCGCTGGCCGCCGTGGCCCTCGCAGTGGGCGGCTGGCTGGCCACCGCCGAGGAGGACACCGGCTCGTTGCGGGCGCCCGCGTACGGGTACCCGACGGACTGACCGGAAGCCCGTGCGCCGGGCCCGGATGCGGAGCGCGGCGGCGCGTAGCAGGCTGGACGTGCCGGATCGGCGTGCGGGCCGCGCCCGGCGAACCGGCCGTACCGGGCAGGGCACGAGGGAGGTGCCGCATGGCGGACATCGCGGGCGCTCCGACGCGGCGCAGCGCGGGCGAGATCGCCCGCGCCCGGCAGGCACTGCTCTCCCGGCACGCCCAGGTGATGGAGCCGGCGGCCGTCTCCCGGTGCGTGGGAGCCGACGCGGCCGACTGGCGGCACTTCGACCTGCACTGGGAGGACCTGGCACCGGAAGGCCACGCCGCGTGGGACGACACGCACCGCCTGCGCCGCTACGGGCACTTCTCGCTGGACCGCACCGGTGCGCTGCGCCCGGCGCCGCACCCGGCCTTCGCGCAGCCCGGGGACAGCGGCCCGCTCCCGCTCGGGGACGGCGGCCACATCGAGCCGCTCACCGACGTCTTCGCGGCCGATCCGCTCTTCAAGGCCCTGGTGCGGATGCTGGGCCGGATCGCGAGCTGTCTGCGGGACGCCGAGGTGTGGAGCGTCAGAGCGCATCCGATCCGGGTGGTCGCCTCGGCCGACCGGGCCGCGCTGCCCGTCCCCGAGGGGCGGCACCGCGCCGGGGCGACGCTGGTGAGTTCCCTGCTGGTCGGCCGGCAGAACGCCGTCGGCGGCCGGCACACCGTCTACGCGCCCGACGGCACCCGGCTGCTGACCGCCACCCTGCACGAGCCGGGCAGCCTGCTGCTCGGCGACGACCGGGCCACCCTGCATGAGGTGGGCGCCGTCCGCCCGGCGGAGACCACCGGGCCCGCGCGCCGGGACGTGCTGGTGACCACGCTGACGGCACACCGCAGCGCGGAGCGTGACGCCCAAGTGGGCTAGGGCTGGGGTGGCGGCTTGCGGTTAGGGTGGGGAGCGTGGCAGTCGTCGATGTATCCGAAGAGCTGAAGTCCCTCTCCTCCACCATGGAGTCGATCGAGGCCGTCCTTGACCTGGGCAAAATGCGGTCAGACATCGCCGCGCTCGAGGAGCGGGCGGCGGCCCCCGACCTGTGGGACGACGTCGAGAACGCGCAGAAGGTGACCAGCCGGCTCTCCTATCTCCAGGGGCAGCTGCGCAGAGTCGAGGAGCTGCGGGGGCGGATCGACGACGTCGGGGTGCTCTTCGAGCTGGCCGAGAGCGAGGACGACGCGGACGCCCGCGTCGAGGCGGACAACGAGCTGGCGGCGGTCCGCAAGACGGTGGACGAGCTGGAGGTCCGCACGCTGCTGTCCGGTGAGTACGACCCGCGTGAGGCGGTCGTCAGCGTCCGCGCCGAGGCGGGCGGTGTGGACGCCGCCGACTTCGCCGAGCAGCTGATGCGCATGTACCTGCGCTGGGCCGAGCGCCGGGACTACCCCACCGAGGTGTTCGACATCTCCTACGCGGAGGAGGCGGGCATCAAGTCCGCGACCTTCACGGTGAAGGCGCCGTACGCCTACGGCACGCTCTCGGTGGAGCAGGGCACGCACCGGATGGTGCGCATCTCGCCGTTCGACAACCAGGGCCGCCGCCAGACCTCGTTCGCCGGGGTCGAGGTGCTTCCGGTCGTGGAGCAGGTGGACCACATCGACATCCCGGAGAACGAGCTGCGGATCGACGTCTTCCGCTCCTCGGGCCCCGGTGGCCAGTCGGTGAACACCACGGACTCGGCGGTGCGCATGACGCACCTGCCGACCGGGATCGTCGTCTCCTGCCAGAACGAGAAGTCGCAGATCCAGAACCGCGCCGCCGCCATGCGCGTCATGCAGGCGCGACTGCTCGCCCACCGCCGCCAGGAGGAGCAGGCCAAGATGGACGCGCTCAAGGGCGACGGCGGCAACTCCTGGGGCAGCCAGATGCGTTCGTACGTCCTGCACCCGTACCAGATGGTCAAGGACCTGCGCACCGAGTACGAGGTGGGCAACCCGCAGGGCGTGCTCGACGGCGACATCGACAGCTTCCTGGAGGCCGGTATCCGCTGGCGCAAGCAGCAGGAGCAGGCCCAGAACTGACGTCGCGTCAGGCTTTGTCGGGCACGCCTCGGGCCTGTTCGACGGATCTTCGCTTGACGCGCACACGAGGGCTGGGGAAAGCTGTTGGCTCGGCATGCCTGTGTCAGGAGCGCATGAACGGGGCGGGAGAGCCCCGGTGAAGACGGCGGCAGTCCGGGTGGGGGTACGACATCGCCTCGACATCGCCTCGACGGCAAGCCCGGTGCGGATCGCGCTCCACGCGCAGCGGCCCCATCCACGAGTACAGCTACTGGGGGTAGTTGGAACATGAGCAAATCGAAGACGCGGCTGCGGGTCGCGCGGATCGCCGCAGCGGCCGTGTTCGCCGCGGGCGCCTCGCTGACCGCCGCAGGTGCCGCGCAGGCCGCCGATGTGTCGGACAACGGAGACTCCGGCGGCATCCTCGGCGGCATTTTCGGCGGTGGCGACAGCGACGGCGGCGGTGACAGCGGCGGCGACAGCGGCGGCGACAACGGCATCGGCGGCGGCGACGGCGGCATCGGTGGTGACGACGGCGGCATCGGCGGCACCGTCATCGGCGGCAACGACGGCGGCAGCGGCAACGACGGCGGTGTCGCCGACGGTGGCAACGGCGACGATGGCGGTGTCGCCGACGGTGGCAACGGCAACGACGGCGGTGCGGCCGACAACGGCGGCAACGGCAATGCTGGTGGCGACGACGGCGGTGCGGCCGACAACGGCGGCAACGGCAACGGCGGCAACGCCCACAGCGGTGGCAACGGCAACGGTGGCAACGGCAACGGAGGCGGCGGCGAGCAGCCGGCGACCACCGGTGGTTCCGGCGGTGGCGGCGACGACACCTGCGACCTCGACGGTGACCAGGTGAAGTGCGAGGTCGGCACCAACCCGGACAGCGCGGGCAGCCAGCCGGTCCAGGACAGCAAGCCGGAGGCGCCGAAGGACGAGCTGGCCGAGACCGGTTCGGGTGAGACGACCTTCCTGCTGGTGGGCGCGGCGACGATGATCGCCGGTGGCGTCGGGTTCCGCCTGATGCCGAGGCTCGCCTCGCGGCGCACCGCCGCCTAGGGAGTCAGGCTCGCACCAGCGCGCCGGGGCGCGGGGGTCTTCGGACCGCCGCAACCCGGCGCGTTCGTGTTTTCCGGTGACGACACGGCTCGGCGTCCCGGCGGGTCACCCGCCGGGACGGCGCTCGTGCACGGCGCGCGTCTGCGACGTCACGCCGTGGCTACGCGCTGTGCCACAAGTGTTACCGCTATCAGTGCCGCCAGCAGGGCGATCAGCGCCGCCGGGGACAGATGCGCCAGCGGGGCCTCCCGGTGCAGCCGTTCCCGATGGGCACGGCACACGGCACAACGCCCCTCGTTCACGGGCCCCGCGCAGTTGGCACACACCAGTCGATCGCATGTCATGCGAACTCCTCCTCAGTCGCGCCAACGACACCCGTGAGTGATTCGTTCCCCAGGGGTGCTCGATTCCACTCTGCCAGGTGAGGCGGCTCCACGCAGAAACAGGCAGGTGGGGCGCGGGGGCGGGGTGAGGGCGCGGGTGCCGCGTGCGCGGTACGCCACGCTTCGCGTATGGTCGCCCACACCGCTCCCGGCTGCCGCCGGTGGGCGTCCCAGGGGGCCGCACCGCGGTTTCCGTTGTCCCTACCCAGGTCGACGTGGTGTATCCGTGATCCGATTCGACAGCGTCTCCAAGTCCTATCCCAAGCAGAACCGCCCGGCGCTCCGCGATGTCTCGCTGGAGGTCGAGCGCGGCGAGTTCGTGTTCCTGGTGGGCTCCTCCGGTTCCGGCAAGTCCACCTTCCTGCGGCTGCTCCTGCGCGAGGAGCGGGCCAGCTCCGGCCAGGTGCATGTGCTCGGCAAGGACCTGGCGCGGCTGTCCAACTGGAAGGTGCCGCAGATGCGGCGGCAGCTCGGCACGGTCTTCCAGGACTTCCGGCTGCTGGGCAACAAGACCGTCGGGCAGAACGTGGCCTTCGCGCTGGAGGTCATCGGCAAGTCGAACGGCCAGATCCGCAAGACGGTCCCCGAGGTCCTGGAGCTGGTCGGCCTGGGCGGCAAGGAAGAGCGGATGCCCGGTGAGCTGTCCGGCGGCGAGCAGCAGCGGGTCGCCATCGCGCGGGCCTTCGCCAACCGCCCGATGCTGCTGATCGCCGACGAGCCGACCGGCAACCTGGACCCGCAGACCTCCGTCGGCATCATGAAGCTGCTGGACCGGATCAACCGCACGGGCACCACCGTGGTGATGGCCACCCACGATCAGCAGATCGTCGACCAGATGCGCAAGCGCGTCATCGAACTCGAGACGGGCCGCCTCGTGCGCGACCAGTCGCGCGGTGTCTACGGATACCAGCACTGAGGCGACTGAGGCACCGGCACCAGCACTGAGGAAAGGACGCCATGCGCGCCCAGTTCGTCCTGTCGGAGATCGGCGTCGGTCTCCGCCGCAATCTCACGATGACCTTCGCGGTGATCGTCTCGGTCGCCCTGTCGCTCGCGCTGGCGGGCGGCTCGCTGCTCGCCCGCGAGCAGGTGAGCACGATGAAGGGGTACTGGTTCGACAAGGTCCAGGTCTCGATCTACCTGTGCAACAAGAACGACGCCTCCTCGGACGACCCCAACTGCGCCAAGGGCGCGGTCACCCGGCAGCAGAAGAGCGAGATCAAGGCTGACCTGAAGAAGCTCGACGTCGTCGAGAAGGTCTACCACGAGTCCGCCGACCAGGCGTACAAGCTGTACAAGAAGCAGTTCAAGGACTCGCCGCTGGCCGCTTCGCTGACGCCGGACCAGATGCAGGAGTCCTACCGGGTCAAACTCAAGGACCCGACCAAGTACCAGGTTCTGCAGACCGCCTTCTCCGGCAGACAGGGAGTCCAGGAGGTGCAGGACCAGCGCAAGACGCTGGAGCCGCTCTTCAACCTCCTCAACGGTATGAACATCGCGGCCCTGTGCGTGATGGCGCTGATGCTGGTGGTCGCGCTGCTGCTGATCGTCAACACCGTGCGGGTGTCGGCGTTCAGCAGACGCCGGGAGACCGGGATCATGCGGCTGGTGGGCGCGTCCAGTTTCTACATCCAGATGCCGTTCATCCTGGAGGCCGCCATCGCGGGGCTGATCGGCGCCGGGTTCGCCTGTGTGCTGCTCGTCCTGGGCAAGTACTTCCTGATCAACAACTGGCTGCAGCAGAAGATCGTGCTGATCGAGTTCATCGGCTGGGACGCGGTGATCGCGGTGATGCCACGGATTCTCGCGGTGGGGCTGCTGATGCCTGCCGTGGCAGCCTTCTTCACGTTGCGCAAGTACCTGAAGGTGTGACACAGGCCGCGAGGCGCCGTGCGCCCAACCCGCCGTGAGGCGCCCCGCACTGGCCTACACTCCGGACCATGCCAGGCTCGTGGTTCCTCGACACGCGCCCGCGCCGGCCGCGGCGCGGGGCCCTGACGATGGTCTTCGCCGGTGTGCTGGCGACCGGAGCCGCCACCGGAGCGTTCGGCGGGGAGCTGGCCGCCTTCGGGTCGGCCGCCCCCGGCAGCGCCGCGCACGGCGCGGGCCGCAGCGCACTCGGCGGCCCGGTCGACGCCAAGGGCGAGTCCGCCGGCTCGCGCGGCGCCCGCGGGCGGGCCGGAGGCGACGCGGCGGACGCCGTGGTCAGCCGCAGCGGCGACCGCTGGTCCGCCGCCTACTCGGCCCGTGAGTACGAGGGGCTGCGGCAGGCCCTCGACGGCTCCTACGTGGGGGTCGGCATCTCCGTACGGCAGACCCGGGCCGACGCACCGCGCACCGACGGCTCCGGGAGCGGCGCCGCGGACGCGGAGAGCGCCACCGACCGCGCGGGCGGGCAGCGGACCGGGTACGGTACCGCCGTGCGGGTGGAGCGGGTGCAGCCCGGCAGCCCCGCCGACCGCGCCGGCATCCGGGCGGGCGACCGGCTGCGCTCGGTGGCCGGTCGGCGCGTGACGGGCAAGCCGGTCACCGCCGTGGTGGCGCTGCTGCGCGGCTCCGACCCGGATTCCCCCGCCGACGCGGCCGACCCCGGCACCCGGGTCCGGCTCCACCTCACCCGCGGCGGCCGCGACCTGCACCGCACGCTGCGCCGGGAGCGGCTGACGACCGAGTCGGTGCGGGTGGACCGGGTCGGCGAGGGCGTCACCCGGGTCGCGATCCGCTCCTTCACCCGGGGCTCCGGCGAACAGGTGCGCAAGGCGGTCCGCGAGCGGGTACCGGAGACCGGGCCCGTCCTGCTGGACCTGCGGGGCAACTCCGGCGGCCTGGTGGACGAGGCGGTCACCGCCGCAGGGGCGTTCCTCGACGGCGGTCTCGTCGCCACCTACGACGACGACGGCACCGAGCACGCGCTGTACGCCGAGGACGACGCGGAGCACCCAGGCGACGTCGAGCGGCGCCCGCTGGTCGTGCTGGTCGACGGCGGGACGATGAGCGCGGCCGAGATGCTCACCGGTGCGTTGCAGGACCGGGGCCGCGCCGTCGTGGTCGGCTCGCGGACCTTCGGCAAGGGGTCGGTGCAGATGCCCCGCCCCCAGTCCGACGGCTCCGTCGCCGAGCTGACGGTGGGGCACTACACGACTCCGTCGGGTCGCGACGTGGAGGGGCACGGCATCGCGCCCGACCTCTCGGTGCGCAGCAGGGGCGAGTCCATGGAGCGGGCCAGGACAGTATTGAGTGGCCTCGGGGCCCGGTCGTAGTGGGAGAATGGACCGGCTATGGCGAAGATGAAGACGACACGGACCAATGCCAAGGCCAAGGCCAAGGACGACAAGGACACCCGGAAGCTCATCGCGCAGAACAAGAAGGCGCGTCATGACTACCTCGTGCTGGACACGTACGAGTGCGGCATCGCGCTGACGGGCACCGAGGTCAAGTCGCTGCGGCAGGGCCGTGCCTCGCTCGTCGACGGCTTCGCCCAGATCGACGGCGGCGAGGTCTGGCTGCACAACGTGCACATTCCGGAGTACGCGCAGGGCACCTGGACCAACCACGCGGCCCGGCGCAAGCGGAAGCTGCTGCTCCATCGGGCCGAGATCGACAAGCTCACCGGCAAGCTCCAGGAGACCGGCTACACCCTGGTCCCGCTCCAGCTCTACTTCTACCGGGGCCGGGCCAAGGTGGAGATCGCTCTGGCCAAGGGCAAGAAGGAGTACGACAAGCGGCAGACGCTCCGGGAGAAGCAGGACCGCCGCGAGGCGGAACGTGCCGTCTCGGCGGTCCGCCGACGCCAGCGCGCGACGGTCTGAGGCTTCCGGGGTCTGAGCACGTTCCCGTCGGTGCCCAAATGGTTGGCATCGCCGCGGCCGGGTCACGTAGTATGGGAGCAGCATGACGGCACCGCCCGGGAGGGTGGGTGTGCAGATTGTCAACTCAACACGGGGATGATCGGTTTCGACAGCGAACGTCGAAGCAGGGGAAGCGAGCCGAGGAACGCGGCAATGATCTCGTTAACCATGTGCCGCAAAAAAATAATCGCCAACACCAAGCGCGATTCCTTCGCCCTCGCTGCCTGAGCAGCGACCTGCGAAGTGTCAGCCCGGGGTAGTTCCCGCCCCGGTTCCTGGCATCAGCTAAGGGAACTCACCGCGTAGGTCCGGTCACGGGACCTACCGGGACATCGAACAGTGACTGGGCCCGTCGGAGACTTGTCCGCGTGATCTCCGGGGCCGAGAAAATCGCAGCGGACTGCGCTCGGAGAAGCCCTGTTTCCACTTCGTTGGACGCGGGTTCGATTCCCGCCATCTCCACGAAGGCGAGAGGCGAGGTGTGCCCACGGAAAGCGTGGACCGCCT